>CBDCAW010000021.1:0-73416 GCA_965214025.1 Granulosicoccaceae bacterium
CAGTTCTTCTTCGAGGCCGAGATGTTCCTGCGATGGCGCGATCGGGCCGTGGCTGCGGGTATCGACAAGCCGCTGATACCCGGAATACTGCCCATTCACGACATCCGCAAGGTCTGTGACTTCAGTGCGCGATGTGGTGCGTCGGTGCCAAAGGCTGTGCGAAAGCGCTTCGCCGATGTGCACGACAAGGCTGAATTCGAGCAAATAGCGGTGGAGCAGTGCCTTTCGTTGTGCAGCGAGTTACAGGCGGAAGGCGTTCGTGACTTCCACTTCTACACACTTAATCAGTCGCGGCTGGCGACCCTGGTCGCCGAAGAGCTGGCACCTGCGAAGCGTTCGGCTCGGATGAACACTCTTCATTCCGCCGATGAAGGTCAATGGCGCGAGGCTGCCGGTATATAATCTCGGTACACAGTCTTCGGGTGGCAGCATCAACCTGCCTCCGCTTCATCGAGTGCGCTGAATATTTAATGTCTTCCGAAAAAGTCGGTTTCGTCAGTCTGGGGTGTCCGAAGGCACTGGTCGATTCCGAACGAATCCTGACCCAGTTGCGCACCGAAGGCTACGATGTGGTACCGGCTTACGACGAGGCCGATGTGGTCGTCGTGAACACTTGCGGCTTTATCGACAGTGCCATCGAGGAATCGTTCGATGCCATCGGTGAGGCCATGAACGAGAACGGGCGGGTCATCGTCACCGGTTGCCTGGGTGCGAACGCCGAGCAGATCATGCATCGCTATCCACAGGTACTGGCCGTAACAGGCCCGCAAGCCTATGAGGAAGTGGTCGGTGCCGTTCATCGGCATCTGCCAAGGCGTTCGGCACACGATCCTTTTCTCGATCTGGTGCCGCCCCAGGGCATCAAGCTCACACCGAAGCACTATGCCTATCTCAAGATCTCGGAAGGGTGCAATCATCGTTGCAGCTTCTGCATCATTCCATCGATGCGCGGCGATCTGGTAAGCCGGAACATCGGTGATGTGATGGCCGAAGCACAGCGTCTGAAAGATGCGGGGGTGCGCGAGTTACTGATCATCTCGCAGGATACAAGCGCCTACGGAGTCGATATCCGTTATCGCACCGGCTTCTGGAATGGGCGGCCCGTAAAGACGCGAATGCTCGAGCTGTGCGATGCCCTCGGCGAGCTGGGTATCTGGGTACGGCTCCATTACGTGTACCCGTATCCGCACGTCGATAGTATTATTCCCATGATGGCCGAAGGGCGTATCCTGCCGTATCTCGACATCCCGTTCCAGCACGCGAGCCGGCGCATCCTGAAGGCGATGAAGAGGCCCGCGGCATCGGAGAACAATCTCGCCCGTATTCAAGCGTGGCGGGAAATATGTCCGGAACTCACCATTCGAAGCACCTTCATCGTCGGGTTTCCCGGCGAGACCGAGAAAGACTTCCAGGAGTTGCTCGATTTTCTGGAGCAGGCTCAACTCGATCGCGTCGGTTGCTTTCAGTATTCACCGGTAGAGGGCGCTTCCGCCAATTCGTTATCCGGTGCCGTGCCCGACGAGTTGAAGGCCGAGCGCCATGAACGGTTCATGGCAACTCAGGCCCGCATCAGTGCCGAACGCTTGCAGGCCAGAGTCGGTGGAACCGAGATCGTGTTGATCGATGAGGTGGGCGAAGAGCAGGCCCGTGCCCGCAGCCGTAGCGATGCGCCTGAAATCGATGGTTGCGTGCATGTGGCTGTCGATGAATACGACATCGAACCCGGCGACTTCATCGAAGTCACGATCACCGCGGCCGACGATCACGACTTGCATGGCGTCATACCCGACGCTGATTGATCGCTTCGGAAGTCTGTGAGAGATAGCAATTTTTCTCAGCTTTCACCCAATCGTTGCTTGAGATCGAGCCAGCTGATACCCATTTCCCCTTTAATTGAGGGTTTGTGGCAGCCATGTCACCCTTGTTGTTACCGCCGATATTGCGAAAAACCTCCGTATGGTTTAGATTCCGCTACAGTTTCGCTGGCGGTTCCAGCCTGCAAGGCCTTTCGACAGTGATTCAATTAAGCCGCCGTGATCCCCTCAGCGGCCTGTTTTTCCGGAGCAGAAGCTGCTCTTGACACCACAACCCGAGATCATTTGATGGCTGTAGATTATTCGAGCTGGTCAGTAGAAAAGCTCAACAAAGAAAAGAATCGCATCGACAAGGCGATCGATGCGAAGGAAAGCCAGAACCGCAAGTCAGCGATTGCCGAGCTGAAAGCGGTCGCCAGGAAGGCCGGGATCGATCTCAGTGAGCTGGCAGGCAGTGCCAGTGCGAGTACTCGCCAGGCGGCGACCGGCAAGAAGCGCGGCCGTCCGGCCGGCAAGAAACGTGCGTCGATGAAAGGCAAGGCCCAGCCGAAATACGCCAATCCTGCTGATCCTCAGCAAACCTGGACAGGTCGCGGGCGCAAGCCGCATTGGGTCCTGTCTCACCTTGAAAAGGGTGGAGATGTGGAAGAACTGGCGATCTAGCGTTTTACGTCCGTAGGGGTTGACGGCGCCAGGCCGTCGGCCTCAACCTACCGTTTTCAGCAAGACTTCACGAGCCTCGTTTACCTTCGTTGCCAGATAGGTACTGCCGCCCTTGTCGGGATGAAGCTTTCCCATCAGGCTTCTGTGTGCACTGATCACTTCATCGCGTGTTGCGCCGGGCTCCAGCGCAAGAATCTCGTAAGCCTCCTGAACGCTCAGGCTGCCATTGCCGGTTGCCTGTTTCGTCCCATCATCGTCAGGCGCCTCGTCCCATTCACCCGCACGCGCCCTGGCAATATAGGCTTGCAGCAGTTGCACTGCGTCCGCGTCGGTATGCTCGCAATAACGATGGAACGTCTTGAGTTCCACAAGTGTCAGCGATCCCAGTGTTCGACCGGCAAATTCGCCCGCCAGAATCTCACCATCGATGTCACCACTCGCATGATCCAGGCTCATGGAAAGCGTCGGTGTACGTACGCGTGACGTCTGTTTATCCGAGCCGCCTACATTTCCGAATCCGCTGGCGCCTGCAGCGCCCATGCCCGCGGCACCCATGCCGACGCCACCGAGATAGCGACGCAGGGAGGGAGCCATGCGAATCAGCAGCGGCGCGAAGCGCACGATCTGAGTCATCGCCGCACCGAGCAGGGCGAATATCGCGGGTGCCCGTCCGGTCAGCGCCAGAGCGAGGAATACCAGCCCCAGCGCAATCATGCCGAGCTTGATCTGCCCTGGCTTGCCTTGCTGCATGAGTTTCTTGAAATACAGTTTGTAGATCAGGTAGCCCACCACAATCAGGGCTACCAAGACAATCGCTCGCATCAGATCTCACTGGTTGTTGGGTTGGTCGAGGTTCTCAAGCGCCGGGACGTCAAGCACTGAGAGGTCAAGGACGGGTGGAACTCAATCGAGCTGTTCGAGTAGCAGGCTGGCAGAACCGGAGCCCTCGCGTTGAAGTTGCTTCAGCGCTTGCCGTCCGCCCGTGGCATAGGCTGCCACCGCATTCAGCAATTGTCCCAACTGATCGGCTGAACGCTCGTCGAATTGGCAATGAGCGCCACCGGACAAGCGGGCGAGGGTAGCGAATGCCTCACCAGCCTGTGTGTTGGAACCTTCCTGAAAGATGAAAAGCGGAAGCCCCAGCAACTTGAGTTCGCCGGCGCGCCGTGCCAGTTCATCGAGCGATTCCTCGACGCAATCACCGACAAACACGAGTGCTTGTACGGATTCGAGGCGAGTTTCGGCCAGTGAGTGGTCCAGGATACGCAAAATCTGAGTGCCACCGGCTTCGCAGGTCACTTTCTTCATCATGCCGAGCAAGGTTTCAGAGTCCTTCAACCACGGTGAGGACCGGCACTCGCGGTAGCCGCGATAGAACACCAGCTGCACATCCAGGTTGCCCATCCCTCGCGTCTTGACGAACATGTCGCCTTGCAGGCGCATGGCGCGATCCCAAGTGGCCTGCCGGCTGGCGGTAGCGTCGAGCGCGAAGATCAGACGGCCACGGGCGGCATTGTCGGCTCTGGTCGGTACCTTTTTCACCGCGTCGAGAAAGTGCGCGACACCGGCTTCGCCAGGTGTGGCAGATTTTCCCGAGGTGGTGGCGGATTTCGATTTCTTGAAAAGACTTCCCATCACTCAACTATCGGCGGACTCGAGCTGCTTTGCAAGCGCGCGTTGCAGTCGGTGATTGACCCAAAGCCGGCTCATCAGCAAGGCAACCGCGCCGACAAATGCCAGCAGCAAAGGCCACAGGGTGCCGGCATCCAGCACATCTGCAGGTCTGGCCAGGCGACTCAATGCGGGCACCGCGGCACCGATGCTTGCGAAGAACACCGGGCGCACCCAGCACACGAGCGTCGTCGCCAACAGGAACACGGACCGCGGAACGCTGAAAGCCACCGACAGCAGGCAGGCAACCGCCGATGGAATGACCGGTGTCAGCCGTAGTACCAGGGCGAGGCTGAACGGTGCTTCCCGCAGTGCCTGCGCCATCCGTGACAACATCGGACTCAGAGTTTCCAGATGCCTCTCCGCCCGCTCCATGCCACCGTTACGCCCGAGCCAGAGGACCGGCCAGGTGGTCAGTACCTGAATCAACGCATAGATAAGAGCAGCAGGCATTGCACCTAGCAGAAATCCGCCTGCCATCAGCAACAGGGAACCGCTGGGCACGATCAGCAATTGCGAAATCAGCGTGAGCACGGCAAACAGCAGCCACGCCGCCTGCGGCGAATCGCCGACGATCATCTGCACGCGTGCGATCAGGGCAGCCGGCTCGTGATTCAGCATCAGCACCGTCAGGCCGATAGACAAAAGCACGAAGGCGATGAGCCAGCGGTGGGCCTGGGTGGCCATGGCAATCTTCATGAGGTAGCAGGGAATGAAACGTTGGAAAGGGGGCAAATCGAGGCCGTTCCAGGTGCTGATTGCGGTGATGTCATTCGTCTACGGGTGCTCGGGTGGGTCAGGTGGTGCCGAAAATTCAGCCGATACGTTGAATGATTCAGAACAGCGAAGTATCGCGAGCGACGGCTTGCAGGCCAACGATGCACTGTTCTTCGTCGCGGATACCTTGTTCGCCGAACTTGGCGTGTTGCTCGACGACGAGCCAGACGAGGCGTGTGCCAACTCCGGATCCGTACAGATCAACAGATCGGCTGACGCCGCCACTTTTCAATTCACTGATTGTGCCTTGAGCGTGCAGTCCGAGGTGATCGCGGAGGGTGTTATCATTCTCGGTAGCACGCAGGCGCAGGCCTCCACTGCACCGATCGCCATGGAGTTCACCGGTGTCGAGCTGAGCAACGGGCCTGCCCGCGTACGAATCGACGGTGATTTGATCCGCCAAGATTCCGAAGGCAGCATCTTCCTGGCAGGCGATGCCGATCTGACGCTGTTCAGCGCTGGTATCGCGGATCAGACGATATCGGTACAGGCACTGACATTGCTTCTCGATCGGTCGCGTGTCTACGCCCTGCGTGAAGTGGGCTATCAGGCAATGCTGGCATTCGATGGAGAGCAACGTGAATTCGACGCCTCGGGCTCTGTGCAAGGCGGCAGTGCTGGTTGCCCGCTTTCCGGTCGGTGGTCATTCACGGTGAATGAGGCGGGTAGCGTCGGCGTGAACGGTGCCGAAGGCGGCAATCTGTTGCTCGACGGCGGAACGACTAGTAGTACCCTTGCCTGCTCGGAGCTCAGGTTGCTCGATGTCAGCTCCCGGATCGGACCACCGCCACCACCCGGTAGCTGAATCGCGCCATGGGGTTCTGCTGTCTATACTGATCGCGCGTTGCCTGTCACCCGTGATCCTATTCATCCAAGGTATTGAATCTATGAACAAGCAGTGGCTAGCAGTCGCGTCTGGTCTGATTGCGCTCGTCGGCGTCTGGCTATGGCTCTCCGGCGAGCCCGCGCCCGTTGAGACGACCGCCACGGAGGCTGCGCCCTCCGAATCTGTCGGTAGTGCCACGGACCCGGCTGCGCCGGAGGGTGCAGCAAGCCCTGATTCGGCCAGTTCCGACGAATCGTCACCCTTCGCGGTGTCAGACGAGGCGGCCGGCGCCAATGACTCTGCGGCCGATGCCACGGTCGGCAGCGATGTGAACGATGTCGATACGGACCTGTCGGCCGTCGAACCTGACACCCCTGCAATGACGGGCAGCGCCAACGCCGACAGCGTACCGGATACCTCGCCAGAGCTCGCTACCGATGTCGATCCGAGTACCGATAGCGCGGCGGACGGCGATACCGAACCTTCGCGCTCTTCAGGCCCTGCCGTTGCCGTGCCCGAGAGCTACCCGGTCACCGATGCAGCACGGTATTTCGTGCCGAAGGAGGAGCGGCGACCGGGCAACCTCGGTGGGCCTCCACCGCTGGATTTTCCCGGCGGTCCGAGCGATCCGAACCGCGAATCTGAAGCGGGTGCGGCCGGTGGCTTTGCTCCGCCACCGTCCCCCGGTCAGTAGGCAACGCCCCTGCATCGTCTTCCCGGCCGGTAGACAGGCAGGCCGGGTCGAGTTTTACCTGATTGCGGAGTACCCGGTAGCCACCTACCGGGCTGGTTCGTACCCGGACGGGTGAGGCCTGTAGCGGCTCATTCTCCCGGAGTCTTTTCTTTCATGCCGATACTCCCAACACTGTGGCGATTTGTGAGCCAGTCGTCATTTTCATACTGTGACGTCATTCTCTTCTCGCGCAGCGCTTCATGTCGTCGGGCAGGTGACCGCTAGATCGACGTGCGTGGCAATTCGGTGCGGCCAGGAGGCTTGCCGGTGCGATGCGCCTGTTCCGGAAAAAGGTACGTTTACCGGCGCCGAAGCACGGTGTCGGTCCGCAACGGCCCTTCGATCCGGAATCCATTCTCAAGCCTTGGAGCAAGTGTGATGATGCCTGACAGACGACGGTGCTGGCCCGCGGCGCTGCTGTGCGTGATGTGGAGCGTAGCTGCACTGGCACAACCTGCGACGGAGAACCCGATTCTCACCCTGGATCGATACCACCCCCTGTTACCCAATACCACCGGTCATCCGATGGTCAAGGTCTTCGGTTCGGGCCGTGTAGAGATCATGCGCCCTGCCGGATTCATCGACCCTGGCCTGCATGTGTTGCAGCTCGGGCCGGAGGAGCGCGATGCGCTGGTGGCCAAGCTGCGCGATGCGCAGAACGTACCGGGCCTGTTGTCAAGTTTGCAGTTCGACGACAGCGCGCCACAGAGTGACGACGGGGAACTGGTTTATAGGTCGGACGCCACCGTTAGTACGATCAAACTCGCAGCGGCGCAGCCGAGCAATGATTATTCGCGGCGCAGTGGTTACGACGACGGCTCGGCGGCGGCCGCAAAGCTGCAAACGATCAACATGCAGTCGATTTCCGAGCTACCTGACGAGGCGGTTCCCGGTGTCGGCTCGTTGCGTAATATAGAGCAGTCCATGCTCGAGCTGTTCTCCCGTGCGGGAGACAAGCCATGATCACCTCGAAAGAAACAACCCTGGCCCTGAGTATGGCGCTGGTGATGGGTAGCGGTGCGCTCGGCATATCCTCAGCGCATGCCGGCAGTTTCATCTTCGGCGATACCACCTACCCGATCGGCTATACCGGGCAGGAAACGCAGCTGGATATCAAGGTGTGCATGACGCCTGGCACGACGGCGCGGGCGGAGCGGCCACTACGTAATGCGATTGCACGCTGGAACCGCTTGCGTCCGGCCAGCTCGAATATCCGAGATGGCATTCTGCCGAACAACAAGATCGATTTCGAGTCAGTGGTACTGCATGAGCTCGGGCATTGCATGGGCCTCGGCCACGCGAACCTGGGGTCGGTCGTAGGTGGCCGTGCTGCAGGAGCGACCGCGTCTGACAGGGGGGCGAACAACCAGTATGACCTGAACGCCGGCTTCGACGGTGTTTTCGGCACCGACGACGATGTGCGTGGAGATGATCGGAACCTGTACTTCTTCAACCGCAACAACAACAATCCGTTCACGCTGCCAGCGGTCATCGATGGCACGACGTACACCAGCGACCTGGGTCAGTTGCCGGCGGGTGACCTGTTTCCGGTGAATGCGCGCCGAGGCCTCAGTGCGCGTTTCAAGTCACCGAACTCTGAAGCTGTGATGCAGCACGACATCAACCCCGGCCAGGTAATCCGTTCGGTCGGTCCGGACGACGTGGCCACGGTTCGCTATGGCATGGCAGGCGTCGACGGCCAACAGGGCACCGCTGACGACTACCGCATCAAGCTCAGCTACGGTGGTATCAAGAGTGGCAGCGATTGCGACGTGACGCTAACCTACGACAACACGGAAACCGCAGCGGCATCGTGTGTGGTTTCGGGCAAGCGCCTCAACGGCAACCGACCCGTCCACATCAGCAAGGCTTCCCTGTTCTTCAATAGTGAGGTGGATTGGTACTACAACCAGCAGCCCCCGTGCAATGAGACGTCAGTCATGCCGACGAACACATGGCGCATGGTCTCGTTACCCTGCGACGTCGGAGTTTCCACATCCGCGAAACTACGTGATGTCTTCGGTGATGATCTGGGCGTGAGTGGCTACGGCAGTCGCTGGGTGGCATTCGAGTTCGTCGACGGCGGCTACCGTCAGTTGAGCTTGGGCGACGATCTTCGGGCAGGGGTCGGTTACTGGATGATTTCCAGGGACAGCGGCAAGAAGATCAGCGTGCAGGGTGAGTACCCGAGCACCATCGATGCGGCCGTCTCGACCCGTCAGGCGTCGGGCAATGGCTGGAACATGCTCGGCTCGCCATACCGTACGACGACGGCGTGGAGTGACACCCGGGTCGTGGCGCCCAACGGCAAGGTTCTCGTGCTCAGCGAATCCGACCCTGTCAGAAGCTCTGCCACCGCCTGCACGAAGAGGGGAGGGCCCGACTCGAGTTGTCTGGTCGCAAGTACTGCGTTTCGATACGACACCGGCAAGGGCCGATACGAGACGCTCACGAGAACTTCCGGATCCCTGCAGCCGTTCGATGGGGTCTGGGTGTTCGCTGCCAACGCGGATGCCAAGGTACGCATCAGTATGCCTGAGAGTGAGCGCATCAAGCGCTGAGGCTGCTGTCGCGGGCGTGTTCAGCCGCAAGATGTGACCCAGTCGCCCCGTTTGGGCGGCTGGACTTCCGGCTTGTAGCTTTTTGCCGGATCGAGCGGGAATAGTTCGCAATCAGTTTCGTCCGACTTCCATAAAATAGGGTCACTGATACGGAAGAGGATGGAACGATGAAAGACTTACCCGCACCTTTGGTTGGCTTCGCCCGCATTGGTCTGGTACTGGTACTCGGCATCGCTTTGTGGAAACCTGCAGAAGATCTGTCTCCCACCGGCATGAACACCGTGGATGAAACCGTTCCCGCCGAAATCAGCTCGGACATGATCGTCGGCAGCTCGCTGTTGACAGACCTCGTTGATACCGTCGGTTCTGACGAGTCTGTCAGCGCCGACACGCAGGGCTCGTTTGCCACGTTGGTACGCTGATACCTACCGCCTTGCCAGTCCCTCTGACCTTCGCACGAACGGCACGCTGAAACTGACTGCCCTGCCAGTCTCCTGACCTTCGCACGATCAGCGTGCTGACACCTACCGCCTTTCCAGTCTCTCCATTCTCACTGACAGACAGCGTCTCGACCGATCGTGTCGCTGCCCCGACCCTGGTATGAACGCGATCCGGTGGCTGGCCACCCGTTCATGATTCGCCTGTAGCCTGATGATGCCGGGTGAAGTGTTACCTGCTGAACCGCAAAGAGCCGCGCCTCTCACCGAGGCGCGGCTCTTGCTTTGCGTGCGTGCCCGGTATCAGGGAGCGACCTGCCAGACCGGCACCGTGCGGCTGGCTGCAGGCAGTACGGCTGCCCAGAGACCGTCCCAGGGTTGCAGTGTATCGGTGCCGCGAATTTCGCGGTAGCCACCGCTGACCTGCGAGTCGTAGTGCCACATTACATCGTGAACCATACCGTTGCTCTCGGCGTCGCTCGACGAGCAACCTGCGCTGCAGGCACCGGTGGTGCCGGTGAACCGAGACTGGTCGAAGCGGGTCTGCACGGCCAGCGGGTAACCGATCAGGTTCCACTGGAACCGATCAGAGCGACCCTGCAGGGCTACGCTTGCACAATCCGTTGCCGTCGTGCAGTCGGATACCGGTGTCAGACTCACCTGGCGGCTGGCAGCGGACATCCGTATGTCGACGCTTGGGCTCACCATCTGCATTACCCAGTAGCCCCGCCCCTGAGTCATCCGGCTGTTCAGGGCAAGTCGTTCGTAGGCAAATGCCGCTGCACGTGTCTGTTCGTCGGCGGCGAACACGACCCAGCTGTTGCCATATCCGCCGGCCGGCAGTTCGTCGAAGATATCCGCCACCGTATCCTGGTTACCCGGGTTTGCAGGCAGGCCGATCTGCGACCATTGTGCGTCGACCAGTTGCAGCACCGGCACATCGTCGTCGCCTGTGAAGCAGCAGTCGACAGCCTCGAGTACCTGCTGGAAGCGTGTGGCCATCAACTCCTCACCGAGAGCGTTCGGATGAATGCCATCCACGGAGTGGATGAGCGGCTGGAAGCCGGAGTTCACGTCGACCAGGCGTACTGCGTCGCCTTCGCGGATGCGCTGGCCGGCAAGTGCTTCAAGAGCCGACGAGAGTTCGCTGCCAAGTGCCAGATCGCCCGCAGACGGGTTGTCGCTACCGTTTCTCTGGTTGAGGTTCCAGGGGATCACGTTGGCCAGCAGCGCCACTGCGCCAGGGCGCTCGAACAGGATGGCGGTGATGACTCGATCGATATCATCCACCGTGCTTTGCACACTCTGACCCTGAAAGATGTCGTTGGAGCCGAGGTGTATCAGTACCCGGTCCGGCTCATGAGCAGACATCAGCTCACTGATCAGTTCATCGGTAAATTCGTCGGCCCTGCGGCCGGAGAAGCCGGCGTGGTCGGTGTCGGTAGCACGACACGTTACCGGGCTACCCGCCGGCCTCTGCCGCGGGCCGACGAATTCGATGTCGTGGTCGCCGACTGCATTCAGCCGTTGGCTCAAGGCCCGACGGTAGCTGCACTGCCCATCAACGCCCTGGGTGATCGAGTCGCCGAGCGGCATAATGCGAAGGTTCTTCGCTTGCGCCTGCATCGGCAGCAATGCGAGCAGGCCTGCAGCCAGGATGACCGGGCGTATCGAATGGGAAGCGAGCATGGTTGTGACCTCTTGCGTGAGGGCCCTGAACCTCCCGGTACCTGCAAGGCGCCGGGGGTGGGGCATTTCCGCATTGTTGTTATTCTTCTGGAGGTCGAACGATACCGCTACGCCCTGCTACCCGCTGTGATACGGGCAACAGAGTGGCCTGCTACTGACGGTCTTCGGTTGTCGGAGGTGACGTGGTTCCGCTTTTGTGAGGTGGGTCGGCAACCGACGGCTAGCGGCCGAAAAGCAATTTGGGTGAGAGGCCATTCGCAGTGGGCAGGACCGGTAACCACAAGCCATCCCAGGCATTGATCGAATCTGAACTTCTGACCTGGCGATACCCGTTGGTGGCGTTCTCGTCGTAGTGAAACATGACCGGGCCGCTGACGTCGTTGTCATACGATTCATCCAGCGTACAGCCTTCCTCACAACCACCACTGCCGGTGACCACTCGTGTGTCTGCCGCCGATGCGGGAGCAGGGAAGGGGTAGCCGACGAAATTCCACATGACCTTGCCTGAACTGGCTTGCACGGGAACCTCGAAACAGGCCTTGCCGGGCGCACAACCGGGTACGGCGGAGCTTGCCACCGGCGTGCTGTTCTCTGGCATGCGAACCAAGACGGATTTCCCGCTTCGCTGGATCACCCAATACGCCTGGCCGACACGCAAGCGGGAGTTCAATGACAATTCCTTGTAGGCAAGCCCTTCGGCGTCCGAAGGCTTGGCACTGAACACTGTCCACGTGTTGCTGAACTCGCTTTTCGGCAGTTCGTCGAAGATGTCGGCCACGGTGGACTTTTCTCCGGGATCGCCGGGCAGGCTGATCTGAGCCCAGGTGTCGTTGGCAAGCGTCAGTGCCGGCAGCTGCACCGGGGGCGCACCACAGATGCCCTCCGAATTCAGGCTTGCCAGGAAGCGCGAAGCCAGTAATTCCTCACCGGCATCGTTCGGATGTACGCCATCGATGGTCAATGCCTCGGGATCGAAGCCCTTGGCCACGTCTACCAGAAAGACCGCATCGCCGCGCTGCCTGCGCTCGCTGGCGAGTGCGTTCAGGGCAGCGCTCAGCTCGGCGGTCTGTGCCAGCTCGTCTACGGTCGCGTTGTCGAAGGTGGTGGGGTCCCAGGGAATGACGTTTGCCAGCATGATCTTTGCCGAAGGTCGGCCGAGAAACGTGCGGGTGATGATTTCGTCGATGTCGGCAACCGCATCGCTCACGCCGTCGCCCTGATTGATATCGTTCGAGCCGACATGCAGCAGCACGTAGTCTGGTGCGTAGTCGCTCATGAAGCCACCGATCCGGTCGTCGTCGGCGACGAACTGATCCGCCCGCCACCCGGAATAGCCGGCGTGGCGCGTGTTGGTCGCCTTGCAGGCTTGCGGATTCCCTTGCGGCGTACCCTGTGGACCGACGAAAGCGACATCGCAGCCGGCGATCGCCTTCAGCTTTTCCGACAGGGGCTTGCGGTAGCTGCACTGGTTGCCGAACCCATGGGTGATGGAATCGCCGATCGCCAGAATCCGGCTCTGTTGGGCCTGTACCACCGGTACCGCAAGCACCGACCCACAGGCGATCAATGCAATCATGCGCAGAAGTGACCCGGCGAGGGCCGGCAGCCGGGCGAGAGTATTGTAAAGTCCAGGGCGCATGACGAGTTATCAATTGATGATGGATCGCTCGTATTCTAGGCGCAGAACATTGCCGAAATGTCAGTCGAATTACCGTTGATCTGTTGGATCCGGCACGCCCGATTCACAGGCCAGACCCATGATCGATCAGGAAGACGCGAACCTGCTATCGCGCGAAGAGCACTCGGGAAACCAGACCGTCGGCTTCGGGCAGCACCGGTATCCACATCCCTTCCCAGGGGTTGATCACACCTCCGGCCTTGATCTCGCGATACCCCGTGGCGGTGCTCGGATCGGCGTGAAACATCACCCGACCGGTGACGTTTGCGTTCCTGGATTCGTTCAGAGTGCAGCCCCGTGCACAGTTACCGCCCGTGGTCGCTACCCGCAGGTTCGCCACCGATTCAGTCTTGCTGAAGGGGAAGCCGATGAAATTCCACAACAGCTTGCTGGAATTGCTGCGCAGGCGCTTCGGGAAACAGGTCTTGCCCGGTGCGCAACCGATGCCTGCGTCAGTCGGTACCGGCTTGCTGGTCGAGGGCATGCGAATCGAGACCGGTCGGCCACTGCGCTGGATCACCCAATAGGCCTGACCGACGCGCATGCGAGAGTTCAACGCCAACCGCTCGTAGGCGAACTCATCGGCATTCGACAGGTCTGTGCCGAATATCGCCCATGAGTTGTTGAATTTCGACATCGGCAGCTCATCGAAGATGTCGGCCACCGTGGATTCGCTGCCCGGATCGGCCGGCAGGCTGATCTGTGCCCAGGTATTGTCGGCGAGCGTCAGCGACGGCAATGGCGATGGAGGCGCACCGCAGGCACCCGCGGATTTCAGGCTGGCAAGAAAGCGCGAGGCCATGAACTGTTCACCGATAGCGTTCGGATGTATGCCGTCAAAGGTCATGGCGTCGGAATCGAAACCGGTGGCTACATCCACCAGGAAGACCGCCTCACCACGTGCCTTGCGGTCCGCGGCGAGCACTTCAAGGGCCGCACTGAGCTCGGTGGTGCGCGCCAGCTCATCGACGTTCGGGTTGCCGCCACCACGCTGATCCCAGGGAATGACGTTCGCCAGCATGACCTTCGCCGAGGGTCGGCCGATGAACGTACGGGTGATGATTTCGTCGATGTCGGCAACCGCGTTGCTCACGCTGTCGCCCCGGTTGATATCGTTCGATCCGATATGCAGCAATACGTAGTCTGGCTCGTATTGACTCATGTACGTGCTGGTCAGATCCGACGCGTCGATGAACTGCTCCGCTTTCCAGCCCGGAAAACCGGCATGGCGCGTATTGGTGGCGCGGCAGCTTGGCGGATCGCCGTTGGGCACGGAGCGCGGGCCGACGAAGGCGACATCGCAGCCGTCGGCCGCCAATGTCTGCGACAGAGGGCGACGGTAGCTGCATTGCCCCTCGATACCACGGGTGATGGAATCACCGATGGCGAGAATGTTGCCCCGCTGGGCGTGTACCTGCGGCGACGTGAACAGCGTTCCGCACAGCATCACCGTGGCCAGGTGAAGCATGGCGCGGACGAACACGGGTGGTCGGGTGAGGCTACCGGAAGTTGCAAGGCGCATGACGACTTACCTGAGTTGTTATCGACAACGTCAGTTTAAGTGCGGCATCTTGTTGAAATGTAATGTGAGTTACCGGCGATTCCGTGAATCTGGCAAACCCGATCGGGTACTAAGCACTACTTCGCAGGTCGCTCGACAACCTCAGTCTTGTCTCTACCGAGTGCCTTGGCCAACAGCGCCAGCCTGGCCTGCACCGATTCGCTGTCGGGCACATGGGCACAATCGTCGACCGCAAGCGTCACCTTGTCGGCATGGATGCGAATGGCTGCCTGATCAAGTATTTCCGGCACGCTGCCGGAAAAACGGTAACCGAGCAAGATCGCGGTACCCAGGATGTGCGCCCGGCTGGCTTCCTCGTCGCTCAGCAGCTCCAGGGAATCGTCGTCGGCGGCCTTGCCGTAGCGGCTGTGCACGGCGGCGGCCAGAAACACTCGCTCGGCATGGGTGATACCGATGAAGGGGAAGCGCAGTATGCGTTCGAAGGCGTGCTTCGGCCGAACGTCGCTGGTTTCTCGCCAGGCGATGTCCGATAGCGTGGTCACGGCCTGCCGCAGCCGCTTCTGTGCCCTGGATTCACCGACGAACAGTTGATCGGTCCAGCGCTCCAGCGCTGCGGCGAATGCCGGTACGCGGGAAGACTCCATCGCCAGATGTCGGCAGCCGGTGATCAGCGGATCCTTCGCTTGAGCATCGGGCGTGAGCTGGTCGTACAGCCAACCCTCGCGTACCCCCAGCGCGGAGAAGATGACCTGATCGGGTTTCAGGTGCTTGAGCACCCGGTCCATCACCATGGCGGCGGCGGAAATCGTCGAAAGCCTGCGGCCCGGCACACCATCGAGCTTTTCCAGGTCGCCCTTGTCCATCTGCCAGATCGACTTTGCGAGCTCACGCAGTTCATCCGTTTCAAGCGTAAGGCCGTGAATCACCGGTACGGCCTGCTTCTCGCTGGCCATGTGCACCTTCGCCAATGCCCGCCAGCCGCCGCCGACGATGTAGAAGTTGCCGCCGGTGATCACCTGCGGCAGGGCTTCGATAATGACCTGGTCGATGTAGTCGCGTGCCGCCTTGCCGTCTTGCTCGATGCGCTTCTGGATCAGCAGGGCGCCCAGTGGCAGGCTGACCGTGTTGGCGCTCACCTCACCGTCGCGGATCATCGCCAGTTCGAGGCTGCCTCCGCCGAGATCGCCTGCCAACCCTTCGGGTCGGTAGAACCCTGCGATGATTCCTTTTGCCGCGAGCCGCGCTTCCTCATCGCCATCGAGCACTCGCAGTTGCAGGCCACTGGCCTGCTCCAGGCGATCGCGAAAGGCATCGCCGTTGGTGGCGTTGCGAATCGCTTCGGTGGCCAGCAGTTCGATGCGGGAGACATCCATGGCCGCAGCAATGGCGGCGAAACGCTTCAGCGCCCGCTCCACACGTCGCATTGCCTCCTCGCCCAGGTTGCCGTCCTCGTCGAGGCTTGCCCCCAGCCGGCACAGCGACTTTTCGTTGAAGCGTGGAAAAGGTGCTCGGCTCAGCTCGTCGTAGACTACGAGGCGTACCGAATTCGAACCCAGATCCACTACCGCGACATGCGAATGATCGTTGGTTTCGTCGTTATTGTGCCCGACATGCTTGCGGTTCGGGTTCGACGTGCTGGCGCCGTCGGCGCTGGGTTGACCTGAAGTGGGAGCCACGATGTCTTCCGGCAAGGTTACGCTCGGATAATGGCATCATTTGGATCTCAGTGGGTGTTGATCATCACGTCGGCTACGACGGGTGCACTGGTATCATGCTGATTGAACGATCAGTGTGTCGTATATTGCACTATATCGGGGGCCATCCACCGATTCACGCGCGCCTTTTCAGTCAGTCGAAGTGCTTTTCCGCGGCGGCCGGCTCCCGATGGTATTCAATAGCCACGCGCCAGGTCCGCTTCGTCATCCACCCGACCAACCGCTTCGAAGGTTCGCAGGTTGTCGGCGATGATCTGCCCACCGGTTTCCGGATCGATCAGTGAGGCGATATGCGGGGTCACCAGAATGTCGGGATGCTGCCAGAAGGCATGTTCCGGTGGCAGCGGTTCCACCTCGAATACATCAAGCGCGGCCTGGCCGATCTGGCCCGAGTCGAGTGCGGCCAGCAGATCGGCCTCCACCAGGTGTTGGCCGCGAGCCGCGTTGATCACGGAGGCACCGCGTGGCAGCTGCGCAAACAGAGCGGCGTTCAGGCAATGCCGCGTCGCTGGCGTCAGCGGTAGCAGGCACACGAGAATGTCGCAATCGGTGAGAAAGGCGCCCAACTGCTCGTCGCCTGCGTGACTGCGCAGCCCGGCAAGCGTAGTACCGCCGCGCGACCAACCGGAGACCTGAAAGCCGAGCGAGAGCAATGTGGTTGCGCACGCCGTGCCCAGGTTGCCAAGGCCCATGATGCCCACACGCCGCCGCGAGGCGGGTGGCACGATGGCGGGCGCCCAGCGCGCCTCGCGCTGGGCTGCCTGCAGCGTCGGCAGATCGCGATGCATGCGCAACACCTGCAACGCCACGTACTCACGCATGCGCTGGACCAGATCGAGCCCCGTGGTCTTGATGATCGACACACCGGGTGGGCACTGCGGGTCAGCCAGTACATGATCGATGCCCGCGCCGATGGACACGATCGCCTTCAGGTGAGGAAAGCCTGCCATCCAGCCAGGCCGGGGTTTCCACACCACGACATAGCGCACCGCGTCGGCCGGGCCCGGATCGTCCGAGTCACGGATGTCCCAGTCGGGCAGCAGCGTGCGCAGGTGTGTAACCCACCAGGCACGGCGCCGGGTGCTGGGAATGGAGATGACCACGCTCATGGTGTGTACGATCCGCACGATAACCCTGAATTGTACACATCAAGCACGAACATCCACCAGCGGGGCAGGGGCGGCCGGAGGATCGAAGGCGGCCGGCCCGCTGGCACTGCCACTTGGTAACGAGGGGTCGTTGAGGCCGGTGCATTCCCCGGAACCGGCCTCGGAAGGGGGCGTGCGTGCCACGCCTGACACACAGGCGTAGAGCTTCGGAAACACGCACTGCTCGGCGATGTCCATATCGTGTTGCGAGCCCAGCGCCCGCAGCACCTCGTCGCCCAGCCTCGGGTCGGCACGTAACGAACCGCTACCGACGGAGTCGATGCGCGGAGTATGCATCGCCTCGGCCAGGCCCATGTCGAAGTCGAGCATCAAGGCCGCTACCTGCGTCACAGCCGGCATGATCTGATTGCCACCCGAGGCGCCCAGCGCGAACAGCGATTGACCGTCACGTACCGCCACGGTCGGACACATGTTGCTCGAGTTGATGCGCCTACACGGGGCCAGGCTGGTAGTAAAGCCCGGTCGCGGATCGAAGTAGGAGACGGCGTTGTTCATCAGCAGCCCGGTGGCGGGCAGCGTCACGCCGGAACCGAAGCGGTTCAGCAGCGTATGGGTCAGTGCCACCATGTTACCGGCGCTATCCACGGTGGAGAGATGGGATGTGCAGCTGCCCACTTCCGTGACCCGGCCGCGGCGTGCCCGGTGGCTGTGCCAGGCCGCTTCGAGTGCATTGGCGTACAGCACCCAGGTGGCGGGTGTGGGTGCCGGTGGCGGGGCGGGCAGCTCGCTGGCGATGATCGACAGCATCTCGGCGAGCCGGCCGCCGCCGCTGGTCTCACCGGGGGTGTACAGCGTGGCACCGCGATGTGTGCACAGGCTTGCATCGCACAGCAAGGCTTCGTAGGCGGCCAGGTCGTCACCGTCGATGAGCGAGCCGCCGCGTTGCAGGTCGGCGACGATGCGTTCTGCCAGTTCACCACGGTAGAAGTCTTCGGCGCCACCGCAGGCCCAACTCTCGAGCGTGTTGGCTAGCCCGGGTACAATCCAGGGCCGTTCCGGCGGCAACGGGCAACCATCGGGCAGGTAGATGCCGGCCGACGCGGCATCGGTACGCAGCGTCGGCATCGCCAACGCGGTTTGAAGGGTGGTGAACCAGTCGGCGGCACGGCGAACGCCGGCCAGGGCGATGGCGGGTGCTGCAAGCTCTGTGCGGCTGCGGTTGCCGAACAGGCGTGCGGCGAGGTCGAAACCGGCGGCGGCGCCCGGCACCGTGACACTGCGATAACCCTGTACATTCAGACTGCCGCGTACGGTGGGAAAGCCCATCAGCGTGGCCGGCAGGTCGGGGTCTACCGGGTAGTCCTCCGCACGGCTACCGGCAGCCAGTACACCCTGGAAGTCGATCACGTGGGCACGCTGTTCGCCGGCGAGCCAGATCGTCATCAGCCCGCTGCCACCGAGCCCGCACATCCAGGGCTCGACCACACCGAGCGCGAGTGCTGCTGCCAGCGCGGCATCGACCGCATTTCCCCCGGCGAGCAACTGCGCCGCGCCGGCGTTCGTTGCCAGCGCATGCTGAGACGCGACCATGCCACCGGTACCGGTGCACGAGGGCTTCGTCAGGTGCCAGTGTTCAGTGTTCATCTCGGCGTTTGCACGGCGTCAGGGTTCGATGACTCGATGCCGGCGTCCGGGTTCGTCGCCGACCGGCTGAAAGTCCGGCAGGCTATCGATGAAACGTTCGACGTGATCGACATAGCCCTGACCATAAAACAATGCCGACTTCTCGCTGACGGCAAACACGTCATCGTAGATGAATACCCGATGGCCGGCTGCCAGTGTCGCGTCGACCTTTTCGTTCAGATGGCTCGGCGGCACGCCCTGCAGGTAATCGGTCACGAGATCGTCGGGCACCACGCCGCCGTAATAGACGATGAACGATGCGGTGGGCCACGGGTCGCCGATGATCACCCGATCGCCGCGCTCGATGCTGTCGACGAAACTGCCGATGCGCCACTGGTGGTAATCGAACTTGCCGTCAGTAACGAACTGCATGGTGCCGAAGAGGTTGATCAGCAACAATCCGATCGTCAGCGCTCCCATGGTTCTGACGGCCTGCAGCCGGTCCATTGCCCAGGCAAGCACGATCCACAGGCATACGGACTGTACGATCCAGAAGTCGATGTTTCGGCTGAAGTAGAACGTGAACATGAGTGTCATGGGCAGCAACAGCAGCAGTACCATGATGATCGGCGGGCTGTGCCGGGCCGCGCGCCAGCATTGCATTGCTCGTAAGCAGGCAGCGATGAAGCCTGCGAACCAGAGCACCGTTGCGGCCACCAGTGCACGCGCCATCCAGGGCGAGAGCGTGGCGACGAGAAAGCGCTCGTCGTCGAGCGAGTTCACACTGAACTCGTGGCTCAGCACCCCATCCAGTTCGGGCAGGGCGAACACGAAATGTGCGCCGATCAGGGCGCGCCCGAGGCCGACGAAGGCGTATATCACGGACTGCCATCTCAAACCGCCTACATACTGCGCAGCGGTGTCCTTGATCACGTTGCCCAGCAACCAGTGGAAGAAGCCTCCGGGTTGATTGAACACATTCAGGTGGAGAGCCACCAGTAGATACACGCCACCGACCAAACCGGTGGTGATCGCGGTGTAGGTGAACAGCATGCGATGCCTGCGTGCCACGGACCAGGTCGGCGTGGTGTAGATCGCGTAGAGGATCAACGGGCCCATCAGGATCGCGTACTGATGGAAGAGCGCGGCCAGGCTATGGACCAATGCCACGATGTAGAACGTGCGTGCCGTGCGCTGCTCGTCGGCCAGCAGGTACAGGCACAGGAACATCAGGCACATCGGCACCGCGTAGGCCTCCAGGCTCACGCTGTAGTACCACGAGCCGAACGAGACGGCCGGCAGGCAGGCACCGAGCAGGCTGCTGCCGTAGCTCATTCGCAGGCGACGGTGCAACAGCAGAAACACGATTTGCACGGTAAGCGCACCGCACAGGATATTCGGCAAGGTGCCCAGTTCCAGCAGTGTCAGCGGAACTCCCAGGGTCGTACCCGCCTGCATTGCCGATTGCATGAGCGGCAGTGTGAGCAGATGATTGGCATGCCAGACATCGATATCCTGCACGGCCGCGGCAAGGTAGTAGATGCTGTCGTGAGCCACGCTCAGGTTGTGGCTCAGGTGCTGGCCGAACCAGGCCAGGGCGAGTATCAGCGGAAGGTAGCTGCGGATTCGCGAAGGCCATGTGGTCAAGCCTGCGGCAGAACGTGAAGTGAGGCGGGAGTCGTGCGGTTTCAACAAGGTCTCTGGCATGGCGACCCGTTGATCAGTCATGGCCCGTCAGTCCGCGGCGCGCAGGCCTGCGGGTGCGGTTCAGGATCACGTAGGCACTGGTGAGTGCGCGGTAGCCGCTCGGTGTGGTGCACTTGAGCAGGCACACCAGCCGGCTGCCCCACGACATGTTCACGGCATCGCGCCAGTGGCGGAAGTAGATGCCCAGCGCCGTGCGCACCGAATGTTTCGCTGCCATCGGGCCCAGCACACGCACCTGAAAGGCGGCGTGTTCAGGCGCGTCGATTTCATCGGCGACCGACTCTATCCAGTATGCCGATTGCTTGAAGCCGGTGGATTGGGTGAGCCTGCCCGGGTCGTCCTCGTCGAACCAGGTGGCCAGCGCCTCGGGCAGCATGGCGAAGCGAGCCCCGGCGCGCTCCAGCCGCCACATGAAGTCGTAATCCTCGTGCCGGGCAAGATCCGTGCGGAAGCCCGTGCGACGGCCGGCGCCGGCGGGCACTACCAGCGTATCGGTAGACAGTATGCCGCCACGGCTGAAGAGATAATGCAACAGCGACTCATCCAGTGCGATCAGGGAGGCGGGTATCGCCGCACGTGCGCCACCACCGCGCCGGATATAGATTCGTGACCCGAGGCAGACATCGTCGGGATACCCTGCGTCTCGCAGCCAGGCATCACAGCATTGCAGCTTGTCTGGCTCGAACACGTCGTCTGAATCGAGGAAGGCGATGTAGCGGCCTCGGGCCTCGTTCATGCCGCGATTGCGCGCTGCCGATACCCCGAGGTTCTGCGGCTGCCGTAACAACCGGATACGCGGGTCGGCCAGCGCATCCACATCCAGCAGTACGGCTGGTTCGGAGCCGTCGTCGACCACCAGCAGCTCCCAACGATCGAAGCGTTGCTGCTGGCAGGAACGTATCGCGCGCTGCAGGGTGCCAATGCGGTTGTAAACCGGTATGACGACAGTGAAGAGCGGTGTAGTGCCCGCCGACGTGTCAGCCAACGGTGGAATCGCCAGCGACGGATCGGGTCACCCGTTCGGCTTCAGCCCGCCTATGGCGGACGATCTCCGCCTGAATCTGGGCGATGACGCAAGCCTCCGCACCGTCGGCGATGGATGACATGGCCGTACTCTCGAGTACCGCTCGCACTTCGGCCGGTGAGTCGAACAGGCCCACGATCAGCACCGGTATGATTTGCTCGCTGGAGCTCTTGCTGTACCACGCCAGAGGCAAGTGTTCGGCCAGATCGGTGAGCGACTTGCCAACGTCTCCCGGTGCCCGCGGCTTGGTCAGGCGGATGGTGAAGCGCTCCGGTGATTGCTGCAGCAACCAGGCCTCGCCGTAGACGGGTGATGGAATCGTACCCGGTGGTCGCCGCTGGCGATTGCGCCGCAGGCTGACCACGTTCGACAGGCGATCGGCCGAGACCGTCGATCGCCCTGTGAGCTTGTATGCGGGTAGCCTGTCGAGCATCGGTACGCCGTAGTTCAGTGTGTGGCTTGCTTGCCCGTCGAAGTGCGATGCCTGAAGATCGGCAAAAGCTTGTTCGCGGTGATCGCCCGATACTGGCACGGTGGCTGGCAGGCGTTTACCCGTGAGGCGGGCCAGGTAGTGTTCGCTGCTCGCATAGTCGAAGTGTTCCGACTCGAACAGACTCTCATCGAGCGCATCGACGATGATGCCCGTCGGGTTTCCGGCCTCGCTGTACAACCGTTGCAGCGCACGTTCCAGCGCGTCGTTTCGACGCATCAGCACCGGTAGGGTACTCACCAGCAAACCGAGGCTGCAGGACTGGTTGATCAGAGCGGCATTCGGACTGTCGAGCACCGGTGGCGCATCGATGATGATCGTGTGGTAAGTGCTGCTCCAGTCTTCCAGGCAGTGCTGCAGGCGCTCGCCACTGAGCAACACGGCTGCATCGGCCAGCAGCCCCTCGGCTGACAGGCTGTCGGGCAGGCCGGGATGGCACTTGACCGCCTGGTTGATCGGCGCGAGCCCCTTGAGCGCGGCTACCGCCCCGTGCGCGGCGCCACGTACGCCGACCAGCGAGCCATTGTCGAGAGCACCCTGCGAGTGAATTCCGGTACTGCGCGAGCCCGACCGACCTGACGCACGCCCGCCTGCGGAGCCGTCCGAAGAACCGTGCCGTGCATCGAGTGAGGTGAGATCGACATAAAGCGTACGCCGTTCGCGCCGAGTACTGGCCTTGGCCAACCGCCAGGCGACCGAGCCGTCGTCGTCGTGGGGCGCGTCGAGCGTTGTGACCATGACCGTGTTCGCCGCGTCTGCGGGCAGTGCCTTTTGCACGTTGATCAGAGCCTTGTCGGCAAGTTGTTGTCGCACGGACGACTTGCGATCACGGCCTGTGAGCTGCGGAAAGCTCCCCATCCAGACCGCCGAGCTACCGTTCAACGTAGGCAGCCGCGAGCGTAACTGATGCCTGTAGAGGCATTTTCCCAGCAGCACGGTTACCGTGGCCAGGGCCGCCAACAGTGCGATCAGCGCCAGCAGCAGCTTCTTCTTCGGGTAGGAGGCCGAATCGGGTACTTGAGCCTTCGAGATGATGCGGGCGAAGGGACGAAGGCTGGCCAGGCTGTTCACCTGACTGACTTCGCTGAGGCGGTTTTCGAGAAACGCGATACGATCACGCAGCGAACCGGCATCCCGTTGTAGCCCTACCAGAGACGCCTTGGCCGGGTTAGCCGCCAGTTCCTCGGATTCCAGCCGTGCCATCTCGCGCTCGACGGATTCCATTCGGCTGTCGGCGATCGTCACCTTGCTTTGCAGCGCGCCGATGGTCTTGTCGATTTCCAGGCCCAGGCTCTCGCGCGTCTGTTGTAGTTGATTCGATGCCTGCTGTACCAGCGGATGTTTCTCGCCGTACTTGGTGGAAAGCTGGGTAAGTTCGGCCTGCAGGTCGAACTCGCGCTCGCGCAGCTGCCCGACCGCCGCCGACGCCAGTGCGGCCGGTATCGAATCGATGGCCGACGGTGTGTTGCGCATCGCCTGGGCCTGCCGCAGCTCGGCGCGTGCAGCGGCGCGTTCGGCATCGGCGTCGATCAACCGGTTGTTGAGCCCGGCAAGCCGCTGCTCAACCTTGCTGGAACCGTCGGCCGTAACCTGGCCCAGCGCACGGCGCTGTTCCTCGATGGCCTGCTCATTGCCGCTCAGCTTCTCACGCAGCTGAGCCAGCTTCGCTTCCAGCTGTTCGCTCGCCACTCCTTCCTGCTCACGCTGCAGCCGTTGCTGGTCGTCGATATAGCGGGAGGCCAGTGCATTGGCGACGCTGGCCGCACGGTTCGGATCTTCGGCACTGAAGCTGATGACGATGGCGCGCGAGATGCCCTTGCGCTGGATGTCGAGGTTGCCGCTGAATTGATCGACAGCGTTGCCGATCGGATCGTGTGTGCCAGCGCCAGCGCCAGCGCCAGCGCCCGTGCCCGTTCCCGTTCCCGTTCCCGTTCCCGTTCCCGTGGTCTCGTCGTCTCGTCGTCGGGAGCAGGTCCTGGATCGCGGCCTTGATCTGCGCGCGAACCCCGGCGAGCATCTGTGCGGGAAACCCGGGCTGACCGGCCTCGTCCTTGCGGCCGTATTCCTTGGTGTCCAGCAGCTGCTGATCGACCACCACCTGCTCGATCAGTTCACGCGAGTAGATCAGTTCGATCTCACTGGCAACCGCCTCCCCGTCGACCACCAGGCTGGTGAGCGGGGTGTCGAATGTGGCCGAATGATTGCTCGCCCGATCCAGCGCGATCACCGCATGTGACCGATAGCGTGGAGTGAGGCTCGTAAGCACTGCCGCGCCGATCAGTGAGGTGATGATGACCACCCCGATGATCAGCCAGCGACGCCGCCACAGGGTGGACGCCATTTCCGCGAACGGCAGCATGCCGAAAGGGTTAGCGCTCGCTACCGTTGCGGAGCCCGGCGCGATGCCGGAATGAGGTATTCCATGTGTGCTGGACACGTGCGGACGTCAAGTTTGGAGAAAAATCGAACGGGTCAGTACGCACCGTTCTTACGGATGAAGAGCGGGAACGTGTTCAACAAGACCACCAGATCTTGCCAGAGTGACCAGTTACGCACGTACCATACATCAAGACTGACGCGCTCGGAGTACGTGAGATCGTTTCTGCCACTTGTTTGCCATAAACCGGTCATTCCCGGCCAGGTGGCTTCGTAATATGTGATCTTGTCTCCATAGCGGTCGATCTCATCGGCCACGATGGGGCGTGGCCCGACCAGGCTCATCTCGCCTTTCAGCACGTTCCACAGCTGCGGTAGTTCATCGAGGTTGGACTTGCGCAGGAAGTTACCGAGGCGGGTGATTCGCGGATCATTCCTGAGTTTGAAATCTTTCTGCCACTCGGCGCGCGCATCGGCACTGTTGTTGAGCAGCTCTGCCAGCACCTCGGCGGCATCGGGCACCATGCTGCGAAACTTCAGGCACTGGAAAGGCTTGCCCTTGCGACCGATCCGCGTGTGCGCGAACACCGGCTTGCCACCGTCGAGCATCAAACCGATGTACAGAGCCACGATCACCGGACTCAACAGCAGCACCAGCAAGCTGGCCATGACCAGATCGAAACCGCGCTTGAACAGGCGGGCCATCGGCCGTCGCAAATTGTTCTCCAGGCGCAGGAATACCGAGTCGCTCTTGAGCACGCCGAGCACCCGCGTACCGGTCAACGGTATACCTGCCACCGGGGGGGCGATGATCACGTTCTCAGTGTCGAGGATCAGTCGATCGAGCAGCACGTTGTAGTATTCGAAGTCCTCGAGGCTCTCCAGCGTATACAGCACATGCGGCGAGCGATAGCGCTTCGCCACGTTCAGTACTTGCTGATGAGCCTCGAACGAACTGATGAACCCGGCCCGGTAGTGATCCCCGGAGGGGTCGCCCTGATGCTGGGCACGCTCGATCGTGACGTGCGCGGCCACCTGATAGCCTATCGACAGGTCGCTACTCATCGTACGGGCGCAGGCCTCTGCATTCTTGCCGGTACCCACCACGATCAAAGGTCGGAACCAGATGCCGGTGCGCGACATCGCACGCTTCACCAGCTGGCGTATCAGCGGCGCGGTGAACAGCAGCGCGAGCAGTGTGTTGATGATCCACAGCCGCGACAGGTGCGTCTTCATCAGGAACAGTGCACCGAAGGTGAAGGCCGCGGAATAGAAAACGACGCGGACAAGCTCGCCGACCTCGAACCAGAACGACTTGAAGCGTGTGTAGTGACCCCACTTGTTCGAAAAGTAGACCAGCATGGTAGCCGGCAGCAGTATCGTCAGCAGCGAGGTTTCGAAGAAACTCGGCGACCAGAAAGCAGGCAGGTCGAAGATTTGCCGAACCAGTGTGGAGCCGGCAAAGCCGAGGATGGCCGCCACGACCACCGCGACCAGATCGCCGGCCATCAGGCACAACAGACGCGCGTGACGCCAGGACCCACCGGATGCCTGATCGAACAGCTCGGTGTTGAGGTGTCGCACCCGAGCCTTCGGAGATGACGATGGAGTGCTGCGATCGGCGGGTTGCCGTGCGAGGACTGCGTCGGTTGTCATAGGGCTATGCTGCAGCTCGGGAGAAGGACTGGAAATGCGGAAGGAAACGGCACCACGTGTGGGCGGCACCATCGGCTCAGTGCCTCGTTCGGCGTCAAATCACCGACGGGAAAATCACGAATATGTTGCAGTAAGGTGCCAAGGATAACCAACTAACAGTAAGAGCGGCAGTTACGTAGGGGCAAACCTTTAAACCACTTTCATGTAATAAAATTACCATATGGACACTGTTCTTGTCTTCGATAGTCATCGATCGACCCGAATCGGGGCTCCCACGTAACGCGTAGCATCGATGCGTCGGGTGAAGGCCTGCAGGGCAGCCTCGGAGCTGTCGAGGCGCCAGTCGGCATCCTTGTCGATATCGAACCAGACCAGCCCCTTGATGTCGGGGTACTCGTTTTCGATGACCGAGAACACCCTGTTGATGCATGTCACCTTGTCCGCCATGTCAGGATTGATCCAGCTTTTCCGGTCACCGTAGTCGCCATCACCATCAGCGTCCCAGTCGGAGGTGACCACGTAGTTTTGCGCACAGCCCATTTCGGCGATCATCGAGGGCTTGTCCAGCAGCTCCACCATGGCCATGAAACCGTTCAGCTTGTCCTGATGGTCAGGGTTTTGCGGGGTGCGAGGAAAGTTGTACAGCGAAGCCCCCACCCAATCGACGTACAGGTCTCCGGGGTACCAGTCCATCGCGCGGATCGAGCCGCTGTTCGGGCTCCAGATCATCAGCGTCTTCGGCGCCAGGCGGCGCGCCAGTGAACTGATGTGCCTGAAGGCATTGACATAGTCGCGCGATGTCTGCTGACTGTCGTAGGCCTCCGACCAGGGGTAGTGGGCAAGCTCTACCTCGTGTGCGAAGCGCAGGAACCAAGGCTTGTCGAACCTGGCGGCATCTTTCAGGAAACGACCCAGGTAGTCGTCGTATCGGCCGTCGGCAATGTCGCGCAGCAACGGATAGTTATCGGGCGAATAGTTCCACCACGGCTCCCAGGTGACCATGGGAATTGCCCCCATTTGATCGCTCAGGGTGGCGAAACGGGTGGGGAAATTACTGCTCGAATCTTCGTTCCACGGACGATAGATCATGTGTATGGCCGGGTGCTTGCCGACCCGCTCACCCACAGCGGTAAACGCGTCAGTGGTTTCCGTCTCCTCCTGGGTGACGAAAGCGCCGAACCACGTTTCACCGTTCGGCGGTAGCAACAGGTCGCGCTCGGCACTCATGCCCTCATCGTTCCCGATAGACCAGGGCGAGTCGACGAACAGTACGAAGCCGACGACGCCGGTAAGCACCAGGACAAATGCATAGAGAAGAAATGCGAGGCGGATCATGAGGGGTCATCCTTGATGCTTGACCGACATGATCTTGACATCGCGGCGGTGGTTCAGAAACAGGAACACGGTGCACAGGAACAGCATCGTCCATTCTGTCGATAGTGCCACAAGCCAAGTGCTTTCCAGCAGGTTATGCAACATCACGAACACGATCAGGTTCAGCGACTGGGCCGAGTGCAACCAGTGCCGGCGCGCGATGGCCGGAGAGAGCGCGGATGCCGCAGCCCCGGCGGTGAACACCGACTTCAGCGCCGGGTACAGGGCCAGGGCAAGCAGTGCGAAGAATACGGCCATGCCCAGCCAGCCCGTCTGCACCAGAATGTCGAGGTAGCCGTTGTGCGCCTGCCCGAAATGCTGCACCAGTGGAATGGCTTCACGGATGGCCGGGGTTTCCGGTCCCATGCCCCAGAAGCTGCCGAATCCGAAACCGAGCCAGGGGCGCTCGGCATGCTTGGCCAGCACGTAGTCCCAGATGAACACACGGCCGGTGAACGTAGGGTCGCCATAGAAATACTCGACCAGGGTATTGATCGAGGTGGCCGCGCTGAACACGATGAAGCCTGCAAGCAGACAGGCAAGGCTTGCCAGTGTGGCCCACGCACCGATGACCTCGTTGATCTTCCTGATCACCACCGCCAGGGCCATGATGCCGAGGGTGCCCATGAACAGGGCCAGCGAGGTCTTCGAGCCGGTCATCGGCAGGAACGCGATTGCCGCTGCAGCGGCGAGCCACCAGGCACGGTGACGCGCCAGACCATGCCAGAAGAAGTGGATCGCACAGATGGCGGAAAACGCGCCCGCCACGTTCTTGTGGATCTGGATACCCTTCCACATGCCTTCATGGTCGATGGAAACGCCGTACAGCAACAGCATCGACAGCACGTTGATGATCAGCACGCCGAGCAGTGCAGCGCTGATCGACGTCAGCAACAGGTTCGCCGAGTACAGGTACTCCGCCAGCACGAACAAGGCGAAGCCGACGAGCAGGAACGTACCTGCCCGGCGGATCACGAAACTGGGCTGATCAGACCAGAACAGCGACGCGATCAGGAAACCCGAGTAAAGCAACACCACGCCGAGCGCCAGCCAGGCATCGCGCGAGAGAGTGCGGGCAGTGACCGCGAACACGCCGATGCCGAGGGCTGCCAGGGCGAACACCACCAGCTGGCGCAGGTTGTCGGTGGTACCGGCCGAATCGGCCAGCAGCTCGTTCTGATAAGGTCGCGTGCCGATGCACACGAAGGCCAGGAAGAGCGTGAGCGCGCAGGCCACCAGCCGCTGCGGCCAGGTGGCTGGAGGTGCCCGCAAGGCTTGCGAACCTGTGTTCGGCGACCCTGCAGGCATCGGCCCCGGAGTCATCAGCTCGTTCGTCATCGACCGCTCAGTCATCAGCCCTTGAGAAAGGCGTTCCGCCACGGCGACTTGTAGACCGCCCGGGCCAGGCTCCCCGGCAGTAACCGAAACAGCAGGCGGACGTTCGGATACAGCAGCTTGCTCGACAGCCCGAACAGGCGGTAGATGCCGCGCATGTACACACGGTATTCGATCAGGCAACGGCTCACACTGCGGCGTATGAAGAACTTGCGCGTCAGACGCCAGTAGAAAAGCCGCTCCTGCAGGTTGTAGAGCTGAAGATCGATGGCCAGCATGTCGAACAGGAACTGCAGATCTTCATTCAGATGAACCGGGCGATAGCGCAGGCCGTGTTCGCTCAGCACCGTGCGGCGCATGCAATAGGTGGGATGCAACATCGCGTTGCCACGGGCGATGCCCTCACGGATCTCTTCCGAAGTTTCGAGGTAGTCACGCTCGAAGACCACCTTGCCGACCTCGTCGATCTCGTAGGTGCAGCAGCCGACCATGTCGATATCCGGATTCGCTTCCAGGAAGGCGACCTGGCGTTCCGCCCGCAAGGTGTGCGAGATGTCGTCCATGTCCATGCGCAGCACATAGGGCTCGTCTTCCAGGGCGTCGATGAGCGTGTTGAGCCCGTACGGCAGGCCGCGATTCACCGCGCCACGAATGATACGGTGGAAGCTCGCGGCATGAGCCGCGAGGTAGTGCTCATGCGCCGCCGAGATCGGTCCGTCGACATACAGGTAGATATTCAGGTGCTCTACGCCATAGCTTTGTGCCAACAGGGATTTCAGGCCAGCGTCGAAGTAGTCGAGATTGTCACCACTGTAGAGCGTGGTGATGAAGGCGAGGTTGGGTTTGGACATGTGAGGTCGAAGTTGGAGCCCGTCGAGCGGTAACATCGTACTGTACCGACTTGCACGTGAAGGGCATCATTGCGGCCCCGTCAGGCATGGAAGGCTGTTGCGGGCCGTATTGTCACGACCTGTCCGCGGGTTGACAAGCGGTGTCGCGCTTGCAAAGCGTCTGAACACGTATGCGTACCCTCCTGTGCGAGTTGCTGAATCTGTGAACTCGTCGACGAAATCGGCCAGACTTTCTTATCCACGGAATGACTGAAAAGTAGAAAGAAATGACGAAGGAGATGTTAATGACAAAGGAGATGGAAAGGACGAAATCACAGGAGAAGTCACAATATGTGCATGCTCCGGCCACTGCGTCGGCGTCGTTCGGTGGGAAAGGTAGCGGGCACAGGAGCATCAGCACCGCGTTGCGAGTAGCCGTCGTGGTTCCCACGTATCGCCGCCCCGAACGGCTCGCGCACCTGCTCGAAGCCCTTGAGGCCGAGATCACGGATTGCCATGCCCACTGGCGCGCCGGGATCGCGCTGTGCGTGATCGTGGTCGACAACGATGCCGAACTCCAGCAAGGCGCGGCGGTGGTCCGGCGCATGGCCCCGTCCATGAACTGTGAAGTGCAGGTGCACATCGAGCCTGCCACCGGCGTCTCGGTAGTGCGCAACCGCCTGGTCGCCGCTGCCCAGTCCTGGCGTGCCGAACTCATCCAGATGATCGACGACGACGAGTATCCCGAAGCCGGCTGGCTGCGCAGGATGGTGGAATGCGCCGGTGTTTATCGGGCCGATATCGTGTCCGGACCGGTGCGGGCCGATTTCGCAAGCACGCCACCTCCCTGGGTCGTCGAGCACTTTCAGTACAGCGATCGTCCGCACGAGACCGGTACTTTTCCCGCGGTTCAGCGCACCAGCAACGTCCTGTTCCGTGCATCGTCACTCCGGAACGAGGCACTGTTCACGAATGACGAATGGTTCGACCTCTCGCTGGGCCGGGCCGGTGGCGAGGATTCGCATCTGATCGAACGCATGGTGAACGCCGGTGCGGTTCATGTCTGGTGCGAGGAGGCGGCGGTGAACGAGCACATTTCGGCCGAGCGCCTCGAACCGCGTTATCTCCGGGAAAGAGCCTGGCGCTATGGCAATTGCGGCATGGTCTACCGCAAGTTGCTGCACCCGGGGGTTGGCTGGTCGGTGGTGCGTGTCGGCAAGACCGCCTTCCTGTTCGCCCGCTGGCTACTGTTGAGCTATCGCTACCTTATGCCTGGCCAGCGCGAGCTGCACCATCTGGAACTGTGCACCGTGCGCGGCCGCGTGAGTGCACATCTGGGCAATGTGAAGGGTCAGTATGGCGCGTAAGAGTTTGTGCTGCGGAAACGGGCGGACCCATCGTTGAAGCCCGCCAAGGCCCGCAGTTTCCTCGAAGGTGCGCTGGCACAGGGCCTGCCGAGCGCGATGAATTTCATTGCCGCCATCTGGCTCGTGTGGCAGGGGTCGGTGGCGGAATTCGGAACCTACAGCCTGTTGTTCGCCGTAGCCGGGTTGATAGCTGCCGTGCAGCGCCCGCTGGTCAGCCTGCCGATGAACGTGTTCGCCACGCGTTCGCACACCGCGGATCACTATGCCGATTTCTTTCATTTCCACGGGATCTCCGTGGTAGTCGGCACACTGGCGGCGCTGGCCTTCGCCGCCGCCATCGGTGCGCCGGTGCTGGCCTTCGGCTTCTTCGCCTGCTCACAGCTGTTTCGCGAGTTCGTCAAGTCGTATCTGTTCTGTACCCACGCCCGCCGTGAAGCCATGCAGGCCGAGGCCATCGCAAGCCTTGCGTTTCTGCTGGCCATGGGGGTGGCCCATGTCAGCGGTCGTATATCGGTATCCAGCGTGCTGGTCAGTTCGGCGATCGGCGCCACGGTATTTGCTGCGCTGTGGTTGCAGATCCGCGACGACGTGGAAAACCGCCGCCGCCGCCGCTTTCGATGGAAACGCTATCGTTTCATCTGGCGTTATAGCCGTTGGTCCGTGGCCGGCGTGGGAACCAATGAAATCACGACCCGATCGTACAATTACATCGTGGCGATATTCGCAGGCTACGAATTGCTCGGTCTCATCAATTTCATCCGGCAGACCTTTTCACCGATTCAACTGTTGAGCAGTAGCTGGTCGCAGATCTGCCTGCCGGTGATGCGTGAATATTACGTAGCGAAAGCGCAACCCCGCATCTTGAAGGTGCGCCGCTACGCCCAGCTCGGCTTCGCAGGCGTTACTGCAACCTGGGCACTTGCCTTGTACATCGGCTTTCCGTGGCTGCAGCAGCTACAGCCCGATCTGAACTCCCCCCTCGTACCCCTGCTGCTGCTGCTGTGGTGCCTGTATTTCCTGATCGACGGGCAGATCATGTTGTATCGCGTCGAGCTGACCGTGCAGAAGGCATTCCGCTACCTCTTCGCCACCGAACTGGTCTGTGCCGCGTGTGTGGTGGTACTTTCACTGCCGACCGTCTATCTGTTGTCTGAAGAGTGGCTGGTGGCACTGACCTGTGCGCTGAATCTTGGGTTGCTGGTAGTATATGCGAGGCGGTTCAGGGGTGCCGAAGGTGCATCTGCCTGATGATCCTGCATCAGGGGGTGAGTGCCTCCCCAATGACATCTCCTTCTCGACATCCAGGCGTCGCGTGACGGATAGCCGGCCCGAAGGAGGAGCTCCAGTGTCGAACCCTGTCCGTCTCCCCTCACGAGCCCTTCCAGAAACCTGATGTTGAACTCCGCCTGATGCAATCGTCGAAACCCGTGTGCCGCCCACTTACCATGAGCCGTTCTCGTTCCTGCCATTGGCTGGAAGTATTGTCGTTAGGCTGCTGCCTCTCACTTGTCGGCCTGATGAGCAATCCCTCGTTCGCCGAGACACCGGCAGAGCGAGAGGCGGAAGAGGAGGTCGTGCAGGATCGCTCCACCGCCTTCAATCCTGACGTGCTGACCGTGCATCGACAGAACTACTTTCTGCCGCTCAGCACGACCACCGCGCTGAACCGGGGTGTATACGACGAGTTCGATGCCGATCTGTCAGACGGGCTGACGAAGAACGAGGTGAAGTTCCAATTCAGTGCGAAGGTGCAGGCCAATCAGCGAGATCTTCTGCTGCGCAATGATGCGATACATTTTGCCCTTACGCTCGAAGCCTGGTGGCAACTGTATTCGAGTCAACTGTCCAGCCCGTTTCGTGAAACCAACTACACGCCGGAAATCTTCTACGTGAAGCCGGTGAATCGGGTGCTCGGAGGAGCAGCTCAGTTCAGCTTCGGTCTGCGGCACCAATCGAACGGGCAGGGCAGAGTGCTGTCGCGCAGCTGGAATCGACTGGTGGCGGGTGCGCGATACGAGCGCGACTCCGTACTGATAGCTGCTGAAACCTGGTATCGAATTCCGGAACGGAGCAAGAACGAGCCCGATGACGTGAAGGGTGACGACAACCCGGACATCGAGGATTTCGTGGGTTACGGCAGCCTGCGGCTCGGCTGGCGGGGCGATCTGATGGAGGCGTCCACCTCGATCCGGGGTAACCCGTCGACCGGCAAGGGTGGCATCGAGCTGCAGCTGAGCTTTCCGCTGTTCAACCGTTTTCGTGGTCTGGTGGAGTACTACAACGGCTACGGTGAATCCTTGATCGACTACGATCGATTCCAGCAACGGGTAGGCGTGGGAGTCCTGTTGTCGGATTTCTTCTAGATCGAACCTGTTCCGGATCACCTGGCGGGCCGCTGTTGCGAGTGGTGAGGTGCCATGCTCGCCGACGATTCAGGCATCACCGTCATCGAACTGACAACGGCGATTGCGGTGACGTGCCTCCGGTGCCAGCTCCGTCTTCATCGAACCGGCAACAACAACCTCGGCGACGCTTCACTGGCCGCCGCATTGGTCCGAAACCAGAAGCCGGTCCAGGGTGCGACCGAATCAGTGCCGGAGAGCAAGCGGTAGTTGCCGGTGGACTGTTCGTAGGTCCATACCCCACCGGGCTTGGAGTAATCCACCTCATTCGCAGCTTCCAGGGTGCAGCCATTGGCGCACACGGGTGCCGCCGCGTCGGTTACCAGACGGAACGTATCGACACCTGGCGACAGTCTGGTGGGTACAGCTCCGATCGTCCAGCCTCCACCCGGTACAGTGGCCAATGGCGTGGTGATGCAGGAGCCACCGTCTGCACAGTTGTCGCCGGTCACGCCGGTGGCATCGGTGGCGGCCACTGGAAGATTCAACCGTCGGGCCGACTCGTTCAGGTGGATGACCCAGAAGCCCGTGCCTACCGGAACCGGTTCGGAGAGATCCGGCCTGCGGTACATACCGGGGGTGCCTGTGGTGGCATCGAGGGTATCCGGTTCGAATACCCAGATCACCCAGCCGCTGGAGGAGCTGGCATCGCCGTAGGCTGCCGGGTCGAGAACACCAGCGAACAGATTGCCCAGGGTGCCCGTGCTCTCACCCGGCAAGCCGAGCAGATACCAGGACTTCGATTCCAGCACGATTGCCAGGGGCCGCACGGGCTGCTCACCCCCGACGTAGGAATAATCCAGGGTGTAGTTGCCTGCACTGCCACTACTGCTGTCTTCCAGAACCGCCGTGTAGAAGCCGGCGAAAGGTGTCCTGAAAGATACGCTCGCGGTGAAGGGGCTGCTATCACGGGCGACTTCATTGCCTAGAGCATCGTAGATGATTACGCGCGGAGATAGGCTTGTATTGTCTGTGTCAGAGACTGTCACGTCCACTGTGGCGTTGGCCGCCGCACCGAATTCAAAGGTATCGATATCGCCCAGATCCAATGTCCCTTGCCTGGCAGTGGCACCCACCAGCGAACCGCCCTCATTGGCCCCTGGTGCACGCGCGAAATGCAACTCATAGTCCGCAGCGGTACTGTTGGAGCTCTGAACGACTACCGTATAGATGCCGTCGGCTGCAGCCTGAAACCCGCTCATGGCCGCGACGAAAGGGCTGGAATCGACGAACGCTTGCGTACCATCGGGTGCGTAGAGTGCGAAGCGAGGAGAGAAGTTGGTATTGTCAATGTCAGCGACCTTCAGGTGAACTTGGTCACCGGACTCGGCTGAGAAAGTCCAGGTGTCGATATCGCCCAGTGCCAGCTTCGCGGCACGCCGTGCGTCGTTCGGCAGCAAGCCTTTCTCGTTGCCGCCGGAGCTTCGAGCGAAGTAGAAACCGTAGTCGCCGGCCGAATCGCCACCTCTTTCAGATAGAACCACGGTCCAGGTTCCGGCTACGTTGATCTCGATATCACGCAGGCTCGCTACAAAAGGTGAGGAGTCACGTTCGAACACTGTTCCGGACGGATCCACAAGATGCACGATCGGTGACATGTTGGTGTTACCGCTGTCGGCCAGGTTGATGTTCACCCGTTCACCGACCCTGGCTTCGAACGTGAAGGTGTCGATATCACCGAGCTCTAACGTACCCGCCACCTCCGCATCGTTTTCGAGCCTGCCACCCTCGTTGGCTCCGGGTGCCCTTGCATAGTGCAGGGTATAGGTGCCTGTGGTGTTGGTGCCTGACTCCCGTACCAGCACGACGTGCTGGCCCGTCTGGGCGATAGCCAGGCCAAATATCGATGCGGTGAAGGGGCTCGTATCGGATTCCAACGGCTCACTGTCCGGGCCGAATACATCAACCCGCGGGCTGAAATTGGTGTTATCTCGATCGGCCACGTTCAAGTACACCGTATCACCGGCCGTGGCCGTGAACGTGTACCGGTCAATTTGTCCGTTACGGGTGGTTTCCGCGGTGACGAACTCATCGTTGGTCAGTTGCTGAGCCCAGCCGGTATTGGAAAAGGCTACGATGATTGACAGGAAGAAGATTCGACTCAGGAACCCGGCATGCCATTCCGGGCGGGCAACAGGATTCCAACGCGATGCCGAGTGTTGGCTGTGGAGCATGGCTTTTCAATTCCTCTATGGCGGATAGTTATCCGAGAAGATCACAGCCTCGACGAAACGCTGACCGATGGCGGCCCACGGAAGGAGATCAGTGCCGGTGCTGCAATGTGCGAAGTCTAGCCAGAAGAGGGAACTGAATAAATAGAAACATAATGCAGTGCTGGCCCCATTTGATTGCGTGGGCGCTGAAACCGGCGGTTAAATGCACGAATGGCAGGAAATGGGGGGATGGGAAGTGAGAAGTGTTGGAGCCTGCAACGATGAACGCTTGTTTGCAGGAGGCTCGGGGCCCGCGCAACGATCAACCGTCGCTTTCGGTCGTTCAGGCGCTTGTTATGGCAAGCCCTGAACGAAGAAAGCCCCGCAATGCGGGGCTTTTCTCTGACTGGTATGCCTGGTTCTTTGCGCGAAGGAGACTTCAGCTACCCGGTGGTGGTGGCGGGTTGAACGACTGGGCGTGCGAGCTCTTGCCGGTAAGCAGCAGGCCTGCCACTACCGGTGAGGCGTAGGCCAGCTTGGTAATAGCCGCACGGCGGCCAGCTGACGGCTCGTCGGCCTTTGTTTCGGTGGCGTCTTCCTCGGCAGGAAGGCGGTTGTCGTCGTTACTCATCACTAGACTCCGTTGAGAGCGGGAAATAGGGCCATCGGTCCGCGAAGAATAGCACGCGGTCGAGTGCAGTCAACCGGTGTCAAACTCCGGCAGCGTTTTCCATAAACGATCGATGGCGGTGTGTGCATGATCAAGAGTGGCATAGTGCAGGCGCCAGGCCGAGACACTGTTTAGCCACCGACAAAGCTGTTCGATCTGGATGGGCTGCAAGGGCCGGTCCAGCGAGGCACCCGCTTCGAGCAATTCCAGCAATAACTCCTCTGGGCTCAGCGGCGCCAGCTCGCTTCCGGCAGTATTCGGCGAGTATCGCGGTACTACTACCAGACTACAATGAGTGGTAGTGTCGCCGGCCTGTGTATCGTCGGGTGACCAGTAGCGTAATCGTCTCGGCGGCTGGCCGTGAGCAGGCGGTGGTTCCTCGTTTGCCCACAGGCTGGCAAGCACCGGCCACGAGCCTTCCTTGAGCGACACGCTCATCGGTACCGGATGCAACCTGGCCGTCGCCAGTTCAAGCGACACGATATCGTCGTTTATCAGCGCATCGCCGCGCTGCACCAGGCTGGTTGCCAGCGTGCTCTTGCCACTGCCGCCGCGAGCGGGCAGCAGCAGGCCGCGTGTGCCGTGCGCGACTGCTGCCGCATGTATGAAGCAGGTGCGCGGCAAGGCCAGCGCACACTGCAGGTTGAAGCAGCGCAGGCACTTCATCACGGTATCGGCGGTTCCGTGGCCGGTATCTAGGCATTCGCCGATGGCCGGATCGCATTCTGCCGGCCCGGGTTCGTCGCGCGTGTCGCTGCCGCGAAATACTGCGCCTCGAGTGGCTCTGCCGTGAATACGCTCGTCGCGAATGATCCCTTCATAAACGATCAGACAAGCCTCGTTCTCGCACAGCAGCCGGAAGTGCAGGGAGACGACCTGTGGCGCCGCCGAGGGCGGCAGGCGAAACAGTCGTTCCAGCTGATGCACCACCGCGATCGATTCGGAGTCGACGTGAATCATGAAGCCTGGCAGGTGCAGCACCGTGCTGGCGACGAGCCTTGGCGCACGGTACGGCACGCTCGACACCTCGGCCACGTACCCGTTCGGATCCTTGAAGACCACTTCGGCCGGCGGCGTCAGGCCGGTTAGCAGGGCGTCGATATCGGCGCGCAGCCGGGCCTCGTCTACCGCGTAACGCGCCAGCAGAGTCTGTACGAGAGCCTCGCCGTCGGTACCCGACTGGCGCAACTGCACGATCTCGGCGGCCAGCGAGTTCACCAGGCACAGATGATCGGCGGCGGTATCCAGTTGCAGCCACTGATCGCCCAGCGCATAGTGAAAGATCATGCGGGTTTGCACACGTCGAATGAGGGGGAAGTATAGGCGCGTGCCACGGTATCACGCCCGTACCGGGCGCTTCGGCTTACGGCCATTGGTCAAATTCTTCCCGTACAATGGTTTTCCCAGCGAGCCTTCGAGCCCGGTCACTTCGCCAGAGCAAATCTCTTCGAGATCTATGGACAACTTGCGCTGGCTGGTCTGCGCCGGCTTCCTGATGAGTGCCATGGTCGACACCGTCACCGGTATGGGGGCGCTGTCGTCCCTGTCGATGGTGTACAAGGCCTGCGTGTGCCTCGGGGCTTGCTTCACGCTCGGCCCGGTGAGCCTGCGCATCCTCGTCGGTGTCAGCGCTGCATTTTTGCTGGCGGTTCTGCATACCGCGATGTTCAACGAGCTTGTCAGCCTCGATCTGATCTGGGTGATGCGCAACCTGGTTCTGCTGGTGGCTACATTGTTTTTTCTCGAAGTGTTCCAGACCGCCGAGCGCACTGCCTGGGAGCGGCGCATCGTGTTGTTGTGTGTCGTGGCGTTCGCCGTGTTCACTGCCAACGTAGTGCTGGGGTTGCTGGGGGTCGGGCAGGCGCAGTACGCCAGTGGCACGGGCTACACCGCGGGTGGCAAGGGCTTTATCAACGCGGGCAACGAAATGGTCACCGCGATGCTCGCGATCAGCGCCATCCTGATCATCGCAATTTCGAAATCGAGCGTGCAGATGCGTGTCGCCGTGTACGCGGCGCTCACCATCGTACTGGTAGTCTCGGGCACCAAGAGCGGCATCCTGGGGCTGTTCACACTGATCGGCCTGCAGGAGGGTGCCGGCAGTCGCATCTCCACGGCGCAGCGGGCATTGATGGGTGTGATGCTGGTGTTCGCCGCCTGGTTCGGTTATGACACGCTCGTCAATTCGTTCGCCGGCCACCGCTTCTTCTGGTTCTACGAAACCGAGGGGCTCACGCGTGCGCTGCTGTCGAACCGGGATTACTGGGCCTCGCTGACGCTCGAAGCGTTCTTCAACACCGGGCCATTGGATTTCCTGCTCGGTTCGGGGAATGCCCTGATCGAGTCCGCAACCGGTGGCAAGCCGATCGTCGAAATGGATGTCGTCGACTTCCTGGTCAGCTACGGCGTGCTCGGTCTGTGCGCCGGCTATATGGCGTTCGCACTTGCCACACGGCGCATGCTGGCCAATCACAAGGGTGAGTGGTTGGCACCTCTGAGCATGATCGGCCTGTTCTTCGTGCTATCGGCCGTGTCCGGTCATGTGCTCAATGGCGGCACCTCCGCACCATACCTGGGCGCGATGCTCGCGATGGTGGCGGCCGGGCATACACGTACCGAACCGGTACCGCGCCGTCGAAAGGCGGGGCGCCGCCCACCAGGCCTGCAGCCGGCGCGACGCCAGGCATCCAATGAACGTCCGCGGGCTTCGGCGGCTGTGGTGGGCAAGCCGGTATTCAAGTCCGCACCCTGGCCCGCATCCGGGCCCGTAACCAGGCCCGTACTGAGGGCACAGACGGAGAAAACGTTCATTCAGGCATTCATCGTCGACGAGTCGCTGGATACTGACAATGGCCGGGTCGATGGTAATGTCCATTCACCGATGACCAAACCGGCAGCCGCAAAGGTCGATGACGGTTCCCATGCACCGGCGATCGAACCGGCCGCCGCATGGGATGAGCAGCTGCCGCCACCACCAACTTCTCACTGGTCGGCGCAACACTGATGGCCATCGTCACACCGATAGAAACGGCACGGCGTAGTGCCGACGCATCAGTAGTGCAGACACGGCCCCGTTCGCGAGTCAGCGTGCTCGGCACCGACATCGATCGCATCGAAATGCACGAGGTGCAGCAGATGGCCAGTGCCGCCGCAGCCGCCGGCACGCAAGCGCTGATCATCGCTGCCAACCCGGAAAAGCTGATGCGTCTGGACCAGAACGCCACGCTGCGCGACTGTGTGCACACAGCAGATATCGTGCTTCCCGATGGCATCGGTTGCGTGATGGCGGTAAGGCTCCTCTACGGCTACCGAATCACCCGCATCCCCGGCGCCGATACCATGCCTGCACTGTGCGCCCAGGCTGAGCGCGACGGCGATGGTATCTTTCTGTTCGGCGCAAGCCCGGCGGTGAACGAACAGTTGGCGGCCCGCTTGCAAGCACTTTTTCCATTGCTGCACATCGCCGGTCGCCACCACGGGCATGTCGATGAGGATGCGCGCGCCGGTATGGTCGACGTGATCAACAGCTCCGGCGCAGGCTACCTGTTTGTCGCACTCGGTACGCCGAAGCAGGAAGAGTGGGTACAGACCTTCCGCCAGCAGCTTGAAACCCCCGTCATCCAGTGTGTGGGCGGTACCTTCGATGTGCTTGCCGGTGCGGTGCGGCGTGCACCGCGTGCTTTCCAGCGTGTGCATCTGGAGTGGTTCTTCCGGCTCGCGTCGAATCCGCGTCGCTGGCGTCGGCAGCTGGTGCTGATCGGCTTCATCGGCCGGGTGCTGCGTGAACGGCTCGCCTCACGCCAGCGCCGGACGGCGTCGTGAGCAGCACCCACTGGCCCGTGGCGGCCGATACCCGCGGCGCTGCGAAACCACCGCTGGTGCTGGTGTCGAACATGTACCCCTCGGAGCGCCACCCCGCGTATGGCCTGTTCGTGCAACGCTCTGCCGATCAGATGGCACCGCATTTTCAAATGCACTACCTGACCATGCCGAAAACCCCGTCTCGAGTGTGGCGGTTGTGGCGCTATGTGAAGTTGAACGCGCTGATCGCAGGTTCCTTGCTACTACGCCGAGAGGCGCTCCACGTAGTGCATTTTCCGCTGTTCTTCGCGCCGGCGCTGCTGCTGACGCCGCTGGTGCGTACCCCGCTGGTGCTGAATTTTCACGGCACCGACAATTTGTTGAATACGCCGCTCAAGCGCGGTTTCGGCAGGTTGTTGAAGCGTGCGACGCGCCATGCGCATGTGGTGGCACCATCAGCCGCTTTCGCCGCCGAACTCCGGGAGCGCTATGCACTGCGGCTCGAGCAGATGTTCGTCTCGCCGTCCGCCGGAGTCGATACCGATTGCTTTCATCCGGTGGAGACTGTAGATCGGCGGATCTGCCACGTCGCCTTCGTGTCCACCCTGCTGGAAGAGAAAGGCTGGCAAGACTTCCTGCAGGTGATCGAGGAACTGGCAGCGTGCACCGCACCGGGCAGCCTGCGTTTCTCGATGGTTGGCAGCGGCCCGGACGAGGCACAGGTGGCCACCGAGATCCGTGCGCGCGCGCTGCCGATCGAGCGCCATCCGACCCTGAATCACACGCAACTGGCAGCCTTCTATCAAGGCCTGTCGGTATTGCTCTACCCGAGCCGTCGTGAAAGCCTGGGTCTGACCGCCATCGAGTGCCTCGCCTGTGGCACCCCGGTAATTGCCCAGAGAATTCCGGGTCCGGACAGCTATATCGTACCCGGGGAGAACGGCACGCTCGTCGCCCCCGGCGACACTCAGGCCATGCGCGAAGCGGTGCTCGAAATTTGCGCTCTGAGCGACGATGAAGGTGAGCTACTGAGACAACGCTGCACAGCCTCGGTGGCGCGCTACGACAGCAAGAGGGTCGGTACCGACATGGTGGGCTTCCTGCGCCGCGTCCGCACGAGCCGCTCGCAGGCCAGAGCTGCTGAGTCGCACGCTTCGCGCCAGGGTCGGTGATCAACGAGCGCATAGGTGCTGTTAAGACTGAAAATTGGTCGGACCAGGCGTGAGAAGTGAATCCCGTGGTTCTGAATCGGAGACGAACAACGCAGGATGACGGGTTCTCGGAGAGTCGCCCAGGCGCTCGACCCTTCGAGCCGGCGGTGAACCGTGCTCGGCTCGTCGAACAGCAGCTGCGTACCCTGTTGCATCATGGCGCGAGCACGGACCAACGCCTGGCGGCCATAAATGCGATCGATGACGATGGCGAGTCGCTGACCCGGTTCGCCGGTGAGCAGCGGGTGCTCCAATTGCTGGCCGAGCCGCTGACAAGCCTGGTACCGGATGGCCACCGGTCCGAAACACTGCGCGATCTGGCCTGCCACCTGCGCGACGCGATCGCCACTCGCAACGCTACCCTTGTCAAGGATTACCAAGCACTGGCCGGGGTGCTGCAAGGGGTCGGTATTGCAGTGACGCCGCTCAAGGGCGTGGCGGCCGTGCTCGACGGGTGTTACCCCAATCCCGGTGAGCGGTTGATCAACGACATCGATGTGCTCATTGCCCCGGAAGCGCTGACCGATGCGATGGCGAACCTGGCGGCTGCCGGATACCGACAGGCTGTGAACCGGTTCGAACGCCAGCCCCCGGGTGAGGACATGTTTGGTGTACTGAACGCCAACGACTTTCGCAATCAGGTGGCCTGGGTCGATGCGCACGTGCCCCGCATTCTCGGCCCCGGGGCCGGGTTCAATGCCGAAGTGCACGTTCACGTAACCACCCAGCGCTCACCGCTGTGCTCACTGCTCGACGCCTGTGCCTCTGGCGGTGCCGACGCGCTTTTTCACCTGCTGCACAACTTCGAGCATTCCCACCTGAAGGATGGCCATGCCGCCCTGGGCTTGCTCGACTGGCGCCATCTGATGGATGCACACAGACGCTTCGATGTTGCCGATGCGCGGGCAGATGAGTGGTCAAACGATGCGATCGCCGGCCGCTCCGGCAAGCGAGGCAGCGATGCGGCAACCGAGCGGGCCGCCGAGCTCACAGCGCAGCTGATGACCGTGGCACGAAGGGTCGGGGTTGAACCGGACATGGCGGTACACCTCTGGCAGCTTGCGCATTGCCTGGGCACGCCAGGAATCGCGGATGCCGATCGAGACGAACGTTTCGCCTCCGACATCGCACGGTTCCAGCGTGTGCGTCTGAGCCCCAGGCGTCAATGGCTGGCACGCCAGGGTTCGACGATCACACGGGTAGCGCGCGGGTTCACCTCCAAACGCGTGCGTGACGAGCGCTTCGGACCCATGGCTCTTGGCTCTCAGCTGTTGCGAACCTGGCGATTCTACCGGGGGGAATGGGGGCGCTGAAAATCACCGTCTTCATCACGCCTGTTTCCCGCCCCTGATGTTTGTCGAGGTTTAACACGACCTACCTCCGTTCGTGAGACAACACCTTGGCCTCAGAAGTACGTCCATTCGGATGAGCGCCAGTCAAGCATTCTGCAGCAAGGAACGACCGGCCGTACTCTGAAGGTTCAGAACGCTTTTCAATGGTATTGCGTCTTCCATGGTCCAGAACGTTGTGCGAGGGAAATGGGGTTTCCGTCGTGTAGCACGCTGGCACGGTTGGATTCGATAGCGCCTGTACCGCAGGCATCACGTTAAAGGAGGGTGATCGGTGAAGACTGGGCAACCGATTCGCGAAGCTCGGCTGACGGGTACGCGGGCGCAGGCGCGAGACAACGTGCTCGCAGCGTTTGGATACCTGCATTGCGTGGATACCGGCGACAGGCTCGTGCTCGAAGACGGTGAGCGGTACATGCAGGTCGATTTCGATTTGGAGGGCAGGCCGGACGGGGCTGTTGACGGGCAGGGTACGGGTAAGGTCCGTTTCCTGTTCTTCGGGTATAGCGATGTGGAAGCCGATCAGCTGTTCGATCAATACCTGAACCACTCAGGCACCTGAGAGATCAGGCATTCGCCTGTCTAGCCATCATAGAGGTCCAATGACCATCGCATGGAAGGAATGAACCGTGACGAACGATACGTGCCGGCCACACCCGGAATGACAGGTCAACGTGGCGAGAGTTGTTTCGTCAGCATGCTGCGTCATTTTCTTGATCTGACGGATCATGAGCAAGAAGCGCTGGCCGGATTCGAGAAAAGCGAGAAACTACTGCAGGCAGATGAACTGGCGTATAGGCAGGGAGAGCCCGCCACCGAACTCTACGTGGTCAAGTCGGGCTGGGTGTGCAGTCATCGATATACCGAAACTGGTCAGCGGCATATTCTGCAGATTCGCCATCCGGGTGACCTGTGCGGAATGCACGATCAGATGCTTTGTGTGCGTAGTCATTCGCTGATGGCATTGGAAGACAGCGTGGTTTGCCCGTTCCCGATATCGAATCTGCCCAGGCTGATGCGGACCGCACCCCGTGTATTTCTGCTCATCAACGCCCTGAGCGCACTGGACCAGGTGTTGTTGTTCGATCTGATCCATGTGATTGCCAGAACGTCGGCCAGGGAGCGCGTGCTGCATCTGCTGCTGCATCTGCTGCACCGGTTGAAGATCACCAATGCCAGCATGACCACGACTTTCCGGTTGCCGGTAACCCAGGCCCTCATAGGAGACCTGTTGGGCCTTACCAACGTGAGCGTGAGCAAGTCAATGACGCAGCTGGAGAAGGAGAAGCTCATCATCAGAGGGCGAGGCGTGATCACGATTCCCGACCTGGAGCATGCCATGAAACGTGTCGAGTTCAAGGATAGATACTCGGCGATCGAACTGGGGTGGCTTCAGTGATCGGTTGGTGTAAATTTTCGAGAAGTCTTGGATTTTCTCCAGTGGCTGCCGCTATCTGATCAGTGAGGCTCAGGTCATCGACGTTCGGGTACCGATCGTGGTGCCCGCCCGGCTGTCGGGCCGTGAGTCGCCTTTCCAGATGAATCTCGGGATTCGACGTTCCGGAGTGATGCGCTGTCGTTCCCTGATCGCTGCATCAGAACAACGTGGGACCTATGTAAATATGTTGCAGCAGCTCTGTTCGTCCGACAGCCGTCGTTTGCATTCGTTGATGGTCACCCAGGCTTTCATCGAGTTCGACACGCGTGGTCGGATCATCACGGCGAACGAACCGTTCCTCGCGACGATGGGCTACTCGCTGAGCGAGATCAAGGGCAGGCATCACCGGATGTTCGTCGAACCCGGGTACGCCGAAAGTGCCGACTATGAGAATTTCTGGAGTGAGCTGGCGGCCGGCAGGCATCAGAACGCCGAGTTCATCCGCTACACCAAGAGCGGAAAACCGGTGTTTCTACAGGCCAGCTACAACCCGGTGAAGAACGTGTTCGGCAAGGTCACGCGGGTGATAAAGCTCGCTCAGGACACCACTGAACGAAAACTGCGCGATGCGGATTTCGAAGGTCAGGTGAACGCGATCCGTAAATCTCAGGCAGTGATCGAGTTCGCCATGGACGGCACCATCCTGCATGCCAACGACAACTTCCTGAGCGCACTGGGCTTCACGCTTGACGAAGTGCGCGGCGAGCATCACCGAATCTTCGTTGACCCTGCCGAGCGAGACAGTGCCGACTACCAGGCGTTCTGGGCGGATCTTCGGGCCGGCACCTTCTGTTCGCGTGAATTTCGCCGCCTTCACAAGCGGGGGCACGACGTCTGGATACAGGCTAGCTACAACCCGATCTTCGACCTTACCGGCAAGCCGTACAAGGTGGTCAAGTTCGCCACCGACATCACGGCGGTGGTGGAACAACGCCAGGTCAGCGAGCTGCTCTCGCTCGTGGCCAACAGTACTGACAACGCCGTGCTGATCTGCGATGCGGTTGGCCATGTGGAATACGTCAACCCTGGCTTTACCAAGCTCACAGGCTATGCACCCGAGGATATCCTCGGCAAGAAGCCGGGCAGTCTGTTGCAAGGGCCCAGAACCGACCCGCAGACCGTTGCCCGGGTGCGTGCCAATCTCCTGTCGCCTGAACCATTCTGTGAACAGATCCTGAACTACAGAAAGAATGGCGAACCGTACTGGATCACACTGTCGATCAGTCCGATCTGCGACGCTCAGGGCAGGATCGAGCGTTTCGTATCGATACAGGCCGATGTGACTGAGGCGAAGGTGCGCGCGGTGGAAGACGCGACGCGTCTGGAAACGATCCGCGCCTCGATACCCACCGCAGACTGGTCTGCCAACGGTGAGCTGCTCGATGTGAGCCCACCGCTGCTGGCGCTGCTGGGCCACGAGGAAAAGGCAGCAGCGACCGACGTGTTGCGCGGTGCCTTCCAGGCCGTTTCGCAGGCGCGGAGTGGAAATTCCGATGCCAGTATCGCCATGGAGGTCGAGCTGCGCTCTGTGAACCAGCAGCCGATTTTCCTGGATGCACAATTCAATAGCGTGCTCGATGTCAACGGTGAGGCCTCCAAGGTGACGATGTACGCGCGCGACATGACATCCCAGCGGCTCACGATGGATCGTATTCGTGCAGCGGTATGCACGATCAACAGCCTGGCGATGCAGACGAACCTGCTGTCGCTGAATGCGGCAATCGAGGCGGCAAGGGCCGGTGAGCACGGGCGCGGCTTCTCGATCGTTGCCACCGAGGTGCGTAGCCTGGCCGGCCGCTCATCGGACTCGGCCAGTGAGATAGCGCAGATGTTGGAAGGCTGATCGAACACGTGCCGTTCGGCGGACGAATCCGGCAGTGCTGAGGCTGTTCATGAGCCGTAGGCAGACGAACCTGACCGCCTATTCGATCATGCCCTCCGCCCGCATGATCTGCACGAGCCGCGAGTCTTCCAGCGCATACACCCCACGCTCCGCACGCCAGATCAGCCCGCGCTTCTGCAATGAGGCCAGGGCAGACTGCACGTTCGTGTCGTTCGGTACCAGGCTTGTATCGGGTGCGAGCGTGGCCATGCTCTGCAGGTAGCGTTCCATGGTCGCCCGTTCGAATGGCGCATAGGAAACTCCGCTGGCTGCCATCTCGCGCAGTACGGCGGACTGTAGCGCAGTCAGTGAGCGCACCACACGCATCTGGGCATCGTCAGCCATCGTGACTTCGCTGGCGATCGCGGCTTCGAGCCGAGCGGCGATGGTGGTGCGATCGACACCGATCTCGTAGAGCACCGAATCGGCTGCGCTCGACAGTATTTCCGGGCGCTGGCCGGAGCGTTCGAACCAGCGGGTGACCTTCTCCACATCGAGTACATCGCCGAGCTGCCTGCCTTCGATGAACCAGCGAACGTAGTCTTTTCCCAGGGGTGGAAAAGTGGTCAGTGGAGCACCGAAAAATGCCTGGTCTTTCGAGGTGCGCAACATGGAAAGCTTGTCCCGGTTGGAGCCCGTGGCCACGATGCGAAGGCCGTGTTCGCGATCGATGTTGAGCGCATCCCTGGCAGCTTTCAAGCTGAAGAGCGACTTGTTGCCCGCCGAGGTGGTGATCGCGTGCTGAGCCTCATCGATTACCAGTACGATCGTCCGGGCGATCTCCTCCGACAGAGCCAGTAGCGCATCGGTCACGGATACCTTCACCAGACCGCCTTCGTCGGGTTTGAGCGACACCGAGAGAATGCTGCCGGCCGAGACACTTTCGATCGACTTCAAGGCGTCGGTAAGCTTCGCCACCGCTGCCGCCTCGGCGGCCAGCGTTTCAGTGATGGCCGCGAGAATCACATCGGCCGGATCCCGATCGATGTCGCGCCAGAGGTCCACGTAGATGACGCGTGCGCCGGCGTTCTCGAGGGCCGGCACCAGATCGGCGACGAGAAAGGTGCTCTTGCCGGTCCGCCTGGGGGCTGACAGGAACAAACCTGACTTGATCGAAGATGCGAAGGGTGGCTCCATCAGCTTCAGCGCCAGCTCATGGGCAAGCTCGCTACGATGAAAGACGTCTGACATGACCAGGCCCTCTATACAAGACTACACCGAAACTATACAACAACTACACTGATATCGATCATCGAGATCGGATGCATCTTGGCCGGAGATCCACCGGCGATCGGGGCGCGTAAGTCTTCGCGCACCCTGAACGGTACTGTTCTGGCACGGTACGGTTCTGGCAAGTGTCTTCGGAACGTTCCCCACCACCCACCCTGCATGACGCCCCCATCAATGCCCGTGACCTTCCCTGTCGAGTTTCTCCACGGCCGGCCAGCCTGTTGCCCGGGTGGTCGCTCATCTTCGCTTTCTCGGCAATCGTCGACTTCATGTGCCGACTGACCGGGTGGTGCGGTAGCCAAAACTCGCTGGCCGACCTAGTCACCCGACCTCCTCATTCCCTGCAACGGCAGAGCCTGGCCTCTCGCCAGGCCGAGGTAGTTCGGCATGGCGATGGGTGCGGTATGGTCTGGTACGACCGGCTCGGCAAGCCTCGACGCTACCGAAGCACGCTTGCTGCCTGGCAAGATACTAGGTTGCCAATCGTGGCGAGAGCCGCTACATCGCGGATAGGAATCGCGCATGCGCGCGCGGCCACCGATGGCGAACCCTGCGAGGCCAACTGTCACCCTTTCATTGAGGGTGAGTCGGTGTTTGCTCACGTGGGTTCGATAGCGGGCATGGAGACGATCAGGGAAGTATTGCTGGCATCGTTGCCAGGAGCAAGACAAGAGTCGATCAAGGGTACGACGGACAGCGAGCTGCTCTTTCTACTGTTGCTGGAGGCCGGGCTCGTGCATCAGCCTCGCCGTGCGTTCGCACGCCTGTTGCAACAGGTCGCCTCTGCCCAGTGCCGAGCTCGAACCGAACGCAGTATCCGGCTCACGACGCTGCATTCCGACGGCGTATCCCTGTTCGCGTTCCGGCATGCGAGCGATGGTTCGCCACCGTCGCTGTATCACTCGCGTGAGTTTCTACCGGGCAGCTGCACGGTAGCGTCCGAGCCGCTGAACGGCGCCGGTTCGGGCTGGCGACCGGTACCGATGAATCAGTGCTGGAAGGTGCGCTAGCGATCCGTACACGGGAGAGTGACTGACCCCGTCAATATCGTATCGAAACCTCTTTACGTTTGGCGAGCCATGGCGTAATCGCTGACGCGTCGTGGCGATGATGTGTTTTGATAAACGCATGAAAGCCGAGGGGCCGCACAAGCTGTGCGACCCCTCGACTGGCGTTACCGCGTAGGGCTATCAGCCACCGGCTGTTTCAGCACCTGCTTCACCGCCCGTTTCGCCACCAGTCTCGCCACCTGTCTCTTCCTCGACCAGGTTGCCTTCAGGGTCGTAGGTGTCACCGATCTGGTTACCTTCCAGGTCGTAGAGTGTGCAGACACGCTCATCTGGTTCGGCATCTGTCGTGGTGACTGTTACAGTGTAATCGGTGGGTGAGATGAATGTGATGTCCTCGAAGCCGACAACCGCGCCGCCCTCATTGAACGTGTAGTTCACATTGTTGTCGTTGTTTTGTACAGCCCAAGTGGTTCCAAGCTTCCTGTCATTCGGCTTGGCTCTCCAGTTACCCGTGGCGTCCTCGAAGTAGGAGACGATGTAAAAGGTTTCTCTGTCGTCTCTGGAAACCTGGCGGCACTGCCATTGGCTTTCCGGATCGGTGTTCGCGCTGGTCTTACCGTTGGTGAAGCCGGTATCGGGATCGGTCAGGTCAGCCTCTATACCCGGAATCACCGGTTCTTGCGAACCACCGGATGTAGCCGTACCACCGGCTGTGGCACTACCGCCGGATGTGGTCGTACCCGTGTTACCGGCGGTGGAAGTTCCGCCAGACGTCTCGTTACCACCTGCCGTAGTCGTACCACCAGGGTTTGACGTACCACCTGTCGTGTTGTTGCCACCCGCGGTGGCGGTACCACCCGTACCTTCACCGGGCGTTCTTCCATCTACAGGATCGTCATCGCTACCACCCGAACAGGCGCCGAGTGAGAGTGCCATCGCAACTACCAGGATCTTCATCTTCACTAAGTTCATCCTCCAGGATGTCAGCTAACTGTTGATGCTGTTAGCGTCTGGAGTACCGGAAGTTTAACCATGGCGTTGGCAGGACTTGCACGCTGGTTCACGCTTTGATGCGAGGGTGGACTAATGCAGAGTGCGGGGTGAGCGGCGTCGGTGGGAACGGCCCTTTGATATCACGTCACTTCGGCCGGGATGACCGGAATGCTCGACGAGCCTGATCTTTTATCGTCGGTAATCGAGCATTCCGGATGAAAACTGCCTCAACCGCCTTTCGACAGGCGCTTCTTGTTCGCACTCACTCGCGATTGGTAAGGTTGAAACAGGCGCTTCTCGGCCAGGTTGCTGGCACGCGCCACGCCACCGTCGCGGTCGCCCTTGAGCATGCCCTGCCATAGGTCGAACCAGAACAATGTCGGGGCGAGCATCATCTGCTGCTGGGCAGCCATGAACGCATCTTCCTTCTCACTGAACATCTTCTTCGTTTCCCGCTCCGCCTTCTTGGGGTTCGTCATCCACATGAAAGGCAACGATGCCAGTCGCAGAGTCATCACGGTGGCAACATCGCCGGCAAAACGCTCAGAGGATTCCCTGTTCATCGTTTATTGCTCCAAGGTTATCGGTCGGGAAAATGCGTGCGAACAGCATCTGCATCAGCAGTCAGTCGTTTTACTTCGCGCGAGAGGCTGTCTTCTTCGAGCTGCCGGACGCGTTCGATGTGCCATTCTTGGCCGCAGCATTGCCATCATCTGCTGCCTTCTTCGCGTTCTCGCTCGCATCGTCAGCAGCCTTCTTCGCGTTCTCGCTCGCATCGTCAGCAGCTTTCTTCGTGTTCTCACTCGCGTCGTCGGCAGCCTTTCTTGCCGTAGCGTTCATTTCGTCCGCTGCCTTCTGCGTGCGCTCGGTTGCCTCGTCAGCAGCCTGCTTCGTGCGTTCGGCGACTTCATCGGCCGCCTGCTGGGTGTACACGACCGCATCATCGGTAACGTCACGAACCTGTTCCCTCGCTTCATCCGTGGCTTTCCGCGTGTGATCGGACAACTCGCGGGCCAGCTCCATGTACTCCGACATGCGGGTGGTCATCAGTTCGCCAAAGGCATTGAATTCAGCCATTTGTGCGGCGAAGGTATCTCTCGCGCTATCGCGGTTCAGCGGAAGTTGCGTCTGCTTGACCGAGTAGTCGACGAAGTCTCCCATCACCGCGTAGTTCTTGCGAATGACCTGTTCCATGGTGTCGGCAGCCAACCCGCCGAAGATACGCATCGGCTGGAAAGCCTTGGCCTGCATCTGGTTCATCTTCTTCATCTGTTCGTCGAAGGACTGCTTCTGTTCGTCGAAAGACTGTTTCGTCGTGTTCATCTCGTTTGATCCCATGGTTAAGACTCGTTTGAGCTCGTATTGAAATGCGGGGATGCATTTAATGCAGGTAATGCAGAAATGCATTTCTTGTTGCAGTGCATTGTATAAGGGCTGCGTTTTGCAATGCAACAACCAGCCTGAAATATATGAATTTCAAGAAGTATAATTATTACAACGGGATACCGTTTATTTAGCCCACTTTGTCTTGTCACCGCAAGGAGCAATGACTATCTGTCGGCAATCAAGAGCGAGGACCCCATTGCGCGCCTCCGTTTCGCAACGCCTCTCAACGTTCCCCCGCGCCTCTTGATCAGTTGATCGGCACCGATGCCTGCCTCTGCGCATCTACAAGCGATCTTCACCTGCAGAACCTGCAGAACCTGCAGACCCTGCGGACATTGGAGAGTGCATTCAGATGTCGAAACTCCTCGGCAATTTAGATGGGTCTGGAAAGTTCGTGTCGAATCTTGCCAGTTGCAGCTCTCTCGAGCGTCTTCGATCTTTCGGTAAGACCACGCAGCATGTGTAGCAGACGCTGCCTGGCGTCATCCGTCTGTCGCTCGTCGTCATCGAGGAGTGTGAGCAGATCATGTAACTCATGGCGTAGTTCATTCAGGCGAAGGCGCTTTCGAGCCGAGACATAGATCGCCTGCTCCAACGCTGCCCAGGCGGGTGCGAAGTCTTCGAGCCGCGCCAGTGTGATCGCCAGCGAAGGGCTCGCTTCAAGCGTGAGCAGCGCATGGTAGCGACGCTGCGATTCGGGCCAGAGCGAGCGAAGCCAGATTCGCGACCCAAGCCGAGTGAACAGCGCCGCTGCAGGTTCGAGCTCTTCGTTACAGTACGGGTTTTCGCACGGCGGCCGCTCCTGCAGAGCGTCTGCCATTCCGGCATCCTCCGTATTGTTCCCGACATGCCTTGGCGGTCGGTGCGATACCTCCACCTCCACCGAGTTCGCATGCACCAGCGGCAGGCCGTGCGCCCGAACCCGATCCGCCAGGACGCGATCCGCCTCGGGCGACAGGACTGGCCGTCCGGCTACCCGAGCGAATTGACCGGCCCGGATTGCAAGGCTGGCTCCGGATACCGTGCCGTGATGCGGCCATGGGTTCCACGGATCGCGATCCAGACAGTTCTCGACTGCCAGTGCGGCATGTCGGTAACGTCTCTCGAGCTCCCGAGTCTTGCGAACATCGGCAGGCAGGAAGCGAGTGTCGTCCAATTCGGTGAAAATCCGACCGCAGACCAATCCGGCCCCTGCGTGCAGCAGGGCAGCATTGTTGCTGACCCATTCGGGTGCAGGTTTCGCATCCGCATCGGTGGTCATCAGCAGCGTGCTCGGTTCCACCTCGAGGCTCGCGATGTCCAAAGCCAATCGCCGTGCAATTCCGGCGCATGCGAGGTGAGGCAAGAAGTCGACGTCGATCAGAGTCAGCGAATACCCTTCACGGGCGGACCAGGCCAATGCTCGATCAACGGTGCGATCCGAGGTGTTGTTGACGATAACTATCAGCCGTACCCGCAATTCGGACACTGCAGCCGAACGAGCACAGGCTCCAAGACACGTCTCGATCGGGGCTTCCTCGTCCAGCGCCGGAATGGCGATGACTGCATCTACCTGATCGCTCATCGGGGCCGGGTGGTACGTCCAGCGTTCGATGCCGTCCTTCCAGGGCGGCGAGCTCAACAGGCGTGCCAAGCCGCACCGGGATGCCGCAGACTCCGCGCTCATCGACGCAGGCTCGCCTGGTTCTGGAACGACCTGCATGTTCACGTTTGCGTCAGGAAGGTCCGGGGCCACGATGGGTAGCTGGTTGTCCGGAAAAATACCCGTTCGACAGGGTACATCGATGTATCACCGATCCCTGGCAACAGCTGCGCTCTACATTATTCGATGTCTATGCCGGCTTGTTTGTCGTCGCTTAAACTCGAGCTCACATTCTTGTGTATCGCAAGGCGTGACCGCCAAGCGGTCGAACAGGACGGCGCTGCAACCTGGGCTTGACCGACTGAAAGTCACAGGTTACGAAGTCGACAGTTCATTGCCGAACCGAACCTTGGTTCGTCACGCTTCATGAACGGCGCTCAATCACCTTCGAGGAGTCGGCGCCCGGGTTATTGACCATCGTGCTGATCTTGTAGGCATCCATTTCATCAGCGGGATACTCCTTGATTACGCTGCGGGCTGCCGCCTCATCGCCGTTCAGCCAGTTTGCACGAACATCACCATCGAGGATCAGGGGCATACGGTGCTTGTTCTTGCCGGCGTTGTGGATCTCGCGCATCAGCGGGTTCGCCGGCATGGTAACGATCGTGCAGGAGAGCACGCCGTTCGATTCCTCCCACAGCCCACCGAAGGTGAAGAACTCATCGTTCGCCGGTTCGATACACCACGGCTGCTTTGATTTTCCGCCGTCGTCCTGCCATTCGTAGAAGCCGCTTGCCACGACCAGGCAGCGCTGACCTTGTTGCCAGGCATGACGGAAACTGTTCTTCTCATGCATGGTTTCGGCGCGGGCGTTGGCAGTCGAGTACTTTGGCACCTCACCGTTCGACCAGACGGGTACCAGCGGCCAGATGACAGCATCGGCCGCCAGGTGACCATCGTCGACTCGTACGATCGGAACTCGAGTCAGCCGACGCTCGGCCTTGCGGGTCGACGCTTCCGGTAGCGGCGGCTCGGACGGCGCAATGTTGTAACGCGGCTCGAACGGGTCGATACGGATGTACTGATCAAGGATTTGCAGCACGTCCATCAGGCCCTTCGGATCGACGGTGATGTTGTAGCGGCCACACATGATGATCGTCCGTTGGTTCTATGTCGGCGGGACACTCGCTTCCGGGTAGTAAAGCATGCGTGCACGGCAGCAGTCATGGTGTTCGATGCAACCACCCGGGTGCGGCTCGAATGAGGTTGCCGCAATGGTCTCTATGGTCCGCGCCTCCCACCCCTTGCCACCAGCCACAGCTGCTGCCTCGTGCCGGCTCTCAGAAACAGGAAGAAGAACGATGCGAATGCATAGGCAGCCAGCGTGGCCCAGGCAGCACCGATAATGCCCATGCGCGGAATCAACCACAGGTTCAGCAGCAGGTTGATCACCGCACCGGCTCCGTGGCTGAGCAGCGATAACGGTTCCTGGCCGGTGATGAGCAGGTGCTGCTGCACCAGGTATTGCACGAAGAAGAAGCAGCCAGCCCACACATGCACCTGCAGCACCGCGGCGGCCGGTGCGAACCCGAGGCCGAACAGCAGCGTGACGATCCAGTGAGCGCATTGCGACATGAACACCGCAACCGCCACGCCCGCCAGCACGAACAGCAGCGCTCGGCGGCGCAAGACCGCATAGTAGTCGGCTTCGCTTCGTCGGTAGCGCTCGAGCATGTCCGGGTAGTAGCGCGCCGCCAGCGTGGCCGGAAACACGTACCACAGCTCCGACAGCCGGCTCGCGGCGGCATAGAGCCCGGCCTGCTCACCGCCTTCCAGTGCGCCGATGACGAGAATATCCACTTTCAGGTAGAGCACCGACACGATGGCCGACCCCCATAGCCAGGCGGATCGCGCCAGCAGCGCACGCGCCTGAGCGAAGCTGAACCAACGTGGCGACAGGTGAGGCCAGGGCACCTTTCCTCCGGCCAACGGACGATGCAGCTGACGGAACTTCACATACTGCAACAGGCCGACCATCGCGAATTCCAGGCCCGTAAGAGCGATCAGTGCGCTGACACCGAGCCCGGCAAGGATCAGCGACAGTTTCAGTGCGAATGCAACTACGAACACTCCTGCCTTCCACAAGGCAATCTGATGAAAGTGACCCTGGTAGTTCAACAGGAACTCGAACAGGATCAGGCTGTACAGCCCTTGCAATACGAACAGAAGGCCTACGGCCGCCAGCGATACGGGTTCATCCACTGCCGGTGTGAAATGGAAGTAGACAAGCAGCAGCGCCATACCGCCTGCGAGGCCCGCCACCAGGCGCAGGATTACCGCGGTGTAGAATTGGCGGATGGCATCGCTCTGGTGTGACTGCTCGCTCACCAGACGTACCACGATGTTGTTCAGGCCCACGCTCGACAGCGGTACCAGGAACGCCGCCCAGGCCGTGACGATCGAAAACACCCCGAGGCTGCCCGCGCCGAGCTGACGGGCGATCAGCACCGTGAGCAGCGCACCGCAGGCAAGTTTCACCAACCGCTCGGCGAGCATGGCGACGGACGGGCGGCGCAGTGTGTCGAGTACCAGCGGCATTTCCGATAGGGAAGGATTGCGGTTGGTGAGTAGCAGCCTGCTCGGCTAGAATGGAGTGGGTGAAGCTCAGATCTGAGCGCCGCGCCGCAGTGTACTACGGGTTCTTCCGACGAGGAGGAGCGCAAATATGGAGTGAGATAATGGAACGAGCAAACCCGCGAACCGGTCTCATGATCGCTCTGGTGGGCAGCCTGCTCTCGAGCACTGCCAACGCGCAGGACGAGGACGTGAAGAATGTCCTCGTCTACGGTGACAGCATCACGTGGGGCTGGATGCCGAAGAACCCCATCGTGCCCACCGTCCGTCACGCGGAGGCAGATCGCTGGCCGAACATCATGGCCGCCGCCCTTGGTGACGGCTATGCAGTAATCACCGAGGGCCTGAGCGGCCGGACGACGAACGTCGAGGACGAGACCGCCCCGGGACTGATGAACGGAGCGGAGTATCTGGATTCCGCTCTGCTGAGTCATCTACCGCTCGATCTGGTCGTCATCATGTTGGGCACCAACGACACCAAGACCTATCTCGATCGCTCGCCGCTCGAGATCGGTCTCGGTATGGGAGAGCTGATCAACATCGTGCAGGAAGGAAGCGGTCTGGGCTGGTACGAGTACGAGGAAGCGGCGCCCGACGTATTGGTGATCAGCCCACCACCGGTCGCCACGGTAATCGATCCGGGTTCAGCCGAGGCCTTCGGCGACTCGGAGCGGATGATCGGTGAGCTGCCGGCGATCTACCGGGCGATCGCCGAAGCGGGCGGCGCTCACTTCTTCGACGCGGCGACGGTCGTTGAAGAGACGGAGGTCGGGGTCGACGGCATTCATCTGACGGTCAAGGGCAATACCGATCTGGGCAATGCCGTCGCCGAACAGGTATCTACCCTCCTGAAGTGAGCCGACGCGATGGAGTGTACGACCTCATTTATTTCTCGCCGGTAGACTCGGCGTTGCCGGCGCCCGTGATGAAGCTACTTAAAGGCGTGATCGAAGATCATTGAACTTGGCAACGAATGTACTGGGGTTCGCACGCGTCAAATTTCTGAAGCCGCTGGCAATCCCAGTGGCACGAACAGGTAGCGTGACACGATAGGTCGACCCGCACTGAGTGCGCTCTTGCGCGACGCCACGTTTCTGCCGTCTATCGTGCCTATCAGTCGTCTTGCTTTATCTTCTTGCAAATACCGTGCGGCCAGTGCCCGTTGCGCGGCGGCTGCGCACCCGCGCCCCGAGTACTCGACGGTAACCACTTCTTCCATGATAACGTCGCCTTCGATCCAGTCGATGTTCCCTGGAAGAGTCGCGATCAGCCCGACCGTACCGCCGTCTGCACGCATCGCGAACAGTGAGCCAGCGGCGTGGCACTCAGCAAGCGTGGCAGCATTGACCGGGGTGATGTCACGAGAGAGCACCGGATTATCACGACCAAGTGCCTCGTAGCGCGCCTTGACCAGCGCAACCGCTTCGCCGGGATCGTCAAACTGCATGAGTGTCACCTCGCCGTTGTCGGGCGTCATTGCTGATACGACGCCTGCGTGCACCGAAACGTCAATTATCCATGCGGCGGGAAAAGGCGTTGCCGTCTTCTCCGTAGGAATCTGATCAGGCCAGTGCAATCGCATATGCAGTGGCCTGAAGGTACGCCATTCATGAGCAACCATCCTGATGAGTTTTTCAATGGTTGTCGGCGCCCATGGGTCAAAACCCTGAACGCTGTCGAGCGATGCCCAGGCGATTATTTCTATGAATGGACGCGAAACATCTCCCCCGAAGAAACGAATACCGGCAAGTACACGTAGACCGTTGCCCTCGACTATGCGGTGCAAATAGTCTGACTCGGCAATTCCCGGTAGCTCGATAGTGTCAGTGAACAGGCGCGCGAACGCTTTATCTGCCGTCCGGTCGAGTTGCCGCTCGAACCAACGGCCAAGCCCATCGCGATCCCATGAGCCTGCACCGGATAGCGAGTCCGCAAGATCGACAAGCCTATCGAGACTGGACCATTTGGCGATCATGGGCGTCTTTGTTCGGTGAAGCCGAATCGGCTTGGTGTGAATATAGCGGCGAAATGTGCATTCTGGATGAAGGCGATACCGGCAAGATCGATTCGGTCGGGAATGGGCGCATGCCTATTGCAGCGCCACGAAAGTATTCCTCTGCTCGCTGGCAGAAGCGGAGGTTAACGATGCGTCACGAAAGTCAGAGCAGGCACTGCGTACACTGAGCGCGCGCATGCCAGACGCGGGTGCGTACCTGATCAGGCCAATGGAGAGCGCCCCTATGATCTGTCGTCCCAAACCGCCCACGCACGCTTCAAGATGCAGCGCTGAAGGGTTACGCAACACACTGCCGGCGATCGGGGTCGCGCTGGCGGCGAGTGCCGCGATCACGCTCTCGGCCGCGGCCCTGGCACAATCATCAGCCACCGAGGCGCCTGACGACTACGCCTCGAACCTGGAACTGATCCAGAGCGCAACGACGCGCAATACCAACCATGACGCAAGCCCCTGGCGCGACACTCGTCAGTCAGACCTGTCACTGCCCAATCACCTCGGCCCCCGCAGCGACTATCTCGGTGAGGAGGTCACCGGCCCACCGTATTGGCCCGGCAGGGAATTTCCGGGTTCGACACCCGAGCCTGCATACCCGAACGAGGACGGTGGCCAGTTCCGCATCGCCTGCGAGTTCTCGCACTTCGCCTACGACGACCCGATCGTCAAGCCCGGCGAGCCCGGGGCCTCGCACCTGCACATGTTCTTCGGCAACACCGACGCCAACGCATTCTCGACCTACGATACGTTGACGAACTCCGGTTCGAGTACCTGTAACGGGCAGGAGATCAACCGCACCGGTTACTGGTTGCCGGCGCTGTTCGACGGGGACGGCAACGTGCGCATCCCGATGCGCGCCATCGTCTACTACAAGGGTTACGGCCTGGCCAACGGTCGCTCGGAGGTTTATCCCCCCGGAGCGGCGATCATCGCCATGGAGAACCTGCACGAGGTGCCGCAGGGCGAGGGCGGCGTGCAGGGTATCGAGCAAGCGTTCCAGTGCTCGGACCAGTTCCGCGGCGGGCGCAGTGTGCAGTCGAACACGATGCCCGACTGCCCCGGTGGCGGAGTCGGCGGCGAGGGCTTCTTCAAGACGATCGAGATGCATGTGAAGTTCCCCAACTGTTGGAACGGGCAGGACGCGTCCGACCCCGACAACTGGTCGACCGGCCTTGCCGGTAGCTGGTTCTACAGCGAGTGCGAGGACTGGGTGACGACACCGAACATCGAGTACATCGTCCAGTACCAGGTCGACGCCGGGGAGAGCACTGGCGACTGGTACCTCTCTTCCGACGTGAACCGCGAGACGCTCGAGATCGACAAGCCGCGCGGCTCCTCTCTGCATGCAGACTGGTGGGGTGGCTGGCGCGAGGACGTCAATCAGACCTGGCTTGACGAATGCACGAACTTCGAGATTCCGGGGGTTCCGACCGGTTGCGGCTTCGGTTACCTGAGCAACAATGGGCCCGACAGCGACAATCCGAATCCCGGCCCCGCGCTGAAACTCCGCCCGCAGTACGACGCGCCGCAGGAGGGCGCATCGAAGGTCGCGGCCGCCACGCTCTACGAGGAGCTCTGCCCGAGCGGCATACGCATGGATTCGCCGGAGGACGCCGCTTGGTGCACACAATCCGACGCCCCCGTCAGTGAGCCCGAAGCGCCCGTCGAGCCTGAGGCGCCCATCGATCCCGAAGCGCCTGTCGAACCCGAAGCACCTGTCGATTCCGAATCGCCTGTCGAGCCTGAGGCACCCGTCGACTCCGAAACGCCTGTCGAGCCTGAGGCACCCGTCGATTCCGAAGCGCCCGCCGAGCCTGAGGCGCCGGTCGATCCCGAGGAACCCGTGGAGTTCGAAGCGCCTGTTAAGCCTGAGGTACCTGTCGAGCCCAAGGCACCCGGCGAGGAATACGGTACCGCTCCGTCCGGAATTCGTGCGGTGCGCTACGGCACGACGTCGGGTGGAATAGCCTGGGACCGTGCTGCGGAGCCTGGCGTGCGCTACGAGGTCAGCGCCGATGGCGAGATCGTCGCATCGGAGAGCGCCGCAAGCAGCTACGTGGACAACGACCTGGTGCCCGGTGAGGAGCGGTTCTACGAGGTGGTGGCCATCTCGCCCAGCGAAGGACGATCGGCACCTGCCGAGGTGACGATGCCCGCGTCCCGTGGGAGCGCCACCGAGACGCCGGACGCCGAGCAGCCGGACCCCGATGCTCCGCTGGCAGCACCGACGGGGATGATCGCGGTGCGCTACTCCTCCACGATGGGCGGCATTGCCTGGAGGCGTCCTGCCCAACGCGGCCTTACCTACCAGGTCAGCACCGACGGGCGGGTCGTGGTCCCCAGGAGCTTCGGCACCAGCTACGTGGACACCGAGCTCATACCCGGTCAGAGTCGAAGCTACGAGGTAATCGCGATCTCGCCCACGGGCGAGCGCTCGGAGAGCGTCGAGGTGACCATGCCGGCCGCTCGGGGCGATACGAGCAAGACGCCGGAACCACCGGCGCCGGAGGCCGAACCCGAGCCGTCCGTGCCCGAGGAGCCATCGGCCCCCGAGCCTGAGCTCGAAGAGCCGTTTGCCCCGGAGCCCGAGCTTGAAGAACCGAGCGCTCCCGAGCCTGAGCTTGAAGAGCCGATGCCTGAGGAGCCATCTGCTCCGGAGCCTGAGCTCGAAGAGCCGATGCCCGAAGTGCCGTCTGTTCCGGAACCTGAGCCTGAAGAGCCGTCTGTGCCCGAGACCGATGGTGGCGACGGTTCCGAACTGAGCCGGGTGTGCACGCCGGAGATCACGCTGGATATCCAGGACGCCGCACGAGGTGACCTGTTCCTGGACGTCGCCGGATCCGACCCGGAAGCGTTCCTGCAGAACATCGGACGCGAGGTGTGCGCCACGATGTACCGGCAGGCAAGCGAAGTGCGCCGGCAGGACCCCGACAGCCGATGAGCCGCCGGGGTTGCAGTTGGTCATTCGCGATGATCCGGGTGCGGTGGCTTACATCACGTCGGGCAACCGTCCCAACAGTGTGGAAGTCACGATCAGCACCGATCACCTGCAGAACGTGGCGGACGATCCGGACGGCAGCGTGGAGGAGGAGGTCAAGGGCATCCTCTATCACGAGATGACGCACATGTATCAGCAGGATGACTCCGACGGTGGTGGTGCGGATATCGGTCTGATCGAAGGCATTGCCGACTCGGTACGCTTCAAGAACGGCTTCGTTCCGCGAGGGGCACAGCCGAACAAGGACGGCAACTGGAACGATGGCTACCGCACGACCGCGTTCTTCCTGTTGTGGCTTGAGCAGCGTTATGACTCGTTCATCTACGAGCTGAACCTGAGCATGAGCAACACGGACGGTGAGCGGTGGACGCCGGACGCGTTCGAGACGATCACCGGCCAATCGGTGGACGAACTGTGGGAGGCTTACGTCGAGTCGGACGAAACGCCGCAGCTACCGGTTCCCGAGCCGGAGCCGGAGCCGCCCATGCCTGAGGAGCCATCCGCTCCGGAGCCCGAGCCCGAGGAGCCGACTGCCCCGGAGCCTGAGCTTGAAGAGCCGACCGTTCCGGAGCCTGAGCCTGAAGAGCCGTCGGCCCCGGAACCTGAGCCGGAGGAGCCATCCGCTCCGGAACCTGAGCCTGAAGAGCCGTCTGTGCCCGAGACCGATGGTGGCGACGGTTCCGAACTGAGCCGGGTGTGCACGCCGGAGATCACGCTGGATATCCAGGACGCCGCACGAGGCGACCTGTTCCTGGACGTCGCCGGATCCGACCCGGAAGCGTTCCTGCAGAACATCGGACGCGAGGTGTGCGCCACGATGTACCGGCAGGCAAGCGAAGTGCGCCGGCAGGACCCCGACACCGATGAGCCGCCGGGGTTGCAGTTGGTCATTCGCGATGATCCGGGTGCGGTGGCTTACATCACGTCGGGCAACCGTCCCAACAGTGTGGAAGTCACGATCAGCACCGATCACCTGCAGAACGTGGCGGACGAGCCGGATGGCAGCGTGGAGGAGGAGGTCAAGGGCATCCTCTATCACGAGATGACGCACATGTACCAGCAGGATGACTCCGACGGTGGTGGTGCGGATGGCGGTCTGATCGAAGGCATTGCCGACTCGGTACGCTTCAAGAACGGCTTCGTTCCGCGAGGGGCACAGCCGAACAAGGACGGCAACTGGAACGACGGCTACCGTACGACCGCGTTCTTCCTGTTGTGGCTCGAGCAGCGTTATGACTCGTTCATCTACGAGCTGAACCTGAGCATGAGCAACACGGACGGAGAGCGGTGGACGCCGGACGCGTTCGAGACGATCACCGGCAAACCGGTGGACGAGCTGTGGAACGACTACGTTGCTGACGATCAGGTGGCGCGAACTACCAGATAGAGCGGGAAGCCGGCCAAGTGGCCCCGTGTGAGCCAGGCTCACACGGGGTCATCCGCTGACGAGAGAGAAGGCTCGTCGGCGGGGTCGTCTTCGGTTTCTGTCGGGGCTGCCCGTATCGATGGTGCCGCCACGCTGCTCTCACATGCAGGATGGGTTGGTTCTGAGGCGCCTTTCATTGCTGAACAGGAATTGCGAGGCTTTCCAAACGTAGCCATTCAGCTTCGGAAGATGGGCGGATGGTTCCATCGCCAGCGATCGTGCCGTACTTGTACTATCTCGTGAGCGCATGTGTATACGTCGCTCAGCGAAATTCATAGACACGCTGGGAGCATGTGATCGAACAGGCATCCCGCCACTCGCTCGTAGCTCGGCACCAGCCTGTCGGGAGCATCCGGGGTACCGAGAGATGCACCTTGGTCTCGTCGTGGGTCCATGCGAAGACAGAAGAGCCGCAGATCGGACAGAAGTACCGTCCTTGGTGGTCGTGCGTCTCGCCATGAATGGTGACGGCGTTGCTATGGAACACAGCAGCGGCATAAGACAGCGCACCATGGTGCTAGCGACAATCGAGGCAGTGGCTATGCCTGTCCGCTTTGGATGTCCAGAGGCGGTGAGCCGACCCGCTCCGCTAAGCGCGCCTCACTGTGGAAGCCGAGCATCGGGGGCAGCTGGGTGCCGCTCACGCTACCGTACGAACGGCAGGGTTGTGGCATGTTGACAAGCAACTGATTCGTCGGTCTTCCCGGGTTGCCCAGAAAGTGCAGATGAAGAGTCGTGTGCGGGCACTTTCCATATTGACACGTCGATGTAATCTAGCTTGTCTAGATCATGACTTATTCTTCTCCCTCATATCCACAAAATCAGGGGGATGGATGACCATTTCATCAGGGAAGAAGCGTTCCGGAATAGGGAGGCGTTCCAAGGTTGCATTGTCGGTAGCTGCTGCGTTGGCCGGCACGGCCGTCGTCTTCGCCGCGCCAGTCGATCCACTTTCTGAGATCCAGGAAAATTGGTTCGAGCACCGAGAGATAATTTCTCTCATGCACTCCGACGATCAGGTGGCGGTCTACTTCGATAGCGAAGTCGATCCCGACAACACGTGGATGAACGAATACCTGAGCGAAGCCTGGGCTTACACGAAGAAAGTGTACGGCGCGTTCGGTGAGGAAGGCACAGACGAAAGCCGCCTGTACGCTGTGTTCCACCGCAACAAGCACGGCGGAGGCCATCCGAGTAACTACTTTCGGGAGAGTCACGGCTTTCGCAACATGATCGATGTCGGATCGGGTCCGTGGGATTGCATGTGCGGTACTCAACTCGATCTCGTCACTCACGAAATTGCGCACATCGTCGAGTTCGCCTCGCGCGGCGTCAAAGGCTCGCCGAGTTTCAAGCTCTGGGGCGACAGCAAGTGGGCGGAGATCTATCAGTACGATGTGTACGACGCTCTAGGAATGGATGAGGAGCGTGACCGTTGGAACGAGCAGATGATGAGCTCGACTGAGGACTTTCCGAGGCCAGGTACCAATTGGTACAAAGACTTCTGGATGCCCTTGTACGAAAACTATGGCGGCTCCGAGGTTCTGGCGAACTACTTCGAGGTGCTCGCGGAGAACTTCGTACAGCGTGAAATCGACTACAACGGCAAGGAGGGCAGGAACTTCGCCCGTGACCTGAACTGGGGCGAGTTCTTCCACTTCTGGAGCGCTGCAGCCGGAGAGGACATTCGACCGATCGCGGAACAGGCCTTCGGCTGGCCCGATGAGTACGAGAGTCAATTCCTGCAAGCGCAGAGCGACTTTCCGCTGGTCTACGGTGCCGATGGAGATGGGAGATGGAGATGGAGATGGAGATGGCGATGGCGGCGCGAACGAAGCGCCGAGCGTGGCAATCGTGCCTCTGGCGGAGAGCACGGCTCTCGAGGCCGGCACGGATATCGTCGTTGAGGTCGATGCTTCGGACGCCGACGGCGAAATCTCCAGCGTCGAGCTCTTCAATCAAGGCGCGAGCGTCGCTGCGATAACAAGTGAGCCCTACCAGTTCACCATCGAGGAGCCGACGGCTGGGGACTACACGCTCTTTGCAGTGGCAACCGACGATCAGGGCGCGATGACGAACTCCGAGGAGATCATGATCACCGTGGCCGAAAGCGGTGACGACGGTGACAGCGATGACGGCGGTGTTGAAGACGACGGTGACAGCGATGACGGCGGCGTTGAAGACGATGGCGAAAGCGATGACGGCGGCGTGGATGACGGCGGTGACAACGATAGTGCCACTCCGTCCGGAATTCGTGCGGTGCGCTACGGCACGACGTCGGGTGGAATAGCCTGGGACCGTGCTGCGGAGCCTGGCGTGCGCTACGAGGTCAGCGCCGATGGCGAGATCGTCGCATCGGAGAGCGCCGCGAGCAGCTACGTGGACAACGACCTGGTGCCCGGTGAGGAGCGGTTCTACGAGGTGGTGGCCATCTCGCCCAGCGAAGGACGATCGGCACCTGCCGAGGTGACGATGCCCGCGTCCCGTGGAAGCGCCACCGAGACGCCGGACGCCGAGCAGCCGGACCCCGATGCTCCGCTGGCAGCACCGACGGGGATGATCGCGGTGCGCTACTCCTCCACGATGGGCGGCATTGCCTGGAGGCGTCCGGCCCAACGCGGCCTTACCTACCAGGTCAGCACCGACGGGCGGGTCGTGGTCCCCAGGAGCTTTGGCACCAGCTACGTGGACACCGAGCTCATACCCGGTCAGAGCCGAAGCTACGAGGTATTCGCGATCTCGCCCACGGGCGAGCGCTCGGAGAGTGCCGAGGTGACCATGCCGGCCGCCCGGGGCGATACGAGCAAGACGCCGGAACCACCGGCGCCGGAGGCCGAACCCGAGCCGTCCGTGCCCGAGGAGCCATCGGCCCCCGAGCCTGAGCTCGAAGAGCCGTTTGCCCCGGAACCCGATCCCGAAGAGCCGACTGCCCCGGAGCCTGAGGTTGAAGAGCCGATGCCTGAGGAGCCATCTGCTCCGGAGCCTGAGCTCGAAGAGCCGATGCCCGAAGTGCCGTCTGCACCGGAACCTGAGCCTGAAGAGCCGTCTGTGCCCGAGATCGATGGTAGCGACGGTTCCGAACTGAGTCAGCGATGCACGCCGTCGGTGACGCTGCAGGTCGAGGACACCGAACGGGCCGACCTGTTTCTGGACATCGCCGGATCCGACCCGGAAGCGTTCCTGCAGGATATCGGACGTAAGGTGTGCGCGACGCTGTATCAGCAGGCGAGCGAAGTTCGCGATGCGACCAGCCTGAATCTGATCATTCGCGACGACCCGAATACGGTGGCGTACAAGTCAGGGGACGGTGCGAACATAGAAGTCATGATCAGCACCAACCACCTGCAGAACGTGGCGGACGATCCGGACGGCAGCGTGGAGGAGGAGGTCAAGGGCATTCTCTTTCACGAGATGACGCACATGTACCAGCAGGATGACTCCGACGGTGGTGGTGCGGATATCGGTCTGATCGAAGGCATTGCCGACTCGGTACGCTTCAAGAACGGCTTCGTTCCGCGAGGGGCACAGCCGAACAAGAATGGTAACTGGAACGACGGCTACCGCACGACCGCGTTCTTCCTGTTGTGGCTCGAGCAGCGTTATGACTCGTTCATCTACGAGTTGAACCTGAGCATGAGCAACACAGACGGTGAGCGGTGGACGCCGGACGCGTTCGAGACGATCACCGGCCAATCGGTGGACGAACTGTGGGAGGCTTACGTCGAGTCGGACGAAACGCCGCAGCTACCGGTTCCCGAGCCGGAGCCGCCCATGCCTGAGGAGCCATCTGCTCCGGAGCCCGAGCCCGAGGAGCCGACTGCCCCGGAGCCTGAGCCCGAAGAGCCGTCGGCCCCGGAACCTGAGCCGGAGGAGCCATCCGCCCCGGAACCTGAGCCTGAAGAGCCGTCCGTGCCCGAGACCGATGGTGGCGACGGCTCCGAACTGAGCCGGGTGTGCACGCCGGAGATCACGCTGGATATCCAGGACGCTGCACGAGGTGACCTGTTCCTGGACGTCGCCGGATCCGACCCGGAAGCGTTCCTGCAGAACATCGGACGCGAGGTGTGCGCCACGATGTACCGGCAGGCAAGCGAAGTGCGCCGGCAGGACCCCGACAGCGATGAGCCGCCGGGGTTGCAGTTGGTCATTCGCGATGATCCGGGTGCGGTGGCTTACATCACGTCGGGCAACCGTCCCAACAGTGTGGAAGTCACGATCAGCACCGATCACCTGCAGAACGTGGCGGACGATCCGGACGGCAGCGTGGAGGAGGAGGTCAAGGGCATCCTCTATCACGAGATGACGCACATGTATCAGCAGGATGACTCCGACGGTGGTGGTGCGGATATCGGTCTGATCGAAGGCATTGCCGACTCGGTACGCTTCAAGAACGGCTTCGTTCCGCGAGGGGCACAGCCGAACAAGGACGGCAACTGGAACGATGGCTACCGCACGACCGCGTTCTTCCTGTTGTGGCTCGAGCAGCGTTATGACTCGTTCATCTACGAGCTGAACCTGAGCATGAGCAACACGGACGGAGAGCGGTGGACGCCGGACGCGTTCGAGACGATCACCGGCCAATCGGTGGACGAACTGTGGGAGGCTTACGTCGAGTCGGACGAAACGCCGCAGCTACCGGTTCCCGAGCCGGAGCCGGAGCCGCCCATGCCTGAGGAGCCATCCGCTCCGGAGCCCGAGCCCGAGGAGCCGACTGCCCCGGAGCCTGAGCTTGAAGAGCCGACCGTTCCGGAGCCTGAGCCTGAAGAGCCGTCGGCCCCGGAACCTGAGCCGGAGGAGCCATCCGCTCCGGAACCTGAGCCTGAAGAGCCGTCTGTGCCCGAGACCGATGGTGGCGACGGTTCCGAACTGAGCCGGGTGTGCACGCCGGAGATCACGCTGGATATCCAGGACGCCGCACGAGGCGACCTGTTCCTGGACGTCGCCGGATCCGACCCGGAAGCGTTCCTGCAGAACATCGGACGCGAGGTGTGCGCCACGATGTACCGGCAGGCAAGCGAAGTGCGCCGGCAGGACCCCGACACCGATGAGCCGCCGGGGTTGCAGTTGGTCATTCGCGATGATCCGGGTGCGGTGGCTTACATCACGTCGGGCAACCGTCCCAACAGTGTGGAAGTCACGATCAGCACCGATCACCTGCAGAACGTGGCGGACGAGCCGGATGGCAGCGTGGAGGAGGAAGTCAAGGGCATCCTCTATCACGAGATGACGCACATGTACCAGCAGGATGACTCCGACGGTGGTGGTGCGGATGGCGGTCTGATCGAAGGCATTGCCGACTCGGTACGCTTCAAGAACGGCTTCGTTCCGCGAGGGGCACAGCCGAACAAGGACGGCAACTGGAACGACGGCTACCGTACGACCGCGTTCTTCCTGTTGTGGCTCGAGCAGCGTTATGACTCGTTCATCTACGAGCTGAACCTGAGCATGAGCAACACGGACGGAGAGCGGTGGACGCCGGACGCGTTCGAGACGATCACCGGCAAACCGGTGGACGAGCTGTGGAACGACTACGTTGCTGACGACCAGGTGGCGCGAACTACTAGATAGAGCGGGAAGTCGGCCAAGTGGCCCCGTGTGAGTCAGGCTCACACGGGGTCATCCGCTGACGAGAGAGAAGGCTCGTCGGCGGGGTCGTCTCCGGTTTACGCGGTGACGAGTCCTTACCAGTTCGAACGGCGCGACCGGTGAGTGACCTTCCTTGATCGCTCACTGCGAACTTCGCTTGCACCTCCTCAGCCATTTCGCGAGGGCAGTACGCCTTCCGCTCGAACGCCATTGATCACTCACTCTTGTCGATGTGCATCAAGACACCTGCAGGGCGCTGGTGCCAGGGTGATGACGGCGGGCGCTTTCTTCCCTCAGTGCAGAGCCGCACGATGACCGCCACGCCAATGCCCGCCGGCATGAGAACGAGCCCCTGGCGGTACTGGCTCACCTCGAACCGAATCGAACTACACAGTTAGTGTGCCGTGACTTTGTGATATGTTATGAGATAACATAGCTAGAAGGCCCGATCGCGTCCCCGACGCATGCAGGCAAGTACATAAACATACCGAAAGCTCGGTAACACTCGTCGAATTCAGCCGCGCAGTCACCCGCTTGTTCGCCAGTACGCCATACCCGAGACGTAGCGCCCCGTGAAAAAAGCCAGATACGATTGGAGCTCCACATGCAAGCCATGACGTCAGAGGTGCTATCCGGAACGCCATGCTGGCGTCGTGTTTCCGAGATTGCAGACCTGGCCGAGATTTTCGAACCCGGCGTGCAGGTCTGCAGCTGGCATCGCACTATCGACCCGCGAATCGCGACGTACCTCGACGGGGCGGACGGAGGGGGCTCGGTGCAGTCGATCGAGACCCTCGCATCAGGTGAACGTGCGCGTCTCGACGGTCTACCTGCCGGCGACAACCGTGAAGTGCTGCTGGACGATGTGGCCCTGCTCTGCGAAATACTTCACGAACTCTTGGACTGTCCGCTGGCGGGCCTCCGGTGCACGCGTGTTTCACGTGCCCTATGCCCGGGTTGGCATATCGATCGCGTCCCGCTACGGATGCTCTGCACCTACCAGGGTCCGGGTACCGAATGGCTCGACGACCAGGGCGTCGACCGGACCAGGCTTGGCAGCACGGAAGTCGCAAACGGCGGATACCAACGCGCGGAGGCAGGCGAGGTCGTTCTGCTCAAGGGAGGTCTGTGGCAGGACAACGATGACCTTGGTGCCGTGCACCGTTCGCCGGCGGTAGCACCGGGCGCCGGGTGGCGCACGCTTACCTCGCTCGACCCACTCTGGTCCAGTTGAGTGGCGCGGTATTCACGATTGACGACGCGAGAATCCTACCCTTGAATGCACGTCTCGAACCGAACGACAAGCTACCCGTCACGGTGCTCTCCGGCTTTCTCGGCGCGGGCAAGACCACCTTGCTGCAACACCTCCTGAACAACCGCGAGGGAAAGCGAGTCGCGGTCATCGTCAACGACATGTCCGAGGTCAACATCGATGCCGCGCTCGTGAACCGTGAGGTGCAGCTCGATCGCGTCGACGAGAAGCTCGTCGAAATGAGCAACGGCTGTATCTGCTGCACGCTGCGTGAGGATCTGCTGATCGAGATCGGCCGTCTGGCAAAGGCGCGGCGCTTCGACTACCTCGTCATCGAATCGACCGGTATCTCCGAGCCGTTGCCCGTGGCCGAGACGTTCACGTTTCGTGACGACGACGGCCTCGGTCTGTCAGACATTGCAAGGCTGGATACGATGGTCACGGTAGTCGACGCGGTGAACTTCAGTGTGGATCTCGACCAGGCCGACAGCCTGCAGGAACGTGGCGAATCACTCGGCGAGGAAGACGAGCGAACCGTCTCGGATCTCTTGCTCGATCAGGTCGAGTTCGCCGATGTCATCGTGCTGAACAAGATCGATCTGGTGTCGGCGGCCGAGCGTGAACGACTCGAGCACGCGTTGCGCCAGTTGAACCGAGAGGCGGATATCGTGCACGCACGTTTCAGCGACGTGCCGCTGGACAAGATCATCAACACCGGACGCTTCGACTTCGAGCGCGCCGCTCGATCGCCGGGTTGGCTTGCCGAGATGCGCGGCGAGCACGTTCCGGAGACCGAGGAGTATGGGATCGCAAGCTTCGTCTACCACGCTCGCCGACCGTTTCATCCGGCACGCTTCGCGGAAGCGTTGAAGAACGACTGGCGCGGCAACGTACTTCGATCCAAGGGCTTCTTCTGGCTGGCTTCGCGGCCGAACGCTGCCGGCGAATGGTCACAGGCCGGCGGCATCGTGCGCCACGGCCCGGCCGGCCTCTGGTGGGCCGATGCGCCGCGCGAACACTGGCCAGACGATCCTGAGCAGCGAGCCCGCATCGAGTCGGCGTTCGACGGCGAATACGGCGACCGGCGACAGGAGATCGTCTTTATCGGCCAGCATCTCGAACCCGAACACACTCGCGAGACGCTTGATCGTTGCTTGCTCGACGACACCGAGATGGCGATGGGCATGGCCGCCTGGAAGCACTTTGAAGACCCGTTTCCACTGTGGTTCGCCGACGATGAAGGGGACTGATGTGCGCAGACGGCTCTTCCCTACCGGTGAAATGGATGAACAAACTGCAGAAACACCTGATCGCTGGTTTCGCCAAATCTTGTTTGTCGTCACGGTGGCTAGACGGCTAAATCTACGATGAGGAGCAATTCATGAACTGGCAATTGGCGGAGGCCAAGAACCGCCTGAGCGAAGTGGTCAATCGAGCACTTCAAGATGGCCCTCAGCGCATTACCCGGCGCGGTGATGCCGTGGTGGTCATCTCCGAGGCCGAGTATCAGCTGGTCGTTGGTGAGCGACAGGGCTTCGTCCAGTACCTGTGCGCTGGACCGTCGCTGGAAGGTGTCGATCTGCAGCGTGACGAATCGCCCGTGAGGGCTGTGGATCTGTGAGAGTGCTGCTCGATACCTGCGTACTCTCGGAGCTCAACCGTGACGGTGGTGCGAAGAGCGTCCGACAGGCCGTCTCGGAACTGGCTGACGAGGCAATTTACCTCAGTGTCGTCTCACTGGGCGAGATTGCCAAAGGTGTTGCCTTGCTCGAGGCCGGGGCGCGACAGCGTCGTCTGCTGTCCTGGCTCAACGGGCTGGAGGTACGATACGCGGATCGTCTGCTTCCCGTGGATACCGAGACAGTGCGCGTGTGGGGTGAGATGACGGCCCGGGCACACCGTCGCGGGCAACCGTTACCCATGGCTGACGGGATGATTGCGGCCACCGCGCTGCGTCATGGCTTGCAGATCATGACGCGTAATACGGCCGAGCTCGAGGCCACTGGCGCGCTGCTCGTCAACCCCTGGTAGGGATTTCGTTCAATGGATCAAGGATCATCGCGAGTTCGGCCCGACACGCGGGCTCCTAAGGGGGCGGTCGGTGCACTCGCGACCTCGCTCGCCTTGCCGAGCCCGAGCACGGCAACATCGTCGTAGGCTACGGTGTCGTCAGAGCCGTCGCGCTGGCCATCGCCGCTCAGCGACAGCACCATCTGCGTCGCCCCCGCCGGCGCAACGATCGCGCCCTCCATCCGCGACCACGCCGACAGCCGTTCACCGCGCTGCGCGACTGGCGTCCAGCGTGGCAGGAAGAACGTCGCCCGTGGCGTGTCCAGAAAGTCCCCGTCGGGGTCCCGGAACGCCACCCCGACAGAAGGCTCTCCCCAGCCTTCTCGGCGCGTGTCGACCTGTATCCAGAGCACCTCCCCCGGCACGACGTCGAGCGATTGGTAGCTCACGCCGGCTCGAGCGCCGTCGATCGTGAGTGAGCCTGCCTCTTCGGCGCCGCCGGCCGCCCAGGCGTGCGAGCCACGAGAGTCGCGTTCGGGATCGTTCCAGAATCCCCAGCCGGCAAGGTCGGCTGTGAAATCGCCGTTGACGACACGGTTCGCCGCGTCGAACTTACCGCCCGCGAGGGCGGCGTCCCGTCTCGCACGGGCGAAGGTACTCACACGCTCGCGCTCGCCACGGGCAGCCGTCACCGACGCGACGGTCCCCGGCGGCGTGGGCGCACGCTGGGCACCGCGCGCGTCGCGCATCGCATCAACCTCGAATGGCAGCTTCTGCCCCCAGGTCGGCAGATCGACGCCGCGCTCCCCGGGAGCGGCCGGCCAGAACCGCGCCGACTCACCGTAGAACCAGACGTACTCGTCGCTGGTGCGAAGGGCGTCCGACACGTTCTGCCGGAACAGCGCCGGCCAGCTCGTGCCGGGCGGAAGTTCGGGCTGGAACTGTGCCGGGAAGTCGTCCTGGTAGGCGTCCATATACACGGTGGAGCCGACCTGCACCTGCCGGCGGTAGGCGTCGCGGTTCCTCGCAAAGAGGGGAAGCTGACCGTCCTTGCGGATGCGCGCCGCAGCCAAGTCGAAGTCGAGCGGAGCGTTGTAGTAATACGCCCCTTCGTTGCCGTCGACGATCGTGACCTCGGGTCCGGCCTCATCGAGCCAGCCGTCGAGGAAGTAGGGCAGGAGCGCGTAGGGATCGTGCACCAGTGCAAGCTTCGGATGCGGCACATTCTGCACCGGCTCGCTTCGGTAGCGAGTGGCGACGACGTAGGAGTTCAGGAACAGCGACAGCACGGTAATGTCCGGGTACTCCTTCTGCATCGCGCGCATCGTCTCCCGTCCGCGCTGACGCGCCTTCCTGGCGTAGGCGTCAAAGTCGTTTGCCCCGAAGCCCGTCTGCACCAGGTACTCGAACTGCGCGAACCCCTTCACGTAGGGTTCGGGGTCGAAGGCGATGCCGACCATGCCCGAGCTCTTGGCGGCAAAGGCGGCGTGGCGGAAGGTCTGGGCGATGTGCAGCCAGCCGCTGTCGTCGAACCAGTCGACACTGCCCGGACGGCTCTGCAGGCGCACGAAGTTGCTGGTGATGCGCTGAGGTGACACGCTCCGGATCTGCTCCGCACCACGCTCGAACCAGCGCTCGCGGTACGGTCCGGGCAGACCCGACTCGGCAGGCGTGCCGGCGAAGCCGTTATCGAAAGGGCGGATAAAGTTACCATCGTCGAGCACGGCGACGAAGTCGATCACGGTACCGTCGATCGGCACGTCCGCCGCTTCGAGCGTGCCGACGTGCTCGGCGAACTGTGCCGGGCGCGGTGCGTCGAGGCCGTAGTAGACGATCTTCGGCGGCTGCCGCTCGGCGGCGGCACCGATCGAGCTGCTGGCGGCGACCAACACCGTGCACGAGAGAGCTCGGAGGAAGCCGAGGGCGAGCCGGCGTACGGCACGCGGGCGGGTCATGATCATCGAGGCAGCGGCTTTGGAGCGTGCTTCGAGCTTAGTGGCGCTGCCCTTCTGGCGGCGTTACCAGGTCGTCATTGCGCCCTGGACAGCGCCGTGTCGGTCAGTGGTGCCGTCATGGCTGAACATGGACGCTGGAGCATGTGTTCGAGTCTATGGGAAATCGCAATCTCAGAAATCAGATGTTCTATCGTGCCATCCAGAATGATGAATCTCTGGGGCCCGTGGCGCTGCTCAGGGCCCAGCCAAGCGGGCTCGCTGCGATACTACTGTGTCTGTTGTTCTAGTGCTTGTTCTCTACCTGATCTTTCAATTTTTCAATATCCGTTTTCGCTTGCTGCTCGTTTGCTGCCCAGTCATATATATACTCCCAATCAATATTCTGCCGTCTTGCAACTTCAATTGCTTGATCCCATGTCTGTCGATCGCCGTGATACCAGAATGACGCCAATCTGTCGGCCACACTCAGAGTGGGCGTAATTATTCGCAAAGGCCCATACTACTGTATATAGTATGGGTAGGTCCGCTGCTTCCACATAGGTATCTCCAAACCCCAGAGGGCCAGGTGGGAATTCCAGAAACCAGTCAGTGTCGGGATGTTCGAACATGCGAGAGCCGCCACTTCTGGAATCGACAGCAATGTTCGCTCGTTCCTGATCCGCTGAATGCCAAATAATGCCGTCCTCTTCGCCGGGATGAGCAACGGCTTTCACAACCCGCTTCAGCACAGGGTTCATTGCCAGGATCACCGCGAGTTCGGCATCGGGCCGCGCGGCCTCCAGTGCGCAGGCGTTGTTGCCGTCCTGATCGATCAGACTGGAGCGGGGAAGGATCAGCACCGTGTCGTAAGGCCGCTCAGCCGAAGCCGGTAGCTTCAAGATGTCGGCGAGCGCACCAGTGGGGCCGGGCGCGGTGATTTGCGATAGGCCCCTGTGCGGTCACCCACGTCGTTCGCGTGCTGGGGTTCCGATAGAGGCACCGCCACTGTCAGAGCAGCAGCTAGCCGCGCACCAAACATAGGTGGGGAGACCTGTATCGGGCCACGATAGCAGCCTGATGGTAATTCCCCTGGTAGTCGAGACGGAACTCGTCCAGGATCAGTCTGTAGAATCCACCACCCAGAAGAACGTTGCCCGTACGGCCACCTGCGGAATCCCGCCAAGCGCGGCAGGCGATAACCGGTAGACCCTCATCAGCATGAACAAGGCACTCATGGCTTCCAGCGCAAGCCACGGCAACGCGATTTTCAACCAGCGCGCACTCTGGGCATCAACGGTTTCGCGCCTGGCAGCATCCCGTGCCTGAAGAGCTGCCCCTGATCAGCGTGATCATGCCCACGTGCAACCGGGCGACCATGACCCTGCGTGCCATCGAATCGGTGTTGAACCAGGACTACCCGCGCATCGAGGTGCTGGTCGTGGACGACGCCTCCACCGACGATACCTGGCAGCAGCTGCAGC
>CBDCAW010000022.1:0-29283 GCA_965214025.1 Granulosicoccaceae bacterium
GCGAACAGATCACGGTCGAGCAGGGCGAACGGTGCGATCCGGTCGGCGTCGATCGCGGACCATTGCTGGATGACCACGATGCTGGCCAGTGTCACCAGGTAGAGCACGAACCGCAGGCGCCCGAACAGGCTGAAGCAGAACACGATCGACCACAGTAGCGACGTGACGGCCAGCGAACGGGCGCACACCAGGGCGATGGAGCGCCAGTCGGGCGAGGCCAGCTCTCCACCGACCTGCTGAGCCAGCATTATCAGCAGAAGCACCAGCGTGCACAGGTAGGCTAGCCCGCTAACCCATTTGGTGACCAGCGGTGCACCGCGTGCCATCGGCAAGGCTTCGACGAAACGCTGCGTACCCCCTTGATACTCGCGCACTATCAGCCGATTGCCGACGATGAACGCGATCAGCGGAAGCAGGAACAGCATCGCCATGCGCAGAACGTCCAACGGGCTCATGCTGAAGGTTGCGGCTTCGTTCTGCAGCAGGCCGCCCACTGCCGTCATCAGCGTACCGGCGGCAAGCAGCAGGAAGGCGAGGCCATGCTCACGCAGATCCTTGAACAATATCGCGTGCATCGTCAGAGCCTGTGAGTCATCGACGGCCCGGCAGACACGTAGGCGACGAAGATGTCTTCCAGTGACAGTGCGTCGCGTCGCCAGCCCGGATTCAGTTCGGCGTTCACCGGCACCGGGCCATCGAACTGCACGATGAGCTGGCGACGGCCGTTGCGGACGATGTCTTGCAGGATCGCCACGGCGTGATCCATGAACGGGCCTGGCCGGGCGTCGAGGTGCTCAGCGCTCGTGGCCGTTGCAGCCACGTCGGCGTTCGATACGATGGAGAAGCCTGCGATGCTTCCGCTGAGAGCGGCCAGATCACCCTCGTAGCGGATCTTGCCGGCCTCGACGATACCGATGCGATCCGCCACCGCTTCGATGTCGTCGATCACGTGTGTGGAGAAGAACACCGTTACCTGCTCCTGCTCGGCGCGTTGCCGGACGATATCGAGAAACTCGCGCCGTGCCACTGGGTCCATGCCCGCCGTGGGCTCATCGAGAATCAGCAGGCGCGGTTCGCCGGCCAGCGCCAGCGACAGGGCCATCTTCGCGGTCATGCCGCCGGAAAACGTGCCAACCTTGCGCTTCTGCGGCAAGCCGAAATCATCCAGCAATCGCTCGAAACGAGGCTGGCTCCATGCGGGGTAGAAGCCGCGTACGAACCGGCCCAGTGAGTAAGGCGTCATCCACGGGTAGAAGTGTTGTTCCTGGGCCACGTAACCCACCTGCTGGCGGATGGCAATGGTGGCTTGCCGAATATCCTTGCCGAGTACGTCGAGCTGGCCGCCGTCAGCGCGCGATATACCCATCATCAGGCGAATCGCCGTCGACTTGCCGGCACCGTTGCGACCCAGGAATCCATAGACCTCCCCGGGCCGCACCGACAACGACAGGCCATCAAGCACTGACAATGCACCGTAGCGCTTGCGTACATCGTGCAGTGTGATGGCGGCGGCATCAGCGCCGGCCGGCGTTTCGGGCATGGTGTTCTCCGAGGAAAATTCGATGATACCGGCGTGCTCGCCGTATCAGGATCTGTTTGCAGAACCTTTCTACGATACGTTCATCGGTACCCATGAGTTGACGGCAGGTGAACCGTGAACTGTGGATTCCGAGCACGCAACGTCATCCAGCTTCAGCGGTGCAGACTACCGGCGTACTCGAACGTCCACATTTTTCCGGGTGTGTTCAGACGCCGGGACTCTCGGGCAGTTCAGATATCGGGACTGTCCGGGTGCGTTCACTCGAGCGCACCGAGGCGCCGTTGGTCAGATCCGGGCGCCCGCCGTGCTCGCGATGTTTGATATGCGATGGGTGTACCGGTACGTGCCACTATTGAACGGGGCGTTCAATCGTTCTGCAAGACCAATAGCTGCTGCCGAAAGTCGATGTCGTGCGCCAGCCTTGTGACCGCAGCTTCCTCGTCACAAGGCGATGCATGATGCCGTGGCCCAGAGCCAGTATGTCTCCATGTTGCCCGGCAATATCGGTCAGCCATGCCGCCGCCTGCTCGGCACGGTCAAGATCGTTTCGAATACCGTCGGCATTGCATGCATAGCCGAACAACCAGGCCACACGAAAGATCACGAGTGCTTGCGACCATGAAAGAGTACAGGGCAGAACCGTCGGATGAGGTAATCTTGCCTCATTCATCAACGCACATCGATGTACCTCATCGAACCCGAGAAGCTTCGCCGAATCCTTGGCACGAGTCAGCTCACTACAGACGACAAGCCCACGAAAATTCTCCAGGTCAAGACGTTCGACGGCACCGCCGGTACACGACGCCACCGTTGATTGCTCATAACATTCCAGCGCAGCTGGCATGTCGTTGCGTCCGATTTTCAAGTGAGTATCGAAGGTAGGCTCACCATGCCGGACGAGGCGAATCCTCATGTCGCCTGCATGGACTGGTACTGAACATGGCTAACCAAGACTACAGATGAAATCCCGGCGTCGATTCGGACAGCTCGACCTCCTCGTCGGACATGTCTTCCCCGATGCTCGCAAACAAGGGTGAAGAGAGGTAGCGTTCGCCAGTGTCCGGCAGCATGCACAGGATGTTCGTGCCAGGCTTGGCGTCCTTGGCAATCTGCATGGCGATGGCGAAGGTGGAGCCGCCGGAGATGCCGGTGAATATGCCTTCACTTCTGGCGAGCTTCATCGACCATTCGATGCCATCGGCACCTGCGACCGGTATCAGTTCGTCGTAGAGATGGTCATCGATGGACTCCTGCAGCACCAGTGGAATGAAGTCTGGCGTCCAGCCCTGAATGGGGTGGGGCTCGAAGGCCGGGTGGCTGGCTGCCGCTGCGCCGTCATCGGTACGTTCCTGCGCGTGACCGCTGGCGATAAGCTGCGCATTGGCGGGCTCGCTGAGCACGATACGTGTGTCCGGCCGTTCCTTTCGCAGCACGCGGGCTACACCGGTGACCGTACCGCCGGTGCCGTAGCCGGTGATCCAGTAGTCGAGCGACTTGCCGTCGAAGTCTGCGAGAATCTCGCGGGCCGTGGTGTTCTCGTGAATCTTCGCATTCATTTCGGTCTCGAACTGGCGTGCCAGGAACCAGCCATTCGCTTCGGCCAGCTCGATCGCCTTCTGGTACATGCCGAAACCCTTGGCCGCCTTGGGCGTGAGCACTACACGGGCGCCGAGAAAGCGCATCAGCTTGCGCCGCTCTATCGAGAAGCTCTCGGCCATGGTGATCACCAGCGGGTACCCTTTGGCGGCGCACACCATGGCAAGGCCTATTCCGGTGTTGCCGCTGGTGGCCTCCACCACCGTCTGCCCCGGCTTGAGCTTGCCGGCGCGTTCGGCCTCTTCGATGATGCTGATCGCCAGACGATCCTTCACCGAACCTGCCGGGTTGAAGAACTCGGCCTTCACGTAGACGTTCACACCTTCTGCAGCATGATCCTGCAGCAGGCGGTTGATGCGAATGCACGGCGTGTTGCCGATGGTATCGACCACCGAGTCGTAGCATTGGCCGCGTCCGCCGGTGGTTCGGCTGCCGCCCTTGTCTGCGGGTTGCTTGCTGATGTCGCTCATGTCTGTTCTTTCCAAGTAGTGTCTGAGGGCTCGTGAAACAATAACCTATCACTTTCGACCACCCCTGCATCTCGCCCCGTTGCGTTGTTCATCGGTTGAACGGCCGGCCAGGCGCCCCCGAGTGTTCGCACCCCTCAGGCCTTGTGGGACGAGCGCAGGCGAATCTGCGTTAATCGGTTTCAGCTTACCCGCAGATGGTACCTGGAACCCGGGTTCACGCAAGAATTCGGATGAGCGGGCACACGCTTCAGACAAGACTGGTCGCCGACAACAGAACCCCGCCGAGAGCGGAGACCGCCAACACCCGCACCACGCTCTGATGCCAGCGGAACAGCATCACCGCGGCCAAGGCTGTCAGACCCAGCACGCGCCAGTCCAGCGAGGACAGCTCGGGTACCCAGAGCCTGATCGGACCGAGTTGGGTGGCCGCGACGTCGGTGAATACGACATGCAGCGAAAACCACAGCGACAGGTTCAGGATGACGCCGACGACGGCCGCTGTGATCGCCGCCAGTGCACTCTTCAGCCGCGGTTGTGCGCCCAGCCACTCGATGTAGGGAGCCCCGGCGAATATCCACAGGAAGCAGGGCACGAAGGTCACCCAGAGGGTGACCAGTGCAGCGGCGACGCCGAGGCCCAGGCCATCACTCCTGAAACCTGCGAGGAAGCCGACGAACTCGGTGACCAGGATCAGCGGCCCCGGTGTGGTTTCCGCCAGGCCCAGACCGTCCATCATTTCCCCGGCACTCAACCAGCCGTAGTGGCTCACGACATCCTGTGCCATGTAGGCCAGTACCGCGTAGGCGCCACCGAACGTGACCACCGCGAGTTTCGAGAAGAAGATGGCAAGCGTGATCAGGACATCATCGAAGCCTGCCAGCCATAAGACAAGTATGGGGGCCCACCAGATCGTCAGCCAGATCGTGCAGGTGTGCAGTGTTTGGCGTGTGGCGTCGGCGGGTAGGGTCACCTTGACCGCCTCGCCACCAGGCTTGCCAGCCTGACAGAAGCCGTACAGGCCAGCGGCCAGGACGATCAGCGGAAAAGGGAGTTCGAGAAAGAAGATGCATACGAAGGCCAGGGCGGCGATGATGTAGTGGGCGAGGCCTGTCAGGGCGCGACCGGCGACCTTGATCAGCGCCTCGACGACGATGACGAGCACCGCTGCCTTGATGCCCAGGAACAACGCATCGACAAGCGGTACGTTGCCGAAGTACGCGTACAGGATGCCCAGCGTGAGTACCACGGCGGCGCCTGGCAGTACGAACAGCAAGCCAGCCGCCAGACCACCGGCCACACCGTGTTGCCGCCAGCCCGCATAGGTGGCCAGCTGCATGGCTTCGGGCCCCGGCAGCAGCATGCAGAAGCTCAGGGCGTTGAGAAATCTTTTCTCGTCGAGCCAGCGATGCTCGTCGACCAGCAAGCGGTGCATGAGCGCGATCTGCGCCGCCGGACCACCGAAAGAGAGCATGCCGATCTTCCACCAGACCTTCAGTGCGGTGGTGAATTCCGGGGGCGTCGGGGCCAGGGAGTCGTCCGTGCTGGCAAGGCTCATCGAATGCTCATCAGTTTGGCGGGAACGGCTACTCGTGTACTGTACGGAGACTACCTCGGTGTGACATTACCCGAACAGAACGAACATCCACCACGTAGTCCGCGGCGCGGGGTACCGACCAGTCAACGGTGATCTCAAGCACCTTGTCCCGCTTGCCGCGCAGGCGGCGCCACTCATCCCAGCTGTGATCAGCGGCTTTCGCGAAGGTGGTCAGGCCGCGGCGAGCCGGTTTCCTGATCGTGGAACCCGAGTTGATCGGCGAGAAGCACAGCGTGTCCATGTGTGCACTTGCCAGACGCCGCGTGTCGAAAACCAGAACCTCCCTTTTCTGAGCGCGAGCCAGTCTGGCCGACAGCAAGCGCTCGAGCCCTTTCTCGTCTGCCCAGAAGAACACCTTGCCGTTCAGGATGTGCAGCCAGTCGGCCGGTGCAAGCCCGTCATCGAGACATCGCTCCAGTACCTTCTCGGACAAGGGTGAGTTATCGTTGAGCGTCATCACACCGTGAGTCCGGTGCTCGATCCGCACGGCGCCCGGACGCCTTCGACGTGTGAGCGATTCGATCCTGGCGGCATCGTAGTCGAACAGCTCCAACGCCGCCCGTGTCGAGAGCAGGCCGTGCTGCTCGATCGCGCGGATCGCGCCGGGTCGGGTCACGTGGTAGAGCCTGGGGAATCTGTCGGCTATCGCTTCGGGCGTCATCTGCGGGCGTGTCCGGTTGCCTCATCTCAACCCAACGAGCTTTGGAAAGCGGGGCTGACCCGCTCGGCGAGCTTGGCACCTGATTTCAAGATCAGGTAGGCCGCCACGTCGTGGCGTTCGGCAAAAGCCATGGCATCGTCCGGGCCCATGATCATGAGTGCGGTGGATAGCGCATCGGCCGTCATCGTCGAATCCGCCACGACACTGACCGAGGCGAGTTCGTGTCGCACCGGCTGACCGGTTCGAGGGTCTATCGAATGCGAGTGGCGCTGGCCGCCCGCGTTGAAGAAATTGCGGTAGTCGCCGGAGGTGGCGATCGCCCGGTTCTCCAGTTCCACCACGCGAAAGGCGTCTTGTCGTCCGCCGTGCGAGTGCTCGATCTGCCCGGCGGCCGGGCGTTCGATCGCCACCCGCCATGCACTGCCATCGGGCTTGTGACCGCACGAGCGTAGCTCGCCACCGACTTCGACAAGGAAGCTGTCGACCCCTTGCGCGAGGAGCACGCATGCCACGCGGTCCACGGCGTGACCCTTGGCGATGCCGGAGAGATCGAGGCGGGCCAGGGGGGCGTGCTTACGGAGTGCGTGAGTCGCAGTGCCTGCACCTGCACTGACTTCGATGGCCTCGAAATTGACGCGTGCGAGCGTCCTGTTGATGGCTTGGGAAGATGGCTTGACGCGATGCGGACTTGCACTTCCACCCACACTTCCTCCCGGCCCGAAACCCCAAAGATCCACGAGTGGGCCGACACTCGGGTCGAATGCTCCCCGGCTCGAGGCGCTGGTCTCGAGTGCCCGTGCCACGACTTCGACCGTTGATCGTGTCAGTGGCTGCCAGCCTGTATCGGTACTGGCGTATGAACCGGCTGAGTTCGGAGTCACTGCGCCATGTGGACATGTGGGCATCGACATCCTGTAACGTCGAGTGCACCGCCGCCCGCACGCCCCCATCGAGAGGGCTACCGGTAATGACGCTGTAGCCGGTACCCATGATGCGGCCGGAGAAAGTCGCCAGTGGCAGCGTGCGTGACGTACCCGTGCAACCGACAAGCGCCAGCACGCCCGGTGGCATCGCACAGGCGGCGCCCAGGCTCAGCAAAGATCGGATGCAGGTTCGTCTGTTCATCGTCTTCGGCTCATCGACTGATTCGCTTGTCGACTCGTCGACTCTTCGGTTCGTTTGGCTTGCCAGCCCGTCGGCTCGTCGCGTCATCCGTCCATTCATCACTCTGCGCACCCGTTCGTCGTGGAAGTCCGAGACATCGGCGCAAGGTGCGAAGCGTATCAAGTGCTGGACGCCGATTCACTCTCGCGACATCAGTTCACTGTACCGATCCGGCTTCATAGTGCCCGATTGACGTGATATCGCCACGAGCCGGGTGTCGAAGACATTGGCGTACACTAGGCCCACGTCCTTATAAGGAATCAAACGAATGCAGCAGCGTTCCGGCCTGAAATCGCGAAGAATCAAGGGCTTACTGTCACCCTGGCGGTGGTTGTTCCTGGTATTTCCGATGTTGGGGCTGGTGGCATGCGATAGCCAGGATGTCGGCACGGCGGATGTCGAAGCGGGTCAGTCCACACTATCCTTCACGCCCCCGGTGATGCTGCAGGCTTCTCGCGTGATCGACCGTGACCAGCTCACACTCGATGTGGAAATCGACGGTGTGCCTGCATCGGTGCCACGTATCAGCGACAATCGCTGGGAAGGCGCACCCACCGTGCCGACCAATCGCCTGGTCACCTTGCAGGTCACCTGGCGTTACGAGGGGCTGGCGGTAGCGCAGGCCACACGCGAGCTCCCTGTGCCGCCTGCCGAGGTTACCGGGGGCAGCCTCTCGGTGGACTTCGAGTCCAACGAATTCGACACCACCGCGGACGACGACGGCGACAACCGATCGAACCTGAGCGAATTCGATGCGGGCACACTTCCGCGGGATGCAGCGAGCCCGGGTGGCGACCTGCCTACCGTGCAGCTGGGCCTGCGCTTTCGATTGCCGAACGAACTCGCGGCGGCCGATCAGGCGATCACCGACCCGGTGCAGATCATTGCCAGTGTTGTCCGGGTGGGCATCGCCGAGCCACTGATCGTGAATCTGACCCGGAATGACGACATATTCACCAGCACCGCGCGGGTGCAGGTGCCCGAGGGCAGCGACGTCTTCGTCCGTGCGGGTGTGTTCGCGACCACCGATCGGGTGAACGAACTGGCGCGCCTGCAGCGGGGGGCTCGGATCGACCAGGATATCGAGCTCGAGTTCGATGGCGGTAACTATCGAACCACGTTCGATACCGATCTGAACGGCCAGACCAATCTGGAAGAACTGCTTGCCAGGCCCGTAGCGCCGCCGACCGCGCCGCAACCCGAATCTGATGACCCCACGCCGGCTGAGCCCGACGAGCCAGGGCCTGTGGATCCCGATGCACCAGAGCCGACGCCTGCTGCTCCGGTGGAGCCCACGCCGAGCGAGCCTGCAGAACCTGCAGAGCCGACGGCCCCGGTTGCACCTGAGGAACCTGACGGAACCTACGGAACCTACGGAACCTGATGGGCTCCCGGCTGACACGTGTGAAATCTCACAGTTCGATTCGGCGTGCCGGACAGACACCGACGGCGACGGCATCCCCGACAGTGTTGAAACCGAGCGGGCGGATTCAGATAACGACGGTATTCCCGATTTCGAGGAATCCGCCATCGATGATGCGGACGAGGACGGCTTCACGGCAGAACTCGACGTCAACGAGAACGACGCCTGCTCGCCGGATGTGCGTGCGGAAGCCTGCATCATTCAGTTTCTCGACACGGACGGCGATGGGTTGCTGGATATCCTGGAGGGAGATACCGATGTCGATGGCGACGGCAAGCCTGATCGGGAGGAGTCTCTGATCGGGGATGCCGATAGTGACGGGATAGTCGATCAGCTCGATCCGGAGGACGACGACCGCTGCGTGCCGTTCCCGGTGGCTGCGGCCTGCAATTAGTCGGTTTCCCCCATGACGATGGCGGGAATTCGCCATTGTCCCGGAGGAGCACTGGATGGGGCGTGCTTCTAGACCTGATCGGCTCCGTCCAGGTCGATCTCTACCATCAGCCCGTCCGAGAGGTTTTCCAGCGCGATGTGCAGTGCCTCCTCGCTGACCGCGGGAGGCACGCGCAGGGTGGCGCGCGCCTCGAACAGGGCTTCGCCCGACATCGATCCGCTGAAACTGCGGCTGTCGAAACTGTCCAGGCTCACGCCCTGCGCGGCCAGTGCCACGGAGATGCCCTGTACGATACCGGCCTGATCCGGCCCGGTAACTTCGAGTGTCAGCAGGCGAGCGGTGTCCGCGCCCGTCTCGATATTGCCGAGTGCGTGAGAGAGCTGCAGGCCGGCTGATTCCAACTCGCGAAAATCAGCGATCAGCGTGTCGACCGCTGTGGTAGGCACATGAAAATGTACAATGCCTGCGAACTGCCCACCCAGGTTCACCAGATGGCTGTCGAGCCAGTTCGCACCGTGACGTGCGGCAACTTCCGACACCAGGCTGACAAGCCCGGGTCGGTCGGCGCCGATGAGAGTGATGGCCAGGGATTTCAGCATGGTGTCTACGCCGGTTGACAGGGGAGGTGGGCCGGTTGGCGAATGAATGTGGCCCCGTGAAATGCCGGTTCTACAAGACAACCGTGGCTCAGCGGGGCCACTGGCGGAACGCGTGATGCTATCAAAGCAGAATGTAACATGTGTGTCATGCCCGACGTGCGGGCGATGCGCACGGGGGCTGGCGATGTTTGCAATCGTGTCCGTGGCCCTATGCAGCTTGAGCGGCTGCGCCAAGGCAAGCGATGAAGAACCATCCGGCACCGAGAAGACGAAGCCGGCAGCCGCGTCGGCAAATGCGGACGGTAGCGTGGCAACAGGCGAACCGCCCGAGCGCGTTGGTCGGTGGTTGACCGGCAAGCCCGGCACTCGCCTCGGCAAAGGTGGTGCCGAATGGACAGACACCGTTCGTCATGCCTATTCAAAAATACAACCATGGAATTGCGATCAAAGCTTGCTGGTGCTGATCAATCGCGGCGCACCTCGCGAGATCACGTTTATCGTCTCACCGCAGCCGGGCAAGCAGCCCCTTTCGGCCGAAAAGGTCAAGGCGGGCCAGGTAAGCTTCCTGCGCGCCGTTCCAGGCACCGAGGCTCGCTGGCTACCTGACGATCCGGGCCGCATGCTGTACGTCGCTGACGATACCATCGGCCTGTGGCAGGTGGAAAAAGACAAGACTGACCTCCTGTACCGTTTCGACGACCTTCACCAGCTACAGATCGGTCCGTGGGAGGGCAATCTGTCAAACGACGGTGAGCGCGTGGTGGTCACCGGTAAGCGTCGTCAGGGTGACGTGCCGGTCAGCGTGCTGTTCGATCGGCAGGCCGGCAAGGAGCTGGCTCGATACGTCCACCCGCCAGATCTCACCGTCGACTGGGTGTCGGTATCGGCCGGTGGCCGTTACATCGTGTTGAACGGTCAGGTAGAGGCTGATGGCCAGGATCAGACGCAGGTGTTCGACGATCACTTCGAACCGGTGGGCGAGCCGTGGCTGGCCTACGGTCGCCCCAGCCATTACGACCTGGCTGTCGATGAGAACGGCGACGATGTTGCGATCGGCGTGTCGAAGTCGGCACCCGACGATGGCCTGGTGATCAAGCGGCGGCTGCGCGACGGCGCAGTCACGGTGCTCACCGATGCCGGCTACGCCAGCCATGCGTCGACTCGCAACATCGGCTTGCCGGGCTGGGCCTTCATCACCTACCAGGGCGAACTGCCCGACTACCCACCCTATGCCAACGAGGTGGTAGCGGTTCGCACGGAAGGCAGTGGCGAGGTCGTACGGATAGCCGCCTTTCCGAATGCCGGCGATGACTACTGGGCACAGCCGCAGGCGGTGGCCAGCCCGGATGGTTCCATGGTCCTGTGGGCACGGACCTGGCCTGCGAAGGTGGCACGTACCGGCGCGACAAATTCCGAGCTGCCGGCTATCGGTACCGCGCTGACCCGCACCAACCTGCCGTTGCCCGACGAAGACTGTTCAACCTGTGAGCCCGCTTGCCGATAAGGGGTCTACATTTCGGATTCCTCACGAGCGAACAGGCCTGTCCATGGAAAACAAGAAACGTCTGGTGACCCGCAGCGACTTCGATGGGCTGGTCTGCGCAGTGCTGCTCAAGCACATCGAACTGATCGACGACATCAGCTTCGTGCACCCGAAAGACATGCAGGACGGCAAGATCGAGATCGGCCCCGACGACATCACGACGAACCTGCCCTACATGCCCAGCGCCCACATCGTGTTCGATCATCACGCCTCTGAGGCACTGCGGAACGATACCGAGGTGGACAATTACGTGATAGACGATACGGCGCCCTCGGCTGCTCGTGTGGTGTGGAAACACTACGGCGGCGAGAAGGTGTTCCCGGCTGCCTGGAACGATATGATGCGCGCGGTCGACAAGGCCGACGCAGCACAGTATTCCCTGGATGAGGTGTTGAACCCGCAAAATTGGGAACTGCTGAACATGCTGATGGATTCGCGAACCGGCCTGGGCCGCTTCCGCGAGTTCAGGATTTCCAACTACGCGCTGATGATGAACCTGATCGATGCCTGCCGAGAGCACAGCATCGAGCAGATACTGCAGCTGCCCGACATTCAGGAACGGGTGGAACTGCATGAACGCTACAAGACGGCGTTCGACGATCAGTTGCAGCGTTGTTCCACCGTGTACGGCAACCTCGTGGTGCTCGATCTGCGCGAGGAAGAGGTGATCTACCCCGGCAGCCGCTTTGCCATCTACGCACGCTTTCCGCAGTGCAACATCTCGATTCACCAGATGTGGGGATTTCGCAAGCAAAACACCGTATTCGCCACCGGCAAGTCGATATTCGACCGTAGCTGCAAGACTCACGTGGGCGAGTTGATGCTCGAGTACGGTGGCGGTGGTCATGCGGCTGCCGGCACCTGTCAGATCGAGAATGACCAGGCCGACGACGTGCTGCAGCATCTCATAACCCGGATCAACGCCAACGAAGGCGAGAGTGCTCGGAAGGCCGCTTGACGGTCGTGGTTCGCTGACGCGAAATGGTGCCTCACGGTACGTCACCGAGTGGCAGGCTGACAGGGTCATCGATCGTTGCCGTAAAGCCCGACGGGCGGTGATGACAGCGGACGTGAACTCAGTCAGATCCTCAGAACGCCGTAACGATCAAACCCGGTTCGCACTTCGAGGCTCGTAGTGAGTCAAGATGCGCAGTCGATCTGAACCCGGCCTCTGGCGGAGTTGGCGATAGGTCGACCCGTGTGGACGATTCGACCTGATTCACGAAAACGGAGATGCTCCTGAGCGCTGCCGCGCCTGTACCATCCGCAGGCATGAAAACCCTGATTCTCGGCGGTGCACGCTCCGGCAAGAGCAGCTTGGCGCAGCGCCTGGCAACTGAGCATGGCGGCGATATCATCGTCATAGCTACCGCGTTGGCAGCGGATGACGAGATGCGCGCGCGTATCGCCCGGCATCGGGCCGACCGCCCGACTCACTGGCGGGTGGTGGAAGAGCCGCTGGAGCTTGGCGACTGTTTGCGCGAACTGAGCCAACCGGGCAACCTGGTTCTGGTGGATTGCCTGACTCTCTGGCTCACCCAGATTCTCACCACTGACGATTCGGCGGCGACGTTCGATGCCCGGCGTGCCGGGTTGATCGAGGCTGTGCAGGCATTTCCGGGTCGCTTGCTGCTGGTTTCCAACGAGACCGGCATGGGCGTAATGCCGTTGGGCGAGCTATCCAGACGCTTCTGTGACGAAGCTGGCTGGTTGCATCAGGTACTGGCAGCTCACTGCGACGAGGTGATCCTCACGGTGGCGGGGCTACCGCACTGGTTGAAGGGTGCGGCTTCCTGAGAGCATGCAGGCTTTGAACCGCACGATCTACCATCTTCCAGACCTCTCGAACTCCTCAACCTCTCAAGCCTCCCAAGCCTCCCAAGCCTCCCAAGCCTCCCAAGCCTCCCAAGCCTTCACTCGGATACCAGTGATCCGGCTGCCAATCACTAAGGCGACACACCTGCAACCATCGTACGATCCCGTTCGAGTCGCCGCAGGCAGAAGGCGAGCCGCCAGCCTTGCAGCAAGGCGCTGGTGGTGAGCCCGGCGATCAGGCCGAGCCACAGGCCGTGTGCGCCCCAGTCCAAGTAGTGTGCGGTGATGTAGCCGGTGCCGAACCCCGCCACCCAGTACGAGAATCCGTTGATCACCATCGGCACCCGAGTGTCGTGCAGACCACGAAGCATCGGCACCAGCGTGCCCTGAAAATCGTCGGAGAGCTGGAATACGGCGGCCAGCAGCAGCAACTGCGCAGCCAGCTCCTGCACCCCTGCGTCGTCGGTGTACAACACGGGTATCCAGTGCCGGAACAACAGCAGGACAAGGGCGCAGCCTGCCGCCATGATCAATGTCAGGAACAGACCGTTGACCACGCGCAGGCGGATGGAGGCGATCTGACGACGACCGTAGGCCACTCCCACGCGAGCGGTCAGGGCAAAGCCCAGGCCCAGCGGTAGCATGTAGGCCAGTGCGCTGACACCCACGGCGATGTTGTGCGCACTGGCCTCGAGCGCACCGAGCTGCCCCATCTGGATCGCGGTTGCCGAGAACAGGCCGACCTCGAACAGCAGGGTGAGGCTGATGGGAATCGACAGGGTCAGCAGCGCAACCAGTTGGCGCCAGTCCGGCGCCTGCCAGCCCTTGAACAGTCGATAACGCCGGAAGCGCGGCCCGGTGATCAGTGCGTAGAGCACCACGCACATGACGACGTTGACCAGGGTGGTGGCCAGGCCGATTCCCGCGAGGCCGTAGGCTGGCAGCCCGAAATAGCCCAGGCCGAAGCCGAGGTTCGCGAACAGGTTGACAACCAGGCCAATCGCCTGCACTGCAAGCACCGGGCGTGTACGGCCGCTGGCCTCGCACACGTTTCTGCCCGCGAGGATGAGCATGGCGGGCGGTAGACTCCAGACAAGCACATCGAGATAGCGGCGCATCTCGACGACCAGCGATGCCTCGAAGCCCCAGCGATCGATGTGGGCAGTGACCCCCAGCATCACGCATACCGCGATCACGCCGAGCAGCAGGGCCAGCCAGATACCTTGCTGGAACACACCACCGATCTCCACGGACCGCTGCTGACCGATCAGACGCGCCATGGTCGGTGAGAGCCCCGCCATCAACCCGATGCCACCGAGAAACACGAGAAACCAGAGCGCCGAGGCAACGCCACTGGCCGCCAGCTCCAGCCGGCCCAGGCGGCCGGCCACCAGTGTGTCTATCACGCCGTTGCCGACGGCCAGCAGCTGCGCACCGATCAACGGGATGGCCATGCCCAGGGTGCGGCGCCGCTCGGCTGCCAGCGCGCTGCGGTGGCGGCGCCAGTAGACGAGCGCATTCTGGCGAGCTTTGGTAGCGTGCCTGACGGACATTGGGTGCTAGGGCCTGATGCCATTTCAGCGGGCCGCCGAGTGTCCCATATCGCAGCTGTTGACCGGCGGATCATCGGCTGCAACCATGCGCGACACGCACACGACGAAAGGGGCTGTGATGATCGTCGCGGGATTGATGTCCGGCACCTCCTGCGACGGCATCGATGTGGCTGTCGCCGAGCTGTGGTTCGAAGGCGGTGGCATTCGGATGCGCGCCCTGGGTGATGTGGAAGTTGAACTTCCCGACGAACTCCAGGCCCGCGTCCGTCAGGTGATGGCCGGTGAGCCGTTTCCGGCACTGGCTTTCTGCCGGCTCGATACCGAGATTGGTCAGGTATTCGCCACTGCCGTCATCGAGGCCTGCAAGCGGATAACCGGGCTTGCATTTTGTGATATCGACCTGATCTGCTCGCATGGCCAGACGTTGTGGCACTGGGAAGAGCAGGGCAGGACGAAGGGTACGTTGCAGATGGGCAACCCGGCTTGGATCGCCGAGCGTACCGGGGTCACAGTGGTGTCGGACTTGCGTATGCGCGATGTGGCGGCGGGGGGTAACGGTGCGCCGCTGGTGGGTCTCGTGGACGCGATGTTGGCAGCAGGATTGAGGCTGGGAAAGGAAAGGCGAGAAGGTCAGGAACAGGGCGGATCGCGCGACACCTTGACAAGGAATTCACCCGAGCAGCATCGCGCTGTGGGCTTTCTGAATCTTGGCGGTATCGCGAACATCACGATCATCGAGGCGTCCAGTGCGCTGGCTTACGATATCGGGCCTGCGAACGCATTGATCGATCTGGCAATGGCGCGTTACACGCAAGGTCGCGATCACTACGACAAGGATGGGCGGATGGCAACACGTGGCTCGGTGGACCAGGCACTGCTTGCCGAGTTGCTGAGCCATCCGTACTACCGCTTGCCGATGCCACGATCGACCGGCAAGGAGACTTTCGGCCCCGACTATCTCGACAGTGTGCTGCGAGCAGCCGAGACGAGGCGCAGGCCGAGCGTGCCGCTCGAGGCGGAGGACGTCGTCGCCACCCTGACCGCGCATGCCGCCAGGCTGGTCACGGATACCGTGGAACGGTACGGCCTGGAGCGGCTGATCGTCAGCGGAGGCGGTGTGGCAAACCCGGCGCTCCGCGAAGCGATCGTGGAAGCATCACCGGCAACGCAGATCCTTGCGATCGACGAGCTGGGCCTGCCGAGTGGCGCCAAGGAAGCCTATGCTTTCGCCGTACTCGGCTTTCTGAGTGTGCATGGACTATCCGGGACGCTACCGAATAGAGGTGGCGATGAACGTGCAGGGGTCGTGCTGGGAAACATCACACCGGGTAGGAATTTCGATGTCATCAGATCGGTACACACTCCGAGCTATATAGCTGCTGACATACTTCCGTTGACTATCGATCCGGCCACCGCCACCGGCGCAGATCGACTGACAACCAGAGGCGACGCGTAACTTCGAAGCGGCTGATACCCGGCAACTTGGAGGAGATCCGTCAAGCAGATATCAGCTGTTGCGATGGGGTCTACTTCGACGACTCCCACGCCGACTTTTCCTTGGCAAAAGCGGATTTTTCCGCATCCAGCGCCTCGCGTTCCACCCGCAGGCGATCGGTTTCCCGCTGACGCCATTGTTCGAATTGCTCGGAATCGCGTCCGCCGGCCGAGCCGGACCGGTTGCCCGAAGCTGTGAATGGATCGGGCCTGCCACTACCGAGCCCGGTATCCGCAGGCGCATTGTCGTCCGAGTTGTTCATGTCTGACAGCGCCTTGGTGATCACACGGCCGAGGCGGGCACCGCCCGTCACGAAGCTCTGTGGCCGCACGAGGTTCAGCCCGGCCTTCTGACCCCAGACCACGTAGGCGACCATAGCGATGGCCAGCAGATACCAATCGAGCAGAAACAGCACCACGATGATGGCGATGTTCACCGGGCTCCAGTAGGGGGCAAGCTGGCTACGGAAGGTTGCTAGGTCCATGTTCGTATCTCGTGAAAGGCTGCCGGCACAATTTTCGTGCCAGGAGAACGATGGGGTCTCCCGCGCCCGATTTCACTAGGGATTGTCATCAATGACCCCTTGGGCGCTCATGGGCAAAAACGATGAAAAGTCTCAGCGATTGCCGTCCACATCCGTACGCGGTGCGTTGCGCGCGCGATTGCCACGTTCGATTCCAGCGCTGTTGCCTCCGCGACCACCGCCATTGTTGCCACTACCTGCCCGGTTGCTACTGCGCCCGCCACGGCCATTGCCGTTGCCCGAGAAACGCGCGTTGCCACCGCCGCCACGACCGTAGCGATTCTGCGTCGGCATACCGGTGTTGATGACCTGACCATCGGCTGTGTACGCAAGTGCCGCCGGGCGGTTGCTGTTGTTGATTTCCCGTGGCTGAGTCGAGAAGTCGTCATCAGAGGCTCGGTTGCCACGGTTCTCGTCGTTTCCATTTACGACGGCATTGCCATTGCCGTTAGCCCGGTTTCCGGCAGGCACGGCCTGTGGTGCGTTCCCTGACCGGCGCTTTCGCTTGGGCCTGGCCGCGGCCACGGGGGCAGTGCCGGTGGCACCGCCATCGGCACTTGCCGTGCCGTTGGCACTCCCGTTGCGATTGGCATTACGGCCGCCGCGTCTGGCTCCTGCCTTTGCTGCCGGCTGGCCGCCTGACTCTTCATCACGCTTGGCTCTGGGGTTCCTGGCACGGCCCTGGCCGGTTCGTCCGGCATTGCCACCTGCCGCTGAACGTTGACCACCGCCGGCGTTCCGGTCGCGACCGCCGCCGCTACTTCTGCCACGCCCGTTCTCGATCGGTTCAGCCTTGATGCTCGGGTCGATATCGAAACCTTCGATGATCTCGCGCGGCAGATCGCGGGTGATCAGGCGCTCGATATCACGCAGCAGGCGCAGCTCGTCCACGCACACCAGCGAAACCGCTTCACCTGAACGACCGGCTCGAGCGGTGCGGCCGATGCGATGCACGTAGTCTTCCGGCACGTTCGGCAGCTCGTAGTTCACCACATGCGGAAGTTGGTCGATATCGAGCCCGCGAGCGGCGATGTCGGTCGCCACCAGCGTACGGATCTCTCCGGCCTTGAACCCTGCCAGCGCACGCGTGCGTGCGCCCTGGCTCTTGTTGCCGTGAATGGCGGCAGCCGAGATACCGTCCTTGCCCAGCTGCTCGGCGAGCCGGTTGGCGCCGTGCTTGGTGCGGGTGAACACCAGGATCTGTTGCCAATCCTCCTTCTGTATGAGTTGGCTCAGCAGCTCGCGCTTGCGCCCCTTGTCTACCGGCAGCACGCGCTGCTCGATACGGTCGGCCGTTGCATTCTGCGGTGCCACTTCCACCAGCACGGGGTCGTTGAGCAGGCGGGCGGCGAGAGCCTTTATCTCGGTGGAGAAGGTCGCCGAGAACAGCAAATTCTGGCGATGGGTATTCTCCGGCAGCAGGGCCAATACTTTCTTGATGTCGTTGATGAAGCCCATGTCGAGCATGCGGTCGGCCTCGTCGAGCACCAGTATTTCAACCTGGCTGAGGTCCACGGTATTCTGTGAGGCATGATCGAGCAGACGGCCCGGCGTGGCGATCAGGATATCCACGCCGGCGCGCAACTTGTCGATCTGCGGGTTGATCTTCACGCCGCCGAACACCACAGCTGTCTTCAGGGGCAGCTTGCTGCCATAGTTGTCGATACTTTCGGCAACCTGTGCCGCCAGCTCGCGGGTCGGGGTGATCACCAGGGCACGGACTGGTTTGCGACCCTTGATCTTCTCGCCGGCCGACAGGCGTTGCAGCATGGGCAAGGTAAAACCCGCAGTCTTGCCGGTGCCGGTCTGGGCGGCGGCCATGACATCCTTGCCTTCGAGTATCAGCGGGATTGCCTGTTTCTGGATCGGGGTCGGAGTGTCGTAACCCTGGCTCAGGATGGCTTGCAGCAATTCGGCCGACAGGCCGAGTTCTTCAAAGGACATTGCAATTGGGCTTGGGGGGAAAGTGAAGTATAGGATTCCGTGGCAGCAAGAATCGCGCACGCTCGGTCGATGTGAATGCCGGGTGACACGCAGATACATTTGCGGGTCGATACGCGGTAGAGCAACGATCTCGCTTGGGAGGCCTCGGTGAAGCCTGATACAGGATGGCAGGTCGCTGCCAGTGCGGCACTTGGCTCTCGTATCGTGGATACGACCAGCCTTGGCGGGGGTGATTTTGCCACATCCAGTCAGGTTCTGCTTGCAGACGGGCGCCAGGTATTCATCAAGACCCATCGCGACCCGCCACCAGGGTTCTTCTCCACCGAGGCACAGGGGCTCGCGTGGCTGAGCGAAGCCGCTTCCGCGCCTGAGGTCGACGATATCGCCGCTGCGCATGAGGCCTCACACCTGTCAAAGCCGTCGAAGCTCATTGGCCTGAGAGTGCCCGAGGTGCTGGCGGTGTCGGACGATCCGCCGATGCTGGCGCTGCAATGGATCGACCCCGGCGGCCGTGGCAAGGCTCCAGACGAAGCGCAGTTCGGTCGCTCGCTGGCGCGCCTGCATCAGCACGGCATGAGCTGTTTCGGGCGACCCGACAGGCGCACCACCGGTAGCCTGGCGTTGCCGAACGAGCCGATGCAGAGTTGGCATGAGTTTTACGCACGGCAGCGCCTGTTGCCACTGGCGCGCATCGCGGCGGATCGCAAGGCATTGCCCGCGATCGCGATCGCGGACCTGGAGCGCCTCGCCGACACCCTGCCCACGCTGGGCGTCCCCGACGAGCCGCCTGCGCGCCTGCACGGGGACCTGTGGGCCGGGAACCGGCTGGTCGACCGGGAAGGGAACAGCTGGCTTATCGACCCGGCATCGCACGGCGGACATCGCGAGTTCGATCTGGCGATGATGCGGTTGTTCGGTGGTTTCGGCGAGCGCTGCTTCGATGGCTATGACGAGGCCTGTCCGCTTGCACAGGGTTGGCACGAGCGTGTCGCACTACACCAGATGGCACCCCTGGTGGTGCACGCGATCAAGTTCGGAGGCCATTACGTGCGTGCCACACGGGCGGCGCTTGAGCGGTACGTTTGAACGGCATAGGCTACGCTCACCGTACACCTTTGACTGAGTGCTCCCTCGATGGACAACGGAATCCTGGTTTTCATGATCATCGCGCTGGGCGTGGTGGTGGTCTGGCAGACAAGCAAGCTGAAGCAATACGAACGCTTCGAAAAGATGTTGCCAGGAGAGCAGCCGGGCCCGCAATCGAGCCGAGAAACGGGCGACGCTTCGGCACAAGCGAACAGCGATGCAACGGTACGGCCTGCCGCATCACTGCCCGTCGACAGCGGCAACGCCGAGGCATTTGCGGCAGGAACCGTTTCGGGGGCTTCGGGCGCCGCTACGGGGCGTGAACCGGTAACCGGCCAGCCCCGGGCCCGCACCATCGCCGAGCTGGCGGATGCGCAGTCGGCTGTCCGCCTTGCAACGGGCGAGGGTGCTTCGGTGAGCCATGGCAAGGTTGCCGATTCGGGCAGGGCTGACGACAACGTCGAAGAAGCCAAGCGTGTGCAGCTGGTAATGGCCCGCTGCCACTACGCGGATTTCTATGTCGATCAGCTCGACGACGACTACGAGCGCGACCAGTTCAGCCGCATAGTCGACGAATGTATCGATCTCTCGCGCCGCATCGACGACCCGTTCCTGCAGGCCACCGCACTGCAACCCTTGATCATGCTGATGCAGAAGGCTGGCTGGGATGCGAAGCAGGAATTACTGATGGGCGAAGTGCGCGACGATCTGGTCAGGCAGCGGATCGAGGCAGCGCTGTTGGAAGAGGAGGCGGTGGAGGCGTGACCGTCACCGCGGTGAGCGTCTGAATCAACCCTCCAGCAGTGCCGAAATCGTGGGGCCTATCTGATCGATCGCCAACTGCACATCGACGCCGCCCAGGATCACCGCCTTGCCCGGCATCCCCCAGACCACGCTGCTCTGCTCGTCCTGTGCAATGGTCAGTGCGCCTTGCTGACTCAACGACAATAGCCCCTTGGCACCGTCATTACCCATACCGGTGAGCAGGGCGGCGATGGCGGCGTAGCCGGCAGCTTCTGCAATACTTGCGAAAAGGCAGTCGACCGACGGCCGGTGGCCGGATACCGGAGCGGTGTCGAGCAGTCGGCACACGAGATTGTCCTTCTCGCGCACCACGCTCAGATGGCGCGCACCCGGTGCGACGTAGCCGCAACCGGGATTGATGATCTCGCCATCGGTGGCGATGCGAATCGTGAAGGAGGACAGCGAATCCAGCCGGCGGGCGAACGGCTCCATGAATCTTGCGGGCATGTGTTGGGCGAGCACCAGGGCACAACCGGGTGCGCTCAGTGTCGACAGCACGGTGCGCAATGCTTCGGGTCCGCCGGTGGAAGCGCCGAGCGCGATCAGCCGCCTGACAGCAGGCGCGGCACGGCGCATGCCGCCGACGCGAGCATTCAGCCGTTCGAAGTGCGGGAGGTCACCGGCCTTGCGCAGCGGCAATGACGGCGCCGTGTCGCCGGCGGCCAGGCCATGGTGATTGCGCCATGCCAACTTCACATGATCAGCGATACTCCGAGTGAAGTCCGCGTGGTTCGCGGTGCCGGGTGACTGGGGTTTGGCAACCACCTCGACAGCACCCTTGGCGCGTGCCGCCTCGGCAATCTCATCGTTGCCTTCGGTGAGTGCCGAAAGCACCACCACCGGCATGGGTCGTAGCCGCATCAGATTGCCCAGGAAAGTCAGGCCATCCATCTTCGGCATGCCGACGTCGAGCGTGAGTACGTCAGGTTGCAATTGCTTGATCTTGTCGCGCGCTTCGAAAGCGTCGTGAGCAAACCCGACCACATCGAGCTCCGAGTCGCTTGCCAGGGCACGATCGAGAAACTGGCAGAGTGCAGGCGAGTCATCGACGATCAACACGCGCAATGGCTGATGGTGCATGTCGCGGCCGTTGGCTTGCGTGGAGGTGGTCGATGACGCTGTCATCAGATCCGCTCGTACACGGTATTGCCCGCCCGCCGGTACACGTCTTCGCAATCGCGCATCGATTCGGAATGCCCGAGAAACAGGTAGCTTCCCGGGTTTTGAAATTGCGACAGGCGGCGGATCAGTTCGTGCTGCTTCTCGACGGAGAAATAAATCAGGGTATTGCGGCAGAAGATCACGTCCACGCCCGGACGGAACGGCCACTGGTCGAACAGGTTCGAGCGCTTGCAGATCATCATCGACCGCAGTTCCTGGTTCGCCTGCAGGCGTTGGTCACCCAGCCTGGTGAAGTAACGATTCCTGCGCTCGTCGTCGAGGCCGCGCATTTCATGTTCGGTGTAGGTGCCGGATGCTGTCTGGCGGACCATGCGCGAGTGAATGTCGGTACACAGGATGCGCAGCGGTCGCTGCCGATGCAGCCCTCCTTCCACCAGTTGCATCGCGATGGAATACGCTTCCTGCCCTGAGCTGCAACCGGCGGACCAGATGCGTACCGGGGCAGCGCTGCCTGCCCGGCTGGCAAGCTTCGGCAGAACCGTGCCTTTCAACAGTTCGAAATGGTGCGGCTCGCGGAAGAAGTACGTCAGGTTGGTGGTGACCGCATCGATGAACTCGATGAGCTCCGGATGTTCCGGCGTCTGCAGCAGCTCGAAATAGGCTTCGTAGCTGCTCAGCCGAAGAGCACGCAACCGGCGCGCGAGCCGGGTGGCGACCATCGCGCGCTTGGAATCGGCAAGCTGTATACCGGATACCGCAAGTATCAATGCCTGCAGCCGATGGAACAGCTCGTTGCTCAGCTGTGCCGTGCCCGGTGGTTCGGGCACATCGGGTAAACGAAGTTCAGGGATCAAGCAGCGAGCTTCTGACTGGTGATGTCAGCGTCGGCCGCTACTGCTTCCACCAGGTACGAATCCAGCAGGTGGCGGGCGCCGAGCGCCGCGATGGCGCCGAGCAGTTTTTCGCTCGCGATCAGCGCAGGGGCGCTCATTGAGCCTGTGTCTGCACGCTTGTCTGAGTCCGTGCCTGCGCCCGTACCTGTATCTGCGCCTGCACTGCCTGGATCCGAGCTCGGTACGTGCGGTGAAGCGAAGCAGGCGAGCAGGAACTGTACCCCGGCGCCGTCGGTGCGCTTGACCTTGCCGCCGTCCAGGCCCCGGAAGAAACCTGAATCACGCTGTGCACTGACGCGCTCGTACAATGCCTTGAGCGTCGGCTGCGTGAACTCCTCCGGCAGGGCCACCATGCCAGGCTCGGCCACCGGCTCGTCGGCACTGTCGGTGTGTTCCGGCTTCGTTTTCGGTGCTGACTTCGCCTTGGGTGTCGTACCGGTCTTCGGTGCCGACTTGGCCCTGGGTGTCGTGCCGCTCTTCGGGGTCACCTTCGCCTTGGCCTTTGCCGCAGGTTTCGCGCTGGCAGTCGCTTTCGATTTCGTTGCAGGTTTCGCTGCGGATTTTGCAGCCGGCTTGGCCCTGGTCGTGGCTTTGGCCGGTGCCGGAGCTGACTGTCCCGGTTCGCCAGGCGTTGCATCGGCGCCGGACCCGGCGTTGCATTGCGCGTCCGCGACTACTCTGATCCGCGGCTTGTTCATGCGGTCTTCACCCCTTCGAGGCTTGACTGCACGACCGGGTCGAGATCGATCAGGATCACCATTTTCTCGTTGATCTGACCGATTCCGCGGATGTAGTCGCTCTTGATCAGACCGTTGCGATCGCGCGTTGCCTGGATCGCACTGGCATCGAGGTGGTATACCTCCGATACCCGGTCGACGACCAGGCCCACGATACGCGTGTGATCCTCATTCTCCAGGCGCACGATGATGATCGCCGTGGTCGCGTTGTAGATCACTTCCTTCTGGTTGAAGCGGTGCCGCAGGTCGATGATGGGCACCACAGCTCCACGCAGGTTGATCACGCCCATCACGTGCTTCGGCGCTCGCGGCAGGGGCGTGCACGGTCCCCAGCTCTTGATCTCCTGCACCTTGAGAATCTCGATACCGTACTCTTCCTTGTCGAGAAAGAAGGTCAGGTATTGATCCGCGGTGTCGGTCACTTCGGTGGCCGAGGCTTCTGATGATTGCATGTCGTTGAGTCTCTCGTTTACTCAGGCTGCCTTGGCGAGCACCGATTCGTCACTGATGGTTGCGGGGTCGAGGATAAGTGACACCGAGCCATCGCTCATGATGGTCGCGCCGGCCAGGCCTTTCACCTTCGCGTAGTTTCTGTCGAGCGGCTTGATCACCACCTGCTGTTGGCCGACCACCTCGTCGATCACCAGGCCCTGACGTTCGCCATGCGTTTCCACGATTACGATCAGGCTGCCTTCGGAATCCGGTATGTTGAAATGATCGCTCACTCTTACCAGGGTCAGGTAGTCCTCTCGAAAGCGGCAGACCTCGCCGATCCCCGGCACCATGGATACCTCGGTCTGCTCGATCTCGAGCGTCTCGATGATGCACAGAATCGGTATGACGAAAATCTGCCCACCGATGCGGATCAACTGCCCGTCGAGTATCGCCAGCGACAGCGGTAGGTTGATCTCGATGCGCGTGCCGGAACCATAGGTGGAGTACAGGTGCACGCGCCCGCCGAGATCGAGGATGTTCCGCCGCACCACATCCATGCCCACGCCCCGCCCGGATACATCGCTGATCTTCTCGGCCGTCGAGAACGAGGGCGCGAACACCAGCTGGTTGATCTGGTCTTCGCTGAGGCTATCGCTCTCACCGACGATGCCGCGCTCAACCGCCTTCTGCAACACGCGTTCGCTGTTGATACCCTTGCCATCGTCGATGATCTCGATGATCACGCCGCCGCTTTCCTGGCGGGCGATGAGTGCCAGCCGACCCTTCGGCGGCTTGCCTGCGGCACGCCGGTCGGCGGGTGTCTCGATGCCGTGGTCGAGCGAGTTGCGCACGATATGGACGAGCGGATCGATCATGCGCTCGAGCACGGTCTTGTCCAGCTCGGTAGTGCCGCCCTCCATGATCAGATCCACTTCCTTGCCCAGCTGCTTCGACAGGTCACGTACCAGACGCGGCAGTCTGCTGAAGGCCGAGGACAACGGCAGCATGCGTACCTGCATGACGCTTTCCTGCAGGTCGCGAGTGTTGTGTTCCAGGTCTGTGACACGCTCGCGCAATTCGTTGATGTCCACGGTATCGAAGCTTTTCGCCACCCGGCTCAGCATCGATTGCGTGATCACCAGCTCACCGACCAGATCGATCATCTGGTCGATCTTGTCGGTCGCGATCCGGATAGAGCTCGATTCGCTGCCACCCGCCGCCTTGGCTGCAGCCTTGGCGGGTGCGCCAGCGGTCTTGCCGGCCGCGGCCGGCCCGGAGACGGGGCCATCCGAAGAGCTATCGGAAGAAACACTCGAAAGGCTCTGCGAAGAGCTTGACGAAGAGGCCGGTGGTGCGACGGTGGCCATCGGTGCGTTCGAGCCATCGGCACTCAGGGCTGCCAACGGATCCGCCGCGAGATCTGACGTCGTTCCCGCAGATCCAGTCGTGCTTGTAGTATTGTCGGGCGCAGGCGCCGCTATCGCGTCATTGGCGGGCACGATCGGGTCGACGGTAACGGTGCACTCGGTATCCACCCAGGCAAAGATGTCGAGGATCTCCTCGCGGGTCGCCTCACCACGAAGCTCGCCCTGCCATTTCAGATAGCTCATGCTGGGGTCGTAAGCGTCCCATGCGGGCAGCGCTTCGGCATCGAGTACCAATGCCAGATTGCCACGTCGCGCGATCTCACTGAGAATCAGCAGCGGGTCATTGCCACGCTGAATGAACTCGGGCTTGGGAGCGAACTCGAGGTACCACGCGGTTCCCGTGACAGGTTCTGCCTGCACGGCGGCGGTAGGTGCCGCTGCAGGCTCCAGCGCGGCAGCTGCGGCATCACCCGACGCTTCGTCATCAACCGTCTCTGTACCATCATTGGCAGCCTGGTCCATGCCTGCAATGTCGGTACCGGAGTTGGCCGTACCGGTATCGTCAGCATCGGTTGGCAAGGCGCCGCCGGCGCTTTCAGGCGTGTTGACGCGCACCTCCAGCTTCGCCTGCATGTCGAGGCGATCCGGATGGTCAGCGCCAGACGTCGAGCGGCCCTGGTCCTGAATGGCCTTGACGATGTCGAGTGCGCTGAAAAGCAGGTCTACGTCATTTTCATTGACCGAGCGTTTACCCGAGCGCATGGCGTCGAGCAGGGTTTCCATGTGGTGAGTGAGTTCCGACATGGGCATGAAGCCGAACGTGGCTCCGCCGCCCTTGATCGAGTGCGCGGCCCGAAAAACCTCATTGAGCGTATCCGGGTCATCGTCGCCATCACCCATGCGCATGAGGCCATGCTCGAGCATCTCCATGTTCTCGAGGCATTCGTCGAGAAAGATATGCTTGAGTTCCTCGAGATCGTCATCGTCCATATCAATATCTTTTCAATGCACCCGTTGTCGGGTGACTTTCTAAAGAGAACGGAATCGAATCAGGCCGCCGCCATACTTGCCCAGATCGATGCTGAACTTGGTCTCGGTGACCGGCTCACCTGCCACCTCGACGAATTCAGTCGCGCTTACCGTCGTCAGCTTAAGGTGCGGTGTGCCATCGGCGAGAAACAGACTCGAGAAGATGTTCATCACCTCGTAGAAGTTGTTGGTCGCCGCCGCCGACATGCTCTTCTCCTCCAACATCGACTCCATGCCTGCCACCGGAATCATCGATAGGGAGCAACCCAGGGCGACCGCGCACTTCAGGTCGCAATCACAGGTAGCGACAGTCGTGCCATCGGGGTCCGCGAAGATAGCCTGATGCGATCGTGCCGCGTCGTCGAAAGCGTCGGCATCCTTCACTTTGAGATCATCGCCGGCGATCATCTCGAGCATGTTGGCAATGCCTCTGGCATCGGGCTTGCGGTATTTCATGGCTCACCTATGACCGGGCGCAGGGCGCTGGAGAAGCTCTCGGGCGTGAACGGCTTGGCCACCAGGAACTGAGCGCCGGCCTCCTTGGCCAGTGCCCGCATCTCGGCGGTGGATTCCGTGGTCACGAAGCCGAACTTCACGGCGTTCTCGTTGGCGCGAATGGCTTTGAGGAAATCGATGCCGTTCATCGTCGGCATGTTCCAGTCGCACAGCACCAGATGCGGAGCGAAATCGTCGATCTTTTCGAGCGCCTCGGTGCCATCGCCCGCATCGCAGTACTCGAAGCTGTCGTAGCCGGCCTTCTTCAACGTCCGCTTGACGATCATGCGCATCGATGCACTGTCGTCCACGACCATGACTCTCATTATCTCTATACCTCAGGGTTCAGAATTCGTCCCAGACAACGTTATCGCCCGCTGCCTGCTTGAGTACGGCAGCCTTCTGCCGGTGAGTGGATTCATTGGCACTCTCGAACGGGAAATCATCGGTGGCGGCGCGAGCGACCTTCGATGCCTGCATCTTGGATACCGTCGTCGGCGTGGTGCCAGCGTCGGTTTTCCCGGGCTTCGTGACCGCCTGGGCGAATGCCGGCTTGGACGCTGCCGGTGCGGCCGGTGTGTTGACCGTGCCTTGTGCACCTGTCGAAAGTGCGCTTCGAGCCTGTGCCTCATTGACGCCGCTGAAGAAGCTGATCTGGCGAAGCAGCTGAACTGCCCGGTCACGCATGCGTTCGCTGGCAAGTCGAGCCTTGTCGACCTCGCTGGAATTCTGCTGAGTCACGCTGTCCATGTGCGTAAGAGCGTTGTTGATCTGATCGATACCGGTGGCCTGTTCCTCGCCTGCGACGCTGATCTGCGACACCAGGTCGGTCAGTTCGGTCACCGAGGTGACGATCTGCCCCAGCTCATTGCCGGATTCCCGTACCAGGCGGGTGCCGTCGGCTACCTTGGTAACGCTGTCCTCGATGAGATCCTTGATCTCTCGGGCCGCCGATGCACTGCGCCCGGCGAGTGCCCGCACTTCATTGGAGACTACTGCGAAACCGCGACCCTGCTCGCCCGCTCGCGCCGCCTCCACGGCCGCGTTCAGCGACAGCAGGTTGGTCTGCAGCGCGATCTCATCGATCACGCCGATGATGTCGGCGATGCGTTCACTGGAGGCGCTGATCTCCTGCATCGCGTTCGCGGCTCGCACCGCGACCGCGCCCCCGGATTCCGCGCGTTCGCGGGTACTCAGGGCAAGCTGGTTGGCGGCGCGCGCACTGTCGGCATTCTGCTTGACGGTGGCGGTCAGCTCATCGGTACTGGCCGCGGTCTGCTCCAGGCTGGCAGCCTGGGCATCGTTACGCTCGCTCAGGCCCTGATTGCCGGCGGACAATTCACCGGCGTCGTGATTCACATCGTTGGCGGTAGAGCGAAGCTCGTGGATGGCGCCGCGCAGGCTGATGCGCATCTCCACCAGGTCGGCGCGCAGGCCACTGGCCTTCTCATCGCTCGGCAAGCATTCGAGATGGCCTTCACCGATGGACTTGATCAGAGCACTGAGTTCATTCGGATGCCCACCCAGGCGGCGGATCAGCCAGCCCGACAGGGTCCAGGCCAGCCCGAGCAACGCCACTGCAGCCACCAGCACCGGTGCGACACTGCCAACCAGCGTGGCCCCATCCGACGGTCCATCCATCAGCGAGCTGGTGAGCTGTGCGAGCACCATCGGTACGATGCCGGCGACGATCAGACTGATGACAAGAAGTGGCTTCAGCCGAATTGGCGCGCTCATGGCGATATGCTTCTGGGGAACATGGAAGGTCTATCGGCGCAGAGCCGACGACCTTGACAAGACCCTGCTCTGCGATCCACGCCCGGCACCGCGCGAACAGGGAGGCTCTACCTACATGAATGAGGTGCGACAGAACACCGGAGCTTTCGCACAGTTCTGGGCGGTCGGTCAAGCAAGTACGATGCCGGGGGACAGACGTTCACGATCGTTCGCCAGAGCGGGCTTTTTCCCAGTGCACTCATGACGTTCCGGGGTCAGTCGCTCTTCAGTACCAACGATTGCAGATCGTGAGTCATGGGATTGGCAGAGGACCTCCAGGTTTCACCTGCACCGGTGCGCACAGAAATTGTGTTGATGTGCAGCACAATTTTCAGCGACTTTCCCAATCGACGGAGTTCTTCTACAGGTAGTGTCGGCCCGGTTCGAGAACGGAGCGTCGACCGTAACCGAGCGTGGCGCAGTTCACGAATAGCTTCCGAAAGGAAGAGCAAAACGAAGAGGAGTGTGGGACAATAATCCCAGAAGTGGTCGAGTGCAGGCGACCACGTGATTCTTCGCAGGCGAGATAGCCTGACTACTGCCCTACCAATCGGCGAGTTGTTCGCCAAGGGAACATTACAATGGATAATCTGGTCAACGAATCGCTTTCAACACCGGCACTCGGTAATACCGTGCAGCGGCTGGCGCTCGGATCGCTGTACCTGAGCTTGCTGTTCGTGCTGTTGTCGGTTTCGTTCGTCGCACCCACGGTATCGAGCACCACCAACAGTGCAAGCTTGTTTCCGGAAGCGGGCACGAGTACACCGACGCTGGGGCTTGACGGTATCGAGAGTGTCAGCACCGAAGGCTGAGCACTTCGCGACGGCGTACCCACCCTTTGATCCCCTGCTTGTGCTGCAGGGGGTGGGTGTACTGGCAGTTCTCATCACATGTTCGGGTAGTTCGGCCCGCCGCCACCTTCGGGCGTCACCCAGGTGATGTTCTGACTTGGGTCCTTGATGTCACAGGTCTTGCAATGTATGCAGTTCTGAGCGTTGATCTGGAACCGCGGCGTCTCGTTCTCCACCACCACTTCATAGACCCCCACCGGGCAGTAACGCTGCGCCGGCTCTGCATAGCGCGGCAAATTCACCTGTATGGGCACCGAAGAGTCTGCAAGCTTCAGATGAACCGGCTGCTTCTCCTCATGATTCGTGTTCGACAGGTAGACCGATGAGGGCTTGTCGAAACTGAGCTTGCCATCCGGGCGTGGGTACGTCGGCGG
>CBDCAW010000023.1:0-144660 GCA_965214025.1 Granulosicoccaceae bacterium
CCTGGTTACCGGGTTTCGGTATCAACTATCAGCTCGGTATAGACGGCATTTCGATGCCACTCATCGTGCTGACCACCCTGATCAATGTGGTGGTGGTGATATCCGCCTGGGAGGTCATCAAGGATCGTCCGGCGATGTATCTGGGTGCCTTCCAGATCATGACCGGGCTCATGGTGGGTGTGTTCTCGGCACTCGATGCCATCCTGTTCTACATCTTCTTCGAAGCCACACTCATTCCGATGTTCCTGATCATCGGCATCTGGGGTGGGCCGCGGCGCGTTTACGCGACGATAAAGTTCTTTCTTTACACGTTTCTCGGATCGGTATTCATGCTCGTCGCGCTGATCTACCTGGGTAACGCGGGTGATACCTTCAGCATTCTGGACATGCATGAGCTCGGGCTCGGACCCTCGCAGCAGCTGTGGATATTCATCGCGTTCCTCGTTGCCTTTGCGGTCAAGATTCCCATGTGGCCGGTTCACACGTGGTTGCCGGACGCGCACGTCGAGGCTCCCACGGCAGGTTCGGCAGTGCTGGCGGCTATCATGCTGAAGATGGGGGGCTATGGGTTCCTACGCTTCAGCTTGCCGATCACACCCGATGCCAGTGCCCGTATGGGCACCTTCATGATCGCGATTTCATTGGTGGCGGTGGTCTACATCGGTTTCGTGGCACTGGTGCAACGCGACATGAAGAAACTGATCGCCTACTCGTCGATCTCTCACATGGGTTTCGTCACGCTCGGTATCTTCATCGCCTTCATCCTGATCGGCAACGGCGATAACGACGGTACGGCCCTCGGTATCGAGGGGGCGATCATGCAGATGGTCTCGCACGGGTTCATCTCGGCGGCCATGTTCCTGTGCGTCGGCGTGATGTACGATCGCATCCACAGTCGAGAGATCGCGGACTACGGTGGTGTGGTCAACACCATGCCGACCTTCGCAGCTTTCATGGTGTTTTTCGCCATGGCCAACGCCGGATTACCGGGAACGTCCGGGTTCGTCGGCGAATTCATGGTGATCCTGGCCAGCTTCAAGGTCAATTTCTGGATAGCATTCCTGGCTGCCCTCACCTTGATACTGGGTGCGGCTTATACCCTGTGGATGGTCAAGCGAGTGATCTTCGGGCCGATCGGCAACGACAAGGTTGCCGCGCTCACCGACATCGGCCGGCGTGAATTCTGGATGCTGGGCATCCTGGCCTTCTTCGTATTGCTTGTGGGTGTCTGGCCGAACCCGCTGGCCAGTGTGATGCACGTGTCGGTGGAAAATCTCGTGCAGCACATCGGGCAGTCCAAGTACTGATGGCAAGTCACGCTTCTCGCGCCTGGCTGGACGGCTACAGGAACACCTGCAAGCGACAACTTCCTATTGCACGGGCCCTGAGCGCTCCGGCATCACTGACTATTGCGTTCCATGGATAATCTGTCGATAGCGCTGCCGGAAATCTGGCTACTGTCTGCCACCTGCGCCGTACTGGTCATCGGGCTGTACACATCGTCGAAGTCGCTGACCTACTGGCTCACGCAGGCCACTCTGATCATCACCCTGCTGTTGGCCTTCGGCCAGGTCGGCGAGGGCGAGATGCAGGGTTTCAATGGCGCGTATGGTATCGATGCGCTGAGTGCCAGCCTCAAGATCTGGATACTGCTGGTGGCTATCGGTGGCTTCCTGTATTCCCGAGACTATCTGTCGGAACGTGACATTGCCGGTAACGAATACTACGTGCTCGGCCTATTCGCCTCTGCCGGCATGCTTATCATGGTGTCGGCCACGCACATGCTCACCGTGTATCTCGGGCTGGAGCTGCTGTCGCTGTCGCTGTACACGATGGTAGCGCTGTATCGCAACAACGGAGCCGCGTCGGAAGCGGCGATGAAGTATTTCGTGCTCGGTGCGCTGGCATCCGGCATGCTGCTGTACGGCATGTCGATGATCTACGGTGCCACCGGCTCGCTGTCGCTGATGGAGATTCACGGCATTCTGGCCAACGGCAGTGGCGAAGTGGCAGAAGGCGCTGCTTTCGATCGCACGGTCGGAGCACGTTTCGGTCTGACGTTCGTGATCGTGGGCGTTGCGTTCAAGCTCGGTGCGGTGCCTTTTCACATGTGGGTGCCGGACGTCTATGAAGGAGCGCCAACGGCGGTGGTCCTGTTCATTTCCACCGCGCCCAAGCTGGCGGCGTTCGCCATGATCATCCGCCTGCTGGTGGATGGGTTGGAGAGTTTGAACGCCGATTGGCAACAGATGTTCATGATTCTGGCTGCCCTGTCGATGATCGTGGGCAACCTGCTGGCGATCGCTCAGACCAATATCAAGCGCATGCTCGCCTACAGCACCATTTCGCACGTCGGTTTTCTGCTGCTGGGCATGGTAGGTGCGAACGCGGCAGGCTACAGTGCCGCGATGTTCTACGCCATTACGTATGCCGTGACGACCCTGGCCGCGTTCGGGGTCGTGCTCGCGGTATCACGAGATGGCTATGAGGCAGTCGCCCTGACCGATCTCGCCGGGCTGGCAAGGCGCAACCCCTTGTTGGCGGCGGTGATGATGCTGGCGATGTTCTCGCTGGCAGGTGTTCCACCCACGGTCGGTTTCTACGCCAAGCTATCAGTGCTTTCGGCGGTCGTCGATGCCGGTTTCCTGTGGTTGGCCGTCATCGCCGTGGCCATGTCGGTCATCGGGGCGTTCTACTACCTGCGTATCGTCAAACTCCTGTATTTCGATGAACCGGCCGGCTCGAACGAAGCTGCCCTGCCGGCCGCGACTGACGTTTCGGCGGGCTTGGCGGTGAATGGTCTGGCACTGTTGGGTTTGGGAATTTTCCCGGGCGTGATCATGAGTGCATGCCTGGCGGCGTTTGCAGGGTAACCACCGAACCCGGGACGACTACGGGCTGTTGCTTCCAGTCGCAGGTGGGGGGGCACTCTGGAAGGCGCGGGGCGCTTCGTACGGCAAGTGACGGCAACCGAGGCATCCGAAATTAATTTACACGCTCGGCTTGTACAACAAGTGGCAGTTGGTTAACATAGGCGGCTCAGTTGCGGGGTGGAGCAGTCTGGCAGCTCGTCGGGCTCATAACCCGAAGGTCGTAGGTTCGAATCCTACCCCCGCTACCACATTTCGATCATCGTGAGGCATCACGGTGCTTCTGAGAGAAGCCGCCCTCGAGGCGGCTTTTTCTTGCCCGCCCCTTCCGTCCCGATACATGCGGTTGAACCACTGGTGGCCTTGGCATGGCGGCTGCTGAGAGACGGGTACGATGAAAGGGGCTGATCTGCGGCATTGAAGGGCGTCACCGACGGCTTTGGTTTATATTCGGGCCTCTTAAACTGCACACTTGGAAGAACACCCCATGACGGTGAACATGATCCGATCCGGAGCGCTGTTTCTGATTGCACTGACTGCCGTGATGGCAGGCTGCTCTTCGACGCCTGCCACTGATGAGTCGAGTAGTGAAGAGGCCGGCCTGCTGGCCGATGTACGTACCGAGCGAGAGCTGTTGCGGCAGATTGCCGAGACGCCGCAACTGGCCGGTGAAACGATCACGGCTAACGTGATCGGGGGCACGGCCGTGCTGTCGGGTACTGTCAGGTCTTCTGTGGAGCGAGAAATGGCCGAGCAGGTCGCGCGAAGTGCAAACGGCATCCTGCAGGTAACGAACAACCTGACCACTGAGAACTAGTCGATAGGATCAGTTTCTGAACCCTGTTTCCAGCGTGAAGTACGTGGGGTTCAGGTCTGTCAGGGGCCCGCGGAGCTTGTCGATTTCGTCCGCTGGGGCGTGCACTTCCAGGCGTTCGATATTCGCGATCTTCAATGCTTGCTGGAGCAGGTCGCCGACGTTCTGCAGGTGGGCGAGGATACCTTCGGCGCTGCGGTAGCCTTCTCGGCAGAAGGCCTGTTGGCCGCTGAAACTGAAGCCGTAGAACACGACATCCCTTTCGGTACGGGTTTTCAGCACCATCTGTTCGCCGATGGCCTTGAAGGCATCGAGTTGGCCGGCATCGACGTTGAAATAGGGTACGAGAGTGCAGGTGGTGTCTTCCAGTGCCATGCTTGAGTTTCCAGTGGTTGCGGTCGTCACTGCCAGTTTGCTGTACCGGATCTGTATCTGTCCAGCTTGTGATTCTCGTCAGAGCCCTTATCGATAGGCCTGTAGTTTCCGGGGCGTGAGCATCGGTGAACGGCGAACGGCGAATGTCGGCTGCATGATGACTAGCTGCCGAATCAGTACATGACTGCGGCCTTCGGGAAGGATTCCTTGTTGCATCGGGCTACATGGTGCCCCTGGTCGCCCTGAGCTGATATACTTGGCGTACGTGACATGGCGAGCTCCCTCTTGGAAAAGCAACGCCTGCGTATCCAGCCAGGTTTTCAAACCAGGTACGGTCGGCCAGGTAAGGCCAAGTTGTCGGCGTTGCCAGAAGAGAATCCCGGTTCGCCGTGTTGATCTCCCGGCAGATCTTCATCCGTCGGCAATTCGTCATCACAAGTAGTGCGTCATGAAGGCTCCCCAGGGAGCCTTTTTCATTGGTTTCCGGTGTGCCGAGTCAGGTTCCGTCCAGACCTTCGGCGTGTTGCAGGTAGTCTGGCCCGCGGCCTGATCGGCAATCCGGCTCAGCAAGTTGAGGAGGCAGACCTTGCAGCGTGCAGCGCCGAATCTGGTGGCTTTCATAGAGCCGGTGGTTACCGGTCTCGGGTTCGATTTTATCGGTGCCGAGTTTGGCCAGGCCGAGAACGGTCAAACCTTGCGGGTGTACATCGACAAGGCCGATGGCATCGTGCATGAAGATTGTGCCCTGGTCAGCCGGCAGCTCAGCGCGGTGCTGGATGTAGAGGAGCAGGTGGCGTCTGCGTATCAGCTCGAAGTGTCGTCTCCCGGCGTGGACAGGCCGTTGTTCACGGTTGGCCATTTTGCCGCGGCGGTGGGCCAGACGGTACGGATCAGGTTGCTTGGCGGGCTTGGCGGGCGTCGAAATTTCAAAGGGGAGTTGATGGAAAGCGGCGATAGCAGCGTCACGGTTGAAGTCGACGGTATCGACCACGTACTCCCGCTTGCCGATGTCGAGCAGGCCCAGATCATCGGAAAAGTATAGGAACCCGTTTCCAACAGGGCCATTGCACAGTGCGCCGGTTCATTCTCTAACAGAGCTCATGCATCATGAGTAAGGAAATACTGCTGGTCGTCGACGCTGTCTCGAACGAGAAAGGCGTAGACGAAGGCATCATCTTCGAAGCTTTGGAAGCTGCGCTGGTATCCGCCACGCGCAAGCGTCACGGTGGCGACATCGAAGTACGTGTGGCGATCAACCGTGAAACCGGCGATTACCTGACGTTCCGTCGTTGGGAGGTCGTCGAGGACGACGTCGAACAGGAGTTCCCACTTCGTCAGATCACGATTTCGGCAGCGCAGGTCGAAGAGCCGGAGCTGCAGCTCGGTGAATTCACCGAAGAGGAGATCGAGTCGGTCGAATTCGGCCGAATCGCCGCGCAGACTGCCAAGCAGGTGATCGTGCAGAAGGTGCGCGAGGCGGAGCGCGAGCGCGTGGTGGAGAGCTATCGCAGCCGCATCGGCGAGTTGGTCATGGGCATAGTCAAGCGCATCGAGCGCGGTGGGGTGTATCTCGACCTGGGAAGCAACGCCGAGGCCTATGTTGCCCGCGAAGAGATGATCCCGCGCGAGGCCGTGCGCCCCGGCGACCGACTGCGGGGCTACCTGAAGGATGTACGCAGCGAGCCGCGCGGCCCGCAGCTCTTCGTGACACGCACCGCGCCGGAATTCCTGATCGAACTGTTCAAGCTGGAAGTGCCGGAAGTAGGCCAGGGTGTAATTCTCATTAATGGGGCTGCGCGTGACCCGAGTGCACGTGCCAAGATCGCCGTGTCATCGCTCGATCCGCGGCTCGATCCGGTTGGTGCCTGTGTGGGTATGCGTGGTTCGCGGGTTCAGACTGTGTCCAACGAGCTTGCAGGTGAGCGCATCGACATCATTCTCTTCAACGAGAACCCCGCCCAGTTCGTCATAAACGCGATGGCGCCGGCGGAAGTCAAGGGTATCGTTGTCGACGAGGATAGCCACAGCATGGATATCGCCGTCGAGGAAGACAAGCTGTCGCTGGCGATCGGCAGGGGTGGCCAGAACATCCGTCTTGCCTCGGAACTCACCGGGTGGACGCTGAACGTGATGGACGAGGCATCGGCGGAAGAGAAGAGCGAAGCGGAATCCAAGGAGTACGTCGAGATGTTCGCCGAGCAGCTCGATGTCGACGAAGAAGTCGCGCTCATTCTGGTACAGGAAGGCTTCACCAGTGTCGAAGAGGTGGCGTACGTGCCGCGCCAGGAACTTCTCGACATCGACGAGTTTGAAGAAGATATCGTTGACGAACTGCGCAGTCGCGCACAGGATGCTCTGTTGACGAAGGCGATCGCCACCGAAGAGAAGCTCGATGGTCATACACCGGGGGCCGATCTGATCGCGATGGAGGGCATGAGTGAAGAGCTGGCGTACGATTTTGCCGGGCAGGGAATCGTCAGCGTGGATGACTTGGCCGATCAGTCGGTCGACGATCTCATGGTGGTGGAAGGAATGGATGAAGAGCTTGCGGGCAAACTCATCATGAAGGCTCGCGAGAGCTGGTTCGCGGAAGAAGAAGCCAGCGAGTAATTCAGACGCTAGACGTCAAATCAACGAAAGTAGCTATGGCTGAAGTCACGGTAAAACAACTAGCGCAGGTCGTCGGTACACCCGTCGAGAAACTGCTCGAACAACTGCGCGATGCAGGGGTCGACAAGGCGGGCGAAACCGATGCGATCACCGACACCGAGAAGGTGGCGCTGTTGTCGCACCTGCGTCAGTCGCGTGGCGAATCCGGTGGTGATGCCGGTACCAAGCGGATCGGTCTGCGCCGCAAGCGGGTCAGCGAACTCAAGAGCGACTCTGCCGGTCGCAAGAAAGTCAGTGTGGAGGTGCGTGCCAAGCGTACCTTCGTCAAACCGCAGGGAGTGAATGCCGCGCCGGCGGCCGAGGCTGCGCCCGGGGCCACACCTGCAGTGAATGGCGTGGCCAGGGCTGATGCTCCGGAAGCTACGGCGCCGGCAAGCCCCTCGGCCACGAGCGAGTCCAGCGAGGTTGAGTCCAAGGCGGCCGAGTCCACGGTGGCCGAACCCGAGTCGGCTGTCTCCGCGGAGTCCGAACCCGCGACGGCCGAACAAACCGCCGCTTCTGTCGAGCAGACCTCACCATCTGTTTCCGCTACCGTCGAATCGCAGATCGAGGCCGAAGTACAGGCTGAGATGGAGCCCGTCGCTCCTGCGTCGACGGTACCGGATGTGGCTGACGAACCGGCACCGCCCGCCGATGTGCCAGCCACATCGGCATCGACTGCAGACACCGAGCCCGAGCCCGTGGAACCGGACGTGGAAGGTTCGGCTTCTGCAGCCGCACGCGCTGCCGACGAGTCTGTGCGGGCTCAGGTTGAAGCTGCCGCCGCCAGCGCAGTTGCCGCGGAAGTCGAGCGGGCGGCAGAGCAGGCGGCACGCGCGCAGGCCGAAGCTGCGACCCCGGCAGCGCCGGTCGATCCGGCGGAAGTCGCTCGCAAGCAACGCGCCGCCGAGGCGAGGCTCGCCGCAGAGGAGAAGGCACGATCGGCGGCCGAGCGGCAGGCCGAGAAGCAGGTGGCGGCCACCCGGCGCCAGGAATCCGAAGAAAACGCCAAGCGTGATACCGAGCGACGTGAACAGGAGCGAGTCGCGGCCGAGTTGCAACGCCGCGCAGCGGTCGAAGCTCAACAGGCTGCCAGCAGCACTGATCGTGGTGGCGCCGGAGCGGGTCGCGGCAAGGATGCCCGCGGTCGTGGCCGCGGCAAGGGGGGGGGTGCTGGAGATACCCGCTACGGGCGCAACCAGTTGCACGTGGCGAAAGACAAGTCGGGTCGCCGCAAGGGCAAGCCGCGGCGGGCGCTGCCGGCAAACTTCGAAGCCAAGCACGGTTTCGAACGCCCGACGGCACCGCTGGTGCGCGACGTGGAAGTACCGGAGACCATCACCGTTGCCGAGCTTGGCAACAAGATGGCCGTCAAGGCCAACGAAGTCATCCGTGCCATGATGGGCATGGGGGTCATGGCCACCATCAACCAGATGCTCGATCAGGACACGGCGATCCTGGTGGTCGAGGAGATGGGCCACCGTGCCGTAGCGATGAGCGCCGACGATATCGAGCTGGCTCTGGCCACCAAGGTAGCGGGCGAACAGACAGGCGACACCGCACCGCGTGCACCGGTGGTCACCATCATGGGCCATGTCGATCACGGCAAGACCTCTCTGCTGGACTACATCCGCAAGGCGAAGGTCGCCGACGGCGAGGCCGGCGGTATCACCCAGCACATCGGTGCGTACCAGACCCGGACCGACAACGGCGTCATCACCTTTCTGGATACCCCCGGGCACGCCGCATTCACGTCCATGCGAGCACGGGGCGCCCAGGCCACGGATATCGTCGTGCTGGTCGTTGCCGCCGATGACGGTGCCATGCCGCAGACGGTGGAGGCGATTCAGCACTCGAAGGCTGCCGGTGTGCCGATCATCGTCGCGATGAACAAGATGGACAAGGAAGGTGTCGATCCGGAGCGCGTACGCAGCGAGCTGGCTCAGCACGATGTGATCTCGGAAGAGTGGGGCGGTGATGTGCAGTTCATTCCGGTATCGGCCCACACCGGTGCCGGCATCGACAAGTTGCTCGAAGCCATCACGTTGCAGGCGGAAGTGCTCGAGCTCAGTGCCGTGCCCGAGGGCAAGGCCAGCGGTGTGGTGGTCGAGGCGTCACTGGACAAGGGTCGTGGTCCGGTTGCTACGGTGCTTGTACAGAACGGTGTGCTGAAGCGTGGTGACATCTTCATCTGCGGTCCGGTGACGGGTCGCGTGCGGGCCATGTTCAATGCGGCCGGTGAGGCTGTAGACGAGGCGGGGCCGTCTGTGCCTGTCGAAGTGCTCGGCCTGTCAGCCACGCCGAACGCCGGCGATGAGATGCTGGTGGCGGCCGACGACCGCAGCGCCAGGGAACTTGCGGATCTGCGCCAGGACAAGCAGCGCGATCAGCGTCTGGCGGCACGTCAGCCGGCCAAGCTGGAGGATGTGTTTGCACAGGTCAAGAGTGGTGAGATTCCGACGATCAATCTGCTCGTGAAAGCTGACGTGAAAGGTAGTTTCGAGGCCATCCGCGATTCGCTGGAGAAGCTTTCGACCGACGAGGTGTCCATCCGCATCATCGGTGGTGGCGTCGGTGGCATCACCGAGTCCGATGCCAACCTGGCTGCGGCTTCCGGGGCCATTCTGGTTGGCTTCAACGTACGGGCCGACGGGGCCGCGCGGCGGCTCATACAGGAGCAGGAAACCGAACTTCGGTACTACAGCGTGATCTACGAGCTGATCGACCTCGTGAAGACCATGGCGGGCGGGTTGCTGGCACCGGAGGTGCGCGAGCGCATCATCGGCAACGCCGAAGTGCGCGAGGTGTTCAACTCACCCAAGTTCGGCCTCATTGCCGGTTGCATGGTCACCGACGGAGTCGTTCGCAAGGAAGAGCCGATTCGGGTACTGCGCGACAACGTCGTCATCTACGAAGGGGCACTGGAATCTCTGCGTCGCTTCAAGGACGATGTCACCAATGTGCACATGGGGACCGAGTGCGGTATCGGCGTGAAGAATTACACCGATGTAAAGCCGGGTGATGTCATCGAGGTGTTCGAACGTACCGAAGTGGCGCGCACACTTTGAGTTCCAGTGATTACCCACGCAGTCATCGCGTCGCGGATTTCATCCATCGCGAGCTCTCGGAGCTGATTCGTACCGAGTTGAAGGATCCACGGCTTTCGCCGATGCTGACCGTATCGGCAGTGGAAGTGAGCCGTGATCTTTCCATCGCGAAGGTGTTTTTCACCGTCATCGATGCCGAAGAACGTGCGGATACGGAGGCGGCACTTGCCAGTGCGGCGGCATTCCTGCGCAGGAAACTGGCACCGCGGATGAATATACGGGCGGTGCCGGAGTTGCGGTTCAGGTACGACGATTCCACAGCGCACGGTGCCCGCATGTCGGCGTTGATCGATCAGGCGGTTGCCAGTAACACCACCGATACCGACAGCGGCGAAGATCTGCGAGACAACGGTTCGGAGCGGTAACTTGGGCCGACGTCACAGGCGCGGCAGGTCGTTACATGGCCTGTTGTTGCTCGACAAGCCGATTGGCGGCAGTTCGAATCACGCCTTGCAGCGCGTCAAGAGGCTGTTCGATGCGCGCAAGGCCGGGCACACCGGTAGCCTCGATCCGCTGGCCTGCGGTATGTTGCCGATCTGCTTTGGTGAGGCGACCAAGCTCAGCGGATTTCTGCTGGATGCGAACAAGGGCTACGAGACCACCCTGAGATTCGGTCAGATCACCGACTCGGCCGACGCCGACGGAGAGATCATCGCCGAAGCTGCGATTCCGGATACTCTCGACAAAGCGCTGCTGAAACGCATCTGTGCCGGGTTCGAAGGCCCTCAGCTTCAGGTCCCTCCCATGGTGTCCGCCATCAAGATCGATGGCAAGCGACTGTACACACTAGCCCGGGAGGGAAGGACCGTCGACCGCCCACCGCGTGCAGTCCATCTGCATCGGGTTGAATTGCTGGATTTCGACGGCACGTATGCACGACTTTCAGTCGTGTGTTCCAAGGGAACCTACATTCGCAGCCTGGTGAGTGATATCGGTGAGGCGGTCGGTTGCGGTGCACATGTGACCGCCCTGCGCAGAACCTTCGTTGCACCCTTCGAACACCGGGTGATGGTGACTTTCGAAGATCTCGAACGGATGGGTTCGAGCGTCGAGCGCGATGCCTGTCTGCTGCCGATGGATGCAGGGCTGATGCACCTGCCGGGTCTCGTCATCGATGCCGAAGGGGCATTGGCATTCTCGCGGGGGCAGCCGGCACGGGTTTGCCGGGAGATGCCGCCCTTCGCAGAAGCGGGCCAAACGTGCAGGGTCTACGATGAACAGGAGTTACTGATCGGTCTGGGCAGTCGGGCTTCCGACGACGATGAGGCGCCGTCGCAAGTGAGGCCGCATCGCGTGCTGCAGCTCGAACCCGAGGTGGCGTAGCGCCAGCTTCGACGATCTCGGGGCAGGCCCCGCTCCCGGCTCGGATCATCGCCGTGTCTGGGCCGATCGGGTGATGGTAGAATAACGCGATACGAGCAGCTGGCGGCCATGGTCCGGCACTCGTTACCGGCTGGCAGCTCCTGCATTCATTGTCATGGTCGGCCGCGGCGCCTCGCCGCCCCTTCAGCGCTGTCTCCCGAATCCACTTCACCTGGCCCGACCCGGAGTTTGCATTACATGTCTTGCCTAAGTCCCGAACAGAAAGCCACCATCGTCCAGGATCACCAACTCGATCCGAAGGATACTGGTTCACCGGAAGTACAGGTCGCTCTGCTGTCCGCTCGCATCGTCCACCTTACCGAACACTTCAAGGCTCACAAGCACGACCACCACTCACGCCGGGGTCTGCTCAGAATGGTCAATCAGCGTCGCAAATTGCTCGACTACCTGCATCGCAAAGACGCGCCGCGCTATCAGGGTCTCATCAAGCGACTGGGCCTGCGGCGCTAGAAGCTCGCACTCGCTTCGCCCGCCGCGAGCAAGCGTCTCCCCACCGACCTCAGGAACACTACGTGACCTTACATTCAAAGACATTTCAGTACGGTGCCGAAACCGTCACACTGCAAACCGGTGAAATAGCCCGGCAGGCCAGTGCAGCCATTGTCGCCAGCATGGGCGATACCGTCGTGCTCGTCACCGCCGTCGGCCGCAAGGAAGCCAACCCGACGCAGAGCTTCTTCCCGCTGACCATCAATTATCAGGAAAAGACGTACGCCGCGGGCAAGATTCCTGGCGGCTTCTTCAAGCGCGAGGGGCGTCCGTCGGAGGCGGAAACCCTCACGTCCCGCCTGATCGACCGTCCATTGCGGCCCTTGTTTCCCAAGGGCTTCATGAACGAGGTTCAAGTCATCGCCACGGTCATGTCGCTCGACGCTGACATTCCGGCCGACATTCCCGCCATGCTCGGAGCCTCGGCGGCGCTGGCCGTATCCGGCATGCCGTTCGCCGGTCCCATCGGCGGTGCCCGGGTCGGTTTCATCGACGGCAAGTACGTGCTGAATCCACTGATTTCCCAGATGGCGGAATCGCAGCTCGATCTTGTCGTGGCCGGCACCGCCGATGCCGTGCTGATGGTCGAATCCGAAGCGGCCGAACTGTCCGAGTCGACCATGCTCGACGCAGTCGTTTTCGGTCATGATCACTTGAAGACGGCGGTCACGGCGATCCAGCAGCTGGCCGAAGAGGTCGGCAACCCGGCGTGGGACTGGCAGGCGGCAGCGGAGGATGAGTCGCTCAAATCGAAGGTGGCCGATGTGATCACCAGCGATCTGACCGCCGCCTACCAGATTGCCGACAAGATGGAACGGCAGGAAGCGGTCGGGGCTGCGAAAGACAAGCTCGTCGGTGATCTCGTTGCTACCGATGGGCAAGAAGGCTGGTCGAAGGATCAGGTAAAACGAGCCTTTGCAAGCCTGGAGAAATCCATCGTGCGCAGTCGTATCATCGATGGTCAGCCGCGCATCGATGGTCGTGATACGAAAACCGTACGTCAGATCACCGTGCAGACCGGCGTGTTGCCGCGAACACACGGCTCCGCAGTGTTCACACGCGGTGAGACCCAGGCGATCGTCACCGCCACGCTCGGTACCACCCGCGATGCGCAGATCATCGATGCCCTGTCAGGTGAAATGCGCATGGCGTTCATGCTGCACTATAACTTTCCCCCGTACTCCGTAGGCGAAACCGGCTTCGTCGGTTCGCCGAAGCGTCGCGAGATCGGTCATGGCAAGCTTGCCAAACGCGGTGTGCAGGCCGTGATGCCCCACGATGATGATTTTCCCTACACCATCCGCGTGGTCTCGGAAATCACCGAGTCGAACGGGTCGAGCTCCATGGCCTCGGTCTGCGGCACCAGCCTTGCATTGATGGATGCAGGTGTGCCGTTGAAGTCCCCGGTGGCCGGTATCGCCATGGGTCTGATCAAGGAAGAGGCCGGCTATGCGGTGCTGTCCGACATCCTCGGCGACGAAGATCATCTGGGCGACATGGACTTCAAGGTAGCGGGTTCCAGCTCCGGCGTCACCGCACTGCAGATGGACATCAAGATCCAGGGCATCACGCGCGAGATCATGGAATCGGCCCTCGAACAGGCTAAGGAAGGGCGTTTGCATATTCTCGAAGAGATGGCGAAGGTGCTTGATGCCCCACGTGGTGATCTGTCGGAGCACGCACCGCGTTTCATCACCGTGAAGATCAACCCGGAGAAGATCGCCGCAGTCATCGGCAAGGGCGGTGCGGTCATACGAGCGCTCACCGAGGAGACAGGCGCGACCATCGACATCGGCGACGATGGCCTGATCAAGATCGCTTCGAGTGACCGTTCGGCCGGTGAAGAGGCCAAGCGCCGTATCGAGCTGATCACGGCGGATATCGAAGTGGGCACGATCTACGAAGGCAAGGTGCAGAAGATCATGGACTTCGGCGCCTTCGTCAACATCCTGCCGGGCAAGGATGGTCTGGTGCATATCTCGCAGATTTCGGAGCAACGCGTGCAGAACGTGGCCGACGAGCTCTCGGAAGGTCAGACCGTCAAGGTCAAGGTGCTCGAGGTCGACAAGCAGGGCCGCATTCGCCTGAGCATGAAGGCTGTGGAAGAAGGCGAGGCGGTTACCGCCTGAACACTGCCAGGCCTGCAGACAGGTAGCCCATAGGCAACTATGGGCTATTCAATTGACGAACAATGATCATGGCGAAATGCAAGGGTGGTTGAAGATGACGGGTTATCTTTCAACGAACCCTCAGTACACGCGATGTCACTCCAAGCGTCAGTAGCAAGGCCAGCAGCATATCGGTGCCCCCGACCCCTTCCGAACCGGCGTACCTGTCGCCGCCCGAGCTGGTCGTCGTCATGATATCGTCAATGCCCCGTTCTCTTTCCGAGGCAGTCTGACCGGTGGGTGGCGCCGTCTCGTAGGGTGGCGGTGAGGGTTGATCGAGTGAGACGAATTGCGTGATCCACGAGCGGTAGAACTCGACGTCACTGTACTGGGAGTAGGCGTAAGGGACTTCACATTCATCCGCGAAACCGCCGCTGACCACTCCGATCAACTGCTGTTTCCCTGCGGCTTTCCGATACAGGGGGCCGCCGCTGTCGCCGTAGCAAGCATCCACTTCACCGCTTGCAAAGCCGGCGCAGAGTTGATCTGCGTACACGGCACCATCGAAATAGTAGGCAAGCTCCTTGTTGCATTTTTGGCGCGACACCAGTGGCACGGTGCCTTCACGCAACCTTGGATCATACTTCGGCCTTTCGAGGTTGCGCGTATCCACCATCCCCCAGCCGACCACGGTGGCGGAGGTGCCTGAGCCTGCCAGTTCTTCAGCGTCGGTGTCGGCCAGCGAGGCAGGTGCCACCGACACCTCGTTGGCCAGTTCGAGCAAGGCGATGTCACCTTCGCTGTCGCTCGGACTACCCCATGCGCCCTCCGTTATGTAACCCCAGTTTTCATTCACGATGATATTGGTCACCACCCGTTCATCGACTGCCGTGTCGGTAGACAAGTCATCGATACCGACGACCACCCGCAGGCTATCAGGGCTGACCGAGGGGGGGCCGTACTTGGCCACACAGTGCGCCGCCGTGAGCACCCAGCGGGGTGCGATCACGGTACCCGCACAGAACTGTCGGGAGAACAGCTGCCCTGGGCTGTTGCCACCATCGGCCCTAACCAACGCGACAGTGGCCGGCCAGGAATCCGGTGTGGCCACATCGCCACCGACCACTCGTGCCTGCGGTGCCGCCAATTTTGCCTCGGCGTCAGCAGATGCCTGCAATTCGGAGGCGAACAACCCGAGCGCGATCAGAATCATCGGTACGTGGCAGACGAGCCTCGGTCGATCGGGTAGGGATCTGCGCGGAGACTGTATATGCCCTGAAGACGTGAAGGAAGTCGGACGAAAGTTGATATCGTCGCTACGGAGGACGGACAGGTACCCTTGGAGTAGTGTTCCGATGATCGATCGCATGAGAAAGATGCCTCAATGTGCGCAAGAGCCGTACGAGCAACATAGAGCACTCAGGCGATATGGTTCATGACCAGACGGATCGGTCGCCAAATTTGGCAGGTCTCGTCGACAATTGGCCCATCGATGACCACTACATCCGCTCAGGCGCCCGGATGCCGAGTACAGCGAGGCCGGTGGCCAGGGTACGAGCGGTCAAGCGGCACAGGGCGAGGCGGCTGAGTCGTGTAGCCTCGGTCGGTGGGTCGAGCACCGGGCAGGTGGCATAGAAGGTGGAAAAGGCGGTAGCGAGTTCGAACAGCCAGGTGGCCAGGCGATGGAACAGCAGGGTTCGCGAAACGTCCGCGACGACGTCGGGGAAGCTCAGCAACCGCATCGCCAGTGCACGCTCGGCACCGGTGTCGAGTTGCAGGGCGCCGGTGTCCATCTGTTCGAGGCTCACACCCTTGCCATCGACGGCCTTGCGCAGTATCGACTGGATGCGTGCGTGGGCGTACTGCAAGTAGGGTGCGGTGTTGCCTTCCAGTGCCAACATACGGTCGAAATCGAACACGTAGTCGCGGGTGCGCTCGTTGGCGAGGTCGGCATACTTGATCGCACCGATACCGACAGCTGACGCTACCTCCCGGCGCGCCCGTTCATCCAGGTCCGGGTTCTTGGCCTCGATGGTGGCAGCGGCGCGAGCCACCGCTTCGTCGAGCAGGGCGGCCAGACGCACGGTGTCGCCGGCGCGGCTCTTGAACATCTTGCCATCGGCACCGAGTATGGATCCGAATGCGATGTGCTCGGCGCTCGCGGGCGGAATCAGCCAGCCGGCCATGCGACCGGCGGCATAGATCATCTGCAGGTGCTGGCTCTGTGGCGAACCGACCACGTACAGCAGCCGATCGGCGTGGGTTTCGGTGGTGCGCTCACGTAGCGCGGCGAGGTCGGTGGCGGCATAGCCGTAGCCGCCGCCTCGCTTGCGCACGATCAGCGGCAGGGGCTGGCCATCGCGGTTGCTGAAGCCTGGCGGGAACAGGCATTCGGCACCGTCACTCTGTTCGATCAGCCCTTTCTCGGTCAGCTCTGCAAGCGTCGGCTCGAGACTGTCGTTGTAGGTGCTTTCGCCGGCGAATTCGCTGCCGTCGAGGCGCAGGTCCAACTGTTCGTAGACGCTGATGAAGTAACGTTGTGATTGCTCGATCAGCAACGTCCATAGCCTGCGGGTTTCCGCATCGCCCGACTGCAGTGCCACCACGCGTGCCCGAGCCCGTTCCTGAAAGGCCTCCGAGGCGGTGGCTTTCTCATGGGCCGCGCGGTAGAAGCCGTTCAGGTCGCCCTGCGAAAGCTCGTCACTGGCTTCGGCCTCGCCGATGTCCAGCAGATGCTCGATCAGCTTGCCGAACGGGGTGCCCCAGTCGCCGATGTGGTTGCGGCGCAACACGGTGTGGCCCTGCCATTCGAGCAGACGCACACAGGCATCACCGATGATCGTGGACCGCAGGTGCCCCACATGCATCTCCTTGGCGACATTCGGTGCGGAGTAGTCGACGACGATGGTCTGCGGATCCGAGGCAGGGACGCCGAGCCGCTCGTCCTGCCGTTGCCGATCGAGCAGCCTGGCCAGGGCCGAGTTTTTCAGTGTGATGTTGATGAAGCCGGGCCCGGCCAGCTCGGTGCTCTCGATCAGCTCGCTGCCACCGAGGTGGGGCAGCACGGCCGCCGCGATATCGCGTGGCTTGCGCCTGAGCTCCCGGGCCAGCGACATCGCCGCATCGGACTGGAAATCAGCATGCTTGCTGGTGTGCAATTGTGGATCGGGAATGGTTTCCGGAGCGTGACCCTGCAGCTCGGCGAGCATGGCGGCGAAGGCATCACCCAGCTCGCCACGCAGGCGCTGTTCGAGACTGATCACTAGGGGCACGGGGCTCTTCTGGGTTGGTTGAGGATTGGCTGTCTGATCATCTGCGAATTATACGGCCAACGCCAGTCCGACCACGATCCATGCGACGATTGCGGGCATGATCAGTCACCGAATCTTCACCCTGTTGGGTACCGGCTCCTCCGGTGGCGTACCTCGAGTCGGTAATGACTGGGGCCTGTGTGACCCCGCCAATCCAAAGAACCGGCGGCGGCGTTGCGCGCTGCTCGTCGAGCAGTTCGAGTCTGGCCCGAACGTGCCTGCTCCTTACGCCTCTCGACAGAGGGTGCCCGACCCGGAGGTACGATCACACGGGCAAGCGATCAGCGGTGCCGGCAAGACAACAGTGCTGGTGGATGCCGGCGCCGACATGCGCGAGCAGTTGCTCTCCGCCGGGGTGCGATCGCTGGAAGGTGTGGTGCTGACGCATGCGCATGCCGATCACGTTCACGGGCTCGATGATCTTCGGCAGCTGGCGATCAACCTGCGCCGCAGCATCGATGTGTATGTCGATGAGCCGACGGCGGCGCGTGTGATGACCACGTTCGGCTATTGCTTTGCGCAGGCACCGGGCAGCAGCTATCCAGCCTTCTGCACCGAGCACCGCATAGAACACCCGACCCGCTTCGACATCGAAGGTCCGGGTGGTGCGATACCGGTGCAGACCCTGATGGCCGAGCATGGCGACATCACCGCCCTCGGCCTGCGTATCGGCGACGTGGTGTACCTGCCGGACATCAAGCGTATTCACGATGCACACAGTGAGCAACTGCTGCAAGGCGTTAGCACGTTGATCATCGATGCCCTGCGTCACTCCCCGCATCCCACGCACCTGAACCTGGCAGAATCGCTGGCGTTCATCGAGCAGGTGGCGCCGGCGCGCGCGATCCTCACGAACATGCATTGCGACATGGATTACGACACGCTCTGTCGCGAGCTGCCCGTGTCGGTAGAGCCTGGCTTCGACGGCATGATCATCGAGTGTTGACGCCTACTTTTTACATCGGCCATCGACTTGCAGCTGAAGCCCCGGTAGTTTTATTCCAGTCTATTCTTACCATTCGGCGTAAAGGCATGCACAGGCAGGTTTCAGTTTCCAGACTCGCATCGATGGCTCCGGTGTTGAGGCCAGCCAGGGCAGGTGTCGACGGTGACGACGCCACGGGAAAGCTGATTCAGCCCGGATGCCACTCGTGAGCGAAGCGCGATGGATGAAACGGTTCGGTGGCGGGCCGGTGATCGCCACGGCCATTCATGCAGGTCACGATCTGCGGCCGGAATTGGCGGAGTTGAGCACACTGGACGAACAGTCGAGGTTGCGTGAGGAAGATCCGCTGACCGACCTGCTTGCCGGCGTCGGTGACTCGGTGTTCATCTCGCAGGTGTCCCGCTTCGAGGTCGATCTGAACCGTTCGGCAGACCAGGCCGTCTATCGTGGGCCGGAAGATGCCTGGGGGCTGGACCTCTGGCGCACACCGTTGAGCGACAGCACGGTGCAGCGATCGCTGAGTGCGCATGCCGAGTTCTATCAGTTGATGAGCGAATGGATCGAGATGTCGCTCGAACATCATCCCCGCCTGCTCTTGCTGGATGTTCATTCCTACAACCACCGGCGTGACGGCGCCGATGGCAGCGTCGCACCCCAGGTGGACAATCCGGATATCGACCTAGGTATCACCACGGCGGACCCCGCACGCTTCAGTGCTGTCGTCGACACCTTCAGACAGGCACTCGGCCAGGTACCGGCACAGGGGCGCAAGCTCGACATACGCGACAATGTGCGTTTCGTCGACGGAGGAAACTTTCCCGAGTGGGTATCAGCCGACTATGGCGATCGCGTATGCACGATCACTCTGGAGTACAAGAAGTTCTTCATGGACGAATGGACCGGTCAGGCCGGTATTCTGATGCTGAACGATTTGCGGCGCGGTCTGGCTCACGCGACGGAAGCTGCCCGTGACGTGATCGTGTGACAAGCGAGCACGTACGCTTCGAGGCACTCATGCCGCGATTCCCGTGAGCGTGGCGAGAGTGGCGGTCAAGTCAATGGGTCCCGGCTCGCCGGCCGGCGAGGTAGACGCGGCGTTGTTCGACGTGGAGCGCAAGATCGATTGGCTGACCACGCTCAGCCCCGTCGGGAACGTCGAACGGTGGCGGGCGTTCCGCGACAGTGGCTATCGGTCGCTGCCGGCACTGACCTACCTACCGTCGGCTCTCGATCTGCCTGCGCTGCGCGAGCGTGTGCAGGCATTGCCCGTCGATGAGATCGAGCACTCGGCCATCCGCTCGCTGTTGAGTGAGAAACGTGAGGAATTACTGCAACTGGTGGAGCTATTGGGGCAGAGAGACACCGAGGGCTTCACGCTCACGAGTATTGCCCTGTTCGGCGGTGCCGACCCTTCGTTGTTGCAGGTGGCGAACGAGATACTGCGAACCGTGCCCCGGCAGGTCAGCGAGGCAACCTCACGGCTGCCATTGGCGAGCAGCGATGATGTCATGCAGGCAGCATGCGCCCTGCGCGATGAATACGCGCGCCACGCAGGGGAATTTCATTTTCCGATCAGGCTCGTGCACGATCTGGATTCGGTACTCGTGGTGCAACAGGGAACCCTGTGCATCAACAGCCATCTTCGATTGCCCATGGCATCTGTCGCGCCATTGCTGGCCCATGAGGTGGGCGTGCACGTACTCACCCGCTACAACGGCAGTCGGCAACCGCTGCGGCTTTTCGAAAGCGGACTCGCGGGCTACGATGTCTTGCAGGAAGGTCTGGCGACGCTTTCGGAATACGCCAGCGGCTACCTGCCGCCGGAGCGCCTGCGGGTGCTGGCGGCCCGGGTGGTGGCGGCGGACTTCGCGGTCGCCCGCCATTCGCCTGAAGACATCTTCGCAGACCTGTTCGAAACGCATGGTCTTACCGCCAGTGACGCATTCGACGTGACCGTGCGCGCGATTCGTGGTGGTGGTTTTACCAAGGATGCCGTTTACCTGCAGGGGCTGCACGACGTGCTCGCTTACCTGCGTACCGGCGCAGAGATCGAACCGCTGCTGGTTGGCAAGTTCTCTTTGACGCACCGGCACCTCATCGAATCCTTGCTCGACGAAGGGTTCCTGTCGCCACCGGCTCTGGTGCCTGATTGCTTCAAGGGACCCGAAGTGGCTGCACGTCTCCTCGACGCGAGCCGAAAACCGCTCGATACGTTCTTTCATGCCGAGCCGATGGTGCTCTTGCACTGAATCAGGCCGACGCCACTGCCGTCCGCTACCCGGACCCCTGCAGCCAGATGAGGCAAGCTGTCACAAAGTGCCGGTGTGCGTCTTACCGCTTACCGCTTACCGCTTACCGCTTACCGCTTACTTCCCGTTTACTACTTCCCATTCCACTGAGGTATCCCACCATGCAGCTTGCATTTCTCGTCAACGATGTAGCCACCGAGCAAGACAACTACTCCACCATCCGGCTGGCCAGAAGAGCTGTGAAGGATGGCCATGAGGTATCGCTGATTTCGCTCGGCGATGTCACTTACGAGCCTGATGGCGAGCTGAGTGCGTTGGTGTCCTGCCCGCGACGTGAGGAGTACGCGGACGATGCCGAACTGCTTGCCGATCTACAGGATGAGGATGCGCAGCCTACCCGCAAGTCACTGAGCGAACTCGATGTGCTGATGCTGCGTGCGGATCCGGCCGATGAGCTGGTGACGCGACCGTGGGCACCGTCTTCCGGCTTGCTGTTCGCCCAACTGCTGGCGGATCAGGGCGTGATCGTCCTGAATGATCCGCGCAACCTCACGAACGCGTCGAACAAGACCTACTTTCAGCAGTATCCGGAGGCCATTCGTCCACGAACCTGCATCACGCGCGATCTGGACGTGATCACCCGGTTCATCGAGGAAGGCGATGGCAAGGCGGTGATCAAGCCCCTTCAGGGGTCTGGTGGCACCGGCGTGTTCATCGTCAAGGATGGCGCTTCGGCCAACATCAATCAGATGGTTGAGGCCACGCTACGCGACGGCTATGCGATCGTGCAGGAATATCTTCCGCAGGCGGCGGACGGTGATCTGCGTCTGATCACGATCAACGGCCGGCCGCTGAAGGTCGACGGTACCTATGCCTGCTTTCGGCGTTACAACGATTCCGGCGATGCGCGCTCGAACATCTCCGCCGGCGGCGCGATCGAGATGGCCGAACCGGATGAGGCTGCCCTGAGGATCGCTGAAGTGGCCTCACCCAAACTCATCGCCGATGGCATGTATCTGGCCGGGCTGGACATCGTCGGCGACAAGATGATGGAGATCAACGTGGATACCACCGGCGGTATCGGCCAGGCCGAAGATCTCACCGGCAAGGATTTCTCCGGCGCGATCCTGGGTGATCTGATGCACAAGGTGCGTCTGCGAAAGCACTATCCGCGAACCCTTACCAACCTGCAGCTCGTGACGGCGTGAGGCCATCCGCACCCGTGACGTTCGAAAGTGCCTGCAGTCATCCGGCTTCGTGGCAATTCGCCAGCCGGTAGCAACGATAGCGGGCGGTAATTACGTCAGAAACCGAAACTGATGTCGAGCTGGGCTTGCAGGGTGTCGGCGCCGGCTCCGCGTACGCCCAGCTCGAGGGCTCCCAGCGACACGCCGAGGCCGAGCAGCGTCGTCTTGCCGAGGCGTTCGTCGTCCGCACTGATACCGGTGCGAACGGCGAACCGTTCGTTACCCAGTTCAAGCCCCAGGGCAAGAGGCTGCGAACGCAGGTTGTCTACCATCGCCGCGTTCAGAGCGGCACTGACACTCACCGACACGAGGCCGGCGGAATACTCGCCGCCGATGAACCCCTGAGGCGTGGTTTCGAAGGTGTAGCCCTCGGCGGTGCTGATCGATTCACTGGCCAGGCTTCGGCCCGACAGTCCCACGCTGAGCGACGGGTTGATCTGGGTCACCAGCCCGACATCCGCATTGAACGCGGTATCCTCGACGCCGTTCCGGTCGAATTGATCATCCAGCGGAATCATGGAATCGTCGAACAGGTCGGCGACCCGTGTGTCCAGGCTGGATGCCTGCAGTATAGAGACATGCGGTGTCACACCGATATCGACGGGCAGCCCGCCGATTTCGTACCGACTGGCAAGCGTCAGACTGAACTGATGCCTGATCAGCACTCCCCCGGAAGCCTCGGAGGTCAGGAACTGCTCCGGCAGTGCCACGTTCAGTGCCTGCTGATTCGAATCCAGATCCAGCAGGGTGGTGTTCTGTGCCTCGGCAAGGGTCAGTGTGTCGTCCGATAGCACCTCGGAGAGTTCCGTGAGAGTGTCACGATCTGCATCGGTGTCGGCCACCGTGCCCGATGCGACGAACCGCGTACCGTAGGCGAGCGCGAAGCGCATCGGGCCATTGAGCCGGGCCATTCCCAGACGCCCGAACAGCCGAGTATCCACACTCTGACCGTCGAGCCGTTCCAGCGCGTCGGCAAGGCGTTCAGCGTTCCGGCCGAGCCCGGCGGTGTCGCTCAGGCAAGGGGTGTCACCATCGACATCACCGCCCAGGCACGTGATGTCCTGGCTGGCCAGTGCGATGAGACTGTTCTCGACATTTTCGGGCAGGAATGCGTTGTCGCTCAGAATGCCGGTCGCGCCGCCCGAGTCGCGCACATCGAAGCCACTTCCGATATCGACGAAGGTGGCCTTCGGATCGGGGTTGCTACCGGCACCGCCCAGACGCATGAGCAGCGCGGGGTTGGAAGCCAGATCGCCGACGCCGATACCGTGGGCGATGACCGAATCGCCGAGTGCGATGGAACGGGCATCGGCGTGGACGGTCGGTGCCAGCGCCGATAGCAGGATCAGCGCCAGGACGCCGGTGGGGCGCGGAAGCGTACCGGAAGTCGTAGTCACAGAGTCGTAGATGTTCTCACCGCCATTGTATTGATGCTGGTAGCCGCCGTTGCATACGCTGACCGCCCCGGTGGTCCGGCTACCGCCGAACGACCGATCACAGGTGCCCGGGTCGCACGTGCCGGGGTTGGAAAGCGGCGGTGCATGATAATGCCTGAGTCGCAGCGCCGGGCCGGCTTTCTGTCCAAGCGATGCAGACTGTAATCGTTGCCTGGGACCGAGACCTGTCAGCCGACGCCCACATCTCTATTTGACAATTTTCCAGTTTCGACAGCACCTGTGGGCTATTTGATGACAGATCCTAGTGCCGTTGTGATCGATGCCGTATGCTGGTTGTTGACTCACTTACGGAGATCTTTCATGGATTCCTTTTCCGCTCGGGCACAGATCGAGATGGGCGACGAATCGGTAACTGTCTACCGGCTCGATGCACTCGAGAAGAAGTTCAAGGTCAGTCGGCTACCGTTCTGCATGAAGGTGCTGCTGGAAAACCTGCTGCGCAACGAAGACGACAAGAACGTGACGGCGGCGCATATCGAAGCGCTGGCGAACTGGCAACCGTCGGCCGAGCCTGCCGAGCAGATCGCCTTCTCGCCCGCACGGGTCATCCTGCAGGACTTCACCGGGGTCCCAGCCATCGTCGATCTGGCGGTGATGCGCAACGCGATGGATGATCTCGGTGGCGACGCGACGCTGATCAACCCGCAGATCCCGGTCGACCTGGTCATCGATCATTCGGTGATGGTCGATCGGTTCGCCTCCAGCAACGCGCTGGATCTGAACAAGAAGTTGGAATTCAAGCGCAACCGCGAGCGCTACGAATTCCTCCGCTGGGGTCAGGAAGCCTTCGACAACTTTCGCGTCGTGCCGCCCGGTACCGGCATCGTCCATCAGGTGAACCTGGAGTTCCTCGCGGAAGTGGTGACGCGCAAGGAAGTCGACGGGGAAACCCTGGCATACCCTGACACCCTGGTCGGCACCGATTCCCACACCACCATGATCAACGGGCTGAGCGTTCTGGGCTGGGGCGTGGGTGGCATAGAGGCCGAGGCCGCCATGCTCGGCCAGCCGATCACGATGCTGCTGCCCCAGGTGGTGGGGTTCGGGCTCAAGGGCGAATTGCCGGCCGGTGCCACCGCCACCGATCTGGTACTCACGGTTACCCAGATGCTGCGCGAGAAAGGTGTGGTCGGCAAGTTCGTGGAGTTCTACGGCGATGGCATCGCGAATCTGACGCTGGCCGATCGGGCGACCATCAGCAACATGGCTCCCGAATACGGCGCCACCTGCGGCATCTTCCCGATCGATGAGGAAACGTTGCGTTACCTGCGCCTTTCCGGCCGGGCCGAAGAGCGGGTGAAGCTGGTGGAGGCCTATGCTCGCGAGCAGGGCCTGTGGCATGAGGCGGGGTCGGAGGTTGCGCAGTACACCGATACCCTCGAGCTCGAGCTGAGCCAGGTGGAGCCGAGCATCGCCGGGCCGAAGCGCCCGCAGGATCGCATCGCCCTGCGGGACGCCAGCGAGACGTTTCGGAAGCACCTCGATTCCGAAGGGCGTCTGAAAGGCGCCGAGCCCGCCGTCGAGAGTGAATCGAAGTTCGAAGGCGAGGGCGGCGATACCGCGGTAGCGGCGCTGCAATCGCAGAACATGCAGGGAGGCGTCTCCTTCGAACTCGATGGAAGCCAACACCAGCTGCACGATGGGGCGGTGGTCATTGCCGCGATCACGTCCTGCACCAACACATCGAACCCGGCGGTGATGATGGCTGCCGGGTTGCTGGCTCGCAATGCGCGCGAACGCGGTCTGAAAAGCAAGCCCTGGGTCAAGACATCCCTGGCGCCCGGTTCACAGGTGGTGCCGCACTATCTCGACCAGGCTGGTCTGATGGAGCCACTGCGCGAATTGGGGTTTCACGTCGTCGGCTTTGGATGTACTACCTGCATCGGCAATTCCGGACCGCTGCCGGAGGAGGTTGCGGCAGCGATCGAGGAAGGTGATCTGGTGGCCACCTCGGTGCTGTCGGGCAACCGCAATTTCGAAGGCCGCATCCATCAGCATGTGAAAGCCAACTACCTGGCTTCGCCGCCGCTGGTCGTCGCGTATGCCCTGGCTGGCAGCCTGTGCTGCGATCTGGTGAACGACCCGCTGGGCGAGGATGGTGAAGGCCGGCCGGTCTACCTGAAGGACATCTGGCCGGATACGCGCTCGATTGCCGATGTGGTCGAGAAGCATGTCTCTTCATCGCTGTTCAAGAGCAGTTACGACGACGTGTTCGAGGGCGAGTCGGAATGGCAGAAGCTCCAACCTCCCGGCGGCAAGACCTACCAGTGGCCTGACTCCACCTACGTGAAGAAACCACCGTACTTCGATGACATGCCGGCGGAACCTGCCGAGCTCAAGCCGATCGAGAATGCACGGTGCCTGGTGAAGGTCGGCGATTCGATCACCACCGACCATATCTCGCCAGCCGGTGCCATTGCGGCTGATTCACCTGCCGGCAAGTACCTGCAGGAGGAGGGGGTGTCTGTCGGCGAGTTCAACAGCCTGGGGTCGAGGCGCGGTAATCATGAAGTGATGATGCGTGGCACCTTTGCCAACGTACGGCTCAAGAACCAACTGGCCGATGGCAAGGAAGGTAGCGCGACCACGCACTTTCCCAGTGGCGATGCGATGTCGATCTACGATGCCGGTATGCGTTACAGCAAGGATGGGGTGCCCTCGATCGTGCTGGCCGGTGACAACTACGGTACCGGTTCGAGCCGTGACTGGGCCGCCAAGGGGGTGAACCTGCTAGGTGTACGTGCGGTGATCGCCGCAAGCTATGAGCGTATCCATCGCTCCAACCTGATCGGCTTCGGTGTACTGCCCTTGCAGTTCGGTGGTCAGGACGATGCTGATTCACTGGGCCTGACCGGTAAGGAGACCTTTACCATCGGCGCTGTCGAAGACCAGCCGGAAAGCGTTACCGTGAAGGCGATCAGTGACGACGGCAAGGAACTCACCTTCGACGCGCGCGTGCGAATCGATACACCGACCGAATGGGATTACTTCAAGCACGGTGGCATACTGCAATACGTGTTACGCGATCTGGCATCGAATGCGGCCGCCGGCAAGTCCGCCAAGCAGGCTTGATACTGGATGCGATGCCGTCTGGAAATCTTCGGCGGCATCCTGATCGAGATGCTGCCTGGTGAACACCCGGCGGTGTCGCGGTTGTGGAGGTGGTGGTGAAAGTACTATCTGTCAATGTATCGAAAGTACTGACGATCGAGCACCGGGGCAGGGATGTCACCACCGGTATCTTCAAGCAGGCGGTGAGCGGCCCGATCAGTGTGGGTTCACTGAACCTTGCCGGGGATGAGCAGGCTGATCTGGTCAACCACGGCGGCGAGCACAAGGCGGTTTACGCGTTTGGCCATCAGCACTACCGTCACTGGAGTGCGGTGCTGGAGCGCCAGGATCTGACTGCCGGTTTCTTCGGTGAGAACCTCACCATCGATTCGCTGGACGAGAGCTCCCTTTTCATCGGAGATACGGTACAGGTCGGGTCGGTCTCATTGCAGGTCACTCAGCCACGCGTACCTTGTTTCAAGCTCGGCATAAAGACCGGTTGGCAGCCTATGCCGCGGCAGTTCGTGCAACATGGGTTAACCGGTGTGTACTTTCGAGTGCTGAAGGCCGGCGTGCTCGAGGCAGGCGACACGGCTAGCGTGAAGCACGCGGGCACCTCCGCCTGCTCCCTCGCAACGCTGTTCGCTGCCGTGCATGACTCGGCCAGCCCCGACCGGCGCGAGGTGATGCGGGAAGCACTGGACAACCCGGCATTGTCCAGTGAATGGCGCACGTTGATCGAGCATCGTCTTCAGCGCTTGCCTTAGGTACCGGCCCGATGTCGTTCGAGCAATGCGGTAGGTAGCATGCATGCCCTTCATGTCCGACAGGCTCTGATGACATGATGCCGTCACCTGCCCAGGCTCGTGTCGATGAGCACTGGATGCGGCAGGCATTGGTTCTGGCGGACGAAGCTGCTACAGCTGATGAGGTGCCTGTGGGGGCCCTGGTAGTACGGGGCGCCGCCATCATCGGCAGTGGTCACAATCGTACGCGGATAGACTGTGACCCGACGGCCCACGCCGAAATGGTGGCCCTGCGGGCAGCAGCGGTCTGCGCGGGTAGTCATCGTCTCGACACCGCCATTCTGTACGTGACGATCGAACCCTGCCTCATGTGCTGCGGGGCTTTGTTGCAGGCGCGCATCGGGCGGTTGGTGTACGGTGCCCGTGAACCGCGTACCGGTGCGGTCGTCAGTGCCTTCGACAGTTTGCTATGTTCTGCACACACGCATCATGTGGCGGTCACCGAAGCGGTGGAAGCCGAGGCGTGTCGGCAGCGCATGCTGGCCTTCTTCGCCGGGAAACGGAGCGAAAACTAACGGCGTCGTCGTCTCGCACTCGTTCTCGGCTTCCAGGGCACATGCACCACGCACTCCGGGCCAGCCACGTAGAGTCGATCGCCAGATTCCGGCGAGACTGCCATGCCGCCCGTGAAGCCGCCGAATGCCGGTAGTACTGCATGGTTGTCGCGGAACCAGAAGGCCGGCGCACGCAGTCCGGGTAAACGACCGGTAGACACCCGATAGACCGGATGCAGATGCCCGCACAGCACGTAGCCGCGTTTGTCGCTCGCCGGATGATGCTGGAGAACGAACGGGTGCTGCACCAGTGATTCCGCCTGCCAGCGTATACGTTCATCGACCCGCAGCCGGGCACGTGGCTTGTCATGATTGCCAGCCACGATCTGGATATCCAGATCGGAATGATCATCGAGGAAGTGGCTCAAGGCGAGCAGCCAGGGTTCGTTGCGTGCCGGCGCTGCATGCATGAAATCACCGAGTATGATGAGGTTCTCGGCACCACTGCCATCTATCAAGGCCGACAGGCGTCGGAGATCATGTTCACTGATGCCGCCGGGAATGGCGATGCCGGCACGACCGAAGCTGTGTTCCTTGCCGAAGTGAATGTCGGCTACCAGCAAAGTGCGTCGGGCCGGCCAGTAAAGGCAGCGCTCGGGGTGCAACCAAAGGGTTTCCCCCTGACAGTCACAGGCGATTGACGCTCGTGCGAACTGGTCAGTTGCGGTATTCATCATCAGAATCAGATAGCCGGAAGGTAATCATGCGTAGCAGGTTCATGGGGCGTCACCACACTGTGCACCAGCAGGCAGACACGATTGATGTTCTCATCGTCTGACGATGCACGCAGCCTCCCTGCTAGACCGTTCGCTGGCGCGCATCAGTGTCGCCTCGATTGGTGTTGCTGTCGTGGTATTGCTGTTGAAGGTGCTGGCCTACCAGCTGACCGGGTCGGTGGCGCTGTACTCCGATGCGCTCGAATCCACGATCAACGTGGTTACCGCCTCCATCGCCTGGTACGCGATACGCATCAGTCAGCGCCCGGCAGATCTCGATCATCCCTTCGGTCATCACAAGGCAGAGTATTTCTCGGCGGTGATCAGCGGTGTGCTGATCGTCCTGGCGGCCATCCTGATCCTGCGCGAGGCATGGATATCACTGCTCGATGCCCGCGAACTCGATCTGGATTCGGCATCACTGGCGGTGGCCGTGTTGGCCATCGTGCTGAATCTGGCGTGGGCTCGCTACCTGATTCGGCAGGGTCTGCGTCTGCGCTCGCCCGCCGTCAGTGCCGACGGCCGTCACATCATGAGCGATGTCTGGACGTCGCTCGGCGCATTGGCCGGTCTGGCGATCGTGCTGTTCACTGGCTGGGACATCGTCGATACAGCGATGGCGGTACTGGTGGCCTTGAACATCCTGCGGGAGGGCTCGCGCGTTATCAGAACCTCGGTGGATGGCCTCATGGACCGCGCGATCGATGAAGCCGCCGCGAGCAAGATCCGCGCGGCCATCATTGCCAGCGCGACCGGCGCTATCGAGGTGCACGATATCAAGACGCGATCAGCAGGGCGTATCGATTTTGCCGAGTTCCACCTGGTGGTGGACGGAGCGATGACAGTGTCGGATTCGCATGCCATCTGCGACCGGATCGAGGCTGCCCTCAAGCAGATCCTGCCCGGTGTGCAAGTGACCATCCACGTCGAGCCGGAGGAGAAGGAGAAGGCCGACAGCCTGCGCATCGAGTAGCCGCCGGCGGGTGGTCAGGTAGTGGGCTTACCCGAGATTCGTCGGGTTGCCTGACGCTTCGCCCGGTATTCGAGGATCGAGCCACATCGTTAGAAATCAATCCCTTTGCGGGCCCGGATACCAGCCTTGAACGGGTGCTTGATCTCCTGCATTTCGCTGACCAGATCGGCTGCAGCGATCAGCTCGGGCTTGGCATCTCGGCCTGTCAGAATCACGCTGCAACGGCTCGAACGCTGCCCCAGCGCCTCGACCACATCATTCACATCGAGGTAGTCGTAGCGCAGGGCGATGTTGATCTCGTCGAGTAGCACAAGATCATGTTCACCGCCCGTCATCAAGTCGCGTGCACGATCGAAGGCTGCCGTGGCCGCGGCGATGTCGCGTTCGCGATCCTGAGTCTCCCAGGTGAACCCCTCACCCATGGTGTACCAGGTGATGTCGTCTTCGAAACGGGTGAAGAACTGCTTCTCGCCGGTTTTCCAGTTGCCTTTGATGAATTGCACGATGGCGACCTTGTGGCCCCAGCCGAGAGCGCGGGCCACCACGCCGAATGCCGAGCTCGACTTGCCCTTGCCATTGCCGGTGTGTACCAGGACAAGACCGCGACCGGGGTCGCTGGTCTTCGAGGTTTTCGCTCGCTGCTCCTTCTTGAGCGCCTGCATGCGACGCTTGTGCGCCTCAGGCGAATCGTCGTGTTCGGCCGGGTCGTCGCCTGCCGCGCGGGCGCCGTTGTCGCCTGCCGCGCGGGCGCTGTTGTTGCCTGCCGCGCGGGCGCCGTTGTTGCCAGCTGTGTTAGTGGTAGAGTCGTCAGACATCGTCGGTATTCATCCGGTGTGCGTGGGCCGCAGTCTATCAGTCAGCCGCCTGGTGAAACCCTCGATGCCCACCTGTACGAAATCGCTGCTGCAAGATCGCCTGACGATATGATGACCGGCTACCGGCCGCCGCGGATGAGCACTGCTTGCGATCACCCCCATGAAACTCTCTCAGCTTCGAAGACGCTCGGGCCATACCCTGATGATCCAGGGTACCGGCTCGGATGTCGGCAAGTCGGTCATCGTCGCCGGGCTGTGCCGTATCGCCCGGCGGCGAGGTTTGTCGGTCGCCCCCTTCAAACCGCAGAACATGTCGAACAACGCTGCGGCCACCGCCGAAGGTGGCGAGATCGGGCGCGCCCAGGCGTTGCAGGCGCAGGCTGCCGGGCTTGAATTATCGACCGATTTCAATCCAGTTCTACTGAAGCCGCAGAGCGATCGGGCCGCTCAGGTCATCGTGCACGGGCGTGCCCGGCACACGCTGGCGGCGGCAGACTACATGGAGCGTCGTGCCGAACTGATCGATGCCGTGATGGAGAGCTATCATCGGCTGGCCAGCCGCCATGACCTTGTTCTGGTGGAGGGGGCAGGTAGCCCGGCCGAGATCAACCTGCGTGAGCGTGATATCGCCAACATGGGGTTCGCTCGCGAGGCCGGCATTCCGGTGTGCCTGGTGGGTGACATCGACCGCGGTGGAGTCATTGCGGCGCTGGTCGGTACGCAGGCCGTGATCGAACCTGCTGATGCCCTGATGATCCGGGGTTTTCTGATCAACCGCTTTCGCGGCGATCCGCGTCTGTTCGACTCGGGAGTGGCCGGTATCGAACAACGCACCGGTTGGCCTTGCCTGGGCGTGATTCCGTGGCTGCATGCAACGGCTCGGCTGCCTGCTGAAGACGCGGTATCGATGCGTCAGACTACCGATGACACTACGAACACCGCGACTTCGAAGCGCCTGCGCATCGTGGCGCCCATGCTCTCCCGCATGGCGAATTTCGATGATGCCGATCCGCTGCGGCTCGAACCGGGCCTGCAGTTCGATTTCATTGCACCCGGCAAGGCGCTGCCGCGCGCCGCCGATGTGATCATCTTGTTCGGCACCAAGTCTTCCCTGGGTGATCTGGCGTTCCTGCGCGAGCAGGGTTGGGATCACGATATCATCGCGCATGCGCGTGCCGGTGGCCGCGTGCTCGGCATCTGCGGTGGGTTCCAGATGTTGGGCAAGCGCATCGTCGATACCGACGGCATCGACGGGCCAGCCGGAGAGGCGCCCGGACTCGGCCTGCTGGACATCGAAACGACCATGTGCCCGGGCAAGCGAATCGGTCCGGTGCGTGGCGAGTGTGCGTCGAGCGGCATAGAGCTGGAAGGTTACGAGATCCATGTCGGGCGGGTGACGGGGCGTGATCTGCAACGACCTCTGCTTCGGCTGGATGATGACCCGGGACACCGACCTGAAAGACGGCCCGAAGGCGCCTGCAGTGCCGATGGTCTGGTCCAGGGTAGTCATGTCCACGGTCTGTTCACCAGCGACGAGTTCCGTAGACACTGGCTCCAACAGATCGGGGTTGTAGTATCAGACATTTACACGAACTACCGTGAAGATGTGGATCAGGCCATAGAAGAGCTTGCCGATGAGCTCGAGGCCCATGTGGATGTCGATGCTCTGTTCGCACTTGCGTGTGCGCCGGGCGGATGGAAGGGGCCTTGATAGTTCTTCTGCACGACGGTGATGCGGCAACGGCGAATGCCAGGTGGGAGGGTAGCAGGTGATGTGTTCATGGCAGGGCCCGTCGGTTCGTGCAGGCTTGTCCGTCCCTGCGGACTGCTCTGAAGCTGCCAGTCCGATGGACGTGGTCCGCAGGCTCCGGGCTCAGGGAGAGCAGCCGGTGCTGTTGCTGTCCGGTGATGCGCAAGTGGCGAACGGGCGGTCTCTGGTCGGCATACGCCCCGACGAGACCATCGTTTGCGAACCGGGTACCGGCGGCGGCCTGCCTGCCATTCCACCGCGGCTGGTGCACGTTGCGAGCGGGCAGGGACTGTGGGTCGGGGCCATCGCCTACGATGCCGGTCTTGATCACCTGGGTATCTTTTCCCGGCATGTGCCGGATGTGCCGGCGCTCATGGCGCAATGGCATGCGAGCTACGCTGCCTTCGACCATGCGAGCGGACGCTGGGATCTGCACGGTGCCGCCGGCGAGGCGCATGATGTGCTGGCGGCGGCGATTGCCGACCCACTGACGGCGCCCGCCCTCGCCGAACTGCCGGCCTCGGCGGCGCGATCGTGGTGTACCCGGGCCGAACATGTCGAGGCGTGCCGGGAGATCCAGCGACTCATCGCACGGGGTGAGGTGTTCGAGGTGAATCTCACGCATGTGCTGCGGGTGTCCTGGCAGCGCGACGGGTTCGAGCTGTTCGAACGCATGCTGGCGGAGAGTGCGGGCGACCATTCGGCATACCTGTGCATGGGTGGTACGGAGCTGGTGTCGATTTCGCCCGAGCGCTTTCTTGGTATCGATGGGCGACGATGCGAGACCCGGCCCATCAAGGGAACCCGCAGGCGCGGCAGCAACGAAAGCGAAGACGCGAGGTTGGCAGAAGGCCTGCTCGCTTCGCACAAGGATCGCGCCGAGAACGTCATGATCGTCGACCTGATGCGTAACGACCTGACAGCCACGGCGGTATCCGGCAGCGTGGTCGTGGAAGGCCTGTGTCTGCTGGAGAAGACACCTTCGGTGATGCATCTGGTGTCGGTCGTGACCTCCGTCGTGCGTGACTCGGTGCGGTTGCCGGACGTGCTGGTGTCCTGTTTTCCGGGCGGTTCGATCACCGGTGCCCCCAAGCGTCGCGCCATGGAGATCATCGATCGACTCGAGCGCGGTAATCGGGGGTTCTATTGCGGGTCGGTGTTCGGTTGGGAGCCTGCACAGCAACGACTGGTCGCAAGCATCGCCATTCGTACCGCCACCGTGCGTGATGGCATGGCCCGCTATGGAGCAGGCGGGGCGATCACGTTGCTGTCCGATCCGGATGAAGAGGCAGACGAGACGATGATCAAGGCGCGCCCGTTTCTGAACGCGGTGAATGCGCGCGTGGAAGGCTGGTGACGATCGTCATCCTCGATAACCGCGACTCGTTCGTGTTGAATGTGCAGCATCGGTTGGCCGAGCTGGATGTGCCGAGCGTGGTGCTGCCCGCGCACGCCACTCGGCTGGATCAGATAGAGGCGGTCGAACCGAAGGGCTTGATCGTCTCGCCGGGGCCACAGGGCCCGGAAGAGGCTGGCGTGTCGACGGCTGCCATTCGCGCCTTCGGTATGCGTATACCGGTGCTCGGGGTGTGCCTGGGTCACCAGTGCATCGCGGTTGCCTATGGTGCTCGAGTTCGGCCGAACCGGAACGCCTGCCATGGGCGCGCCGCGCTGGTCGCAAACGATGGGCAGGGCGTGCTCACGGGTTTACCGCCTTCGTTCATGGCGGCACGTTACCACGCGCTGGCAGTGGATACCTTCAGCAACTCGGCCGGTGACGATTCGCCGTTGATCGTGACAGCCACCCTGGTTGACGACGAGACGATGATCATGGGTTTGAGACATCGCTACTTGCCCACCGAAGGGGTGCAGTTCCACCCTGAAAGCGTGTTGACACCACACGGCTACCGGATCATCGGCAATTTCGCCAGGCAGTCCGGGTATCGGGTCGACGATGATCTTGTCGACCGACGCATCGACAAGGCCCTGGCTGTCGTGGAAGGCAGGCACTGATACCAGGCACCGATACTACCGTCGGCACCCGGGCGTGCCCGGACGCAACAGCGTGTTGTCGGGAAAAGACAGAACGGCGTCACATTCCCGACCTCCATGATGTCGATATGGAAAAGAGTGCGTACGTGAACAAGTGTGATTACAATCGGGCATAGATAGGCTCGGAATCCCTACAGTTTCTTGCACTGCAGCGCGAATTGGCTCACGAAATAAACATTAAAGTATCAGTAGGGGGCGTTTTAGTATTGGATGGGTATCTATGACGGCTGTACATTAGCGTTGTTGCGAAAACGTAGCAATCTCCCTCACAAGATCTCAGGAGTGACTATGACAGGACTGAAAAGATCAACATTGTTCGCCGCCATCGTGGCTGGCGGTGCCTCCGCCAGTGTGGCGGCCGAAACCGTGACCATCGCTACCGTGAACAACGGCGATATGGTCCGTATGCAGAAGCTCACCGGCGAGTTCGAAAAAGAGAACCCGGACATCGATCTGGAGTGGGTCACACTGGAGGAGAACATCCTTCGCCAGCGCGTCACGACCGATATCGCCACGAACGGCGGTCAGTACGATGTCATGACCATCGGCACGTATGAGGTGCCGATCTGGGCCAAGCAGAATTGGCTGCTCGAACTCGACAGCCTCGGCGATGACTACGATACCGACGACATCCTGCCTGCCATCCGTGGCGGCCTTACCGTCGACGACAAGCTCTACGCTGCGCCGTTCTACGGTGAATCCTCGATGGTCATGTACCGCACCGACCTGTTCGAGGAAGCCGGCCTGGATATGCCGGACGCACCCACCTGGGAATTCATCGGTGAAGCGGCTCGCGAGCTGACCGACAAGGGTAGTGAGCAGTACGGCATCTGCCTGCGCGGCAAGCCGGGTTGGGGCGAGAACATGGCACTCCTGACGGCGATGTCCAACTCCTTCGGTGCCCGATGGTTCGACATGGACTGGAATGCCCAGTTCGATCAACCGGAGTGGCAGGAGACCTTGAGTTATTACGTCAGCCTGCTGAACGATGCAGGTCCTCCCGGGGCATCCGCCAACGGCTTCAACGAGAACCTTGCTCTGTTCCAGACCGGCAAGTGCGCCATGTGGATCGATGCAACCGTCGCGGCTTCGTTCGTGACCAATCCGGACGATTCCGAAGTCGCCGACAGTGTGGGTTTCGCACTGGCGCCCGACGCCGGCAAGGGCAAGCGCGGCAACTGGCTGTGGGCCTGGACACTGGGCATCCCGGCAGGTACCGACAGTCCCGAGGCCGCTCAGAAGTTCGTCTCCTGGGCAACATCGAAGGCGTATCTGGAGCTGGTCGCCGAGCAGGATGGCTGGGCCAACGTACCGCCGGGTACTCGCCAGTCGCTCTATGACAACCCCGAGTATCAGAAGGTACCTTTCGCGCAGATGACGCTGGAGAGCATCAACTCGGCAGATCCCAACAACCCGACCGTGAAGGAAGTACCGTATGTCGGCGTGCAGTTCGTCGCCATTCCGGAATTCCAGGGTTTGGGAACCTCGGTCGGCCAGCTGTTCTCGGCAGCTCTGGCGGGTCAGTCCACGATCGATCAGGCTCTGGCCAATGCTCAGCAAGTCACCTCACGTGAAATGAGTCGTGCCGGTTATCCGAAGTAGGCCGTAGCGGGCCCGACCTTGCGGGCCGGCTGCAGCATCTCGCGGTGTCTCGTGAAAGAGATGCCGCGAGCTTGGCGGTATTGCTCGCCCGCAAGGCCAGTCCGGCGGTAGATCGCCATCGCATGGCATCTTGTATTAAGCAAGCCTTGCAGTATCTAGCCTTGCAGTATTAGGATGATGTTTACTCGAGAAAAGGCAACGGAGGATGATTCGGATCCCTGATCATCGTTGGTCTTTCGCCCCTGCTGGTACCTGTCGGATTCTCCCGAGAAGTACTTCGAACTTCTGTTGCTGAGCTCGTGATACGGGTCAGCCTTGCATTTAGAGCGCGAAGTGTATGGCAACTAACCATTCCCAATCTGCGGCACGGCTCATGGTCTCGCCGGCGGTCATCGTCCTTGCCATATGGATGATCGTGCCGCTGGCAATGACCATCTACTTTTCGGTCTTGCGGTACAACTTGCTCAGTCCGGGGGAAAACCCGTTCGTCGGTGTCGAGAATTACACCTACTTCCTGAGCGACCCGGCGTTCTTCGCCGCCATCACCAACACCTTGCTGCTGGTCGGCGGGGTTCTGATCATCACCGTGGGTGGGGCGATACTGCTCGCACTCCTGCTCGACAAGCCCATCTTCGGCCAGGGCATCGTGCGCATCCTGGTCATCGCTCCGTTCTTCGTCATGCCCACCGTATCGGCGCTGGTGTGGAAGAACATGTTCATGAATCCGGTGAACGGCCTGTTCGCCTACGCCGCCAAGCTGGTCGGCATCGCACCGTACGACTTCCTGTCGCAGGCGCCGCTCATGTCGATCATCTTCATCGTGTCATGGCAATGGTTGCCCTTTGCCACACTGATTCTGCTCACCGCCATCCAGTCGCTCGACAGCGAACAGCTCGAAGCGGCTGAAATGGACGGTGCACCGGCGCTCAAGCGCTTCTGGCATATCATCCTGCCGCACCTGTCGCGTGCGATCACCGTGGTGATCCTGATCCAGACGATCTTCCTGCTGTCGATATTCGCAGAGATCCTCGTGACGACCAACGGCGGGCCGGGTTACGCCTCGACCAATCTGACCTATCTCGTTTATGTACAGTCGCTGCTGCAGTTTGATGTCGGTGGCGGCTCTGCGGGCGGTATCGTCGCCGTCGTCCTCGCCAACATCGTCGCCATCTTCCTGATGCGGGCGGTCGGCAAGAACCTGGAGCTGTAGGGCATGGCACGCAAGACTACATTCGGCAGCCGTCTCGGCTGGACCGTGCTCGCCTGGGCCATCGGGTTCGCGATCTTCTTTCCGATTTTCTGGACGATCCTGACGAGCTTCAAGACGGAGCGCGAGGCTATCTCGTTTCCGTCGCTGTATGCCTTCGAATGGACGACGCGCAACTACACGGCCGTTCTCGAGCGCTCGCCTTATTTCCGGCACTTCATGAATTCGGTGATCATTTCCATCGGATCCACCGTCCTCGCCCTGATCATCGCCGTGCCGGCGGCCTGGGCCATGGCATTCTCGCCGACGAAACGTACCAAGGGCCTTCTGTTGTGGATGCTGTCCACCAAGATGCTGCCTTCGGTGGGTGTGTTGATCCCGATCTACCTGATGTTTCGCGACGTGGGCCTGCTCGACACCCGTACCGGTCTTGTCATCGTCATGACGCTGGTCAACCTGCCGATCATCGTCTGGATGCTGTTCACCTACTTCAAGGAAATTCCCGGAGAGATACTGGAGGCATCACGGATGGACGGTGCGTCGTTGAAGGAAGAGATACTCTTCATCCTGACACCCATGGCCCTGCCGGGAATCGCCTCGACCTTCCTGCTCAACGTGATCCTGGCGTGGAACGAGGCCTTCTGGACACTGACCCTCACAGCTGCCAAGGCGGCACCGCTGACAGCGTTCATCGCCAGCTACTCCAGCCCGGAGGGTTTGTTCTACGCCAAGCTCAGTGCCGCCTCGACCATGGCTATCGCGCCAGTTCTGATCCTGGGTTGGTTCAGTCAGAAGCAGCTGGTTCGCGGCCTCACCTTCGGTGCGGTGAAATAGGCATATTCAGCGTGCCTGCGACCTGAACAAGACAAGCCTGTATTCAAGGCAGACATTCCTGGAGATTGACGATGGGCAGTATCACACTGAAGGGCGTTACCAAGGCATTCGATGATCTTCAGGTCATCCCGCCTCTGGATTTGTCGATCAACGATGGCGAGTTCGTCGTCTTCGTCGGACCATCGGGATGCGGCAAGTCGACGTTGCTGCGCCTGATCGCCGGATTGGAAGACACGACATCGGGCACCATTTCGCTGGATGGCAAGGATGTGACCGACCTGCCGCCATCGAAACGTGGCCTGGCGATGGTGTTTCAGTCCTATGCGCTTTACCCGCACATGTCGGTACGCAAGAACATCGCGTTCCCGCTGAAAATGGCGGGGCTCGATCAGGCGGAGATCGACAAGAAGGTCGATGATGCCGCGAAGGTGCTGAACCTGAACGATTACATCGATCGACGCCCCGGTCAGTTGTCCGGTGGTCAACGGCAACGTGTTGCCATCGGCCGAGCGATCGTTCGCGAACCATCGGCGTTCCTGTTCGATGAGCCGCTGTCCAACCTCGATGCGGCCCTACGTGGCAACATGCGCATCGAGATCTCCGAGCTGCACCAGACGCTTGCCACGACCATGGTTTACGTGACGCACGATCAGATCGAGGCCATGACCATGGCGGATCGAATCGTGGTGCTCAACAAGGGCGTCATCGAACAGGTCGGAACGCCATTGGAACTGTATCGGAACCCGAACAGCGTGTTCGTCGCAGGCTTCATCGGCAGCCCATCGATGAACCTGGTATCCGGTGCGACGGCCGAGAAATTCGGTGCAACGACGGTCGGCGTGCGTCCCGAGCACCTGCAACTTTCCAAGGGGGGCGGCGATTGGTCCGGCAAAGTCACCGTTTCCGAGCACCTCGGTTCCGATACCTTCCTGCACGTGGAGGTCGATGGCATCGGCCTGATGACTGCGCGGGCGAATGGCGAATTCTCCGCCAGGGCAGGCGACTCCATCGGCCTTTCCCCCGATGCGGAAAGATTGCACCGATTCAACGAAGCCGGCCGAGCGATGCAATGAGCCCCTCCAACTCACTGGCGACGCTATCGCTCGCCACACTGCCGGACTTGCCGCAAGCGGTCGGCCGACCGGACTACAAGCGCGAAGCACTGTCTCCCGGAATCGTGCACTTCGGTCCGGGCAACTTTCATCGGGCGCATCAGTGCGTCTATCTCGATGCGCTGATGAACGAGGGCCGTGATCACGACTGGTCGATCATCGGTGCCAGCGTCATGAAGGGTGATGGGAAACTTCGGCAGTTGCTGCTTGATCAGGACCTGCTGACCACGGTCGTTGCGCAGTCGGCTGACGAGAACACGGCCCGGGTGACCGGCGTGATGACCGACTACCTGCCGATCGGCGATACGGCTGCCATTCTTGAAACGCTGACGGCACCGCATATACGCATCGTCTCCATGACGGTTACCGAAGGCGGTTACTTCGTCGATGCCGATACCGGCGAGTTCGACCCGACAAGCGATGCCATCGTGGCGGACGCGAACAACATGGAGGCCCCGGCCACCGTGTTCGGGCTGATCGTACGCGCCCTGCGGGACCGACGCGACGCGGGAGTCGACGCGTTTACCGTCATGTCCTGCGATAACCTGCCGCACAATGGTGTCATCGCGCGCGGAGCTGTAGTGGGGCTGGCCAAACTGGTCGATGCGGATCTGGCCACCTGGATCGACACGCACTCGAGTTTCCCGAACGGCATGGTCGACAGGATCGCCCCTGCTACCGGTGACCGGGAGCGGCGCCTGGTCCGCGAAGATCATGGGATCGATGACGATGCGCCGGTGTTCTGCGAGGATCATCTGCAGTGGGTGCTGGAAGACAAGTTCGTGGCTGGCCGCCCTGCATTCGACACCGTGGGGGCACAGTTCGTCGACGACGTCACGCCGTTCGAAACCATGAAGATCCGGATGCTCAACGGGGGGCATGCACTGATTGCCTACCCCGCGGGGCTACTGGATATCGAGTACGCCGATCAGGCCATGCAACACCCCCTGATAAGCCGCTGGCTCGACAAGGTCGAACGTACGGAGATCCAGCCGATGGTGCCGCCGGTGCCCGATACGGACCTGGATGAATACCTAAAGCTGATCACCCGGCGTTTCGCGAACCCGAAGATCGGCGATACCATCCGGCGGCTGTGTCTTGACGGCTCGAACCGTCAGCCGAAGTTCATCCTGCCAACCCTGCGCGATCGTCTCGCTGCTGGTGAGGGGGTCGACGGGCTTGCGCTGGCGTCGGCATTCTGGTGCCGGTATTGCTACGGCGAAACGGAAAGCGGTCAGGTGATCGAGCCGAACGATCCATCCTGGGAGAGGCTCACCGAACTGGCGAAACAGGCGAAAGACAAGCCGTTGGTGTGGCTTGGAATACGTGAAGTGTACGGCAAGCTCGCTGAAGACAAGCAGTTTCAGTCGGTATTCGCGGCCCAGCTGGAATCGCTCTGGAAGGACGGTACCGAAGCGGCACTGACCAGTTACCTCGATGCCGACAAGGGCTCGGCACGAGGCTAGCATGTCGGTCGCGATGCGTTCGCCGCTGCCGCCGGAGCTGGGTGACGAGCAGGTGGACGCCCGCTCGGTGCACTATCTGGAGCATGGCTTCCCGCATGACCTGGTGCGCTGGCACTGCCACGATGACTACGAGATACATCTGATCGTGGCCAGCGTCGGCAAGTTGTTCTGCGGCGACCACATCGGCGCCTTCGGCCCCGGGCAACTGGTGATGACCGGTCCCGGGTTGCCGCACAACTGGATCAGCCAGGTGGGCGACGACGAGGTCTTCGAGCTGCGTGACAGGGTGGTCCAGTTTCGCCAGGATCTGGTTCAGACGATGGCAGCCTGCGCCACCGAGCTTCAGCCGTTGTTGCCGTTGCTGGAGCGCGCGCGCCACGGTATCGAATTTCGCGCCACGTCGGTCTGTGAGGCAGAACCCTGGTTCCAGCGTGTGCGTGGTGCGAGCGGCCCTTCACGTATCGCACTGTTGCTGGAATTCCTCGAGTTCCTTTCATTACAGCCGGATCAGTTCCTGCTGTCGACCCTGCCGATGCGTTCACGGGAAGATGCCAGCTCGCTGGATAAGGTAGAGAAGGTCACTCGGTACATCGCCGACAACTATACGCGTGACCTGCAACTCGCCGACGTTTCGACGTTGACCGGCATGAGCGAGAGTGCGTTCTCGAGATTCTTCGCCAGGGAGACGGGTAACAGCTTCACGCGCTTCCTGAACCGGGTGAGAGTGTCGAGGGCCTGTGAGTTGCTCGCCGACACCCAGGAGCCGATCACCTCTATCTGCTTTGCCGTCGGTTTCAACAACGTCGCGAATTTCAACCGACGTTTTCGGGAGCTGAAGTCAGTCACGCCAAGGGAATATCGTCGAGAAGCGCAATTGCGAAAGTAGCATCTCACATACCGAGCCTCTGTTCATGCCATCCACCGCTCGAGTTCGTCAGGCAATCGTTGTCTTAAACATGCGGGAATATGATCCGATCCGCAGAGTTCAACCTAACAGAACGAAAGAGTCGTGACCATGCGCCCGAACCTTTCTCCGGTCGCGGCGCTGGGCCACATGTCCGGCAGTGCCCGGGCCGCGAGAACCCGGCTTCAGAAGTGAACGAATTTTCGGTAAGTGTCGTCGAGCGAACCGCGTTGCTCCAATTTGAATTACGCTGACCGACATGCTCCGAAGAGTAGTCTTTCGACGAACAGAGGAATCCTCAGTCATGGTTGCACGGCATACCCCCTTACTTCTGGCCTCCGGTGCGGTGCTGGCACCATTGATCGGCCTGTTCAGCCCACAGATATCCGCTGCCGATGCCGACGCGGTCAAGCGTGGTGAATATCTTTCGCTCGCCGGTAGCTGTGTGGGTTGTCATCAGCGGGATGGTGGTGAAGAGTATGCCGGGGGTCTGGCGGTCGAAAGCCCATTCGGTGCCATGTACTCATCGAATATCACCCCCGACGAGGAGCACGGCATCGGTACCTGGACGGAGGAGGATTTCAAGCGTTCCTTGCACCAGGGCTATTCGAAAGATGTCGGCTATATCTATCCATCGATGCCCTACAATTTTTACACGAAGATCACGGATGAAGACGTTAGTGATCTGTGGGCCTACTTCAAGAGCATCGAGCCGGTGAACTACGAGCCACCGGAGAACACCATGGTGTTCCCGGCGAACATTCGTACCGGCTTGGCACTTTGGCAGGAGCTGGAGTTTGAAGAGGGCCGGTTCGAGCCGGTGGAGGGCAAGGATGAGGAGTACAACCGCGGTGCCTATCTCGTCGAAGCGCTTGGCCATTGTCAGGCCTGCCATTCACCGCGCAACCTGTTGATGGGTACCGACGAGGATCGCGAGTATACGGGGGCCGAGATTCATGGCTGGTATGCGCCATCCATCGGTGCCGGCCCGATGTCGTCCATCAAGGATTGGTCAGTGGAAGAGCTGGCGACTTTCCTGCAGACGGGTACCAATCGCGACAACGAGAAGGTCGCGGGCGAGATGTCCGCGGTGATACACAGAAGCCTCAGCAAGCTTCGCGAAGACGACGTACTGGCCATGGCACGGTATATCAAGGAAATGCCGGAGTCGGAGGAGCCCGGCGAAGAGAAGGAGGCTACGCTTTCAGCCAAAAGACGTGATGCCGGACGAGCACTGTACGCGCAGAACTGCCTCGGCTGTCATCAGGCCAAGGGAAAAGGTATCGAAGGTGCGGTACCGACGCTGGCGGGCAACGGCACCATCACTGGCAAAAAGGGCAACAATATCGTGCTGCTGATGTATCAGGGACACAGTGCGGACGGCACCTGGGCAACGATGCCGTCATTCGCAGACGAATTGTCCGCGCGTGACATGGCCGATATCACCAACTATGTGCGCACCGCCTGGGGCAACGATGCGGAACCGAACATGACGGTGGAGCAGGTAGCAGAGTTGCGTGAATACGCGGAGATCCCGGAAGAGGGCCAGCCTGTATCGGTGAAGTGCCCCGTGGTCAAGGCGGAAGCGATTCAGCCGGCGCTCGATATCAGTACCGAGCGATATGAGCAGGCCAAAACCGACAAGAGTGCGCTGAAAAGCCTGGTCGAGGATTATCGGACAGCACGTGCCGACAGCTCTACCAGTCAGGTCGTGCAAGCACTGTCTTCCGTCTATTGCCGTTCGGTAGCGAAGGAGGATATCAGCGCCGCTGAAGCCGGAGGTCGTATCGCAGCGTTCGCGGGCGAGGTGGCGCAGGTGGCGAATCGAGCGATGTAATCGAGCGGTGTAGTTGTGTAGTCGATGATTTCCGGCTTGGCCGGAAAACGTCGAGTTCGTTATCTTCCGGCTCCGTGAGAGCCGGAAAAACTTGCTGGGTCAACGGTACGTCAAGCCACCCGTGGCAGTCTTCGTCGCCTGGCAGGCCCTAACCAGGGCTTGTCGACTTCGCAGATCTTGATGGCGACCCACTCTTGGCGTTGCTGATGAACTCGCCGATCCCTTGCAGGTTCTCGATGTGGTCGCAGACGGCCTTGATCACCATCAGGATGGGGGTGGCCACGATCAGGCCGATCGGCCCCCACAACCAGCCCCAGAACAGCAGCACGATGAAGATGGCAACGGCGTTCATGCTAGCCGCCCGGCTGGTCATCCATGGTGTCAGAAGATTTCCCTGAACGCTGGTTATGACGAGTGAGACCACGGCAATGAGCATGCCCTGGCCGAGACTGCCGAACTGTAGAAAGGCGGTGATTCCAGACAGCACGAAGACGATCGCGGGTCCCACATACGGGACGACACTCGCTGTGCCTGCGATCACGCCCCAGAGCATCGCCTGCTCCACGCCCAGCCACCAGAAAGCGATGCCGGTGGCGATACCCACGAAAATGGCACCGATTAGAGTAACGAACAGGAACAGGCGCAACTGACGGTTGATGTCTTCGAGTATTTCCAGGGTGATCTTCTTCTTGGTCAGACTGTCGCCACTGACCTTGACCAGCTTGTGCTTGTACAGATTCCCCGAAGCGAGCGCGAAGTACACCATAAGCAATACTGTGATTGCCTGGCCGATCATCACGAGAAAGCCGAACGAGCCGTTCAGGACGTAGTTCATGTACCGCCCGCTGCCCCGATCGATGACTACGCGAACCGGTTGGCCGGACCTGGTACCCGGCATCCCGGACGGACCACCGGCGCCCGCGTGGGAGGTCGCGGAGCCGTCGGTGGGCGCGATGCTCGATGCGCTGGCCACGGCATTGTCGGCTGCGTTTTCTATTTCAGTGGCGGCCTCCTGCAGCTTGTCCAGCAACGTCTTGCCATCCTGTTCTCCGCCGCGCTGCTGCTGGTTGACCCTCTCGAGCGCAGCCGGCGCCTTGTCGAGCAGCTCCACGAGCTGTTCCTGCAGCGCGATGACCGCATAGCTGGAGGCGATCATCACAGCCACGACCACCACACCGGCACCCAGCGGTCTGGGCAGGTGCGCACGCCTGTCCATGAAGCTGACGACCGGATACAGCGTGTAGCTGATCAGCACGCCAAGCACCAGAGGCATGAAGAAAGCGCGTGCGAGATAGAGACTGGCTGTCACGGCAATGACAGTGAGTATGATCAATGAAGTGTTGCGTACATTGATCGGCCCGCCGACGATATCCGCATCGGAATCGTCCCTGCCCGCTGCCCTGGCTCTCAGTGAATCCATTTGAACACCGTGTTCGACGACCCGTTATGGGCCTGTTGATCATACGTTGTCGATCGACAGCCCCTGACAGGGCCGGGTTTCCGGATATGGAACACAACTTGTAAGCGCCTGCGCACACCCTACACCGAATTTCCCGGTGCATGTCCCAACGGTACCTGCCAGTGAATCAGAACACCCTACCGATCGCGGCATTGCTGCTCGGCGCTGCCTTCCTGTTCGTTGCAGGTGGCATCAACAGCCTGATTCTGCCCGTACGCGGAACGTCAGAGGGTATGAGCACGTTCTGGCTCGGTCTGTTGGGCACCGGCTGGGCGGTTGGCTATGTGGCCGGCTGTTTGCGAGTACCGCATCTGGTGGCCCGCGTGGGTCACATTCGGGCATTCGGTGTGATGTCGGCGATCGCAAGCCTCGCCATCCTGGGCAGTGTACTGCTGGTGTACGCGCCGATATGGGTGTTGTTTCGTGCCTTCGCCGGTTTCGCGTTCGCGGGAGCCGCGATGATCGTGGAATCATGGCTTGCCGAGCGCAGTGATGCGAGCAGTCGCGGTCGCGTGTTCGGTCTTTACAGCATGATCATGTTAGGTGCCAGTACCGTGGGGCAGTTGTCGTTGTCGCTGGGGCCGGTAGACGGTGCCATGTTCTTCGTCATCGCAGCGATGTTCTACAGCCTGTCGCTGATACCCACCGCCATATCCTCGTCACATGCGCCACAGCCATTACTGCAAGTACGGTTCGATGTGAGGGGCCTGTGGAAGAATTCACCGCTGGCGGTGGTCGGAGTGTTTCTGATCGGAATCTCCAACGCAGGTTTTGGAACCCTCGGTCCGGTGTATGCCAGCGAACTGGAGCTACCGTTGAGTACCATCACCCTGTTCGTCAGCATGCCGGTACTCGCCGGTGCCCTTGCGCAGATTCCCATCGGCTGGCTTTCCGATCGGGTTGATCGGCGTGTGGCGCTGGCCGTGGTGGCCATCACGGCAATGCTCACAGACCTGGCCTTCGTGTTCATGCCGCCACAATCGCCGACGCTCGTGGTAGGCATGGCAGCTGTGTTCGGTGCGACGGTTTACACGATGTATCCGATTCTGGTGGCACACGCCAACGATCATGGCACACCGGGGGCTGCACTGATGATCAGCAGCGCACTGCTGATGGTGTTCGGCATCGGTTCGATGGCCGGTCCGGCACTGGCGGGGCTGCTGATGAACACAGCAGGGCCGCGTGGGCTGTTCCTCTCGACCCTGTGTGCTCATGCCTTGCTGGTCGGCTACATCGCGTGGCGCATGACACGACGCTCGGCGGTCGTTGCGGCAGACAAGGAACCGTTTCACGCTCTGGCGATTACCGGTGGTGCCACACCGCAGACAACCGCCTACCGAGTGGCGGATGACGCAGCACTGGCCGAAGAGGGGGTCGGGCCTGTAGATAAAGAGCCGGAAATATCAGGTCGCGGCGCTGACGACCGCTCTTGAGAAACGGGCTCGAAGACCATCAACCGCCGTCGTTCGGGAATCGTGCGTACAGTGAATTGCTCGTGTTCTGTAGCTGGCTCAGCAATTCGTCCATGTTCGAGAACTGCTGACGGTAGCGCTGTTCGATCTTGGTCAACCGGTAGTCGAACCTGTCGAGCTGGGAATCGTAGCTCCGGCGGCGGGCGCCGATACCTTCCTCGCGGCCGGCAATCAGCCCGTCGGGCCGGGTGTATTCGGTCAGCACCGAGGCAAACCTCTGAGCCAGGCCGTTCTGCGCATCGGTGAACGCCTCGACGAAATCTGCCATGTCCGTGTTCTGTGCATCCTGCATGCGCTCCGCATCGATACTGAGCTCACCGTAGCGGTCAAACGTGAAGCCGAGCTCCGTCGGCGAGCGTGTGCTGCCATCGGCAAGCTGCAGCGGGTCGTTGAACGCGCGCTGCATGCGAAGCTCCACGTTGCGCGTCAGGCGATCACCGTTCAACGAGTTCTCGCCCAGTTCGCGGAATGTGGAGCGCAGCGTGTTGTAGCGCTCGACGAATTCGTCGAGTTTCTCGTTGGTACCCTCGATATCGCGCTTCGTATCGAGTTCTGCGGAGCCGATGCCCTTCAATTCGAGGGTGACTCCGTCAATGACGTCGGTGATGGTGTTGTTTGGGCGAGTGACCGTGAATCCATCGACCTTCAGCGTTGCATCGCGTGCCTCGCGCGATTCGGAGAATGGATAGAAGGTGTCGGTGCCACCGAAGCCCCCGCCTCTCTCGACAGTGCGAGACACTGCAATCTCATTGGCGGTCCCGCCCTCGCGTGCCGTGAGCGTCAGCCGGTTGCCGTCATTCACATTCAGAATACTGGCAACCATCGATGTATTGCCGGATGAATCGTTGATTGCATCGCGCAGCTCGGTCAGCGAATTGTTCGTACCGTCGACCGTCAGGCTGAACGTGTTGCCACCGGAAGAGAATGACCACTCGCCAACGCCCGGCTCACTGTCTCGCGAGGCGAACGGCTGCGTGGAAACCTGGTGCGCCGCGGACAGTTGCACTACCTCTATATCATGGTATTCGACATCCGCTGAGTTCGCCGCGGTGGCGGTGAATACGTTTTCATCGCTCGATGCTGCCACGAAAGCACCGAACCGGTTGCCTTGCGTAAAACCGTCGATCGACTCGGCAAGCTGGTTGATCGTGCTTCGGGCCCGTCCGAAGGCACTGAGCTGGACCTGCAGCTCATCGCGCTTCTGTTGAACACTGTCACGCGGTTGGCGCTCGATCGCCACCAACTTGGAGACGATCGATTCCACGTCGATCCCGGAGCCTACACCGGTTGCTCTGATCATGTCGGGTGACCTCCATCCGGCTTTGCCCGATGCCACCATGCCGGCGTTTTTCTACATTCGGCTCCGCGCTACTTCAGATCCAATGCGTAGGGAAGCGCCGAATGCAAACTGCGAAACATCGACAAAATGCAATATCGCTTTCGTGCGCGAATTCTCCCTCATCGACTGCTGCTACGCTTCAGGGCATTGGCCGGGGCATGCACTTGCATCGTTTCCTAATCCAATGTGCCTGCCTTGCCAGGAGGCGTCGATGCACCGGGTGCAGCAGGGGGTGTGTTCAGCACCGGAGGTATGCCGGACGTAGTGGGTGTAGGCGGGGTAACCGGTTCGAAGGGATCGACCGGCTCGATGCGTTCACCAGGAAAGTCGGGCTCGTCCGGAGAGTCAGGAGAGTCCGGTTCATCAGGAGAGTCAGGCTCCTCGGGTTCGACGGGCTCGTCTTCACAGGCGACCGCCTCCGGGTCGGGCAAGCACGGATTGCGGTTATCCGGATCCAGTTCGTCACTTACCCTGTCCCGGTCGATATCGCGGATCGATGATTCTAGGTAGTCAGGAATTCCATCATCATCGGTATCGGCCATGCGGGTTTCGATACTGTCCGCTTTGCCGTCACGATCCGTGTCGACTGTGCACCCTTGCGCGAAGTCCGATTCCTCGCAAGGATCATCGGGAGGTGCATTACAGGCCGGGCTGCTCTCGTCAGGGTCACAGGGGTCGAGGTCAGCCGGATCTTCCTGATCGAAGATCGTGTCTTCGTCGGCATCTGCAATCGCCGACTCGAGGTAATCGGGAGAGCCATCGCCATCGGTGTCTGTCGTCTCTCCTTCCTCGCTGTCGGTAAGGCCGTCACCATCGGAATCGGTGGTGCATCCTGTTGCGAAATTCGACTCCTCGCACGGATCCGGTGGTGGCTGATCACAGGCCGGATTGTCTTCCTCGGGCAGGCAGGGGTCGCCGTTGACCGGATCGTCCTGGTCAGGCACCCCGTCGGAGTCGGCATCCGTGATCGACGACTCACGGTAGTCGGGGATGTTGTCTCCATCGCTGTCGGCGCTGAGACCCTCGATGCTGTCGGGAGAGCCGTCTTCATCCGTATCGATCGTGCAGCCTTGAGAGAACTGCGAGGCTTCGCAAGGGTCCGTTGCCGGGTCGCCGGCATCCAGCGGGTCACTGCCGGCGACGATTTCCTCGATGTTGGTGAGCCTGTCGCCATCGGCATTGTAGGCGGTCACGTAGTCTGCAGCGGTGAAGCGAACCTGCTGATTGGCGGCACCGATGGTGACCGTGCGCGAAAAGACCGCCAGGGTTACCAGGCGACTGCTCGATGCGTAGAACGTGGCCCTGACGAAGATCTCCCCGCCCTCAGCTGCCGTGGCAACGCCGCTCCAGACATCGTCCGCGCGAGTCAGAACCACCGGTACCTGGCTTGCCGTGGCCACGGCGGAGACGGTCGACACCGCGACATCACTCGCTTCGGAAAGTGCGGCGGGCAGCTCGAAGGCCAGGTTCACCGGTATCTCGACCACGTCATTGTCGTCCACGGTCGGGTCGGTGCCGGCCTCGAGTTCCTGCAGATTGCTGACTCTGTCTCCGTCGTCGTCGAAGGTCTTGTCGTAGTCGGCGTCGGCAATGGAGACATTCAACGGCGAACCGTCGCTCGGCAGGGGCAGGGCCTGCTGGTATTCAGCGAGCCTGAGAGCGGCGGGCCCGTACCATGTAATCGTCAGGACCGGTTCACTGCCTGCCGAGACCGCGGTATCGCCGGAGCATGCCTGATTGGCGTCGCAGCTCATGGTCACCGGTTCTTCGTCCAGCAGCACGACCAGCTCGAGCTGACTCAGGTCCAGAACCCGTGACTGGGCAAGGAAGCGAGGGGCTGTGAGGCTCAAGGACCCGCCGGTGCTCTCGTCGATGGCCACGGTGCCACTCGGCTCTGTATCGCAGGCTGACAGCACGAGCACGGCTACTATCGACAACAACATCCGCGTCGAGTGGTGAATGGTCATTCGAGCTCCAGTTATCTACCCAGGCGCCCGGCCACGGTATCAAGCGCGGTGACCGGCAGGCAACATACTACTGGATTCGTGCTGGTCACCTTGTGAAACCGGTCGCCTGTTTCGGCACGACTGTCCGGCACTGCGATTGCTCGCGCAGGACGGTAGCGGTGGCAACAGGGCTGTCATGACTGCGAGAGGGTTTGCTCTGCCGCACTTTCCAGCGTGCCGAGCATGCGTTCGATACGCACCTTCCACGACTCGGTAGACACCGTCTGCGTCTGGCTCTGCAGGTTCTCGGCCCACAATGGAAACGATAGTGGCGTCAGGCGTTCGGGAAACCGGATCACCCACTGCCGGCGCCGCAGATCGGTCAGTGCCGCATCGAGCCGCTCGAAATCCAGCTGCTGCTCCAGCACCTCGCGGCGCGCCTGATCGAGCAGCAGGTTTTCACTGTCGTGGTTCGCCAGCACTTCGAAGATCAGCCCACTGGAGGCCTGCACCTGCTTCGCACTCTTGTTGCGACCCGGGTAGCCATCGAACACCAGTCCGGCGATGCGTGCGATATCGCGGAAGCGTCGCTTGGCGATCTCGTCGGTATTGATGGAGTGAAAGATGGCTTCCAGCAGATCATCGGCCGACAATGCCTCGCGTAGGAGATCGCCAAGAGCGCCTTCGTCGGCGGCGAGCCGGGTCGGGCTGAGCAGCTCGAAGCCGTAGTCGTTGACCGAGAGCGTGAAGGTCATCGGCCGGGCGGCGGACAGCCGCGAGGCGGCCAGCAAGGCCATGCCCTCATGGGCCAACCGGCCGGCAAAGGGGTAGCAGAACACGCTGTAGCCTTCGCGGGTGTGGGTGAACTCGATGAGAAAGTCATCCGGGCCGGGCATGTGCGACCAACGCGCCTGCAGCTGCAGCATGGAATCGATGGCGTTGATCTCGGGCGAGCCGGCCGTACCGTCTTGCCAGTCTTGCAGTACGGCCAGCACGCTATCGGACAGGGCGCTCGACAGCGGTAGCTGAGTACCCTGCCAGGTGGAGACGAACGTGCTCCTCTTCTTCGCACTACGCACATAGGCGGTCATGTCCTTCACCATGGCCAGCTCCAGCGTACGCCCGGCGAACTGGAAACTGTCGCCAGGCTTGAGCCTGGCGATGAAGCCTTCATCGGTGCTGCCCAGCCGCTTTCCACCGACAAAGGCCACCCACATCATCGTATTGCTGGCAATGGTACCGATGGACATGCGATGCCGCAGCCCGACCTGCTGGTTCATCACTCGATGAATGCCGGCCACCTTCACCACCTTGTGATATTGCGGATAGCCCTGCAGCGCCTGACCACCGCGTGTGATGAAGTCCATCACCCAGCCCCACTCGGTATCGGTGATACCGGAAAACGCATGGGTGGCACCCACTTCCTCACGCATGTGCTCCTCGACGAAACCCTCACCGAGAGCGACTGTGACCAGGTGCTGGCTCAATACGTCGAGGCAACGACGCGGTGGTTCACGGCCTTCGATCTGCTTCGCTGCGAGGGCGCGGCGTACGGCGGCGATCTCGACAAGTTCGAAGGCATTCGCTGGTACGCACAAGATGCGCGAGACTGCTCCGGGTCGGTGGCCGCTGCGCCCGGCACGCTGCATGAGCCGGGCAACCCCTTTCGGGCTGCCTACCTGCAACACCTGGTCGACCGGGCTGAAATCCACGCCGAGATCAAGCGATGACGTACACACCACACAACGCAAGGTGCCGGCGCGCAGGCGCGCCTCGATGGTCTCGCGTAGCTTGCGATCGATCGAGCCGTGGTGAAGCGCCAACTGATCGAACCATGCCGGACGCGCCTCGAGCAAGGCGCGGAACCACAGTTCGCTCTGGGCACGCGTATTGGTGAAAAGCAGCGTTGTCCGGGCGGCGTCGATCGCCTGTGCTACCGGTTCCGTGAGCACCAGCCCCATGTGGCCTGCCCATGGGAAGCGTGCGTCGGTGGCGGGTAGCACGCTGTCGATCTCCACGGCACGCGGCACCACACCGCGGATCAGGATGCCATCGTTCGCGGGCCCCAGAAGCACATCGCGAGCTACGCTCAGATTGGCCAGCGTTGCCGACAGGCCCCACACGATCAACCCGGGATTGAAGTCTCGCAGGCGCGCAAGGCACAGCTGCAGTTGCACGCCACGCTTGCTGCCGAGTAGCTCGTGCCATTCGTCGACGATCACGGTGTGCACGCCTGCCAGACTCTTGCGACACTCCTTGTAGGTCAGTAGCACCGACAGGCTTTCCGGCGTGGTGATCAACGCGAAAGGCGGCGTCCTGAGCTGTTTGGCACGCTGCGCACTGGTGGTGTCACCGGTACGGATCTCGACCCGCACGTCGACGTCGAGTGCCTCGCAGGCGCCGGCCAGGCTCTCGCGGGTGTCGTTGGCCAGCGCCCGTAGCGGTGTGATCCATAGGACCTGCGTGGTTTCGGCCGCCGGTCTGGCAGGCGGTTCAGGTGCGGATCCGGTGCCGGAATCAGGTTCGGCCGTCGACGCAGCCGCTGCCTGAAGTGGACCGAGCCAGGCCGCCAGCGTCTTGCCACTGCCGGTTGGCGAGTGGATCAGACCGGACTGCCCGGCATGCCAGGCCTGCCACGCATCGCGCTGGAAATCGAACACCGTCCACTGCCGCTGCTCGAACCAGGCGTACGTGGCGGCGAAGAGCGCCTCTTCCTCACTCATCAGCCGCGCCGATCAGACGTTTCACATCCTTCAGGGTATCCGCATCCTTCGGTGCCAGATCCTCGCGCCAGCGGACGATGCGGGGGAAGCGCACGGCGATGCCTGACTTGTGCCGGGTGGACACGTTGATGCCTTCGAACGCCAGTTCGAACACCTGCTCCGGCTTGACGCTGCGTACCGGCCCGAAGCGTTCGAGGGTGTTGCGTCGGATCCATTTGTCCAGACGGTTGATCTCCTGGTTGTCCAGGCCGGAGTAGGCCTTGGCGATGGGGACAAGCTTGTTATCCTGCCAGACGGCGAACGTGTAATCGGTAAACAGGTTGGAACGACGGCCGTGACCTGCCTGGGCGTAGAGCATCACGGCATCGACGGTGTAGGGTTCGATTTTCCATTTCCACCACAAGCCTCGCTTGCGGCCGGTCCCGTAAGGCGATTCGAGCGCCTTGAGCATCAGGCCCTCGACCAGCCGTTCGCGCGAGCTTGCCCGGAGCTCGGCCATGGCTGCCCAGCCGCTCGCCGCTACCACTTCGGATACCCGCAACCCGGCTGGCTGGGTGGCGATCATCGCCTCCAGCGCCTGACGGCGCCAACGCAGGGTTTCCGTACGCACGTCGCGGCCCCCAAGCTCCAGCAGGTCGTAGCACAGCAGCACGCAAGGCACCTCGTCCAGCAATTTCCTGCCGACCGTCTTGCGACCGATGCGCCGCTGCAGCGCCGCGAACCCCATCACGCCATCATCGTTCCAGGGCAGCAGTTCTCCGTCGAGCACCGTACCGTCAGGCAGCCCATGTGCTGCCGCCACGACTTCCGGGAAGCGCTGACCGATGAGCTCCTCACCGCGCGACCAGAGATAGATCTCGTCCTGGCGCCTGATCAACTGGGCGCGGATGCCGTCCCACTTCCATTCTGCAAGCCATGCTCCGCTGTCGCCGAGTGTCTCGGGTTCGTTCTCCAGTGGTGCCGCCAGGCAGAAAGGGTAGGGACGAGAGGTTGCAGCGGCGCCATCGTCCTGTGCGATGAGTGCCTCGTAGTAAGCAGCGTCTGGCTGCCATTCACCCATCAGGCGATGCAGTATCACCGCGCGTTCAAGCTCGGCCCGCTCGGCCAGAGCACGTGCCAGCAAGGTCTGCGAGACGCCGACGCGCAACGCCCCGGTCAGCAGCTTGGTAATGATGTAGCACTGCTCGTAGGGTTGCGACTGCCACCAGCCGGTGACCACCGTACGCTGGGCGTCCGTGTCCAGCTTGCGCAGTGGCAGCAGACGATTCTCCACCCAGTCTGCCAGCCCGATATCGTGGGAATGAGGATCGTGATCGGTCTGCGTGTATGCGCTCGATCCTGCATGTGTCTCCGTGCCGGTGGCGCATTCGAGCGATGTGTCGACCGTCGGCGGGCGCTCGGCAGGTCGCGTCAGCGTGCCCTGGAAGTCATCCGGCCTGGCCACCAGCAGAGCCACCGTCTCGGCCAGGTCGCCTACACTCGCGTAAGTGTCTTCCACCAGCCAGTTGGGCAGGTCGGCCAGTTCCGTGAGCCACTGCCGCAGCAATGCCGCGCCGACCAGCCGCTTGATTCGGCGACCGGAGAGGAAGTACACGGCCCATGCGGCGTCTGCGGGCGCCGCCTCACCGAAGTAGACCACCATGGCCGCGACCTTGGCGTTCGTCGAGGTCGTCTGATCGAGTGTCTGGTAGAGCTTACTGAACGCCTGCACTGCCACCCTCCACGCTATCCTCGGCGTTGTCGTCCAGGCTTTCGCCACTGTAGCGAGTGACAAGCTCGGCGGCGTCGAGCCCTCGCTCACAGAGAAAGCGTACCAGCGCGGCAGATTGCCCGTGCGTGGTGAGAACACGGCTCGCACCGGTCTCCTCTATGGTGCGCAACAGGCCAGGCCAGTCTGCGTGGTCTGACAGCACGAAGCCGCGATCATAGCCACGCCGTCGCCGATTGCCTCGTACCCGCATCCAGCCCGAGCAGAAGCCGGTGGAGGCGTTCTTGAACCGGCGCATCCAGGTGGAGCCGCCGGCACCGGGTGGTGCGATGATCAGCCGGCCGGCGTGGTCGTCGCGACGGCGCAGGTCAATGGTTTCCGTGGGCAGCATGTGAATGCCTGCCTCGCGATAGATGTCGGTCAGAGGAGCCACCGCACCGTGCAGGTGCACCGTATCGTCGGTGTATGCGGTGAGCTCCGCCAGTACGCGCTGCGCCTTGCCCAGTGAATAGCAGAACAGTACGGCTGGCCTGTTCTGGGCGCGCATGGCCTGCCACCAGTCGAACACTTCGTGGGCGATCACCGGGCCCGGCTGCCAGCGGTAGACGGGCAGGGCGAACGTGGCTTCCGTGATGAAGGTATCGCACGGCACCAGTTCGAAGGTCTCGCAGCTCGGATCAGGGTCACGCTTGAAGTCTCCGGTGAACACCCAGACCTCGCCATCGTGTTCCACCCGGATCTGCGCAGAGCCGAGCACATGACCTGCGGGGTGGAACGAGACGATGGTGGAGCCGAATCGCAAGGGTTCACCGAACCGTACGCCGCGTATATCCTGATGTTCACCCAGGCGTTTATGCAGCAATGGCACCGATGACTCGGCTGCAAAGTAGGTTTCAGAGCCTGCACGCGCATGGTCCGCATGGGCGTGTGTGATCAGCGCGACCTTGCACGGCTGCCACGGGTCGATGACGAAGCCGCCCGCCGACACTGCAAGCCCTGCCCGAGTCGCCTGAATGAGATCGTCCGTCATGCGGCCGATTGCTTCAGCTCCACCAGCGACTGGCCGATCTGTGCCAGCGATGCCGCATCCGACAGGCGATGATCGGCCCCCTTGAGCAGCAACAGACTGGCGTTCGGTGTCCCCGCTTTCTCGAGCAGCCGCAGAGAGTGGCTGCTCGGTACGTCTGCATCGGCGGTGCCGTGAATCAGCCGCAACGGGCAGCGGAGGCTGCTGGCTGTGTCAGTGCCCAGCAGTGACAACTCGCGACCGCTGTCGAACAACGCCATATGCAGTGGCCAGCCCGCTTCTGCGTGCGCATCTTCCTGGTTCGAGGGTAGTCTCAGCGTGCCTCCGGTGCTCAGATGATTCTGCTGCTCGGTGCTCAGTGCAGGCCAGATGAGTTCGGTGGTGAAATCCGGTGCCGCCGCCAGCGTCACCAAGCCGCTGACCAGGTCCGGTTCTTCCAAGGCTGCCAATACTGCAAGCCATGCACCCATCGACGAGCCGACGATGATGGTCGGCGCGGGCAGGGATCTGAGCACGAACAGAGTGTCTTCGAGCCAATGGTGCAGCGTGAGCTCGGCCGCGTCCCCGGAAGAGTCGCCGTGCCCACGGTAGTCGAAACGGGTGAAGGCCCAGCCATGCTGCGCGCTGAGCTGTCGCAGGTAGTCGGCCTTGGTGCCGCGCATGGTCGAATGGAAGCCGCCGCAGAACAAGACACCAGGGGGCCGGGTATACCTGGCCTCGTTCGCGCTCGGCTTCAGGCTCGTATCTTCACCGGATGCTGCGTTACTTCGTTGACCGGCACTGCCAGTAGCGGCACTCGCCGCCGGGCTCGCCCTTGCAACGGGGTGGAAACGCTCGATGGCGAGTTCGGCGCGAAGCGCTGGCGAGGAGGTTTCATTCGTTTCTTTCAATGAGGCTACCTCTGACGATGGAGTTGACGTACCGCATGACCGGCTGGCGGTTGACGTTCCACAGGCTCGATGCAAGACTGTGGGGCAAGCCTTTCACATTTCTACGAAACCTGCTCCATGTCGACCATTTCGGCCAAAACCTCGAACGCCGGGCCAAAGGTCGGCGCGGGCGTGTTGCCGAAGGTCGGCCCGGGCGCGTCGCCCGATGTCGGCCCGGGCGCGTCGCCCGATGTCGGCCCGGGCGCGTCGCCCGATGTCGGCCCGGGCGCGTCGCCCGATGTCGGCTTGTTCGTCACTTGCCTGGTCGACCTGTACCGCCCGAACGTGGGCTTCGCTGCCATCCGCTTGCTCGAGGCGGCAGGTTGCTCGGTGACAGTGCCGGCCATGCAGACGTGCTGCGGGCAGCCGGCCTTCAACGCAGGCGACGACCAGAGCACGTGCGCGCTGGCTCGACAGCAGATCGAGGCCTTCGAAGGGCTCGACTACGTGGTCGTGCCGTCCGGCTCGTGTGCCGGCATGATACGCGAGCACTATCCCGCGTTGCTGGCCGACGACCCCGAATGGGCCGATCGGGCTGCAAGCCTTGCCGGCAGGTGCCATGAACTCACCAGCTTCCTGGTAGATGTGTTGGGTGTTGCCGAGGTGGACGCCGCGTTCGAGCACGGTGTCACTTACCACGATGCCTGTGCCGGCCTGCGAGAGGTTGGCGTACGCGAGCAACCGCGCCGCCTGCTTGGCAGCGTACGCGGTCTCGAATTGAAGGAGATGGAAGATACTGACGTCTGCTGCGGTTTCGGGGGTACGTTCTGCATCAAGTTTCCGGATATCTCGGAGCGCATGGCGACCGACAAGGTGGCTCTGGCGAAGCAGAGTGGCGCCGATACGCTGCTTGGAGGCGATCTGGGCTGTCTTTTGAACATCAGCGGACGATCGCAGCGTCTCGATGTGCCGATGCGTGCGTATCACGTGGCAGAGGTGCTTGCAGGTATGGCGGATATTCCGGCTATCGGCGAGTCGTCGCTGATTTCGACGGGTGAGTTCCCGACCGGAGAGCGAGCCGAATGACGGGCGAGACAGCGGTTCGAACGCCGGAGACGGGCAGTTACGGTGCCCACGGTTTCAAGCGCGCATCCAGCGAGGCTCTGCTCGACGAGCACCTGAAGTCGGCGTTGTCGAACGTCAAGGAGGGCTTCATCGGCAAGCGGTCGGCGGCCGTCGCGCTGGTGCCCGAGTGGCAGCAGATCCGCAGTGAGGCGAAAGCCATCAAGGACCATGTGCTCGAGCATCTCGATCACTACCTGCTCGCTTACGAAGCGCAGGTACGAGCGCAGGGCGGGCAGGTGCACTGGGCCGAGAGCTCGGCCGATGCAGCCGACCTGATCGTCGGCCTGTGCCGCGACGCCGGCGCCAGAACGGTGGCAAAGGGCAAGTCGATGGTCGGTGAGGAGGCGCACCTGAACGAGGCGCTGGAGGCGGCCGGCATCACACCGATGGAAACCGATCTCGGGGAATACATCATTCAGCTTGCCGGCGAGATGCCCAGTCATATCATCGCGCCCTCCATCCACAAGACGAAGGAGCAGGTGGCCGAGCTGTTTCACGAGCACCACGCGCAGTATGGTCTGCACGAGCGCCTGAACGATCGGCGGGCTCTCGTCAATGAAGCGCGTACGGTCTTGCGTGAGCGGTTTCGCGAAGCCGATGTGGGTATCACCGGAGCGAATTTCCTGATTGCCGAGACCGGCCAGCATGTGCTGGTGACGAATGAGGGCAATGGCGACCTTACCTCCAATCTGCCCTCTACCCAGATCGTCATCGTCGGCATCGAGAAAGTGGTACCGACGCTGGAAGATGCGACCTGCCTGCTGCGGCTGCTGGCACGCAGCGCGACGGGTCAGGCGATCTCCAACTACACGAGTTTCATGAACGGGCCACGCCGGAAGGGCGACATCGATGGTCCGCAGGCGTTTCACGTGGTGCTGGTGGACAACGGCCGCATCGGCATGCTCGAGGGTGAGCTGCGCGACATGCTGCGCTGCTTTCGTTGTGGAGCCTGCCTGAATCACTGTCCGGTGTACGGCGCGATCGGCGGGCACGCCTACGGCTGGGTATATCCCGGGCCGATGGGTTCGGTGGTTACACCGGCGATGATCGGCATCGAGAACGCCCCCGATGTTGCGCATGCCTGCACCATGAACGGGCGCTGTGCCGAAGTCTGCCCGATGAGCATTCCATTGCCTTCATTGTTGCGCAAGCATCGGCGCACCACCTTCGTGCGGCATCTGCAGAGCCGGGAGGCACGCTACGGGCTCGGTTTCTGGTCGGCGCTGGTACGTCGGCCGCGGCTGTACCGGCTTGCCACACGGGTAGCCGTCGGGGCGTTGTGGCGGCTGGGGCACCGACGCGGAGCGTTCCGGAAGCTGCCCCTGGCCGGCCAATGGACGCGTGCTCGTGATCTGGCTGCGCCTCAGGGCAAATCGACATTCATGGCACTGTATGCGGCGAACGGTGGGTCGTCCCGCCCTGTGGCCGATGGTGCAAATCCATCGATACCCCGCCGTGGTGCCTGATGAACACTGCCGCAACGAATGCCCGAACGGCCATGCTGGAGCGTATCCGCAAGGCCTTGCACAAGGAGACCAGCGCTGACCTCGATGCGCCACCCGCTGCCGTCGCCGAACGACTGCACCGGCGGCCGGCATCCACACGTCCCGCCATCCCGGGTGCCGGAGGTGATCTGACCGGTGCATTGATCGCGAACATGGAGGCGGCTCAGACGAGCGTGGTGCGGCTGCAGACGCTGCGCGACATACCCACAGCCGTGGCCGCCTACCTCGAGGAGCATGCGATTACCGGCAAGACCAGCGTGGCGCCTGCGCTGGCGGCTCTGGCCTGGCCCGACGACTACACGGTGGGCTCAGCCAGCGGTAGCGAGGCCACAGCGATCACACCCTGCCTGGCGGGCATTGCCGAAACTGGTAGCCTGGCAGTGGTCAGCAGCGCCGATACGCCGGTTTCGCTGAACTTTCTACCGGAGAATCATCTCATCGTCCTGCACGAATCACAGATCATCGGCCACATGGAGGCGCTCTGGCCCTTGTTGCGCGCCCTTGAGCCGTTGCCGCGAGCGACCAACCTGATCACCGGCCCATCACGCACGGCCGACATCGAGCAGACGCTGGAAATCGGTGCCCATGGCCCGCGGCGGGTGCACGTGATGCTGATAGCGCAGTCACATTCTGGTTTCCCGAGCGTACATGATGAATCGCATGCACCATTGATGGCCGAGGACTAACGGGCCGAACCACAGGTATCGCCTTGACTAGCACTACCGCTACGCAGAACAGCACCGACACCGCGAGCGATTTCGCGGATATCGAAGCCGTCTCCTTCGATCTCGACGACACCTTCTGGGATTGCGCACCGGCGATCCGCAAGGCGGAGCTTGCCTCTTACGAATGGCTGAGCCGGCATGCGCCGCGTATCACCAGTCGGTACTCGGAGGGGGCGCTGAGTGAGCATCGGGTCGCGTTCTATGCCAGGCGTCCTGATCTGCGGGGTGACGTCACCGCCATGCGAACGGCGTCGTTCATCCATCTGCTGGAAGAGTTCGGCTATTCCGCAGACCTGGCCGATGAGGCGTTCGATGCTTTCTACCGTGTACGTAGCGAGGTGACCCTGTATCCCGGCGTGCATGAACTGCTGAGCGCATTGAAACCACGCTACAAGCTCGCCGCGATCACCAACGGCAATGCCGACCTTTCACTGATAGGCATCGATCACCATTTTCACGGCATCTACCGGGCTACGCTCAATCACGCGGCCAAGCCTGCTACCGCGATGTTCGACGCCTGTCTGGCCCAATTCGACCTGCCCGCCGGCGCGTTGCTGCATGTCGGCGACAACCCGCAGACCGACGTGGGTGGCGCACACAACGCCGGTGCACATGCCTGCTGGTACAACCCGCTGGTATCGTCATGGCCCGACGACCTGGCGCCACCGCGCGTGGTGGTCAGTTCCCTGGCGGAACTTGAACGTTTGCTGGCATGAGCTTGTGGTCCTTCGCCGGCATGACTTAGGATCTCGAGTAGTGATGTCGAAGCACTATCGTGGAAATACCGTGGGGAACATTGACCGATGAACCGAACATTCTATGTAAACGGCGATTTCGTCGCCGAGGCCGATGCGAAGATCTCGGTGCTCGACCGAGGCTTCCTGTTTGCCGACGCCGTTTACGAGGTCACCACGGTGCTCGACGGGCGCCTGATCGATAACCGTGCGCATCTGCGACGGTTGGGGCGTTCCCTGGCCGAGTTGTCGATGGCCCCGCCTTGCAGTGACGACGCCATCATCGCCGCCCAGCAGGAGCTTCTCGAGCGTAACGAGGTACGCGAGGGCCTGGTGTACCTGCAGATCAGTCGCGGGGTCGCCGATCGCGACTTCGCGTTTCCGGCGCATCAGGATTCATCACTGGTGATGTTCACGCAGGAGAAGTCGATGATCGATACGGCCATGGCAACCACTGGCATTCGGGTCATCTCGGTACCCGATCAACGTTGGAAGCGTCGCGACATCAAGACGGTCGGCTTGCTCGGACCTTCGCTGGCGAAGCAGGCGGCGGTGGATGCCGGTGTGCACGATGCCTGGATGGTCGAGGATGGCCATGTGACCGAAGGTACATCGAACAATGCGTATATCGTGCGGGCGGACCGCGTGATCCAGACGCGGCAACTGGGCCCTGAAATTCTCAGTGGTATCACCCGGGATGCGGTGCTGCGTTTCGCGCGCGAGCAGGATTACAGCATCGAGGAAGCGCCATTCACGGTGGCTGCCGCCCGTGAGGCCAGCGAGGCGTTCGTGACCAGTGCCTCCAGCTTCGTCATGGCGGTGGTCGAGATCGACGGCACCACGATCGGTGAGGGCGTGCCGGGGCCGGTGGCCCGCGAGTTGCGTCGTATCTACATCGAGACCGCTCTGGAGCGGGATGATCTTTAGTGCCGGGTCGATGATCCGGTTCACATCCGTGGCGGGCGCGATTCGATCACCCGCTGACCGGGTCTGGCCGGTCGATGATGCGCGAGCCGGACGATCAGCTATCATGAAGCTGAGGCGGGTTTGTTCATCGGCACGTTTCATGGCCGGAATCAAGCGGCTTTCCGACCCTGGCCCTGACGACGCGGCCCCCCAAGCGCGGCGAGTGTGATGTCTGACCCTGAATTCGACAATACCAACAAGCGAAGGACCTCGCCGTTCGACTTTCTCGAAGATGATGCCGCGAACCGGCCGGCGCGTGACAACGCCCCGCAGCGTCGAGAGCTTCCGAAGATCCGGCGGCCCGTACCCATCGAGAAGCTGGGCAACATTGCCGACACGGGCGTGCCCGATACGAAGACGAAGCCTGCGAGGCCGGCAGCGAGCGACTTCGACTTTCTTTCCGACGATAGCACCGGCAGCAAACAGCGGACCGCGGATTTCGATGACGACTGGCGCGCCGGTTTTCGCGATAGTGACGATTACGACTACGAAGAAGTGCCACCGTCATCGCGCTGGCGTGGGTTGCTCATGCTCGTGGCGATGCTGCTGCTCGGCACAGGTGCCTGGCTGGTGTACGACGGCTGGCTTGGCAGCGGTACCAACGTTGCCGAACGGGAGGCTGAAGGCTTACCAGATTCGGATCGGTCCGGTGCTGCCCGACCGGGTTCCGGCGACTCCGCTGAAGCCGACACCGGTGGTGCAGACGGTTCGCGGGCAAAACCCTTGTCGGTACGGTTTCGCGAGCAGCTCGCCAACGTCGAAGCGCTGATGGAGAGTGGCAATTTCCTTCAAGCGGAGCGGGCCCTGGATGCGATGGATGGTCGCGTCTACGGCTACGGTCGGCCTGAATTCGAGGCCCTGAGAGAGCAGATCGCCTCGGGTGGTTCCTCCGGCAACGCACCGGGGGATGCACAGGCCGAGTCAACAGCACGAGCTGAGGCAGAGGCCGAAGCTGCTGAACGGCAGGCTCAGGCGGAGCGCGACGCGGAAGCTGCACGCCAGGCCGAGGCCGAACGCCAGGCACGGGCAGAAGCAGAAGCGCAGGCCGAACGTGAAGCGCAGGCAGAGGCCGAAGCGCAGGCCGAGCGCGAAGCACAGGCAGAGGCTGAAGCACAGGCAGAGGCTGAAGCACAGGCCGAACGTGAAGCACAGGCAGAGGCCGAAGCGCAGGCCGAACGTGAAGCACAGGCGGAGGCCGAAGCGCAGGCCGAACGTGAAGCACAGGCGGAGGCCGAAGCGCAGGCCGAACGCGAAGCACAGGCAGAGGCTGAAGCGCAGGCCGAACGTGAAGCGCAGGCAGAGGCTGAAGCGCAGGCCGAGCGCGAGGCGGAACAGGCGGCTGCAGCTGAGGCCGCACGGGCAGCGGAAGCCGCCAGGCAGGCCGAGGCAGACACGAACGCCGGTGAGTCAGCCGCCGAGCGCCAGACACGTCTGGATCGTGAAGTGCAGGCCGAGGCCGCTCGTCAGGCCAGCGCCGGGGGGCAGAGTGGAGCCGGGGCACCCGATGTCGATGCGCAGACCCGGCGTGATCGGGAAATACAGAACCAGACGGCTCGACGCGAAGCGGCGGCACGCGCTCGTGTAGAGGCACAGGCCGAAGCACAGGCTCGTGCCGAGGCAGCGGCTGAAAGTGGCCGGCAGGCCGAGCGTGAGCGTGCTGCTGTACCGGAGCGTTCCACCGAACTACCCATATCCGATGCCGACCTGCAAGAGGTGTATTCGAACTTCCTGGAACTGGCCACGGCCATCGAACGACGTGACATCAACAGCGTGATTCGACTGACGGAACCCTCGGGTGCCCGCATTCAGCAGTTTCTGCAGCTATTCGAGAACAGCAGTACGGTATTTACACGCATCGCCAGCATGGCTACGCGTAAGGCGGAAGGTGTCATAGTTGGTAACCTCATCATCGACCGGCTGGAACGGCCCGACGGTACAATCACCAGTGCGCCGCGCGATCTCGCATCGATCAGGCTCACCAGTGCCAGAACTTCGAACGGCTGGTCGGCCATCAACTGGTGATCTGCCGGTGGTCATTTACCAGTGGTGAATGGCCAATAGTTTACTGCTACCGGTGACCCGCCAGTGGTGAACTGCCAGTTGAACCCCGAAGTAGTGCAGTGAGCATCGGGTTCTGAAGAATTACGTCATCAATTGAACAGTTCAGCCTGGCCATCCGCCGACTGAACCCAGGGAGATACGAGTACATGTCCTCATCGATCGCGTCGCGGCTGGTCGCCTGCACGGTGGCAACCTGCCAACTGGTCTTCTCGGTCATGGCGGCGGTTCCTGCCACCAGCCTGGCGCAGGATATCGATATCGATCCACCGGTCATCGAACTGCAGGCGGTCGACGAGGGCGTTCGCGGAGAAACGCAGGTGTTTTCCTCCACCGTCACCGACAACGAAGAGGTCACGAGCGTCACCCTGCATTTTCGAACCGATCCCGATGGCGTCTACGAGGCACGCGAGATGAAGTCGATCGGTGGTAGTGACATCTACACGATCTCCATCGAGACTGAAGACAAGTCGGCCGAGCTTATCCAGTACTACCTCGAGGCGCGTGATCGAGGCGGCAACCGAACCATCCAGGGCTTCGCGTTCGACCCGCTGGAACGGCGCCTGGTCACCCCTGAAGACCGGGCTACCGATCCTGCTCCGGCTCCCGCCACACAGAACGGGCCGGTGGCCGAGCCGGCTGCACAGGAGATGTCGACTGGCCGCAAGGTGCTCTATGGCGTGCTCGGGGTTCTCGTGGTCGGTGCGATCGCGGCCGGTGCCAGCAGCGGAGGTGGTGATGACAACGGTGGCTCGGGGCCCACCGGTCCCGATATTCCGCTGACCATTACGGTAGAGCCGCCGCAGCCTTGAGCATTCATACGATGATGGTTCCCACACCTGACGACTCGCCAGTAGTGCGGCTGCAAACGCCGTTGCTGCGCTGGCTGCTCGTGCTACTGGTCTTGCCCGCTCTGTGGTCCTGTAACCAGGAACACGGCGCAAGCGTGGTCGTGGATGAGAACGGCAGCGGCAGGGTCGAGGTAAGGAAGCCCGCCTTTCTGAGTCAGCTCAGGGCGATCGATCCTTCGCAGTTGTCTTTGACGATCAGCGTCAACGACACCTGTATCCTTGAAAGCAGTTGCGATCCGGTGTCACTTGCCGACAACAATTCGTTTGTCGGCGAGGCTACGATACCCTCCGGTGGTGAGTCCGACATAGTGGTCACGTGGTTCGGGCCGGGCGGCCTGGTATTGGCGGTCTTCGACAAGACCTTCAACGTACGGGCAGGGGCTGTGTCGTTCGGGCCGAGGATCAGCGACGGCGATTACGACAAGTCCTTCGATGATGATCGCGACGGACGCTTCAATATCGTCGAACTGGACGAGGGTACAGACCCATTGGTCGCCGATTCCGTGAGAGTCGACGTACCATTGTCCGTTCGGCTGGAATTACCGCAGGGCCTGGCGAATGCCGATGCAGCGGTACGTACAGCCGTGTTTGCCGAGGTCACCGTCAACCGTGATCCGGTGATACTGAATCGCGCCGGCGATGTCTGGACAGGTGAAACCCTGGTGCCGCAAAACAGCGAGAGCACGGCAAGTGCGACGATCTATCCATCCAGCAACCGTCCATACCGGCTCGCGGTTCTGCAACTCAACCAGCGGGTCGGGGCCACCGAGGGCAGTGTGGTCTTTCGGGCTTCTGCCTACGATACCGAAAACTTCGATGCCGACTCGGATGGCCTGAGCAATATAGCCGAAATCGCGCAGGGCAGCGATCCGCTGGATGATCAGAGTCCCGCTTCAGACCCGTGCATAGCAGATCCCGACGCCACCGGGTGCCCAGGCGCCGGCGACACTGAAGGCGGCACGACGGGTCAGACCACGACCGGCGGTACCGAAGGCGGCACGACAGGTCAGACTACGACGGGCGGCACCGAGGGCGGCACGACAGGTCAGACCACGACGGGCGGCACCGAGGGCGGCACGGCGGGTCAGACCACGACGGGCGGTACCGAGGGCGGCACGGCGGGTCAGACCACGACGGGCGGCACCGAGGGCGGCACGGCGGGTCAGACCACGACGGGCGGCACCGAAGGCGGCACGGCCGGCGGAACCACCGCTGGCGGCACCGAGGGTGGCACGACCGGTGGAAACACGACCGGCGGTACCGAGGGTGGCACGGCCGGCGGAACCACGGCCGGCGGTACCGAGGGTGGCACGACCGGTGGAACCACGACCGGCGGTACCGAGGGTGGCACGACCGGCGGAACCACGACCGGCGGCACCGAAGGCAGCACGACCGGTGGAACCACGACCGGCGGTACCGAGGGCGGCACCACCGATGGGACCACGACCGGCGGTACGGAAGGCGGCACGACCGGTGGAACCACGGCCGGCGGTACCGACGGCGGCACGACCGGTGGAACCACGACCGGCGGTACGGAAGGCAGCACGGCCGGCGGAACCACGGCCGGCGGTACCGAAGGTGGTACGACCGACGGAACCACGACCGGTGGAACCGAGGGTGGCACGGCCGGTGAAACCACCACGGGTGGTACCGATGGCAGCACTGGTACGACTGACGGCGCCACGACAGGCGCCAACGATGATCCGGATGGTGGCACGACGGGCGAAGGCACGACCGACACTACGACCGGCACCACATCCGGTGAAACGACCGGAACGACCGGAACGACCGATACAACCGGTGATACAGTCGGCGCTACCACGGATGCCGGGACGGCCACCGGTACTACCGGTGATACGGTCGGCGCTACCACGGATGCCGGGACGGCCACCGGTACTACCGGTGATACGGTCGGCGCTACCACGGATGCCGGGACGGCCACCAGTACTACCGATGCAACGACGTCAGGCAGTGACAGCACCACCGGTTCCACGTCAACTGGCTTGACCACAGCCGATTCGGGTGCCACCGGTTCGACCACGGCCGGCACAGCGACGACGGGCTCCACTACCGCCGGCTCTACCACTGCGGATTCGGGCACGACTGATTCGGCGACCACGGGCGAGACCACCACGGATTCCGGTACAGCGGGGTTACCCGTTACCGGTTCCACGACAACCGATACCGCCACGGCGGGTTCCACTACTACGGAACTCCCCACTACAGGCGGATCGGTTGCGGGCACGACTTCGGGCACCGGCACCGCCACCGGCGATACAGGCGAGACGAGCGGGCTCGCGACAGCGGGTCTTGACGACGGAGCAGGTGACGGCTCGCTGCCTACCTCCAGTGGCGGTATGGCGCCCGAGCTGGAAGACACCGACGGCGACACCGACTCCGGCTCGGAACCCGACGGCCTTGGCATGTTCACGTTCAAGACCATGGTCGTGGCCTGAGCGTCGAGAATTCCACAAGGATTGCCGATCGGGTCTCGGCAATCGAAGCGCCCATGAGCGATCCTCCCGCTCATGCTTATTACTCGATTGCTGTTCGCACTGTCGGCGAGCTTTGTCATCGCTCCCTGGTTCTACATTCTCTCCGGCGACACTGTTGTCGTTCGCGGCTTGCATGGCCCTGCGCCTGACGCACCGGTCGATGCAGGTTTGCACGAGGTGTCTTCCGCACCTCCGAACATCAGGGCGGTGGGCAATCTGAACATCGATTCCCTGAGCCATTACTCTGACACTTTGTACGCATTCGATGTCGCTGTTCCAACAGGCTGGCAGCGCATCGTGACCATCGATGAAGACACTGTCGATGACGCAGCATCGGACTGGAGCTACGCGGTCGGCTTCGAATCCAAGATGAGCCACACATCGGACCGGTACGCCGACTACGTGATGATCGAAGTCATGCCCGGTGCGCAGAGCGGCGGGTTCGTATCGAGTGGCCGGGAAACGGAAGCCATCGTGGTAGACGGCAGGCCAGCGGTCCGGGATCGAATCTGGCTTGACTCGATCGATCTGCACGGAGACGAACTGACACTGGTCGTCTATCAGGCAATGGTTTCAGGGCTTGGCTTCAACGTGGGTTTATACGCAATCGGTGAACAGCGTGAATCTGAGGGGCTCGGTATGGCATTCGACGCACTCCTGCACACTTTCACGTTGCATGAGGAGCCCTACACCGTTTTCTAGCGAACCTTCGATATCACTTGAAACCGCACGCTTTCCGCGGCAGTGGTCGGTGATCGGCGAGTCGCGCTAGAAATCCCAAGGTGTCAGCTGCTCAAGCGAGCCGCTCGACAAACCAGTAAAGGCCGACGACCGAGATGATCAGTGAGCCCGGTATCGTCACCACCCGGCGGTACCAGGGGCGCTCCCGAAGTGGCCAACCGACCAGCACGAAGCACAATACGATCACACTCAGCTGACCGATCTCGACACCGATGTTGAAGGCGATCAATGCGCCGAGGAAGTGCCCGCTGTGCAGGCCCACATCCGCAAGTACACTTGCGAAGCCGAGCCCGTGAAGCAGGCCGAAGGAGAATACTACAAGGTTGCGCCAGCGATAGACCGCGGACACGAACAGGTTCTCGATACCAATCGCGGCGATCGACAGCGCGATCAGGGGTTCGACGAGTGCGGCTGGAATGCTGACGTAGCCAAGAGTTGCCAGTGCGAGGGTGAAGGTATGCGCGACGGTAAAACAACTTACCTGCCAGACGATCGGCCGCCAGCGTGGCGCGAGCAGAAACAGCCCGATCACGAACAGTATGTGGTCGACCCCCCTGGGTATGATGTGCACGAAGCCGATCTGGATGTAATCCACTGCGTTCTGCCAGGCGCCGAGTGTGGGTTGCTCGCCTGATACTGCAATGGCGGCACTCTGCTTTCCCGGTGCCAGATAGGCGCTGTAGGCATTCGGTGAGTTCGCGCTGCCGTGGCGCAGGATCACCGGGCCATTGCTGGCTGTCCATTGCCAGCTCACGGTGTCCACCCCGGTCCGCAGCAGGCCGGTCACGGTGATGCGAGAGTCGCGCGGCAGGCGCACGTCTCCCACCGGTGGAATCGTGACATCGCTCAGCGCCAGGGCCACCCGGCCGCCCTGATCGTCGATCAGTTCCATCGTGTCGACGAACCGGCCGGCGTTCTTTATCAGCCGGGAGCGCAGCGCTTCGGGGGCGAGTTCGCGCAAGCGGTCGTAGCGTTGCGCGTTGGGTGACTGGTCCGTGTCATCGTGTTCCGGGCTTATGTCGGCAAGCAAGGCTTCGACATTCGCTCGAAGCACCAGGCGTACCTCGCCTGCATCGATGCTCATGTCGATCACGGTGGGCCTGATCTCGTGCGCGTGAGCGCCGAGTGATGCGAACAGGGTCAGTAGTGGCAGCAGCCACAGGAAGGCCGCGGATCGTGAAGGTTCGACGGAGCGCGAGCGCGACCGCTCAAGCACCCCGCCCGTAGAGTTCGTTCGCCCGGGGGTTTGAAGCATCCTTTCGGAATCGTGCACGCGCTGGAACTCCGGACGGTTCAACTACAGGATACGTTCAAGCCCAGCGTATCATGCGGTTGAACCGCTGGCGTACTGCAACAAACCCCGGCGATCAGGGCGTTACAGTACACCGGCTTCAGTCGATCGTTACGTGACGTTCCTCAGGTCAACGCCTGTTATCAATCAGCCTCGGGGCCCCTGGAGGGGCGATACCGGCGCTCGTCGGTCCCGTCAATGCGTGGAAGGGCAACCTCTCGTGCTTCTCTGTCCGGTGCTGGTCCGCACGTTGGAAGCTTCAATAGGGATACCCTTCCGGCCAGTCTTCACGATCGGGCAGGTGATTCGGTGTCGAGCCGAGTGAATCCGCCGCCTCCGGGATCGTGGAACCCGCATCGCCATCGAAACCCGCGCCGTCAGAGAGGATGGTGTCATCATTCTGCATGTTGCCCTGATAGACCCGAACGTAGTCGATGACGTAATCGGCCGGGAAGGGCGTCTTGTCGGATGGGTCTCCCGCCCACCAGCCGCCCATCGCAAGGTTCAGCAGTACGTACATCTGTTCGTGCGATACGTTGGAGTCGTCTACCCGTTTACGCTGCACGCCGTCGACGTAGAAGATGATTGTCCCGGGCTTCCACAGCGCACCGAAGGTGTGGAAGTCATGCGTGAAATCCATGCCGACGGTAGGGTACAGCTTGGTGGAGCGCAGCTTGTCGTCGTAGTCGAAGTAGTGGTAGGTATGATGGGCCGCATCCTGGTCGTGACCGATGAACTCCATGATATCGATCTCGGGTCGCCGGTCGTTGTAGTAGGCGTTCAGCAACCAGAACGCGGGCCATAGGCCCCGCCCAAAGGGCATCTTCGCACGTACTTCGGCGTAACCGTAGGTAAACTTGAAAGAGTCGTAGCTCGTGATGATGCCCGACAGGTATGGCTTGTTGTTCGCCTTGGCCTTGAGGTGGGAGGGTGTGGGCACGCCTCTGATGGTGAGATGCTGACCGTCGAAGAGGAACGGATCGTAACCGAATTGCGGCTTGTTCAAGGTGTCGACGTAGTATTGCACTTCATTGTTGATGGTCTTGTCAGGTCCCCAGAGAAAGCGAGTGCTCCACTTGCTCTCATCCAGGCTGCTACCGTTGAATTCATCCGAGAACGCCAGCTGATAATCAGGTGTCAACATCGAAGGTAGGCCGTCGTAGGGCTTACGCTTCAGCTGTGCATTGCCGACATCCACGGTCAGGCCCTTGGCGACCCGGTAGCGAGCATCGTTTGGCGGCTTGAACGCCTCTATCTCGTAGTAATAGCTGCCCTCGGGTGCCTTCGGGTGGCGGTACTCGTTGGTAAAGACCGTGGTCAGGTATTCGGCCTGACGGTAGACGTTGTACCCACGTGCTTCCGGATCCTTCGCCCAGCTGACCACGACCGTGCCGTCCGCCAGCAGCTTTGCCCCGAAGCCAGGCGTGTTGTTCGATTTGAATGACGTCGAGCGGGCTGTCGTGGCCTCTTTCTGCCCGCTGCCTGTCTTTTCCTGCCTGGCTACCGCTTTTTCCTGCTCGATTTCCGCCTTGATGTCGCTGTCACTGCTACCGGATTTGCTCGCGGCAGATCCAGGCGCTGAGGGGTCGGTGATCTCCTTCTGACTCGAGGCTGACACTTCCTGCTCTGATCCAGACTCCCCGCCCGACGCGGACTGGGAGTCGGAACCGGAACCCGAGCCAGAGGTGGAACCCGCACCTGGTGCTGACCGTTTCGCCGATGTCCCGGCTTCGGTTCCCTGATCACTCTCCAGCCCGGAAGCGGAGGTTGATCCGTTCGAGGAATCGGTACCGGACGCGTCGGTAGTCGGCGAGCTGCCCGCAGCCTCGGGTTCGTTCGAGGTGGAAGGCGATTGACTCTCGGTGTTCGGCGTAACGGTGGTTGCGGGCTCGCGGCCGGGCTCATTCGCCGCTACCTCCGAGCCATCACCGTTCCCGCCACCGCCACACGATGCCACCAGCATGGCTGTCATCAATACAGCGGGCACGGTCAGTCGTTGGCCGTTGCGATGCTTGCCAATGGCACACGTAGCACGTTGCAAACGTGCGGGAATCAAGCTCGATCGGAATTCGGAGAACGTTTCTGCCACCGGCGTATGCGATGGCAAACCGGAGGTTTGCATAGTGAACGTCTTCATGCGTTCTTTATCTCATTGTGATGGCTGATGAGTGCCGTCAGCCATGTTGTCGTCGCAGTGAACAGTCAGGTTCTACCGGAGTGCCTCGTTTCGTGGACGCCCGGATATTGCGGCGTAGTGAGGTAGAGTTTAGTGACAGACCGGACTATCGGTCGCTTACGAGAGATATCGGTCGCTTCAGTAGACGCTTGACCGCAGCAACTGCGCACCCGGTTTATTTTCAGGCGTCGCACGCGTGGGTTCCCATCCTGCTCAGGGTCAAGCGGGTGCTGGCTCACAGATTCTCAGGCTGTTCGAGACCTTCGGCAATTGCGGATGAGAGCACGCCAACTCTCGACCTGCGTCAGTAGCGACCAGGGTTCTCCGACACGAGAACGACGCAAAACCTGTCGTCATCGCGCAAGAGGGCTGCTGACGTGTCGGTGCTACCCGCTGCAAATCTCCAGCACCACGAAGGCCGCCACCGTATCGCCTTCGTCGGAAAGGCTGACGTGTAGCGCGTCGATTCCCGCATCGGTGCAACGCCTGGCGGCCACTCCGTGAACCCTCAGTACCGGTTTGCCGAGTGAGTCGTGGTCGAGGGCGAAATCGCGTAACAGCACACCAACACGCTCGCCAGTGCCCAGCGCCTTGACGGCAGCTTCCTTCACGGCGAATCGCTTGGCGAGAAAACGCGCTGGCAGCAGAATGCCTTTGTTGTCACTCAGGGCTGCCAGTTCAGCCAGCTCGTCTTCATGCAGGAACCGTCGCGCGAAACGGATACCGAAACGCTGCCAGGTTCTTTCCACGCGGCTGACGGTGGTCATGTCTACTCCGATACCGAAGATCATGAGCCGGACCTCAGCTGCCGACCATCATGAATAACGCGCTTCGACCATCAGGCGCTTGAGTGTTGCGACAGCTTCGGGCAAGCCGGTCAGCAAGGCGCGGGCAATCACGCTGTGACCGATGTTCAGTTCGTGAATAACCCCGATCCGCGCCACCGCCTGCACATTCTGGTAGTGCAAGCCGTGCCCTGCGTTCACGGTCAGCCCGAGTTTTGCACCGAAGTGCGCGGCGCGTTCGATCGTGTCCAGCTCATCGGACTGCTCAGCCTCCGAAGGTGCATCGGCGTAGCGCCCGGTATGCAACTCGATGGCGGGTGCGCCGGCCCGTACCGAAGCCTCGATCTGGGTCTCGTCCGGATCGATGAACAGGGAAACTGCAATGCCTGCCTCGCGCAGGGCGGTGCACAGATCGCTTAGCCGATCGCTGTTGCCTGCCACATCGAGCCCGCCTTCGGTGGTCAGTTCCTCACGCTTCTCGGGCACGAGACAGACGTGGCGAGGCGCCACTGCGAGGGCGAGATCACGCATGGCGTCCGTTGCCGCCATCTCGAAATTGAGCCGCGTCTGCAGGCAGGCGGCGTAGCGCTGAATGTCGTGATCCTGAATATGACGACGGTCCTCACGCAGGTGCATGGTGATGCCATCGGCACCGGCAAGCTCGGCCTGCAAGGCTGCGTGTACCGGGTCAGGATATCTGCCCCCGCGTGCCTGACGAACCGTGGCCACGTGGTCGACGTTGATACCCAGGTAGATCGGTTGCGTCATGAACGTGCTCCAGGTGATGTGGACGAAGCGCCAAGGGTGTTTCGCTTCCGTTCGTGCGGATGGTGTGGATGAAGCATCGAGGGTCTCACGCTTGCGGCGGTGTGGATGGAGTGCTGAGGGTCTCACGATCGAGCAACAGTAGCTGCAATTGCAGATAGCTGAAGTCACGCGGCGTTATCGCGTCGCGCCAAAGGCACAGCCGATGGGTTCGGCCATCATCGTCGAGCAGCGCGAGAACGATCAGCAGGCGGCTGCGATAGCAACCGCCGGTCAGCGTACCACTGCGCCAGTGGCCCTGAGCACACCACGACCAGCGACCGCAACCATCGTGCATGAGCTGCTGAAGCCGCGGTTCACGGCGACGCGACCAACAGCCGATGATGCCGCCGGTCAGCAGCAGCAGCGTGGCTTCGAAGATCGGTAAGGGGAGCTGCCACAGAGCACGTACGGACAGGAGTGCCAGAAGGGCAAGCAATACCGGTCGGTAGCGAGACGAGCCGATTCGCAGGGAGCAGCGTGCTGAAGGCTGCGCGGCAGCGTCAGTGGCTGGCGTCGCCGCGCGCCTGAATGGCCAGCTCGGCCAGTGACTGCTTGATCTTGACGATGATGGGTTCATAGTGAGCATCCTTGCTCTTGCCGCAAAGTAGTGCATACAACTCCGGGTCCTGCCAATCGAGCAGTTCCTCGAAGCGCTGACGCTCGCCATCCGTGGCAGCGCCGTAATGATGGTCGACGTAGGCCAGCATGGCCTCATCAAGTTCACGCATACCGCGCCGGCATCGCCAACGCAGCCTGCCGATGTTCACGCTGTGTACCAAGGCGCTTACATCCTTCGCTGCACGAGCATCTTCTTGGTTTCAGCGATTGCCTTCGCCGGGTTCAGGCCTTTCGGGCACACCTGGGCGCAGTTCATGATGGTATGGCAACGGTACAGCTTGAACGGGTCTTCCAGATCATCCAGGCGATCACCGGTCGACTCATCACGGCTGTCTACCAGCCAACGGTAAGAGGCGAGCAGGGCGGCAGGGCCGAGATAGCGATCCGGGTTCCACCAGTAACTGGGGCAGCTGGTCGAGCAGCAGGCGCACAGGATGCACTCGTAGGAGCCATCGAGCTTGTCGCGATCTTCCGGAGACTGCAAGCGTTCCTTGTCAGGCGGCGCCGGCGTGTCGGACTTCAGCCAGGGCTCGATCGACGCATACTGTGCGTAGAAGTTGGTCAGGTCCGACACCAGATCCTTGATCACCGGTTGATGCGGCAACGGGTAGATGGTGATATCACCATCGATGTCGGCAATACCCGTGGTGCAGGCCAACCCGTTCCTGCCATCGATGTTCATGGCGCAGGAACCGCAGATGCCCTCGCGGCAGGAGCGTCTGAACGTAAGCGTGGAGTCGAGCGTACCCTTGATCTTGATGATCGCGTCGAGAACCATCGGCCCGCAGCTGTCGATGTCGAGTTCGAACGTGTCCAGCCGCGGATTCTCACCACTGTCGGGGTCGTAGCGGTAGATCTTGAAACGACGGATGTTCAGCTTGCCTTCGCCGGTGCCTTGAGTGGCCGTGTCACCGGAACCGTTCGCCTTTCCGTCGCTACCCTGGGTGACACCGTTGCCCGAGCCCCCGTTTACCGAGCCCCCGTTACCCGAGCCATTGTTGCCGGAGCGGAACATCTTGCCCGCCTTGTTGATGATCGAATTGGCGGGTAGTCTGAATTCTGCCATTGCTGCGTTCTCCGTTGTTCGTCTAGTAAACGCGTGTCTTCGGCGGAATGACCTCGCAATCATCCGTCAGGGTGTACATGTGTACCGGGCGGTAGTCGATCGCCACGTTGGCGTCGTCGTCGGTCCATGTCAGCGTATGCTTCATCCAGTTCTCGTCATCGCGCTCTTCGTGGTCGTCACGCGCATGGGCACCACGGCTTTCGGTACGGTTGACGGCTGATCGAATGATGGTCTGAGCCTGGAACAGCAGGTTTTCCAGTTCCAGAGTCTCGACCAGGTCGGTATTCCAGATCAGGTTCTTGTCATCGACACGCACATCCTTGAAGCTGTCGACAACCTCGCGCATCTTCACCACCCCCTCTTCGAGCGTTTCGGCAGTGCGGAACACGGCGGCATGCTTCTGCATCGTGGCCTGCATGGTGTCCCGGATCTGTGCCGTGGGGGTGCTGCCGGATGAGTTGCGTATCTTGTTCAGGTGATCGAGCACCGGCTCTGACGAGGATTCCTTCAACGGCTTCTGCTTCTGACCCGGTTCGATCAGCTCGCGCGCGCGAATGGCGGCGGCCCGGCCGAATACCACGATGTCCAGCAGAGAGTTGCTGCCGAGGCGGTTGGCGCCGTGCACCGATACGCAAGCTGCCTCACCGATGGCCATCAGGCCCGGCACCACGGTGTCCGGATCGCCATCCTTCAACGTGACCACTTCGCCGTGATAGTTGGTCGGGATACCGCCCATGTTGTAGTGCACGGTAGGCAGGACCGGGATCGGTTGCTTGGAGACGTCCACCGCCGCGAAGATCTGCGCAGACTCGGCGATACCGGGCAGACGCTTGTCGATGACATCGCGCCCCAGGTGCATCAGGTTCAGGTGAATGTGATCACCGTCATCGCCGACGCCGCGCCCCTCGTTGATTTCCATCGTCATCGACCGGCTGACCACATCGCGGGAGGCAAGATCCTTCGCGTTGGGTGCGTAGCGTTCCATGAAGCGCTCACCGTCGCTGTTGGTCAGGTAGCCTCCTTCACCGCGCACGCCTTCGGTGATCAACACGCCGGCGCCGTAGATGCCGGTAGGGTGGAACTGCACGAATTCCATGTCCTGCAGCGGCAGGCCTGCCCGTAGCGTCATCGCGCCGCCATCGCCTGTGCAGGTATGAGCGGAGGTGGCGGAGAAGTAGGTCTTGCCGCAGCCACCGGTGGCGAGCACCACGATCTGCGCGGAAAACCGGTGCAGTTCGCCGGTGGCCAGATCGAGTGACATCACACCACGACAAACGCCGTCTTCCATGATCAGGTCAGTGGCGAAATGTTCGATGTAGAACTCGGCCTGATGCTTCAGCGACTGCTGATACAAGGTGTGGAGAATGGCATGGCCGGTACGGTCCGCCGCCGCGCAGGTGCGCTGGGCAGTACCCTCGCCGAAGTGCGTGGTCATGCCACCGAAGGGGCGCTGGTAGATCTTGCCTTCCTCGGTGCGCGAGAACGGCACGCCATAGTGTTCCAGCTCGATCACCGCCGGTACCGCCTCACGGCACATGTATTCGATGGCATCCTGGTCACCGAGCCAGTCGGAACCCTTGATCGTGTCGTACATGTGCCAGTTCCAGTGGTCCTCACCCATGTTTCCAAGCGAGGCGCTCATGCCGCCTTGAGCGGCCACGGTGTGCGAGCGGGTGGGAAAGACCTTGGTCACACAGGCCGTGGACAGGCCCTGAGCGGCCATCCCCAGTGTGGCGCGCAGGCCGGCACCGCCGGCACCGACGATGACCACGTCGTAGGCGTGATCCTGAATCTTGTAGTCTTTGGTCATGTTTGTTCTGTTCCAGAGCGTGAGACGCCGGCTTGCACAGCGCGGGTAACTGGCGCGCAGCCTTGCAGGTAATGGGTGCGAAACGCCACTAGCTGGAGAAGGCCACGCGCAGCACGGAAAAGATGCCGATGATGGCTATCACCGCGGAGAGCAAGGTCACTGCAATGATTGATACGGTGCGCGCCGCATGAGAGCCCACATAATCCTCGATGATGACCTGCAGACCGAGCCGGGCGTGATAGAAACCGGCGATCAGCAGCAGGATCATGATGACGGCGGTGACCGGGCTCGACAGCCAGTCGCGAACCTCGACGTAACTCATGCCGGGCAGGGCGGCAATGGAGAAGCACAACCACAGGATAAGCGGCACCATCGCGATCGCGCTGAGCCGCTGCGACCAGAAGTGGCTGGTGCCTTCCTTCGCAGAACCCAGCCCCTTGACCCTCGACAGGGGCGTGCGCAATGTGTTCATGAGGAGGCTCCGACGATCCAGGTGATGACGGTCAGGCCGACCGCTGCTGCGATGCACGCCTTGGCGGACTTGTCGGCGGTTTCCAGCGAGAATCCGCGCCCTACATCCCAGAAAAGGTGCCGGATACCGTTGCACAGATGGTAGTAGAGGGAAAGAGTGAAGCCGAACAGCACCAGCATTCCGAACCAGGAACCGAGCAGGGCTTCCGCGAAGTCGAAACCCTCCGGACTGCCCGCTGCCTTCACAAGCACATACACCAGCAGCAGAATGGCTGCACTGTTGACGATGCCCGAGGCGCGATGGCTCACCGACAGGTAAGCGGTCAGCGGCAGCTTGTAGACTTGCAGGTGCGGCGACATGGGCCGCTTGTCATTCCAGGACATCGAGACGCTCAGGGTGGGTGGATGGACGGCCGGCGGCCGTAATGTGACGTATCAGTCTACTCTCATGGGGGCAGGCCATCGCAGGTGCAACTCCCGCACCTGCCGAACGACCCGGCTAGCCATCGAAGACGACGACGTTGTCGCTGCGATAGCCTGTCGGCACTCAATGGCCGCCGGGTGATTCGGTATCGGCCGTATCAGAAGTCGGTACAGCGGCCGTTCTTCTCCCAATCGCCGTAGCGGGTGGGCTCCGGGCCCTTCTGCCCGCCGATCTCCGGCGGCAGGTCTCGTGACGAATCGTCCAGTGGCTTGCCGGAGAGTGATGGACGGACGGGCGGATTATCCGAGCCATCCGATGGCATACTGCCTGGAACCGGCTTCGCTCGGGCGGGAACCGCCGCATCTTGTTGTGGTGAACGGGAACCGAGCGTATCCGCAACAGGGCGATCTGCGGCCACGGAGTCGTCGGCGCCCGGCGCCTCCTCGGTGTCGTTTCCACTTGCATCAACCATCGGTAGGCTACTCCCAGATCAACATGGCTACAGGGCTCTCGCAGGCGAGCTCGGGTGCTTGCCTTGCCCGCTGCCCAACCCCACAATTGTAGCAATTCCGACGATCTTCCCGGGCCCTGTGTGGTGTGGGTGCTCAAAGTGTTCACGCTGTCGGGTGTTCATGTCGGATGTATTCGCAGCAACAGGAAAACTGGATGAACGCTCAGTGGCAGGAACTCATGCAAGCCAGCGCCCCGCAGTTCGAAGACGTTGCGCGTTCAGCGATGCGGCGGAGTGCGCGCGACGTTTCATCCGATGATTCGGCAGCAGCAGGCACCGCACTCACTTTGTACGACAACGGGCCGCTGGCGGTGATCGATGCGGTGGGTCGGGATGCGGGAACCTTCCTGCAGTCACAATTGTGCAACGATTTGCTCAAGCTGCCGATCGAACGTGCTCAGATCACCGGCTACTGCACCCCCAAGGGGCGGTTGCTCACGGTGTTCACGGTATTCGCCGTCGATGATGATGGCCGCGCTGACGAGAACCGTACGGGAGCTGACGATCGGGCCCCCGCGTGCTATCGGCTGTTGATGCCTGCAAGCATCGTGGAAGGGGCGCTCAAACGTCTGCGGATGTTCGTGATGCGGGCAGACGTCACGTTCACCGTTCGTGAGGATCTGGTCTGTATCGGCCTGAGTTGTACCTCCGATGTCGATCCCGTCGATGAACTCGCGGGCTGGCCCTCCGCGGTCCGGCCTTCCGCAGGGCGGTCCGTCACCGCTACCGGAGCTGAGGTGGAGGCCGACCTTCCGGGGGCCGGCCACCCGGCGACGCTGCAGCCGCTGTCATCGCCAGCGGAACCGATGGCGGTCACCACGCTGGCCTCCGGAGTCAACTTGCTACGCTGGCCAGACAGCGTGGATACGACGCAACAGCGGCATTTGCTCATCGGGCCTTCACACCTGATGGCCGAGCTGTGGCAAGCGAAGGCGCCGACGGCCACCCTGGCCAATCATGCCGCCTGGCGCCTGGCCGATATCGGTGCCGGTTTGCCGCACATCGAACCGGCAACGCTCGAGGCCTTTGTTCCGCAGATGGTGAACCTGCAGTTGATCGATGCGTTGAGTTTCAAGAAAGGTTGCTATCCGGGGCAGGAGATCGTTGCTCGCATGCACTACCTGGGCAAGTTGAAACGACACATGCGCAGATTCCGCCTCACAGGGCTTGCTCTTGAGGCGGTCGGCCCGGGCAGTGCGGTGTTGGCGGGTAGCGATGTCAACGCCGGCATCGTGGTCGATGCCATCGCTGAGCGTGATACCGTCGAGCTGCTTGCGGTGGTCAAGGTCGGTGTCACCGATCTGCATATCGATTCAGTCGCGCTGGAGGCGCTGGAGCTGCCTTACGTCCTGCCGACGCAGGGCGACGATGTCGATGCCGGGCTGCCACCGGTGCAGGGCGTGAGCGGAGCATCGCGATGAAGACTACCGACCTGTGCGACGCCCATGAGAACACGGTCCAGGTAGCAGACCCGGTCTGGCACGACTACGGAGGCATCATCGAGTTCGGCGGCGCGGCACGCACGCTGAAGGTCTTCGAGGATAATTCCCTGGTACGGCGTGAACTCGAGCTACCCGGCTCGGGGCGAGTACTGGTCGTCGACGGCGGTGGTTCCCTGCGCTGTGCGTTGCTCGGGGGCAAGCTTGCCGAGCTTGCGCAGACCAACGGCTGGGCGGGTGTCATCGTCTACGGTTGCGTGCGCGACCGGCTGGAGCTCGCGGCGTGCGATGTCGGCGTGAAGGCGCTGAGCACCCATCCGCGCAAGAGTCAGAAACGCGACGAGGGTCAGGCCGGCTTGGTCCTCAGCTTCGCTGGCTGCCGGATCCGGGAAGGTGACTACGTGTACGGTGACGAGGATGGCCTGATCATCAGTAACACGGCGCTGTTGCTACCGGTAGCAGGGTAGAGGCCCTCAGGTGCCGGCCGGTACGAGTCGAATCGTGTACAGATCGCGGTGCGTACCATACGGATCGGGTTCGGCCAGGGAAAACATGTCAATGCTCAAGGTGTACACCGCCGCCCACATCATCGATGCGCAGATGGTGCTGGATGAACTGCTGGCCGGTGGTCTGCAGGCGCGAATCTCCGGTAGCTACCTCAGCGGCGCTATCGGGGAACTGCCACCGGACTCCTTGATTTCGGTATGGATCAGTGAACCGCGCCATGCACAGCGTGCCCGCGACATCATCGATGAATTCGAGGCCAGCCGGCAGATGACGGGCCCCGATCGCACCTGTCGAAGCTGCGGCGAACGGATGGCACCGCAGTTCGGCCGTTGCTGGCAGTGCGGTGGTTGGATGCACGATACCTGAGGCGGACCGCACTGCCACGGCACCGAGCACGCCGATTCGGATGTGCAGTGCCCACGACGAAGCCGGCCGGAACGACGGTAACCTTCAGTGCAGCAACGCAAACAGCTTGCGTCGGTACTGACCGGCCAGCGGGTCGTCACCGAGAATGTCGAACAGGGCAAGGAGCTTTCTTCGCGGCGCTTCCTCGTTGTATTGCGGATCACGCTGCACCAGCTGCAGCAGATGGTCCATGGCACCCTGCACATCGCCCTGCAAGGCGGTGACGATCGCCAATTGATAGCGTGCCTCACTGCTGCCAGGATCTGCTTCCAAGGCACTGATCAGTTCGGCCTCGGAGCGAGTGCCGTCTGCCTCGCCGGCCAGTTCCAGGGTGCCGGCCAGCTTTCGTGCTGCCAGCGTATTGCGCTGCTCCTCCGGCAACGCTTTCAGACAACTGCCGGCAGTGTCCAGGTCGCCCAGGCTGGCGCAGACCTGACCGAGTGCCAGCAATATTTCCGTGTTTTCGGGATCGTTGGCCTGCGCTTCCTGCAACGATGCCTTCGCCTGTTCGCCGTGGCCCTGATCGAGCATCCTCAGCGCCTCATCGACCACCGAGTCGCCAGCGGGCGCGAGCTCTTCCTCAGCGGCCAACGGAGCGCCCACGTGAGCATCCAGGAACGTGCGCACCTCGGCTTCAGGCAGTGCACCCATGAATTCGTCCAGCAGCTGACGATCCTTGAACAGCTTCACCGTGGGCAGGCTGCGAATACCCAGTTGCTGAGCGATGCCCGGATGCGCCTCGGTGTCGAGCTTGGCCAGCACGAAAGCACCGTTGTACTCCACGGCGAGCTTTTCCAGTATGGGCATCAACGCCTTGCACGGCCCGCACCATTCCGCCCAGAAGTCCACCAGCACCGGTACGTTGTCGGACCCTTCGACGACGACCTCCATGAAGTTGGTCTCGTCGAGCTGCACGATATGCGGGGAGTCGATCATGAGTGTCCTGCAGGGAGAATTTGGATGCGATAGTGTGTCGATTGACCCGCACACTTTCAAGCGGTGCTCACAGGGACTTCTCATGGCAACACTCCCGCGTTCCTGCCGCGGAGGTTCAGCTACACTCTCCCGCCATGCCGATACATCATCCTGAGCCGCCATCATGAGCCGCGAATACAACGCCGCCTCTATCGAGGTGCTCAGCGGCCTCGATCCGGTGCGCAAGCGCCCGGGCATGTACACCGATACGCAGCGGCCGAACCACCTCGCCCAGGAAGTCATCGACAACAGCGTCGACGAGGCCATGGCCGGGCACGCCACCGAAATCGGCGTCACGCTCTACAAGGATGGTTCGCTCGAGGTCCACGACGATGGCCGCGGCATGCCGGTGGACAAGCACCCCAAGTTGCGCAAGCCGGGGGTAGAAGTCATCCTCACCACGCTGCATGCCGGCGGCAAGTTCTCGAACGACAGCTACCGCTTCTCCGGCGGCCTCCACGGGGTGGGTGTGTCGGTGGTGAATGCGTTGTCGAAGCGCCTCGAGGTGCGCATCAAGCGCGGCGGCAAGGAGTACCTGGCCACGTTCAGGAACGGCAATGTCGATCAGGCCCTGGCCCTGTCGGGCAAGGTCGGACAACGCAACACAGGCACTCGCCTGCGATTCTGGCCCGACAAGAAGTACTTCGATTCGAACACCATCCTGCTGTCGAAGTTGCGTCATCTGCTGCGTGCCAAGGCGGTGCTGTGCCCCGGCTTGCGTGTGCACCTCACCGATGAGGCCAGTGGTGAGAAGGATGAATGGCTCTACGAAGACGGCCTGCTCGATTACCTGCTCAATGCCGTGGAAGGTTTCGAGCGCCTGCCGGCAACGCCGCTCCATGCCAGCCTCGCTTCCAAGGCCGAAGCCGCCGACTGGGCCGTGTTGTGGTTGCCCGAGGGTGGCGAAGCGGTTCAGGAAAGTTATGTGAATCTCGTGCCCACCGCGCAGGGCGGTACCCATGTGAACGGGCTGCGCACCGGGCTCACCGATGCGGTGCGTGACTTCTGCGATTTCCGCAACCTGTTGCCGCGTGGCGTGAAGATCACCCCGGAAGATGTCTGGGAACACGTGAGCTACGTGTTGTCGGTAAAGCTGGAAGACCCGCAATTCTCCGGCCAGACGAAAGAGCGTCTGTCGTCTCGTGAATGTGCCGTTTTCGTCTCGGGTGTGGTCAAGGACCACACGACTCAGTGGCTGAACCGGCATGCCGAAACCGGCGATCAGATCGCCGGCATGGTGATCGCCAGTGCCCAGCAGCGGGCGCGGGCCGGCAAGAAGGTCGTGCGCAAGAAGGTGACCAGCGGCCCGGCGCTGCCCGGCAAGCTGGCTGATTGCAGCTCTACCGATCTGGCCCGTACCGAGCTGTTCCTGGTGGAAGGCGACTCGGCCGGCGGTTCGGCCAAGCAGGCGCGGGATCGCGAGTTCCAGGCGATCATGCCGCTGCGCGGGAAGATACTGAACACCTGGGAATCAGCGCCGGAGCAGCTGTTCAGCTCGCAGGAGGTGCATGACATCTCGGTGGCCATCGGTATCGACCCCGGTGCCACCGATCTGCACAAGCTGCGCTACGGCAAGATCTGCATCCTCGCCGATGCCGATTCCGACGGCGCCCATATCGCCACCTTGCTCTGTGCCTTGTTCGTGCGCCATTTCAGGCATCTGGTCGAGATGGGGCATGTGTACATCGCGATGCCACCGTTGTATCGCGTCGATGTGGGCAAGGAGGTGTTCTATGCGGTCGACGAGCTCGAACGTAACGCCATCATGGACCGTATCGAGGCAGAGAAGAAGAAAGGCAAGGTTTCCGTCACCCGCTTCAAGGGTCTGGGTGAGATGAATCCGTTGCAATTGCGTGAAACCTCGGTCTCGCCCGACACGCGCAGGCTGGTGCGTCTGACCATCGCCGATGACGACGATACCTTCAAGATGATGGACATGTTGCTGGCGAAGAAGCGCGCCGGCGATCGCAAGAGCTGGCTGGAGAGCAAAGGGGATCTGGCCGATGTGTGATGCCGGAGTCGACTATCTGTTCGACCAACCACCGGCACCGGGCACACGGTTCGAGGTGGTGCCCGGTATCGACTGGGTCTGCATGCCGCTACCGTTCGCCCTGAACCATGTGAACTGCTGGTTGTTGCACGATGGCGAGGACAACTGCCTGATCGATACCGGCGTTGCCTCCGACAGGACCCGTAGCCTGTGGCAACAGGTGTTGGGGAAGGATGAATACCCGGAAAAGCTGTTGGTCACGCACTACCATCCCGATCATATCGGGCTGGCCGGCTGGTTCGCCGCCAACGGTTCACACGTTCTCGGCAGTGACATCGAGATGGCCAAGGCGCGGCGTGTATGGCAGACCGCAGACGACACCTACGCAGGGCATTTTGCCGACTGGTGTGCCGAGCACGGGGTGAGTGCCGAGATGAAGAGCCATGTGCGGCGCTCCGGCAATGTCTACCGAATGCTGGCCGGTGAACCACCGACGCGTTGGCGAACATTGTCGGAAGAGCGCGGAATCGACCTCTGTGGCCGGCACTTCGAGGTCTTGTTCGGGCGTGGTCATGCACCCGCGATGATCATGCTGTACGCCAAGGAAGACCACCTGCTGATCGCAGCCGACCAGGTGTTGCCCGCGATCTCGCCCAACATCAGCCTTCTGCCGGGCGATACTGACCCGAATCCGCTCGAAAGCTTTCTCGATTGCCTCGATACACTGCGACGCCTTCCCGAAGATACACGCGTGCTGCCATCGCATGGTCGTCCCTTCACCGGTCTGCATGCCCGCATCGATCAGCTCGTCGCGCATCACGAGCAGCGCTGCGCCGATGTCGTCGAGGCGTGCCGAGAGCCATGCCGCGCCGTCGAGCTCTTCCCCGTACTGTTCACCCGGGAGCTCGACGAGCAGCAGCTCTCGTTTGCCCTTGGCGAGACGCTGGCGCACCTTGCCCTGCTGGAGCAGCAGGGCAAGGTGCGCCGGGAAGAGGCTGAAAAATCAGGGCATACCGTGTTCGTCAGTCGGTAGGCAAGCGCTGCTCGACGCACCGCCAGCCCGGTCGCACCAACTGCACGATAGACCTCTTGCTCTTGGGTCGGGCACTTCTCCCGGGGGCGCCTAACGCGCCTGCAGATAGAGCGGCTGCACGATCGCTCCATACTTGCGCAGGTCTTTCACTCGCGTGTCGGGCGAGGGGTGGGTCGACAGGAATTCAGGCCCACTCTTGCCGCCGCTGGCCGCACCCATCTTCTGCCACAACGTGACTGCCGCCTGGGGGTCGTATCCGGCCCGTGCCGACAGTTCGATCCCCACCCGATCTGCCTCTGTCTCATGGGCGCGGCTGTGCCTCAGTCCGAACACCGTCTGATAGGCCATCTGCGTCATGTCGACGGCGGCAGAGCCGGCGCCGATGGCAACCGCACCGGCACCGATGACCAGGCCGGTCAACGCCTGTTCCGAGGATCGCTCGCGTGAGTGCTCACGCAGGGCGTGCGCGATCTCGTGACCCATGATGGCCGCGATTTCGGCATCGGTGAGTTGCAGCTGTTCGATGATGCCGCTGTAGAAGGCGATCTTGCCGCCCGGCATGCACCAGGCGTTCAACTGTTCCGATTCGATCACGTTGACCTGCCATTCCCATTGCAGGGCATCCTCTCGAAAGGCACTGACCTGTGGAATGATGCGCTCGGCGATCTGGCGTACGCGTGCGGTCAGTGCGGCGTCGGAGTTGAGCTGGCCCTCGTTCTGCGCGCCCTGCAGCACCTCGGCGTAGGCTACCCTCGCGCCCTGGTTGAGCTGTTCCGCTGGCACCAGCGGCGACATCCGCTGCGTCCGATCAAGGCCGATGACGCCACTCTTCGTGGTCTGCACGGTGGTGCAGGTGGCGATGCTCGCCGCGAACAGCAATATCAGCGCGATTCGCGGCAGGCGCGATAGAGGTCGTAGGGTCATCAGTTGCTTCCTGACGTGAGCCGTCGAACGGGACGGGGGAATCGAGATTGTATAGCCAGCGTCAGATCGGTTGCGTGATGTTGTCCGGACGTTCGGTCAGAAGTATGTGCTGGCGGTAATCCACCGATACCACGAAGAAGCTTGCTTTTTCAAAACAGGAAACTTATTACATATTCCGGATCATTCACACATGACAACGGAATTTCATGAAAGTCGCTTTCGTAGGTAAGGGGGGCAGCGGAAAGACCACACTTGCCGCCCTGTTCTCCCGCTATGCCGCCGAGCACGGCCGCCACGTTCTCGCCATCGATGCCGACATCAACCAGCATCTCGCGACCGCCATCGGCATGCTGCCTGAAGACGCTGCCTCCCTGCCGTCAATGGGCCTTGAGATCGATCGCATAAAAGAGCATCTGTGTGGCGACAACCCGCGCATCTCCTCGGCCTCCACGATGATCAAGACAACACCTCCGGGTCGTGGATCGCGTCTGCTGAGGCTCGGCGGAACGAACCCGATCTTCGATCACTTCATCAGGCGTGAAGGCGGCATCGAGCTGATGGCTGTCGGCCCGTTCGACGAAGGCGATATAGGCACGCGCTGCTATCACTCGAAGACGGGGTCGGTTGAACTCCTTTTGAATCACCTGATCGACGATGAGCGGTCCTGTGTGGTGGTCGACATGACGGCCGGCGCCGATGCCTTCGCTTCCGGCCTCTTCACTCGCTTCGATCTCACGGTTCTGGTAGTGGAGCCGACGCTCCGATCCGTTGGCGTCTACGAGCAGTACCGAAATTATGCCCGCCAGCACGATGTCGCCATTCGAGTCATGGCCAACAAGCTCGACGACCTCGACGATCGTGACTTCGTCCGAGATCAAGTCGGAGAAGATCTGATCAACGGACTTTCGCGATCCTCTTTCATCAAGGCGATGGAGAAGGGACGGGTGCTGCCACTGGGCGATCTGGAGCCTGCCAACCGAACGGCTCTCGAGGATCTCCTTCTGAGCGTTGGTCGACAGAGGAAGGATTGGAACCGATATCATCGGGATGCCATTCACTTTCACAGGCGAAACGCGGCGAGCTGGGCGAATGAGGCGATCGGCACCGATGTGACCCATCAAATCGACCCTGATTTCACGATGTCGGAAGCTGCCGAAGCTGTCCTGGGCAGAAAATCGATTGGCGAGGCCGCGTAGCCACGACCATTCATCATCGACAGGCCGCCATCGATAGGCAGCGCGTCAACGAGAATGATGATTGCGTCAGCTCGTAGGATGTAATAACGTTACATCTGGTCTTTCGATAGCAACAGGAGATATCCCGTGTCCTATCCATCCATTCATCACCATCTGGAAACTCAAGGTGCGATCGCCGATACCGCGTCGGACGATCAGCTTCGCCAGGCCTTCATCGGCGCCTTCCATACCGACCTGCCGCTTGGCTACGCCAAGGTGAGTGAGCTGGTCGAGAAGATGCGCGACAGGCAAGAGCGTGCCATGCTGACGCTTGATCCGAACTCTGAAGAAGGCAAACAGTTTGCCCGTCTGATGGCACCGGACATTCCGCGCGAGGTGCTGGAAGATCACTTCGATTGCGCTTTCGGTTTCTATAACTGCTGCAAGGGCGTTGCGGCTCCCGCGCGTGACGGGCTGAAGATGACGCTGAAAGAGCAGGTCGACGCTCAGCATCCCAACTTCGTGGATTGCTGAACGTACGCCACGTTGCCGGATATGCCCTGATCGCGAGAACGCCGCGATCGTGGAGACCTCGGCTTCTGGTCGTCAATCCGACGGGTCGAACGGCATCGGTTTAGCGGAGACTGCATGGCCAGCGTCAGATCGGTTGCGTGATCTTGCCCAGACGTTCGGTCAGAAGTGCGTTCTCGCGGTAATCCACCGGTACCACGACGAGGCTTGGGCCCGGTTCCTCGAGCGCCTCGCGCAGGGTCCGTTCGACGCCGTCGGCCCCGGCCACGAGATGGCCTCGCCAGCCGAAGGCGCTGGCCAGCTGCAACCAGTCGGGGTTGCCGAATGACAGCGGTGTATGCCGCCCGAATTCGTTCTGCTGCTTCCAGGCGATCAGGCCATAGGCGTGATCTTCCCAGACCATCACGGTGATCCCGGCCTTGAGCCGATATGCCGTTTCCATTTCCTGCACGTTCATCATGAAGCCGGCATCGCCACAGATCGCCAGCACATGCCGCTCCGGATGCACCAGATGAGCGGCGATGGCACCTGGCAATGCGAAGCCCATCGAGCAGAAGCCGTTCGGGATCAGGCAGGTATTGGGCTCATGGCAATGGTAGTGGCGGGCGATCCACATCTTGTGCGCCCCGACATCCGACAGCAAGATGTCGTCCGGCCCCATCACCTTACGCACATCGGCCAGGATCTTCTGCGGGCGCACGGGCGTGGTGCTCGCTCCGGCGTCCGTATTGGAATCCATCGGGAGAGCTGTCGCGGCGGTAGTGTCGGAGCCTGTCTCCTGATCCGTTCCGGCTGTCGTATCGTTCGCGTAGCGAGCCAGCTCCTCGGTCATGGCGTCGCGCACCTTGCGCTGCTGTCTCAGGTCGAACGTCGGTGGCGGAGCGGCGTCGATCCGCTCGTTGAGCATCCACAGGGCGTGTGCCACGTCGCCCACCACTTCCACGACCGGCTGGTAATGCTCGTCGATCTCGGCCGGCAGGAAGTCGATGTGGATCACCTGCTTGTCGCCGCCCGGATTCCACAATTCCGGGTGATATTCGACCATGTCGTAGCCGATGGTGATCACCAGGTCAGCATCGTCGATCGCGTAGGAGGGGATGTCTTTCGAACCGAGGCCGATGGTGTAGAGCGACCAGGCCGAGTCCATGTCGACACACCCCTTGGCCATGAACGTGCTCAACACGCCCACACCGGTCTTCTCGCACAGCAGGCGCAACTGCTTGCTGGCGCGACGGCGAATGCAGCCGTTGCCGGCGATGATGATCGGCCGCCTGGCGCTTGCCAGCACCTCGAAGGCCTGGTTCATGATCTTGTCGTCCGGCACCGGGCGACGGAACCGATGCACGCTCAGCGGCTGCTTCTCGCTGGCACTGCCCGCCACGTCTTCCGGCAGCTCCACATGCACGGCCCCGGGCTTCTCGGTGCGGGCCAGGCGTACCGATTTCCGGACGATCTCGGGAATGTTGTCCGGATGCAGTACCGTGGTCGACCACTTGGTCACCGGCGTGAACATCTCCACGACGTCCATGATCTGGTGCGACTCCTTGTGCAGCCGCGTGGTCGCACCCTGACCGGTGAGCACCAGCATCGGCGAGCGGTCCATGTTCGAATCCGCCACGCCGGTGATGAGATTGGTGGCGCCGGGGCCGAGCGTGCCCAGGCAACCCGCCGGCTGGCCGGTCAGGCGGCCGTACACCTCGGCCATGAAGGCTGCGCCCTGCTCATGGCGCGTAAGGATGAAGCGAATGGAGGACGACTCCAGTGAGATCATGAAATCGGCGTTTTCCTCTCCCGGCACGCCGAAGATGTACTCGATGCCTTCGTTCTCCAGGCAGCTCACGTACAGGTCAGATGCTTTCATGGGCCAGTCTTCTTGCGAGGGGGTCATGCACGCTATCATACGAGGCACGCTACCCCTTCGGCAGCGGCCAGAGCGTCTGCACGTCAGGCGATCTTACATTCGTCGACTTGTACCAACACAGGATTGCCGCCGTGGCCACCATGCACCTGAGCCTTCAGATCCAACCCCGGGTTTCCGATGAGCAGCTGTATCCGGTGGTCGATGCGGTGATCGCCGATATTCGCGCCAGTGGTCTGCCACATATCGTGGGTGCCATGGAAACCACGATAGAAGGGAACATCGATGAGCTATTCGCGCTGGTGAAGCAGGCGCACCTGCGCTGCATAGAGCTGGGTGCCGAGCGCGTCGGTGCCACGATCAAGACAGATTTCAAGCCTTCGGGCATCAGCTTCGAGGAGAAGTTGCATCAGTACCGCTGATGAACAGACCTGCCATCACGCTCGGCGTCATCATCGTTCTGCTTTGGCAGGTCATGTCCGTGTCAGGCCTTCTGAGCCCGACGCTGCTACCCGGCCCGCTGGCCATCGCACGATCGCTGGTCGACGATCAGGCCCTGTGGATGCCGCACCTGCAGACCACCTTGCTGACCGCGCTGAGTGGTTTCGCACTCGCGCTGGTGTTGGCGTTGGTGCTTTGCATCGGCATGGATCGCCACGAACTGCTAAAGCGTGCGCTGTATCCGTGGCTGCTGGTCTCGCAGATGGTGCCGATCATCTTCGTGTATCCGCTGATGCTGATCTGGCTCGGCTTCGGGCTGGCCGCCAAGGTCGCCGTGGTCACCCTGGTGTGCTTCTTTCCCATGGCCGTCAGCCTGGCCGACGGGCTTGCCCGCACGCCGGCCGCGTGGCAGCGCATGTTGCAGAGCTTCGGTGCCAGTGAATGGCAACGGTTTCGCTACCTGCGGTTCCCGGCAGCGTTGCCGTCCACGTTCTCCGGCCTGCGCATCAGTGCCACGTATTGCATCATGGGTGCCGTGCTGGGTGAGTGGCTGGGTGCGCGCAGCGGGCTCGGCGTGTACATGTTGCGGGCCTACCAAAGCTTCACCCGCCGGCGCGTGTGTTCGCCGCCGTCGTGCTCGTCGTCTCACTCAGCCTGCTGCTGGTGGGCGTGATCCGGCTGGCCGAGAAGCGCTGGAGCTACACCGAACAATTTTCCCGTCAGGCGTCTGCACGCAAGGGTCACTGATCGTTCGACGCCATGATGCACTGTCGGCACTGAGGCCTGCCGAGGGCACCTCCGGCTCCGCTAGTGCCGCCAACTCTTAGTGCTACCAACTAACTCTCTCACTGGAGAACGTATTGTCACCTACGCTATCGATGAAGAGTGCCCGCGCAGGGTTCGCGATCGCCGCACTGATGGCCTCTGCGCATGCCACTGCGGCGGAGCCCATCACCGTGGTGCTGGACTGGACCGTCAATACCAACCACACCGGGCTGTTCGTTGCCGAGAAGCTGGGTTACTACGACGATCAGGGGCTGGATGTCAGCATCGAAACCCCGCCCGAAACCGGTGGAGCGGCGATGATACTTTCAGGCTCTGCCGATATCGGCGTCAGTGTGCAGGAAGAGGTCACAATGGCACGCGCCGCCGGTCGGCCGCTCACTGCGATCGCCACGATTCTGCAGCACAACACCTCGGGGTTCGCGGCACGTACGGATACCGGCATCAAGCGCCCGCGCGACTTCGAGGGCAAGCGTTACGGCGGCTGGGGTTCGCCGATCGAAGAGGCCATGGTACGAACGCTGGTCAGCCAGGACGGCGGCGATGCCGACAAGGTCGACATCGTGCCGATCGGCAACATGGACTTCTTCGGTGCCACCGAGAGTGCGGTTGATTTCGCGTGGGTCTACGAGGGCTGGGATATCGTGGCCGCCAGGCAGAAGGGCGTTGCGCTGAACTACATTCCGTTGGCCACGTCGAAGGCGCTGGATTTCTACACACCGGTGCTGGCCAGCAGCGACACCTGGCTGCAGGAAAACGGATCGCTGGCACGGGCATTTCTGGACGCCACCCACAAGGGGTACCGGTATGCGATCGACAACCCGAAGCAAGCTGCCGACATTCTCATGCAGGCAGCGCCCGAACTCGATGCAGAGCTGGTCGGCGGCAGTCAGAAGTTTCTGGCCGGGCAGTACCAGGGCGATGCCGAGCGCTGGGGCGTGATGGAACTGGAGCGCTGGCAGGGCTATGCGAACTGGCTGGATGAGAATGATCTGCTCGAAGGCGATTTCTCGGCCAGCGATGCCTTCACGAATGAGTATCTGCCGTAGGGTCCGTGCGGGATGGCAACTCTCGAGGGTGCCGGGCTCGGCTTGAGCTATGAGGGTGTGCCGTTGTTCAGCGCACTGGATATTCGGATCGGCAGCGGTGAGACTCTCGGCGTGATCGGCCGCAGCGGCTGCGGCAAGAGCAGCCTGCTGAACGTCCTGGCCGGTATACACAGGCCTGATACCGGTAGAGTGATGCTCGATGGGGAAGACATCACCGGTAAGCCCGGCCACTGCAGTCTGATGCCGCAGGACAACCTGCTGCTACCCTGGCGTACCCTGATCGATAATGCAGCCCTGGCGCTGGAAATCACCGGTACCGGCAAGGCAGAGGCGCGCGTGCGGGCCGAGGCCTGGTTGCCACGGTTCGATCTGGAGGGCAAGGGCGCGCTCTATCCGCACGAGCTTTCCGGCGGCATGCAGCAGAGAGCCGCCCTGTTGCGAAGCTGCCTGCACGCGAGTCCGGTACTGCTGCTCGATGAACCGTTTGCAGCGCTGGACGCACTGACGCGCATGGAGCTCAGGAGCTGGTTCGCCGAGCTGGTAGGAACGCTCGGGCTCGTCGCGGTGTTGGTCACCCACGATATCGACGAGGTCCTGCAGCTGGCTTCGCGCATCATCTGTTTCCGGCGAGCGGGTCAGGTGGATCTGATCGATGTTCCCGCATCCGAGCGCGACGAGGCGGCTGCTCGAAAAGGCCTGCTGGACGCTCTGTGAGGATGAGAACCGCGCCGCTCGTGTTCGGCCCCCGAGCCCCGCTGGACAGTACGGCCGCGAACCCTTAAGATTCCGCGGTTATTTACGGAAGAATCACTACCTTGACTCGACCAGCCATCCTCGTACTCGCCGACGGGTCCAGCTTCACCGGTACAGCGGTGGGCGCGGACGGCAGCGCCGTGGGCGAAGTCGTGTTCAATACCGCGATGACCGGCTACCAGGAGATCCTCACCGATCCCTCCTACGCCGGTCAGATGGTCACGCTGACCTGCCCGCACATCGGCAACACCGGCGCCAACGCCGAAGACGAGGAGTCCGAGACGGTGCACGCCCGGGCCTTGCTCGTCCGGGATGTACCGGCACTGCACAGCAACTTCCGCGCGAGCGAATCGCTGCAGGCGTACCTGAAGCGTCGGCAAGTGGTCGCGATCGCCAACATCGATACACGAGCCCTGACGCGTCACCTGCGCAGTTCCGGCGCACAGGCAGGCTGCGTGGTCGCGGGCGCCACTGTCAATGCCGCCTCGGCACTGGCCAGGGCAAAAGCGTTCCCGGGTCTGTCGGGCGTGGATCTGGTGAAAGGTGTCACCTGCGGCGAGGTCCGGTCCTGGACGGAAGGTACCTGGTCGTTGGCTGCTTCCAACGCCACGGTTGCGTCGCGCCAGCAGGCGCGCGGGCTACACGGCCAGCAGGCGCGCGGGCTACACGACCAGCAGGCGCGCGGGCTACACGGCCAGCAGGCGCGCGGGCTACACGGCCAGCAGGCGCGCGGGCTACACGACCAGCAGGCGCGCGGGCTACACGACCAGCAGGCGCGCGGGCTACACGACCAGCAGGCGCGCACCGGTTCGTCGGTTCCTGAGCCTGCCTCGTCCGGTGCCGACCCTTTCCACGTCGTCGCCGTCGACTACGGTGTGAAGCGCAACATCCTGCGTCTGCTCGTGGATCGCGGTTGTCGCGTCACGGTGGTACCCGCCACGATGTCTGCCCAGGGTATCCGCGATCTGATGCCCGATGGCCTGTTTCTGTCCAATGGGCCCGGCGACCCGGAGCCTTGCGGTTACGCCATCGACATGATCCGGACGCTGACTGCCGAGCGGCTGCCCACTTTCGGCATCTGCCTGGGGCATCAGCTGCTGGCGCTGGCATCTGGAGCGCGCACCGTCAAGATGAAGTTCGGCCATCATGGTGCCAACCACCCCGTGCTCGACACTGCCACCGGCCGCGTCATGATTTCCAGCCAGAATCACAGTTTCGCCGTCGATGCCGAATCGCTGAACGAGAGCCTGGCGATCACACACGTATCGTTGTTCGATCAGTCACTGCAGGGTATCAGGCGGCTCGACGTGCCGGCCTTCAGCTTCCAGGGCCATCCCGAGGCCAGCCCCGGCCCCCATGATGTGCAGGCGCTGTTCGACCATTTCATTGATCTGATGAAAACGTCCAGGGGCGGCGAGCGCACCGCCGAGCGCTGATCCGGAGGTTGCCAAGCACGGGCCACCCGCCCCACGGTCGTCGACCCGTGTCGATCTCGGGGCCATCGGCCCCGGTCGCCGGTGACGCTACCCATCATTGTCTACGCCGTTCATGTCACCATTGCCCGACTCGTTTCGTCACACCGGCAGCTCGCCCGAAAAGCTACAGTAAAGTCACATGCCCATTCGCCAAGACATCAAGAGCGTTCTGATCATCGGCGCAGGTCCGATCGTGATCGGCCAGGCCTGCGAGTTCGACTATTCCGGAGCCCAGGCCTGCAAGGCCCTGCAGGAGGAGGGTCTGCGCGTCATTTTGGTCAACTCGAACCCGGCCACGATCATGACGGATCCGGCCATGGCCGATGCGATCTACATCGAGCCGATCGACTGGCGAGTGGTGGCTCGCATCATCGAGCGTGAGCGCCCGGATGCCCTGCTACCCACGATGGGAGGGCAGACGGCACTCAACTGCGCGCTCGATCTGGATCGGGAAGGTGTACTGGAGCAGTTCGGCGTGGAAATGATCGGTGCAACGCCGGCTGCCATCGACATGGCGGAAGATCGCGACAAGTTCCGCATGGCCATGACGGAGATCGGCCTGGCGACCCCCACCGCACGTATCGCCCACAGCCTCGAGCAGGCGCTCGAGGGTGTCGACGAGATCGGCTTTCCCTGCATCATCCGGCCGTCGTTCACGATGGGTGGCAGCGGCGGCGGCATCGCCTACAACCGCGAGGAGTTCCGCGCCATCGTCACCCGCGGGCTGGATCTGTCGCCTACCACCGAGGTGCTGTTCGAAGAGTCGGTGCTCGGCTGGAAGGAGTTCGAGATGGAGGTGGTGCGTGATCGGGCAGACAACGTCATCATCGTCTGCTCGATCGAGAACCTCGATCCGATGGGCGTGCATACGGGAGACTCGATCACGGTCGCGCCGGCTCAGACCCTGACCGACAAGGAATTCCAGATCATGCGCAACGCCTCGATCGCGGTGCTGCGCAAGATCGGCGTCGATACCGGCGGGTCAAACGTGCAGTTCGCCATCAACCCCGATAACGGCGAGATGATCATCATCGAGATGAACCCGCGGGTGTCGCGCTCCTCGGCGCTGGCTTCCAAGGCCACCGGTTTTCCCATCGCTCGGGTCGCCGCGAAGCTTGCCGTCGGTTACACGCTCAATGAACTGCGCAACGAGATCACCGGTGGTCTGACGCCCGCCTCGTTCGAGCCGAGCATCGATTACGTCGTCACCAAGGTGCCTCGCTTCACGTTCGAGAAATTTCCGAGTGCCGACAGCCGCCTGACCACGCAGATGAAATCGGTCGGTGAGGTCATGGCCATCGGGCGCACCTTCAAGGAGTCTTTGCAGAAAGCCCTGCGCGGGCTCGAGATCGGAGCGGCTGGCCTCGACCCGGTATTGCCGCACGAGTACCTGCCTACTGATGCACCGGCCGACGAGCCTGACGATCGACAGGCGGCGCGGCGCGAGTACATCGAGCGGCAGATGCGCGAGCCGCGTCAGCAGCGGCTGTGGTTCGTGGCAGAGGCGTTTCGCTGGGGCATGAGCTTTGACGACGTTTTCCAGGCCAGTCGTATCGACCCGTGGTTCCTGTGCCAGATAGAGGCGCTGATCGACGACGAGGCACGGGTGGCCGGCGGGACGTTGCGCGAGCTGGACGGCAGCACGCTGCTGGCACTCAAGCGTGATGGCTTCAGCGATGCCAGGCTTGCCAATCTGCTCGGGGAAACCGAGGCAGCGGTGCGCGAGCATCGCCATGCGCTGAACGTGCGCCCGGTGTTCAAGCGGGTCGACTCATGCGCTGCCGAGTTCGCCACCAACACCGCCTACCTGTATTCGACGTACGAGTCGGTGTGCGAGGCAGAGCCTTCCTCACGCCAGAAGATCATGGTGCTCGGCGGTGGGCCGAATCGGATCGGGCAGGGCATCGAGTTCGACTACTGTTGTGTGCATGCTGCACTGGCCCTGCGTGAAGATGGTTACGAGACCATCATGGTGAACTGCAACCCGGAAACGGTGTCGACCGACTTCGATACCTCGGATCGGCTCTACTTCGAACCGCTGACGCTGGAAGACGTGCTTGCTGTCATCGATGTGGAAAAGCCCACCGGCGTCATCGTCCAGTATGGTGGGCAGACGCCGCTGAAGCTGGCGCGGGCATTGCTCGCCGCCGGTGCACCGATCATAGGCACTTCGCCGGATTCGATCGACCTGGCCGAAGATCGCGAGCGTTTCCAGCAATTGATTCGACAGCTGGAACTGCGTCAGCCACCGAACCGCACGGCACGTTCGGCGCCCGAAGCCTTGGCCCTGGCGGAAGAGATCGGTTATCCGCTGGTGGTCCGCCCCAGCTATGTGCTGGGTGGTCGGGCCATGGAAATCGTGCACGAAGAGGTTGACCTGGAGCGGTACATGCGCGAGGCGGTCAGTGTTTCGAACGACTCGCCGGTGCTGCTCGACCGGTTCCTGAACGATGCGGTGGAAGTCGACGTCGATGCGATCTGCGACGGCGAGCAAGTGGTCATCGGTGGCATCATGGAGCACATCGAGGAGGCCGGCATCCATTCGGGTGATTCGGCCTGTTCACTGCCACCGTTCTCGCTCAGCGCGGCAACGTGTGAAGAGATCAGCGATCAGGTGCGCCAGATGGCGAAAGGTCTCGGCGTGATCGGCCTCATGAATACCCAGTTCGCCATCCAGGGCGATGACATCTACGTGCTAGAGGTGAACCCGAGAGCGTCACGTACGGTGCCGTTCGTGTCGAAAGCCACTGGCGTGCCGCTGGCCAAGGTAGCGGCACGCTGCATGGCAGGCCGTAGCCTGGCGCGCCAGGGAGTGACCTCGGTACCGACACCTGCGTTCTACAGCGTCAAGGAATCGGTGTTTCCGTTCGGCAAGTTCCCGGGCGTGGACCCGCTGCTGGGCCCGGAAATGAAGTCCACCGGCGAGGTCATGGGGTCGGGTTTGTCATTCGGCGAAGCCTTCTACAAGGCGTCGCTGGCCGCCTCCGTGCGTCTGCCGGATGCAGGCGTTGCCTTCCTCAGTGTGCGCGACCAGGACAAGGCCGGCTTGGTGAAGGTCGCCAGGGAGCTGCAGGAATCAGGTTTTCGCCTGCTGGCCACGGCGGGTACGGAGGCCGCACTGCGCGAGGCGGGCCTGCCTTGCGAGCGGGTCAACAAGGTCAAGCAGGGGCAACCTCACATACTTGATCAGATCAAGAACGATGGTGTCGATCTGATCATCAACACGACGTCCGGTCGTGCAGCCTTGGCCGATTCGTTCCATATCCGGCAGGAAGCCATCCGTCGGAAGATTCCCTACACAACGACACTCTCGGGCGCCAATGCCATCTGTGCCGCGTTGAAGCGGTCGACGGACGGCCCGGTATACAGCCTGAGCGATATCCATCAGGAGAATGCATGAACAAGGTTCCGATGACCAAGCGCGGTGAAAAGTTGCTGCGTGAAGAGCTGAGCCAGCTGAAGGGAGTGGAACGCCCGAAAGTCATTCAGGCAATTGCCGATGCGCGTGCGCACGGTGACCTGAAGGAGAATGCGGAATATCACGCTGCCCGCGATCAGCAGAGCTTTATCGAAGGCAGGCTGAAGGATATCGAAGGCAAGCTGTCGCTGGCACAGGTGATCGATGTCACCACCGTGAACGCGGGGGGCAAGGTCGTGTTCGGATCGACCGTGAAATTGCTGGATATCGAGTCTGGCGATGAAATCCTTTATCAGATCGTCGGTGACGACGAAGCCGATCTCAAGAGCAACCGCATCTCGTTCGGTTCACCGGTGGCCAAGGCAATGATAGGCAAGATGGAAGGTGATGAGGTTGGCGTCCAGACGCCCGGCGGCGTGCGCGAGTACGAGGTGCTGGAAGTGCAATACGTCTGAAAGCCGGGGAAACGACAAGATGCCGCTTTCAGCCGTCGCCTGATAGTTCAATCCGTGATGTCAGTCACTGACTGGAGGCCGAACGGCATTTTGCCCACCCGCGCAGGTGAAAGGGCCCGAGCTCCTTATGCCATAATGACGCCCGGCGGTATTTCGTACGGCTCTTCCTGAGCGGTCTTCTCGCTGCCCTGTTTTACCAATGGACTGATAAAATGATGTCTCAGAAGCCCGACTCGGCAGTTTCCCCACCTTCCACCTTGGCTGTTTTCCCCGCTTCCCAGGATGCACGAGGCGCTGCAGTGCCGGGCCGTCGTGGTTTTCTGCGCCGGGCCTTGGGGGCGGGTGCCGCGGTGGCCATGGCTGCATCGGGTACAGCGGCTTACGGTTCGGTGCCTGCTGCGGAATCCGAACGGGGCCTGAGCCTGATCAACGATCATACCTGGGAGCGCCTGGATATCGTCTACTGGACTCACGGCATGTACATAGACGAGAGCCTGGACGCGATCAACCATCTGATGCGTGATCACCGTGCCAACACGGCTACGGTAATGGACACGAATCTGCTCGATAATCTGCATAAACTGGCTGCCAAGTTCGATACCAAAGAACCTTTGCATCTGCTATCCGGCTACAGAACACCGGAAACGAACGCAAAGCTGCGCTTGCGGTCCCCGGGAGTCGCCAAGTTCAGTCTGCACATGGAAGGGCGTGCCGCGGATATCTACATACCGGGCGTGGAGACCAAGCAGGTGCAGAAGGCAGCCTTGTCTCTCAGGGCCGGTGGCGTCGGTTACTACGGCTCCCATGGTTTCGTGCATATGGATACCGGCGCGGTTCGCAGCTGGGGAGCTTGAGCAAACTTCACGGGTTCAACACGATTTCGTAGTTCACCTGCCTTTTGTCGCCAGCCCACTGGTGCTTCTGTGAGAGTTCTCTCACTCTCGATTCCGGTTTTACGCTGAAATGCCCTGGCTGTCATTTACTTGACAAACCAGACACGCGCCGCCAACCTTTTGGCGCGTTACCGCATTACCACAGCGAACTTCGTACTTGAACTCAGGTGCGACCAAAGCCGGAAGGAAGCCTGCAATGACATTTCATACCGCACTATCCAACCCCTTCACACCCAGACCAGTCTCGTTCGATTCCAATGCTGCCGATGCTCGACGAGTTCGTCGCTCGGGTGCCCGTCGATCTCTGCGCAGCGGCCTCATTGCCCTGACAACTACCCTGGCACTTACCGGCGGTACGGCCCAAGCTGAGATATTCGGTGTCAGGGTCACGAATGCGGAGGGCAAACCCCTGTCCGGCGTGGCAGTCTGCGTCGGCATACAGGGAAATTACAAGCGTTACGGCACTCGGTTCACCGACGGGTCCGGTACCGCCGTGCTTGATGTACCTAATGTACCGCTGGTGGTCACGGTGTCGAAAAATCGATTCACCGGTACTCGCATGACCGAGCCGGCTCGGACTTTCTCACTGATCAAGGAAGTGAAGTTGCGCGATGGCGTACCCGGACCGCGTTGCAAGGCCGAGAGCAGCATGGCGTCGTTGGGCAACGTGCCTGACCTGCTGATACGCGAAATCGATATCAGTGGAAGTTCATCGAGCCGTTCGCTGCGCCCACTCGTCGATGGACGCCCCAGCCACTACCGCGTAAGCGGAAATTCTGAATTCGTCGATCAGGAATGGCAAGTCTGGACCGACGAGATCATGCTGTCGCAGGCGCTGTCGGGAGAGAAAGAACTCTTCCTGCAGTTGCGTAACCGATCAGGAAGCGACGATGCCTGGGTGGAGTCTGTCTCGGATGTGATCACCATCGTGATGCCGGTTAGCTGATTCTTCCCTCACGCTACCTCGCAGGCCCTCTGGAGCACATGCCTGAGAGCAACGGCAAGACGATGCTTCTCCCGCAGGTCTTCCATTCCATCGCACCTGATAAAAGACGCTGACCCGTCTTTGTCAGGTGCGAGGGCCGTCAGGGCCCGTCAAACCCGCTCGTTCTTCAGCGCTTCGACCTCCTCGAGCGCGAGATGCCGTGCCTCCTGTTCGAGCATCACCGGAATTTCATCTCGAATCGGATAGGCCAGAGCCGCCTGGCAGCTCCACAACTCATCTCCGCGCTTGATCAACTTGCCCTTGGTGACGGGGCAGACCAGTATGTCGAGCAATCGTTTGTCCATCGGTATCAGACCCTGTTGCGAGCTGGCTACCATGAAGTGGCAACCTGATCGGGCAGCGTTTGCAAGAACCGGCCCGCTATGCCACGGAGTTTACCGTACCGGAAGCCGTATCGGCCTGATTCGGGTTACCGGGATGGCCCTGGTCCGGGCTCTCGGTGCGAGCGGGTTCGATGCCCGCTCAATCCGCACTCGCGATTGAGTAGCTGGGCTGATAGAACGCCTGGTATCGACCCAGGATGCCGGTCAAGAGCTCCTCATCAGGCTGCTCCGCGAACTCCAGTGCATTGATACCCACCCGGGTCATTTGCAGCACCTGATCCGGTCGCACATCGCCGATAGCACGTATCTCTCCGCTGAACCCGAGCTGCTCGCGCAGCATGCGTGCATGCGAGTATCCACGTCCGTCAGTGAAAACAGGCACCTCGATACACACCAGCCGCAACCGATCCAGCCACGGCTCCAGGTCTGCAGTGTTGTCGGAAGGTGCAAGGCTGACACCTGCCACGTCGTACCGGTGATCGCGCATCATCTCCAGGAATCGCGACAGGCTGACAACCGCCATCGCTCCATCGGCGGTCGGCAGATCTGCATCATCCTCGATGCGTACCCACGGGTCGTTCTCGACCGGTTGGCCGTTACGCAGCAGAGGCATAGACCGTCTCCTTGAAAGGGGCAACTCCGAGCCGCCCGACGGCGTGATTGAAGGTTTCCTCCGGCTCGCGCAGGTTGACGAAGGTGTCGAGAATCGTACCGATGGCGCTGGCGACCTCGGCTTTCGGTATGGCCTTGCCCAGGCGCTTGCCGAGAGCCGCCGCATCGCCGGCATGCCCGCCAAGTGTCAGCTGATACCACTCTTCACCATTCTTCTCCACCCCCAGGATGCCGATGTCGCCGACATGATGATGGCCGCAGGCGTTCATGCACCCGGAGATCTTGATACTGATGTCGCCCAGTTCGTGCTGATAGTCGATGTCGTCGAATCGGGCATAGATCTGGTCGTAGATGTTCAGTGTGCCGGCGTTTGCCAGCGAGCAGAAGTCCAGGCCGGGGCAGACGATCATGTCTGACAGCTTGCCGATGTTGGGCACGGCCAGCTCCAGTGTCTGAAGCTCCTTCCACAACGTATGCAGATCGTTCACCGGCACATGCGCCAGTACCAGGTTCTGCTCGTGAGTCGTGCGGATCTCACCCAGGCTGTAGGTGTCGGCGAGGTCCGCCACGGCACGCATCTGGGCCGAGGTGGCATCACCCGCCGGGCGTGCGGATGCCTTCAGCGACACATACACACTGCGCCGGCCCGGGTCGCGATGCGCACGCGTGTTCGTCTGGTACCACTGATTGAACAACGGGTTGCCGAACACCTGGTCCGGCTTGCCGTCCGCCGCACCACCCAGGTGAGGGGCTTCCGGAAACTGCGCCTTCAACGCGGCTATGTCGGCATCGGTGAAGCTGTCGTCGACGTGCCTTGATTGCGCCCAGTCTGACTCGACACGTTCGCGAAAGGCGTCGATACCCATGGCACTGACGAGAATCTTGATGCGCGCCTTGTACAAGTTGTCGCGTCGGCCCTCGAGGTTGTACACCCGCAGGATCGCGTTGAGATAGGTGAGCAGGTCAGCCGCCGGCAGGAACTCGCGGATCACGGAACCGATGAAGGGGGTACGCCCGAGCCCGCCACCGACCAACACCTCGAAACCCAGATCGCCGTCGTCGTTCCTGCGCAGGCGCAGCCCGACGTCGTGTACCTGCACCGCAGCCCGATCACTCTCGGCGCCGGTCACCGCGATCTTGAACTTGCGGGGTAGCCAGTTGAATTCCGGGTGCAAGGTAGACCACTGCCGGATCAGCTCGCACCAGGGCCGAGGGTCTTCGATTTCATCCTGCGTGGCACCGGCGAGAGGGTCAGATGTGGTATTGCGCACCACGTTGCCGCTGGTCTGGATGGCGTGCATCTCGACATCGGCCAGCTTCTGCAGGATGTCGGGCACATCGCACAGTTCCGGCCAGTTGTACTGGATGTTCTGCCGAGTGGTGAAATGCCCGTAGTCGCGATCGTACTGTTCGGCGATGTCGCCGAGCGTGCGCAGCTGATCGGACGAGAGCATGCCGTAGGGAATGGCAATGCGAAGCATGTGCGCGTGGCGCTGCTCGTAGAGCCCGTTTCGCAGCCGCAGCTGCTTGAACTCGTCAGCGTCGAGCTTGCCTGCCTGGAAGCGCTCCACCTGGTCGCGAAACTCGTCCACGCGACCTTGCACGAAGGCCTTGTCGAAATCGTTGTATTGATACATGGTTCAGGCCGCCTCGACTTCGTCTTCCGAATAGGGGTTATCGACACCGAGCCGCTGATGCATCAATGGGCTGGTGGTCGTGTATTGCAGGTGTACCTTCTTGCCGGGGTTCAGCATTTCCTTGATCGAGAAAGCCGCCAGCGCCGCCTCGTGGAACCCGCTCAATATCAGCTTCTTCTTGCCGGGGTACCAGTTGATGTCGCCAACGGCGTAGATGCCGGGTTCGCTGGACTGAAAGTGCTCGGTGTCGACAGTGATCTGGTTCTTCTTCAGGTCCAGCCCCCAGTCGCCGATCGGGCCCAACTTCGGCGACAGGCCGAAGAACACCAGCAGCTGATCGAGCTCGATGCGCCGTGCTACCCCATCGCCGCCGGTAACTTCTATCTGATGCAGCGAGGCGCGAGTACCATCGTCGGCGTCGGCGTTGCGATTCGTATCGATCAGCCGGGTGACATTGCCGGTCAGATACTGCATTTCCAGGTTGTCGCACAGCTCACGCATGCGCGAAACGGAAGCAGGAGCTGCCTTGAACTTCTCCGAACGGTGGATCAGCACCACGCTGTTTGCCGTTTGGTAAAGGTCGAGTGCCCAGTCCAGCGCCGAATCACCGCCTCCCAGGATCACGATGTCTTTGCCGGCGTGCAGCTCCTTGTCTTTCACCGAATAGAACACATTGCTGCCGACCCGCTCTTCCACACCCGGTAGCTTGAGCTTCACCGGCGCAAACGATCCTACCCCGCCTGCGATGATCACCGCCCGGGTGATGAATTCGTTGTCAGCCGTGGTTTTCACGAAGAAGCGCTCGTCCGGCAGGCGTTTCAGTTCCATGACCTGCTGGCCAAAGTGGAAGGTGGGCTCGAACGGCTCGATCTGCTTCAGCAGGTTCTCCACCAGCTCCTGAGCACCGATGCTCGGATAGGCCGGAATGTCGAAGATCGGCTTCGACGGATAAAGCTCGGCACACTGGCCGCCCGGCTTGTCGAGCGACTCGATGACGTGTGCATGAATGTCCAGCAGGCCGAGTTCGAAGACTTGAAAGAGACCGCATGGGCCGGCGCCGATGATGACGACGTCCGTTTCGATGGTCATGAAATAGAGCTCCGGAAGCTTACGGCAAGTCGCGTTGCCTGGACAACGATATTGGAGCAAAGATGCGATACCCGGTTCTAGGCTTTTTCGTTATATGGTTATGCTGGGGTGAGCGCGAAGCCGTCCGGCCGATGAGGTAGGGAGGCTTCGCCCTCGGTCTGTCAATCGTCGCTGACGTCGGCCCAGAAGGTGCGTCGTGTCTGATTCTGGATGCCGGTATAGATCTGCTCACCTCCGATCAAGACATTCGGTTGATCACCGCTTTCCTCGGTGATGAGGATCGTTGCCTCGGGTGGAATGCCACCGTGCTTCAGATCGATGCTGGCGTCCGGCTTGCCGTCATCGTCCAGATCCCGGGATGCACGTCCCGAAGCCACATCGAGCACGTAGGCGCGCCCGCCGCCGACCGATGGAGAACAGTTGACGATGTCGACACTCGGTATGTAGGTAGTGAAGATGACATTGTTGTCAAACGTCACGCTGGTGCCGAGAACCTTTTCGCCGGAGCTTGCGAAGTCGTAGTACCAGCCGTAGTCGTTGGTCTGCGGATCGACCTGACCCTGTACAGGTATGAGATCGGCATCGGTAACCGGCGTCCAGGTGTCGTTCGAGAGAAGCGAACGCTTGCGCTTGCCATAGCCGGTGGGTGCACCACGCACCACTGACTGACGAAGCACGTAGAAGCGATCATTGACTTTCTCATCGAGCGGGTGGGCGCGCCACCCCGAGCCCAGGCTCACCGTCAGGAACTGCCTGCCGTTGTCTTCGATGAGTGCCACATCCGGCTCGGTGTAGAAGCGGCGGTGGTTGGCTGCACTCAGGAAGGAATTATCGCTCAGGTTGGCGATGACGCCGCCATTGATCTGCATCTTGGTGGTCGCGTAGTTCTGCGCGACGTCGAAGCGCCATACCTGCCCCCCGGTATCGGCGGCATACATCTGATCGATATAGCCGTCACGATCGATGTCGATGGTGCGCACGTTGCCCGCGAAGCTGTACCTCATGTCGGAAAATACCTTGTCGCCGCTCTTGTCGCCCGTACCGGACCACAGCTTCACACCCGTCCTGGCGTCGACGATGAAGATCCCCCGACCGGTGTCGTCCTCCCTGCGCGCATTCTTAGCCAGGTCTTTGCTGTCGTCATAGCCACCGCCGAACACCAGCACGTCACGTTCGTCGCCGTCGAGGACCACCTTAACGGGCGATAGCCGCGACCAGGTCTGACCGACCTGCTCCATCTTGGCCGTACCTTTCTTGCCACCGGTGAGGATCCATGCGAGGCGCGGCTTTGCAGGGTCGGTGATGTCCAGGGCATAGTAGTGTTGGCCACCACGGCGCATACCGAAATACAGGTAGGCCTTCTCGTTGCCGTCGACGATGAAGTTGCCGTTCTTGTCGTCACGCCAGACCGACAGGAAACCGTCGAGGCCATAAGGCCGGTCATCGGTTTGATTGGTGTAGTACACATTCAGGTTCTCGAGCAGCTCGTTGGGCACGAACGAGAACAGCTCACTGCCATCACAGGTGTCGATGGCGTGCAGGTAGCCCTCGTTCGTCGTCACGAACGCCACCGACAACCCGGCATTACTCGCATCACCCTCATTGGCTGCATCCGCGCTCGTGTCTTCGGCATTGTCGCCGGGGCACACGCTTCCCGGGTAGTTGACGATGACCGGTCGCGAGTGCATCGGATCGCCGATGTGGCGCCTGACGTCCTCGGTGCCCGCATCTTCATCGAAGGTCTTGCCGTCGTCATCGGCGTCGAGCACATCCACACCCCGTGCCCATTTGAGTAGCTTCCTGCGATGGTCTTCCTGCTCCTCCTTATTGCCACCGACTTTTTCGATACCGAGGCGCTTGGCGGTCAGCTCTTTCGTGTTGTCTTCGTGCAGGCGCTGTGCTGCGAGCGTCAGATCGACTCCGGTCGAGGGCACCGCATTGGCATTGCCCGTCCAGGTGTAGACCTTCCGCGCCGGATCAGCAAGGGTAAGTTGGTTTGCCGCACCACCGCGCTTTACATCGTTGCCGTCTGCCGCCGTTACTACCTGACCGTCATCATCGCTTGCACGCCAATAGCTGTGCGACGTGTTCGAGAAGTAGCCTGTGGAGGTGTCGACAGCCGGATTGCCCTTGCGATCGCGGATCAGCACGTCACCTTCGCCGGATTTGTCCTTGCCGATGCGGTAGCGCTTCAGGTTGCCGTTCCACAGCGCACCCACCTCGGGTTTGAACATGGCGAAGTAGACGTCGTCGCGATGCGTCAGCCTGTTGAACTGATTGACGGTAGCGGCCGGTGCGGTGAACCCGGTGTTCTCGTCAGACACTTCCTTGAGTATGGATTCCAGCACCGTGGTGAGCTCATCGGCCGAGCTTGCCTCGTAGGTGCCACCGCCACCTTCTTCGGCTATGCGCCTGAGAAAGTTCCTGCCTTCGCCACCAAGATTGAAGGCGATGGTGTGGGTCTGCACCGTCTGCGATCGGCTAAAGGCATCGCTCTGGTCGTTGCCGTTCAGGTAGGTCGCCAGTTCGGTAGCGCAAGCCTGCTCCCCGGTATCCGTGCAGGCCGCCGAATCAGACATGCCCACGAGGCGCTTGACCCGGTCCTGCACCCGGTTGCCCGTCGGTTCCCCGTCGGACAGCAATACGATATGGTTGGCCTGGCAACTGTGTGAAATGGGTGATTTGTAAACGGGGTTCTCGTCAATCTTTTCGCCGGCACAGTTGACGCTGCTCGGATTGCTGTCATCACAGTGGTCGCGGTAGGCTTGGTCGCCCGTGACGCGACCTCCTGTATAGGAGTCGCTGTGAGAAATACGGTAGTAACGTCTGTCCTTGTCGAATCGATCGTCGTTGAGGGCAACGCCACGACGCTTGCCGTAATCCACCGGTGCGCCGCGCAGGTAGAGTGCGGCCTCGTAGTAGGCTTCCACCAGCGGTGTGTTGCCCACCGAATTCAGGTCGTCCACGACCTTCAGCATGGCCTCGCGTGCCTTGACGGTACCTGAGCTATCGAACGTGGTCGGGGTAGGGGTCGCGGGCGGCGGCGTCCAGTCCGTCTCGTAGGTGATGGTCAGTTTCGGCGCCTGGTTTCTCGATTGCTCGGTTTCGTAAGACTTGAAAGATCGCCGATTGAATCCATTGTGATACAGGAACCGGAACGCCATGGCCTGGCCGATCTGCCAGTCGTTCTGATCGACCAGCTCCTGCACGATGCTCTTCATATCACTCGTCAGCAGTTTCGTGCCGCGATTCCTTGCGGGAATACGCCACTCGACCTTGTTCTGCGTCTGGATTCGGTTGCCGGAACCCCAGATGTCTTTATCCCTGCTGGTATAGGTGGCGGGGCTCCCACCTCTTTGGTTCGTTTCGCCCACGATCCTTACCTCAGGCCCCGCGTCCCGAACGTCCACTTCATTGAGCACTTCCAATTCAATCGTTGCCGATGTGATCTTTGCGTTCTTTGGAATGTCGATATTGACGAAGCGCAGACCGACCACTTGCCTGATCACATAGCCTTCGAGGTGCTTTGTCGGCATCTCCAGATCGATGCCTCCCACGAGGACCCTGTTCTCGTACGCGTTCCCACCCTCTACGATCTGCTCTGCGTCGTCACTACCCTGGGCAATTCTTGCTTCGTATCTTCCCTGCCCACAGTCTGCCATGCTCCTCGCGGTCGATACGTCGTACTTCACCACCAGCTGGGGAGGAGTGACATTCGACGCGGTACTGGATTCGAACGAGTAGGCATGGCGGTGCTCGCCGATGCCGGTAATGTTGAAGGCCATGGCCCTGCCACTGCACCAGTCATCGCGGTTGACGACCTGCTGAATCACCGCGCCGATATTGCTCGATTCCGCGGTTGCATCCTGTACCCACTCACCCGCTTCCCAGCTCACACCCGACGGATTCCAGTTGCGGGAGCTGATAGCGCGGTTGTTGCCACCGAAGGGTGCCGCGTCCGCTGTCGCCTCGGAGCGCACTGTGAGCGTGCTGTCGTTATCATGACTACCATTTGCGGTGAACCGAAGATAGGCCTCGACCACGGTCGCACCGCGTGGAATCTGCAAGTCACCGAACCGTAAACCTACCTCCTGTGAGGGCCCGAATGCCAGGTCGTTACCTGCATTGGTCGCTCCGTGAACGCCACCCGAACTGACACTTTCCTCCGCATCATCGGTATTCGCCGCGGCCACACGGGTGGCAGTAGGCGTGCTGTCTGGCTCCTGAATGCAGCCTTGACCCTCGCAGACGGTCTTGTCGAGTGGTGTGGCCGGATAGAGCACCGGGCCGCCCCCGAAAACGCCGTTGAAACGCATCAGTCCGACGTTGATGTCCGTGGCACCATCGACGATCTTCTTCACTGCCTGCTTCATGCGATCCATGCGCGACCCGGTGGCACCCCTGTCATGGCTCCCCATCGAAGCGGACGTGTCGAGAACGAACAGGACGTTGGATCGGGCATTGGCATCGGCCGCGCCCCGACCGAAGAACACCTCGGTATCGTCTGCCGTGGCAGCACCCGCCAGTACCAGGCTGCAAAGAATGCCCAGGCCGTTTCTCGACACCAGAGATAGCAGTGCGAACAATCGGATTTTCATGGCGATCCTGTGGTTGAAATCATCGCGGTACATTGCGCGAGGCTCCCTGGTTGACCTGGCGCTTGGCATTGACGGCTTCGATCTTTGCAATACCCTTGGCTTCGAATCGCAGTGCATCAAACGAGTTGGCACCTTGTGAGGCATCCATCGAGGCACCGACCGCGTTGCCGTCGCCGATATAGATGAGAGTGACGCTACTGGTCATCCCGATATCACTTCTCAGGTCCCTTTCGATCACGTTGTCTTCTTTCTTGTCCACCTTGAGATCGTAAGTCTCGGTCAGGACTTTCGCATCGTTGAGCACGGCATCAGTTGCCGATTCAGCGGCCTGCAACACATCCTGGGTCTGAATGGCATTGACGGCCATCTGATACTCCAGGGAAGAGCCACGTAATGCCGAAATACCCAGCAGTGACATCATGAATATGATGATCAGTGCCACCATCAGTACAACTCCCTTCTGGTTGCCGTTCCCCGGCATGGCCTGCCTTCTTGAAGAGCGCCTCAATTGCTGGCCCTGCGGTTGCGGACCTTGACGGTCGTGTTGAAGGCCAGCCGCAGGCGACGGTCACTGACATAGGTGTCGGCCGTACCGGCTTTGGTGGCGGACGATATCGTGGTACCGGCCAGTACGTAGTTACGGGTATCCTTTTGTTCGCTGACCTGATCCAGAGAGACGAGCAGCAGACCGACGCGTACGCTCTGTATATTGTCGCCCGCACTACCGATACCCGAAGCATCGACGTATTTCACCCGTCCCCCTGAAGCACTGATGCCGTAGGTCACGCGCATGTCCTCGACACCATCGATCAGTTCCACGGGCGGGTTGCTGGCGGAATTGAACGGCATCGATTGCAGGTAGAGCGCACTGACAGATTCGTCCGATTCGTTCTTCCTGCCGGTGTCCCCGATGTAGTAGACATGGGTGACGAATGGCATGACCTGGGTCTGCGCGAGAGTCTTGCCAGATCCGTAGATCACTTCGAAATTGGCTCTGCTATTCTTCGACGCGCCGTGCGCGATGCTCGTGCCGCCGGCGTCTGATGCCACCCCGGTGACCTCGAACAGCTCACCACCTTCACAGTTGGATATGATGGCCAGATCGCCGCTCTGCAGGCCCGGGTCCTTCTTGAGTTTGATCGGTCCGCTCGAATCTGCTGCGCCACCGACAGCCAGTGGGCCGGCCAGTTCCACATCGTTGGCACGGCCGAACTGCACCGCCAGCGTATGAGTTCCGGGTACCGGCTTGTTCTTGGTAGGGGCTGTGATCGCAGCCGTGGCCACACCCAGGGCCAGTGGCGGCTCCCACTTCGAATTGCTTTTCACGATGGCCCCCGAAATGGCGGTCTTCTTCAGGTCGGTGGTCGGCGAATCATCGGCGATGATGGTGACAACCCCCCGGTTGGCATCGAAGCAACCCTGGTATCCGGCCATGCGTATGTCGCTGGCCAGTGCATTCAGTGCGAACCTGCCGTTCTCCTGCATGTCGCTCATGGCGCTGGCAATATCGCTGCTGCGCTTGCTACCGACGAAGACGACGATGACTCCGCTGATCAGGATCAGGCCCAGCGTCATCGCGATCAGCAGTTCGACCAACGACAGGCCCTGGGGTGCGAGCCTGCGAAAGTCACGGCGGTGAAAGTGTTTGCCGGTGACGTGCAGGCGGCGCACGGTCTGCAAGGGGGTCGTGCGCGATGTGTTTCCATCAACGTGCATCATCAATACTCGGTGACGAAGTCAACTCGCAGCGGTACGACCCTTGACTTCCCGTTGACCTCCTCGACCCACTTCACTTCGACGGTGAACTGCCCCTCCTTGCCCGCAACCCTGGTGACCGTGGCGCTTGCAGGGTCGGCGACTGTGCCGGGCAACACAGGTGTGAAACCTTTCGAACCCGCCAGTGGGAACAGGTAAGTGCTCCAGTCGTAACGGTCCTGCTCGGCCAGCTCTTTGGGTGAGCATTGCTTGGTGTCGCAGCCCGGGTCCACGGCATCGGCACCCGCCTTGAACTTGTCGTACGCGTCCGCCTGCACGCCATCGATGTTGGATCGCATGCGATCGATGATGTCGCTCGCCATGAACGAGGCCTGGGACTGAAGATAGGCACTCTGACTGAAGCGCATGCCGCTGATCTGCATCCGCGCACCGGCCATGACCCCTATCGACAGGAGCACGATGGCGACCAGGATCTCCACGAAGCCGACGCCGCGCTGTGCGTTCGCGATGTTCGGCGGTCGCCGGCGGCTGTGACGGGCCGAGCTCAAGGCAGCGTTTTCGAGCCACCGACTCGAACCACGGTGCACCACACGAGTCTTTTCCGTGGTGGGTCTGCAACGAATGCGATTCACGAGGTGGTGGTGGTGCAGGTAGCTGACCTGGCGAACACATCCAGGGGCGTATCACTGCTATTACCCGCGGGTCGGCCACGACGAATGTCGCCGGTGATCACGATATTGACCGTACGGGCGTAGTCGGCGCCTCTATCGTCACAGATCGTGAAGGAGCCATTCTTCCAGTCGGTGGTTCCATTCGCACGATAGCGAATGTAGTTGCGGTTCGTGGCCCCGTTGGCCGTACGATCGGAGGAGCCGAATCCGATGACCGATGTGTCACCGCAAACCGGTTCTGCCACATCGATCAGCGTGTCATCACCACCGATGCTGGCACTGGCACCGGTGCCCGCATTCTTGTCCACGAACACGAGCCACCCGTTCTTCCACGCAGTGCCACAGCTGGTACTGGTCGCACTGGAACGCGGGCACAGGGTGACGTCCTCCGAGCTCTTCACCGCCGTGGAACGAGCCAGGTAAAGTGAGCTCACCAATGCATTGTTGTTGGAGCTCAAGCAGCTGTTCTTGACGGCCGAGGCGAAACTCGGAACCCCTACTCCGAGCAGGATGGCGAGTATCGAGAGCGCCACCATCAGCTCTACCAGCGTGAAGCCCTTGGCGTGTTTGTATTTCATGTCGGGGCTAGCGGCAGGTCCCGGCACAGGTTGAACGGCGAGTCGGGAAAACTGAGAGACAGCGCCTACCAACAGGTAGAGGTCATGTCGGTAGAGGTATCCCCCTCGCCGCTCTTCGATGCACCTTTCTGACCGCGCGAGTTCAGGGTGAGCTTGGGGCAATCGCTGTCGTTGGCCTGCAGGCTGCCCGATGCGGGCGTCGCCTGGAGTACGAAAGCGGTAGCGGTGGCGTTGCCGTCGAGAGCGATGGTGTAGAAGCCCTCCGGTGACAGTGTCGGGGTCGGGCTGCAACCACTGTAGGTATATGCCGTCGCCTTGCATCTTTCCATCGACTGAGCCGCATTCAGTAGAGCCAGGTGCCCGTCAGATCGCCGCGTCTTCTTCACGTACTCGCCATAGGAGGGGTAGGCGATGGCCGCAAGAATGCCGATGATCGCCACGACGATCAGCACTTCGATCAACGTGAAGCCAAGCCGGGCCTTGCGGTGATGTGTTGGGACGTGGCCGATGGGCTGGCGTTCGATCATGAGCTGACTACAGGTCGGGAGACTCTGTGTATAGCGTCAGATTGGCCCGGATCTCGAAGTTATCCGTGCCGGTGCCCGGTGCCAGCGATGGAAAGTAGAGGTGTGACGCAGTTTTCCCGATCGCGGCGTATCGTACGAAAACCTGACCCGGGCATGGCATGGCGCTTGCGGTCCCGAACCCGATTTCGAGTGCGCCGCAGTAGTCCGGAGCAGGGGTCATTTCCACTACGGCGGCCTGCGATGCAGCAAGCCGGTGGATCGGGAAATCGGCACCAGACTTGTGCCCGAAAAGCCACTTGTGGCACCCATTCGTTGGCTTATATTCCGTCACGGAACAAAGGGGGCCGTCGATGGTACGTTCGCTCGCCGGTTCTCACCAACAACTTTATCGAGGAATTACCCCATGCTTCACGCTGTGAACAACGACACGCTACCGACTTACGACGCCTTGAGTGAAATGGGCATCACTCGATTTCACGAAATTTCCCACTACACGCTGCGTCAGGAAGGCCCCTCGCGTGACATCCTGAAGGTGCACTACAAACGTGCCAAGGGGTCACTGTTGCCGGAGAGTCGCAAGTACAAGTTCGGTCGTTCGATCAAGACCGTAGTCGCCGATGGGGGTACTTCACGCATGGAAGACACCTACGAGATCTCCCCGTTCCTGTTGCGTGCCGTGAGCGAACTGGACCAGCTGGTTGCCGAAACCGATGCTACCGTGGACACGAAGACCCGTCTGCTGGAGGAGCTCGCTCACCTCGAACATGTCATGACCAACAAGGTGGCTGACCTGCGAGCCCAGATCAACAGTCTCTGAAACCGAATACAGACTTTCCCCGCAAGGTATGTGGGGAGCGATCCGGGCACAGGGCTCTTGATCTATGCCTTGATTCCCTCTACTTCTTTTTCTTCGGCACGTAGATATCGGTCACCGTCCCTTCTGCCACTTCGCTGGCGAAGTTCAAAGTCTCAGACAGGGTCGGGTGGGGATGGACCGTCAACGACATGTCTTCCATGTCTGCACCCATTTCAAGGCCGAGCACGGCCTCTGCGATCAGCTCACCGGCATTCGGCCCGACGATACCAGCCCCCAGCAGCGTGCGCGTTTCCGGATCGAACAGCACTTTCGTCAGGCCTTCGTTACGGCCCATACTGAGTGAGCGGCCGCTGGCGGCCCAGGGGAAGCTGGCCTTCTCGAACGGGGTACCGTTTTCCTTGGCAGCGGTTTCGGTCAGCCCCATCCAGGCCACTTCAGGATCGGTGTAGGCCACTGACGGAATCGTCTTGGCGTCGAAGTAGGCCTTGTGGCCGCTGGCGTTCTCGGCGGCAACCTTGCCTTCGTGCGTGGCCTTGTGCGCGAGCATGGGCTGGCCGACGATATCGCCGATGGCGAAGATATGCGGCACGTTCGTGCGTTGCTGCGAATCCACCGCGATGAAGCCGCGATCATCCACCTCCACACCGGCTGCGGCTGCATCGATGCGCTTGCCGTTCGGGCTACGGCCCACGGCCAGCAACACACGCTCGAAGGTGTCGGACTCGGGTGCCTTGCCCCCCTCGAAGGCGACTTTCAAGCCGTCGTCGACCGATTCCACCCCGGTGACCTTCGCGCCCTTGAAGATCGCTTCGAATTCCTTGGTCAGACGCTTTTCCAATGGTTTCACCAGATCGCGGTCGCAGCCGGGCATCAGGCCGTCGGAAAGCTCGACGACCGTTACCTTTGCGCCGAGACCGGCGTACACACATCCCATCTCGAGCCCGATGATGCCGCCACCGATCACCAGCATGCGTTTCGGAATCTCGGTAAGCTCCAGGGCGCCGCTGGAATCCATCAGGCGCTTGTCGTCATAGGGAAAACCCGGAATCTGTATGCTCTGCGACCCGGCAGCGATGATGGCGTGAGTGAAGCCGACATCGCGGGTAGCAGCCGATTTCCCGTCACCATCGTGGCTGTTGCCATCCGGACTTCCGCCGTCCTTGCCACTCTTGGCGTTCGGTCCGTCCTCATCGATCGAGCCTTCGGTGATCTTGAGCGTATTGGTGGAAGTGAATACCGCTTCGCCATGCGCCACGGTGATCTTGCGCTGCTTCGCCAGGCCCGCAAGGCCACCGGTGAGCTTGCCGATCACGTCATCCTTGAAGCCACGCAGCTTGTCGATATCGATGGTCGGCTCGCCGAAGCTGACGCCGTGTTCCCCCATCGCCCTCGTTTCCTGAATGATCGCCGCAGTGTGCAGCAGGGCCTTCGATGGAATGCAGCCGACGTTGAGGCAAACCCCGCCAAGGGAGGCATAGCGCTCGATCAGCAGAACCTTCTGACCGAGGTCGGCGGCTCGGAACGCCGCCGTGTAGCCGCCGGGCCCGGCGCCGAGCACGACGATGTCGTAGGTTTCGTCCGTCTCGATGCCTTCGGGCGACTTGCTCTTGTCGGTAGCGCCATCCCCGGACGAACCCGAGCCGCCTGCGCCGTTCTTGTCGTCGGCAGGAGCTGAGCCGGTCTGGCCACCATAGCCGCCACTCTTCCTGTTGCCTGAGCCGCTGGCGTCGTCATCGGCCGCATCGCCGCCGTCACTGCCATTCGACGTGCCGCTGCCACTCGCGCCAGCTTTGCCCTCGGCGGTAGCCCGATCATCGTCATCGCCCTTCGAATCGCCACCACCGCTGTCGGCACCGACCGCCTCCATTTCCGCAATCGGCGTGCCTTCGGCTACCTTGTCGCCGGCCTTGACCAACAGCGACGAGATCTTCCCGGCCATCGGAGACGGGATCTCCATGCTTGCCTTGTCGCTCTCGATCGTGATCAACGAATCTTCTTCGGCAACCTCGTCGCCTTCGGAAACCAGAACTTCGATGATCTCGACCTCTTCGAAATCGCCGATGTCGGGAACCTTGATCGTTTGCTTGTCAGCCATGGGATGTGGTGTCTGTCAGAGTCGATGGAGATTGGCGAAGGAGCACGTAGCGTGTCCACCTCATGAACTGGGGCCCAGTTCATGAGATCGATGGACTACTTACAGCAGCAACCGCTTCACGTCACTGATGGTGCGGCAGTAATGCGCCATGAATCGGGCAGCATCCGCACCGTCTATCACGCGGTGGTCGTATGACATGTCGAGCGGGCACATCAACCGGGGCACGAATTCCTCGCCGTTCCATACCGGCTGCATACGCGCGCGGGTGATGCCCAGGATCGCCACTTCCGGAGGGTTCACCAGCGGCGTGAAGGCGGTACCGCCGATTCCACCGAGGCTGGAGATAGTCATGCTTGCGCCCTGCATCTCGGCAGGCTTCAACTTCTTGTCGCGGGCCCGCTTGCTCATGTCGGACATTTCGTCGGCAAGCTCGTTGATGCTCTTCTTGTCGACATCCTTGAACACGGGTACCACCAGCCCGTTCGGTGTATCCACCGCAATACCGACATGGAAGTATTTCTTGTAGATCAACGATTGACCGTCGGCGGACATCGATGAGTTCACCTTCGGAAAGGCCTTCAGGCAGGCCACCAGTGCCTTCATGTGAAATGCAAGCCCGGTAACCTTCGGATCGCCTTCCTTCGCCTCGGCCTTGAGCTGCTTGCGGAAAGCTTCCATATCGGTGACATCCGCTTCGTCATGGTGCGTGACCAGTGGCAGGTTCAGCCAGGCCCGATGCAGGTTCGCTGCACTGAGCTTGTTGATACGCCCGAGCTCCACCGTTTCGGTCTCGCCGAACTTGGAGAAGTCGACCGCCGGAATCGGCGGGATGCCGGCACCACCGGTGTTCTCGGCGCCGGCCTCGCCACGACCCTCGGCGCTCCGCTCCATCGCACTCTTGATGAAGGCGGTGACATCTTCCTTGAGAATGCGGCCCTTGGGTCCGTTGCCCCCGATCTGTGCCAAGTCTGCGCCATGCTCGCGCGCGTAGCGCCGGACACCCGGGCTGGCGTGGGCCTTCTGGATGTTTTCGTCGGGAATCTTCCTCTGCTTGTCGTGAGCACTCTGACCCGATGCGGCTGAACCACCGCCTCCGCCTTGCCCCTGGTTTGACGAATCACCGCTCGATGCCCCGCCCCTTCCAGAGCTTCCCTGCGAATCCTTCGCGCTCTCGCCACCCTTGCCCGAAGCGCCATCGTCGCCGGAGGACTTTTGGGCAGAGCTGCCATCGGATCCACCGCTGCCCGCACCGCCGGAGTCTTTCGCGCTGCCGGCATCATCGCCCGAGCTGCCACCGGATGAGTCACCGCTACCTGCGGTCTTCAGCATCAGCACCAGGCTGCCTTCGTCGACCGAGTCGCCGACCTTCACGGAGATCGACTCCACCGTGCCGGCGGACGGGGAGGGCACCTCCATGCTCGCCTTGTCGGATTCGAGCGTGATCAGGGACTGCTCTTCCGTGACCTCGTCCCCCTCCGATACCAACACTTCGATGACCTCCACACCACCGGCTTCACCGATGTCCGGCACCACGACCTCGATGGACTCGCCGCCGCCGCTCGACTCACCGCCGCTCGACTTGCCGCCACCGGACGAGCTGCCTTGCTCGTCACCGGAGCCTGATGACGTACCGCTGTCACTGGACTGTGCTGAACCGGAACCATCGGAGTCAGACTCGTCGTCGGAATCCTCACCCTTCGATTCATCACCCGAGCCCCCATCGCCGTCGTCGCTGCCTGCCTCCAGCGTGCCGATCACATCGCCTTCGTTGACCGTATCGCCGACCTTGCAGGTGAGCGAGCCGATGGTACCGGCATCGGTAGCAGGCACCTCCATGCTCGCCTTGTCACTTTCGAGCGTGATCAGCGAGTCATCCACTGCAACCGTGTCACCCTCGGATACCAGTACCTCGATGATCGTGGTCTCGCCGGCGTCACCGATATCCGGAATCTTGATATCAACCTTGCTCATGCTTTCTCCTCGGTTATCCAGTGTGCAGATCGATCAAGCGAAGGCCGGATTCGGCTTGTCGGGATCGATCGCGTATTGCTGGACGGCCTTGGCCACCACGGACGCCTCGATCTTGCCGTCGAGGGCCAGAGCATGCAGGGCGGCCACGGTGACGTAGCGCCGGTCGACCTCGAAATGCTCGCGCAGCTTCTCGCGCGTGTCGGAACGGCCGAAACCATCGGTGCCCAGTGCGATGAACGTGCCCGCGACGTACTCGCGCACCTGGTCGGAGTAAGCCTTCATGTAGTCGGTAGAGCTGACGACCGGACCATCGTCATCCTTCAGCACCTGACGGATGTAGGGCACGCGCTTGTCGTCGTTGGAGTGCAGCATGTTCCAGCGCTCCACCGCCTGGCCGTCACGCGCCAGTTCGTTGAAGCTGGTGACGCTGTAGATCTCGCTGTCGATCTTCCAGTCGCTGGCCAGCATGTCGGCCGCCGCGATCACCTCGCGCAGGATCACGCCACCGCCGAGCAGTCGCACCTTGTGCTTGCCCTTGTTCCGTGACTTGCGCAACTGATAGATACCCTTGCGAATACCTTCTTCCGAGCCTTCGGGCATGGCCGGGTGCTGGTAGTTCTCGTTCATCGCGGTGATGTAGTAGTACACGCTCTCCTGGTTCTCGATCATCCGCTTCATGCCATCGGCGATGATCACCGCCATCTCGTAGCCGTAGCATGGGTCGTAGCTGACGCAGTTCGGTATCGTCGACGATAGCACCAGCGAGTGGCCATCCTCGTGCTGCAGGCCCTCTCCGTTGATCGTGGTGCGCCCGGCGGTGCCACCGATCAGAAAGCCGCAGGCACGCATGTCGCCGGCCAACCAGGCCAGGTCGCCAATGCGCTGGAAGCCGAACATGGAGTAGAAAATGTAGAACGGCACCATGGCCACGCCGTGCACGCTGTAGGAGGTGGCAGCTGCGATCCAGCTCGATAGCGCGCCAGCCTCGGTAATCCCTTCCTCGAGAATCTGGCCCGACTTGTCTTCCTTGTAGTACATGATCTGGTCGCGATCGTGCGGTTCGTAGAGCTGGCCGATTGCCGAGTAGATGCCGAGCTGGCGGAACATGCCTTCCATGCCGAAGGTACGTGCCTCGTCCGGTACGATCGGCACCACGTTCTTGCCGATCTGCTTGTCACGCGTGAGGATGGTCAGGCAGCGCACGAAGGTCATGGTGGTGGACATCTCGCGATCACCGGACCCTTCGAGCAGTGGCTTGAATGCTTCGAGCCCCGGCGTCTTCAACGGCTCGGCGAAATTCTTGCGCTGTGGAAGGAACCCGCCGAGCGACTTGCGCCGCTCCATCATGTACTTCATTTCCGGGCTATCGTCGGCGGGCTTCAGGTACTCGTAGTTTTCCACCTGCTCGTCGGTCAGGTCGATGCCGAAGCGATCGCGCATCTTGAACAGTGAATCCATGTCCATCTTCTTGGCCTGGTGCGTGGCGTTGGTACCCTCACCCGACTCACCCATGCCATACCCCTTGACCGTCTTGGCAAGGATGACGGTCGGCTGCCCCTTGTGCGCGACCGCCGCGGAGTAGGCGGCGAACAGCTTGTGCGGATCGTGGCCGCCACGGTTCAGGCGCCAGATGTCGGCATCGGTGAGCTGTGCCACCAGTTCCTTCGTTTCCGGGTACTTCCCGAAGAAGTGCTCGCGCGTGAAGGCGCCGCCGTTGGCCTTGCAGTTCTGGTATTCGCCATCGACCGTTTCCATCATCAGCTGCATCAGCTTGCCGGTCTTGTCCTTGGCCAGCAATGGGTCCCAGTAGGAACCCCAGATCACCTTGATGACGTTCCAGCCGGCACCGCGGAACATCGCTTCCAACTCCTGGATGATCTTCTGATTGCCGCGCACCGGCCCATCGAGCCGTTGCAGGTTGCAATTGATGACGAAATTGAGGTTGTCGAGTTTTTCGCGTCCCGCCAGTGAGATCGCACCGAGCGATTCGGGCTCGTCCATCTCGCCGTCTCCAAGGAAAGTCCAGATCTGGCGATTGTCGGTCTTGGCATGCCCTCGATCGTGCAGGTACTTCATGAAGCGCGCCTGGTAGATCGAGCAGATCGAGCCGAAGCCCATCGAGACGGTGGGGAACTGCCAGTAGTCCGGCATCAGCCAGGGGTGCGGGTAGGACGGAATACCCTCGCCATCGACCTCGCGGCGAAAGTTGTCCAGTTGCTCCACCGTCAGCCGCCCTTCCAGGAACGAACGCGCGTAGATGCCGGGTGAGGAGTGTCCCTGGAAGAAGACGAGATCGCCGCCATGCTCATCGGTGGGCGCATGGAAGAAGTGATTGAAGCCGACATCGTAGAGCGTGGCAGACGAGGCGAAACTGGCGATGTGGCCGCCGAGGCCCGATCCGTCGCGTTGCGCACGCAGGACCATGACGGTGGCGTTCCAACGCAATATGCCGCGAATCACATGCTCCAGCTCATGATCGCCAGGGCTGCGTTCTTCCAGATGTGGCGGAATCGTGTTCACATAGGCGGTGCTGGCGTGGTAGGGCAGATTGGCACCGGAACGTCGTGACTTGTCGATCAACCGCTCGAGCAGGAAATGCGCACGTTCCGGGCCTTCGCGATCGATCACCGCATCCAGTGCGTCGATCCATTCCTGGGTTTCCAGCTCATCGGTGTCGGTCGGTGCATTTGTTGCCATGCAAGAATCTCTTTCAGGTTGAATCCAGTGGTTGCCGAATGCCGCCCGCGGGCAGCCTCAGCCGTTGAGTACCGTACCTTGCAATCCTTCTTCACCGACCGTGTCCAGTCGAGTAGCCGTGATCCGGTTGGCCAGATCCACGGCGCTGTAAGTAGTGACCCGATGGTAGTTCGGGGTATACCCGGCATGCCTGAAACCATCGCCCTGGCGCCGGCCACCCTCCCATAGAACGTCGGCGTTCGTGCCGACCTGTTTGCACCATATCGCCTGTCGCTGCTCTTCGGCAAGCCTGTGTAATTCGTGGCTACGCTTCTGTTGCACTGCGGAGGGTATCTGATCGGGCAGCCCGGCCGCACGTGTGCCCTCACGCCTGGAATAGCTGAAGATATGGATGTGGCCGAAGCCGATCTGCTCGATGGTGTCCATCGAGGTGCGCCACTCGGATTCGGTTTCACCGGGAAAGCCGACGATGATGTCGGTGGTCACGTTGAAGTTCGATACGCTGGTACGCAGCCGTTCGACCAGGGCGCGGAAGTCTGCGGTTCGGCAGCGGCGCGCCATACGTTTCAGAACGCTGTCGCAGCCGCTTTGCAAAGGCAGGTGCATGTGCGGCTGCACGCGTCGGTTGGTGAAAAGATCGAGGAAGCCCTCGGCCAGGTCCCAGGGTTCAACCGAGGCAAACCGGATACGTGGCATGTCGGTGTCGGCCAGCAGGGCTTCGACGAGCTCCTGCAGGCTGCAGCCCAGTTCGCTGCCGTAGCCGCCCACATGCACACCGGTAAGCACTATCTCGCGAATGCCTTCGGCGGCCAATCGGTTGACTTCGTCGACGATGTCGGCGATCGGCCGGCTGCGTTCGGCACCGCGGGCCACGGTGACGATGCAGAAGGTGCAGCGATAGCGACAGCCATCCTGAATCTTGATGAATGCCCGGTGCCGATGCCTTCGGAACAGGACCGACTCGGCAGGCTGGGTCGCCGCTTCCGGCATGATGGGAATAGAGAAGGCCTCGCGAGTCTTCTCGACAAGGCCATCCTTGTCCGTGTTGGGAACCACCAGATCGACGCCGAGACCGGCGAGCGCCGCTGCGGATTCAAGGCTGCTGTAGCAACCGCTGACCACGAGCTTCGCGGCCGGGTTGGCACGCTGCAGGCGTTGCAGCTTGTTGCGGGATTTTCGTACCGCCTCCTGCGTGACTGCACAGGTGTTGAGCACCTGGATGTCCGCCGCGGCAGGATCATTGACCACTTGATCCCCGGCACGGGTGAAGGCTGCCGCCCATTGTTCGAGTTCCGCCTCGTTGAGTCGGCAGCCAAGGGCACTGAGATGAATACGCAAGACGCTATGCACGGTTGATGAATCAGGAGTTCCCGGAGTCTACCCGATGCTCCCGCTGCGATCAGTTTGACAGCGCGATTGTCTGAGGCTGGGGTTTTCGCTACGATGAGGTAAGAGAGTGTGCGATTGCGCACCCAGTGACAATACGGACGTAAGATCAATGTTTAGAGACTTCGAGAACGCACCCAGCAAGTCTTCCTATCAGATGAAGTTCCTGCTCGCGGCATTGGCAGCGGTGGCGCTGCTACTGGCGTGGGCAGCCTATGGCAAGTTGGGGCACGAGCGTGATGCGGTCGGCTTCGAACGCGATCGTATGGCCGAACGCCTGCAGAAGGTGTCCAACTCGCTGGGCGTCGCCACTGAGGAGCGTGACGCCGTGGCCAGCGATCTGGGCAAGGCTCGCGAGGCCGTCCAGGTTGCACAGGCTCGTAGCGAGACGCTGCGGGCAGAGTCTGCGAAAGCGGCGGCTGCCGCCGAGGAGCAGGCTGAAACCTTGCGTGCCGAAGGTCAGGCGCGGGCTGATGAGGTCGCTGCGGCTCTCGAAGCGCAACTGGGTGAGCAGGCAGCCACCTATGAGGCACGGCTCGCGAAGCAGGCAAAGGCATCGTCGTCGCGGGTCGGTGAGCTGCAGTCGGCACTGGATGAGCGGGGCGTCGAACTGCAAGCCGCGCTCGACGCGGGCGGTGCGCTGGAAGCTCAGGTAGCGCAACTTCAGGATCGCGTGGAGAACACCACCGGTGAGCTGCAGCAGTTCGCCGCGGCTCGCGATGACACCGTGGTCACGCTGGAGCGTCAGCTGTCGGATCTGCGCGGTGAGGTGGAATTGCGCGGTGCACGGCTCAGCGATCAGGATGGCCAGATCACGCAGCTGAACGCGGCACTTGGTGAGGCCACGGCCATCAGCGAGCAGCGCAAGGAGCAACTGAATGCCTCGCGCGAAAAGGTCAGGGCCACCGAAGAACGGCGCAAGGCGCAATTGAGCGCGGCGCGTGACGAAGCCAACGCTATCGATGAACAGCGTCAGGCAGAAGTTGCCGAGCTTGAGAATACCGTTTCGACGCAACAGGCCGAGATAGACAAGCAACTCCAGGAAACCCGCGCCAGCCTCAATCAGCGGCTCGATGAGCAGAGCAACGCCGCCGCCACTCGCCTGCAGGAACAACAGGACGCGGCCGCTCAGCGAATGGCAGCGCAGCGCGAGCGGCTTACCGATCGTGTGGCTTCCCTGCAAGAGGAACTGCAGAGCGCACGTGTCGAGGTGCGGGAAATGAGTGAGGCGCGTGATCTTCTGCGTGGGAAGTTAACTGGTTCCGTCGAGAACATGCAGTCACTGCGTAGCGACTTCCAGGATGACCGGGCCGAACTCAACACCGAGTTGGGCGAACTCGATGCACGACGTGGCACATTGCGATCACGGGTCGACATGCTGGCCACTCGATACGCACAGTCGCAGGACGAGCTTGCGGCGAGTCAGAAACAGCTGAAGAGCACTCAGGAGCAGATCGGGCAGATGGAGCAGCGGCTGGGTTCCGCCAAGCAACGATTCGCTTCCCTGCAAAGCGAGAACACCGATGAGCTTGCCGGCACGCGTGAGCAGCTGGCGAAGTCGAAAGACCAGCTCAGGAGCACACAGGAGCGCGTCAGAACCGTGGAGCAGCGTCTCGGCGACGCTCGCAAGCAGTTCCGCGATACGAGGGGCGAGCTCGAGGAACAGCTGGCCGACAGCCAGCAGCAACTCGCCGGTACCGAACAGCGTTTGAAAAAGGCTACCGAACAGCTCAAGAACACGCGCATGCAGCTCGACAAAGTCGACGAACGCCTGCAAGGGCGCAGTACGGCACTTGACGAAGCCCGTGCAAAGCTCGGTGACGTGCAACGCAGGCTGACTGGCGCGTTGGATGAGAATGTCGTGCAGGTCGCCACGATCGGTGAGCTGCAGGCAGTCATCGATCAGACCGGCAAGCAGACGAATAGCCGGGTACAGGGGCTGATGAGTCAGCAGGCCGCTCTCGAGAATGACATGCAATCCGGTGTGCTGGAGCGCACCGAACAGATCACCACTCTGCGTGACACGCTCGCCACCAGCCGCAGTCGGGTGGCCGAACTACAGCCACTGGAGGCCGAGCTTGCCACGGCGAAGCAGCGTATCCAGGAACTTGAAGGGGTAAGGGCGGAGCTCAATGCCGCCAAGACATCGGTAAGCCAGCTGGAAGGTCTGAGTTCGGAACTCGCGACCACTCAAGCCGCCATCGACCGGCGCGAGAAAGAATTCAGTCAACTGAGCAGCCAGATGCAATCGCTGACCTCCTCCTCCGAGAAGGCCGGTGAAGAGCTGTCGACGGCATCCGGTGCGCTGGAGAATCTGCAGCAGAAGTTCAGGGACGAGAAGCAGGAGAATGGAGCGCAGGTAGCAGAACTCCGGAAAGACAAATCGGCGTTGCAGGAAAAGGTTCAGACCCTGCAACAGCGGCAGTCTGCCCTCGACGACAAGGTGGAGCAGGCTCAACAGCAGAGGCAATCCCTGCAAGGGAAGATGGAGCAGGCCCGGAAGCAACAGGCGTCACTGGAAGCTGCCGCGGCGAAGGCCCGGGAGCAACAGGCATCGTTGAAAGCCGCCGCGGCAGAGGCGCAGAAGCAGAAGCAGGTGCTTGCCGATCGAGTGAAGTCGCTTGAGGAGCAGAAGTCATCCGCCGATGCCGAGATGCAGACACTCCAGGGGCAGGTAAGCGCTTTGGGGGGGCAGAAGTCCGATTTGCAACTGGCACTCGGTGGTTTGCAGAACACGCTGGACGACGCACGTGGCAGGATCAGTTCACTGACTGCCGAGAATGCCGAGCCTGAACCTGCTGCTGAACCAGCTTCGCAGCCCGCTCCTGAAACTACAGCCGGTGACCCGGCAGGTCAGACACCTGAGGCCACGCAGCAAGCGCCACGTCAACAACAGTTGATTGCCCGGGCGGGCGACCTGGAGTCAGATCTCGACAAGGCACGGAGCGATTTGAAGGCGGCGCAGGAGAAGCTCGAGGCTGCCAACGCCCGGCTCGAAGAGCAGAAGGCTCGTATCGAGAAGCTGGGTGGCGCGCAGGAGAAGCTCGAGGCTGCCAATGCCCGGCTCGAGGAGCAGAAGGCTCGTATCGAGAAGCTCGGTGGCTCGCAGGAGAAGCTCGAGGCTGCCAACGCCCGGCTCGAAGAGCAGAAGGCCCGTATCGAGAAGCTCGGTGGCTCGCAGGAGAAGCTGAAGGCTGCCAACGCTCGGCTCGAGGAGCAGAAGGCTCGTATCGCGAAGCTTGATGGCTCGCAGGAGAAGCTGAAGGCTGCCAACGCCCGGCTCGAAGAGCAGAAGGCTCGTATCGAGAAGCTCGATGGCTCGCAGGAGAAGCTGAAGGCTGCCAACGCTCGGCTTGAGGAGCAGAAGGCTCGTATCGAGAAGCTCGATGGCTCGCAGGAGAAGCTGAAGGCTGCCAATGCCCGGCTCGAAGAGCAGAAGGCCCGTATCGAGAAACTCGAAAACTTGCAAGAGAAGGCGGTGAAGCCGGAGGCCCTGGCATCCCTGCAGGATCAGAAGGGAACGCTGCAGGCGCTGGTCGGTACGCTGCAGACGCGACTCGAGAACGATGCGGACAATCGCCAGGGGGTTATGCAGGGGCTCCGCTCGGAACGTAGGGATCTGGATGCCCAGCTCAGTGCATCGCAGGCTGAGCAGAAGGCGCTGCAGGCGCGGGTATCGACCGTCGAATCCGAGCGTGATGCGGCCAGAAAGAAAGTGGCGGCGTTCGGCAAGGAGCGAGAAGAGGCCGAGGCGGAGCTCGAGAAGCTGAATCAGGAGCGCAACAAGCTGGCCGAGCGGGTGAAGGCTGTGGATGACAAGCTTGACACCGCTGCGAAGGCACGAGACGAGGCGCAGGCACGGGTCGCTCAACTGGAATCCAGCTCGGGTGACATGCGAAGCAAGATAGTCAACCTGCAAGGCTCGTTCGACGAACGTGAGGGCAATCTCGAATCGCTGACGAAGGAGAACAAATCGCTGAAGTCGCAGCTGGGAGAGCTGGGCGTGCAGCGCGAGAATCTGGAAGAGCAGATCGGTGGTCTGCGTAACGAGCTCGACAACAGCAAGAACAATCTTAAGAAGGCGCGAGAAGCTCGCAAGGGCGTTGAGCAGGAGTTGGCCAAGGTCAACGAGCGCACGCAGGCCCTGCAGAAGCAACTGGATACCGCGCAGGCGGAACAGAAGAAGTTGCAGGAACAGCTTGCGTCGTCTGAAAAGGAGACCGGTTCGCTGCAGAAGAAGCTGACCAGCGCAGAAGACAAGAACGGCAAGTTGCAAGATCAGCTGGCCAGTGCCGAACAGGAGCAGGGCAAGATGCAGGCTTCTATAGGCAAGGCTCGTGACAATGTGCAGGACTTGCAGAAGCAGATCGAGTCGGCCACCGGTCGCGCCGATGATCTTCAGAAGCAACTGGCGACAGCCAAGGAAACGGCAACTGAGCAGACCAACGTAGCCGAACGCCTGGCCAGTCGGATTGCCGATGTCAGGAAACAAAAACAGTCGCTGGACAGGAAGGCCTCCGATCTTGCCGATCGGATCGGTACGCAACTTACCGAAGCCGGTGTGGAGAGCGCCAAGGTGTCGGTTCGTGATGACAATGGCGTGGTGGTCAATCTTCTCAGCGAAGACCTCTTCGATTCCGGCCGTGCGCGATTGAATCCGGGCGGCAGAAGCTTGATAGATCAGGTTGCCGGCGTGCTCGGGCCACTGTCCAATGAACTCGTAGTCGAAGGACACACCGACAGCATTCCGGTGACCGGTGAACTGGCGAAGTTCTACCCGAGCAATTGGGAGTTATCAGTCGCTCGTGCCGCGAGCGCGGTGAATTATCTGGAGAATAACGTCGGCATTGCAGGAGATCGGTTGACGGCATTGGGCCACGGCGACAACCGGCCGGTGGTGGCGAATGATACGCGCGTGAATCGTGCGTTGAATCGACGAGTCGAGATCGTGGTCCAGCCTTGAGCACCTCCCGCGGGGGCGGTACGGCCGAGGGTTGGTCCAGAACCATCGCCGTGGCGATGACCGGGGCATCAGGCATTCAGTACGCGCTGCGGTTGATCGATTGCCTGGTGCAGGCGGAATGTCAGGTGTACGTGCTGATGTCGAAACCAGCCAAGGTGGTCATGGGTATGGATACCGACGTCCCCGTGCCGGCACGTACGGCGGATGTCGAACGGGAGTTTTCAGAGCGGTATCGGGCGGCTCCCGGCCAGCTTCAGGCGTTCGGGCAGGAGCAATGGACTGCGCCGGTAGCCAGCGGATCCGGTGCACCGGACGCGATGGTAGTCACACCCTGCACCACGGGTACGTTAGCCGCGATTGCCGCCGGCAACTGCAACAATCTGCTTGAGCGGGCCGCCGATGTCGTGCTCAAGGAGGGTCGTCAATTGATCGTGATGCCCCGCGAAATGCCGTTCTCCATCATTCATCTGGAGAATATGTTGCGGTTGGCACGTGCCGGAGTCATCATCATGCCGCCCAATCCCGCCTTCTACAATTTGCCCGAGACGATCGATGAGCTGATCGATTTCGTGGTGGCACGCGTACTGGATCGGTTGGGCGTTCCCCAGCAGTTGATGCCTCGCTGGGGTATCGACGAACAACCCTCGAAAGTTTCGGGCGGCTAGCCCGGCGTCTGGCGATCAGGGCTACCAGCCCCCCAACTGACCGGCGCCCACGGTCTCAATCGCGTACTCATGCAAATACCTCTGTTTCCGCTGTCCAGTATCGTCATGCCCGAAGGGCTGCTACCACTGCGCCTGTTCGAGCGGCGCTATATCGATATGGTCAAGAATTGCTTCAAGACCGAGACGGGGTTCGGCGTCTGCCTGATCAAGCAGGGCGGGGAGGCTGGTACCCCTTCGCACCCATACCCGATGGGTACGCTTGTCAGCATCGTCGATTTCGACCAGGGCAACGATGGCCTTTTGCAGATAGTGGCTCGCGGCGAACGCGAGTTTCGCCTGTTGACGCACGCGCCTAACGAGGCTGGTCTGCAGATTGGCGAGATCGAGTTCGTGGAGGATCGCCCTGCAGTTTCGATGCAGCCGGAGTTCGAACACCTGGCCAGCAAGCTCGAGTTGATTCTGCAATACGTGGAACCCACGTTCAGCTATCCCGAAACTCGCCTGGATGATGCAGACTGGATCTGTCATCGTTTGCTCGAACTTCTGCCGCTGGCACCGGAGGCAAAGTTCGAATTGCTGCAGATGGAAGATAACAGCGAGCGCATGAAGACGCTGTCGGCACTGCAGATCGAAATCGCTGACCGCTGATTGCTTTTCACCGGTCGTAGTCGCCGGTCATTGATGATCGATCACGGAAGTTAGCGCGTTGGCATACCATCGCCCAGCCGCTTCATGAACACCTTCGAATTACGCGCCGTGTCGTAGCAGGCACGCCGCCGGTCCGGTAGGGCCGAGGGTGGCACCTCGCGATAGCCGCGCTCGACGAACCAGTGAGCAGCCCGGGTGCTGAGCAGCACGCTTTGACCACAGCCGGCCAGCACGGCCAGGTTTTCCAGCTGCAACAACAGCCGATCCGCACGGCCTTCACCCCGGTACGCCGGATGAGTAGCCACGCAGGCGATCTCCGCGATGTCGCCTTCCACATAGAGCGCGGCACACGCCACCACCGTATCGTCTCGTACCGATACCACGAAGCGCTCGATGTCCAGCTCAAGCTGCTCGCGCGAGCGGGTGGCGAGTGCACCGCTTTCCTGCAATGGCGTGATCAGCTCGATGATTCCGCCCACGTCGCTGATGGTGGCAGAACGAACGGTTTCCCAATGCTCGGCGGTGATCATCGTGCCGCTGCCATCACGTGTGAACAGTTCCTGCAACAAGGCCGACGGATCGGCGGCGTCCAGCAGATGAACCCGGGCCACCTTGCGTTGGCAGGCGCGGGCCGCCCGCGACAGCGTGCGGCCGAGATCGGCATCATCCTGCCGCAATCCCAGTGCCTCCACGCCTTGTGCACTTGTCTGCCGAATCGGCTTGCCCTCGGCATCGGCAGGCAAGCCGGGTACGAAGAACACCAGCTTGTCCGCCCTGAGGGCAATGGCAGTTTCCGTTGCCACCTCTTCGGCCGGCAGGTTGAACACCTCACCGGTCAAAGAGTAGCCGAGCGGTGGCAGCAGTACGAGGTGCCCGGCTTGCAACAGACACTGTATCGCCTCGGTCTGCACGTCGCGCACCGCACCGGTGTGCAGGAAATCGACACCGTGGTGAATGCCGAAAGGCTGCCCGGTGATGAAATTGCCGGACGAGACGGACAACCGGGCTCCCGCCATCGGCGTATGAGGCAATGCCATCGATAGGCGGGCTTCCAGCGCAGTGCGCGTGCGCCCGGCAGCGGCGATGATCGCTTCGAGAGCGGCATCGTCGGTGACCCGCCGGCCTTCGACAAAGCGCGATTCCACACCGTCTGCGAGAACCTCATCGATCTGCGCACGCAAGCCGAAGCAAAGCACGAGGCGCAGGCCGAGATGGCTCAGCAGCGTCAGGTCGTGAGCAAGCGTGGCGAAGCTGGCACTGGTCAGCAGGTAGTCGGGCAGGCAAAGCACCACGCGCCTGTGCCGGTGCGCTCTGATGTAGGGTGAGGCTTCGCGGAACCAGCTGATGGCGTCTACGGCGAAGGCTTTCGAAGTTTCCATGTTGTCCACTATAGTATGCCCGCTCGATTGTACCCATCTCACTGGCTATGCTCTTGCATGGTTCGCTTGTTGTGCCAGTGGCCCTCCCCGCATGGTAGCGGTGCCGAGCCTGTCTTCAGCAAGTGCGGGACACTGGAAAAGCACTGAGAACACGACCCGAGGCGAATGCTCCGAGCATGGTAAACAATCATCTTTCGTACGCCGGCCAGGTGCTGGTGCGGCGCCGTTCGGCACCGGGTAGCGGGCTCACCGGACTGGTACTGGCTATCCTGCTGTGGTTCGTGCAGCCGGCGCTTGCGCAGGAAGATCCCTGGGCCGATGTCGTCTCCGACGCGGCGCAGTCGGTCGTCTCCCTCAAGCTGGCACAGTTGCGGAATTTCGATGATTCGGAACAGGGCGGTAGCAGTGCTACGGGTTTCGTGGTGGATGCCGAACGTGGCATCGTGTTGACCAACCGCCATGTGGTCGGTTCGGGCCCGATCCGCCTGTCGGCGACCTTCCAGAATCAGGAGCGGGTAGATGCGGTTCCGCTGTATCGAGACCCGATCCACGACTTCGCCTTCCTGCGCTACGACCCGGCAGATCTGAAATATGCCAAGCCACGATCACTGTCACTGCGCCCCGACAAGGTGAAAACCGGCATGAACGTGCGCGTGATCGGTAGCGATGGGGGCGAACAGCTGTCGATACTCACCGGCACCATCGCCAGGCTCGATCGCGAGGTGCCATCGTACGGCCGATACGGCTACAACGACTTCAACACATTCTACCTGCAGGCGGCCTCATCGACCTCGGGCGGCAGCTCGGGTTCGCCGGTGATCGATTTTGCCGGTGACGTCGTTGCGCTCAATGCCGCGGCCAACACTCGCACCGCCAGCAGCTTCTTCCTGCCGCTGTGGCGTATCCAGCATGCACTGGCCTTGTTGCAGGCGGACAAGCCGGTTGAGCGCGGCGGCGTGCAGACACTGTTCCAGCACCTACCGTTTCGCGAGCTGGTCCGCCTGGGGTTGGACCCGGTCACCGAGAAACGCGTGCGATCGCAAGACGAGGCCAACAACGGCATGCTCGTGGTATCGCAGGTGATCAAGGGCGGTGCGGCGGACGGTCAACTGGAGGAGGGTGACATCCTCATCGCCATCGGTGGCGACATCATCACCGACTTCATCGAACTCGAATCCTTGCTGGATGCCCGCATCGGCGAGTCGTTGTCGTTCTCGATCGTGCGCCAGGGTGAACTGGTCGATCGCACGATCACGATTGGCGACCTCGGCGCGATCATGCCGGACCGGTTCGTCGAGCTTGGCGACGCGGTGCTGCAGGACATGTCGATTCAGCATGCGCGCGCGATGAATCGCCCGCGCGAAGGTGTCGTACTCGCGAGCTCGGGGTATTTCTTCGAGCGTGCCGGCATACCTCAGGGCTCGGTGATCGTCGACGTTGCAGGCAATCCGGTGACCGGCGTCGACGCACTGCTGGAGGCGATACGGGGTACGGCTGTCGACCGGCGGATCGTGATGCGCTACATCGTGCCGGGGCGAGAATTCGTGGTGCAGAGCGCGCAGGTCGATATCGACAACCGCTGGTTCGACTATCGCTACTGCCTACGGGTAGACGATGCACGCTTCTGGAATTGCAAGCCCGTGGAGCTCGGCCGGCAACCGGCGGATCCGGCGGTGCGCAGCGTGATGGTGCCGCCCTACAACGATGCCTTGCTCGACCGGGTCGGGCCTGCCATGGCGAAGGTCGAATTCGATATCCCGTACGCTACCGACAACGTCTATGCGCGGCACTTCGGCGGTGTCGGGCTTGTAGTCGACAAGGAACGCGGTCTGGTGGCGGTGGATAGGAACACAGTACCTATCGGCCTGGGCGATGCGCAGATAACCCTGTTCGACTCGCTCGAAGTGGACGCCTCCGTGGTGTTCCTGCACCCGAGGAACAACGTGGCACTGTTGCAGTACGACACTGCGCTGCTGCAGGGTGTCGAGTTCGAGGCGCTGGATCTTGCCGACGACACCGTCGCTCTGCCCGAAGCACTGACGATGATCGGCTATCGGGCCGACGGTACCTTTCGGCCGCATCCGGTGAACGATCTGAGTCAGGTCACCGTGAACTTCGATACCCCGCGCATGGCGCGTTTCCAGCAGGCACCTATCGACCTGTTCGCGATCGGCACAATGCCGCCGTCCCTGGGTGGGCCGCTGGTCGATGAGCTGGGCGTGGTGCACGCGGTGTACATGAGTTTCGCCTACGAGAAGGATCGCAAGATCGTACAGCGAGACTTCGCGATGCCGGCGGCCGTGGTGGCCGAGGCGCTGCGCATGTACCGCGAGGGCAAGCCTTTCCATTCGCTCGATGTGCGGCTCGACTACGCATCACTGGCACAGGCGCGGGAGCTGGGCTTGCCGGATAGCTGGCTTGCGCGCTATGCGAAGCTCGCCGCCGATCAGCGTCGGGCTCTGATCATCGAGCAAGTGGTCCCTGAAACCGATGCCGCCGTACAACTGGTTACCGGTGATCTGCTGCTGGCAGTGGACGGCAAACTGGTGGCGAATCTGTTCGAGGTCGAACGCCAATCACAGCATGCGCGTGTGGTGTTGACCGTGCTGCGGGACCGGGAGGTCCGGGATATCACGCTTGCACCTTCGGTACTGGACGGGCTCGGCACGCAACGTCTGGTCAGTTGGGCTGGTGCTTCGTTTCAGGCTCCACACAGCGAAATCGGGTATTACGATGGTGTCGATTTTCCCGGTGTATACATCGCTGATACCGCGAACGGTTCGCCGTCGATCTGGGATGGACTCTACCGTAATCGTTTCGTCACCGAGGTGGATGGCGTGCCGATCGATTCACTGGACGATTTCCTGGGTCAGGTGGTCGCACGCAAGCAAGACCAGATCACCCGGCTCACCGTCGTGTCGATGAGCGGGTTCCGGCAAGTGGTCACAGTGGAGCCCGAGTACAATTTCTGGCCGACTTTCGAGGTCGTGCGTGGTGATGCAGGGTGGGAGCGTATCGATTATCTGCAGTGAAGGGCAGCAGTGAAGGCCAGCCGCTTTCGATGCCGCTCCAAGATGCCGGGCACGATGCCCGCCCGTCGAATGCGGTAAAGCTCCAATCGCTACGAGCACTGCTCGGCGGATAATCCGAAGGAGATGCGAATTGAACGATTCAGTGCCTGAATTCGATGTCGTCGTTGCCGGTGGCGGCATGGTCGGTGGCCTGCTGGCAGCGGCTCTGGCCAACACGGAATTGCGGGTATGCGTGCTCGAACCTTCACGCCCGACGGCTTTCGAGCCGGGTGATGAGCCTGACTACGACATGCGCGTGTCGGCTCTCAGTGTAGCCAGCGAGCGTATGCTTGATCGCGTCGGTGCATGGCCTGCCATTGTTGCACGCCGCGCCTGCCCGTTCAGGGACATGGCGGTATGGGACGGCGAAGAAGACGGTCGTACGCATTTCCGGGCTACCGATATCGGGGCTCAGGCCCTGGGCCACATCGTCGAGAACCGGGTAATTCAGCTGGCGCTGCTCGAGGTGCTCGACGCGGCCGATAATGTGCTGGTCAAGTGCCCGGCCAGCCTGGAGGGGTACGAACAGATTCCGAATGGCATCCGCATATCCCTGGCACCACCGAGTGACGGGTCTGTGGCCGGCGAGAGCATGCCCGGTGAGACGATGACCACCCGGTTGCTGGTCGGTGCCGATGGTGCTCGTTCGCAGGTGCGAAGGTCCGCCGGCATCGGCATGCCATCGATTGCGTACCCGCAGCACGCGCTGGTCGCGTCGATTCGTACCTGCCTGCCACAGCAGTCCGTGACCTGGCAGCGCTTCATGCCTACCGGGCCCCAGGCGTTCCTGCCATTGTGCGGCGCGCGTGCCTCCATGGTCTGGTACCACTCGGCAGACGAGGTGGGCCGGTTGCGCGCTCTGGATGACAACGCCTTCGCAATGGCCATGGAGAATGCCTTTCCGGTCGAGCTCGGTGGTGTGGAAGCGGTGGTCGCCCGGGCGAGTTTTCCGATTTCCAAAGCTCATGCGGAAACCTACATAGCAGATCGAGTTGCCCTGATCGGGGATGCTGCGCATGTGGTTCATCCGCTGGCAGGGCAGGGGGTCAATCTTGGTATGATGGATGCCGGAGTACTGGCCGATGTGTTGCTCACCGCGCATCATCGGGGGCGGGACATCGGCTCTGCCAAGTCGCTGCGTGAGTATGAGCGCTGGCGTCGGGGTGAGAATGCGATGATGATTCAGGTGCTCGATGGCTTTCATCATGCGTTCGTTCCGCGACCATCACCGCTTCGGCTGGCGCGTAGCCTGGCCATGAACATGGCCAACACGGTCACGCCGATCAAGCACACGCTCATGCGCCAGGCCATGGGTCTGGGAGGGCGCCTGCCTGAACTGGCAAGATAGCCTGTACTGTCTTCCGGCCCCGTGATGCCCCGAACCCGGTGGCATCAGTTGCAACAACTGCACTCTGCGGCAGAACTGCCGCTCAATTGTCGGCGATCAGTCGCTTCCCCATGCTGACGGCCGCATCGGTTTCGAACCCCAGATGGCGATAGAATTCGATGACATCGGTATTATTATCACGGATCTGCAGGCTCAACTTGGGGCATCCTATTCCCAGTAACCTGGTTTCGAGAGATTCGACCAGGGCCCGAGCGTAGCCATGGCCGCGGTACGAGGGTGCGACGGCCAGGTAGTTCATCCAGCCACGATGACCTTCATAGCCGCCCATCAGGCTGGCAACCAGCCTGCCGTCGATGAGCCCGATCAAGAACAGTTCACGACCGGTGGCAAGCTTGCGATCGATGTCTTTCCGTGGATCGTTCCAAGGGCGGATCAGTTGACATTCCTGCCATAATTGTATTGTCGAAGCTCTGTACTCATCGGTGAACGGCAGAATATCCATTGGTTGATTGTTGTATTTCTGTATCTTTGAAAAATAGTGAATCTTGCACGAGACAGTGTTTCGAGCGGCCGGCAACCGAAGGCGGATGTACAGTTGCCGACGCTGACATGCTCGCTGCCACTGTCAGCATGATGGGGGCTGAATCCGACGGTGGCCAAAGGTGTCGAGCGATCGGAGATGCCCAAGCTATACTCTGTTCAATTCGGTAGCACACCTGTAGTCTTGATGCTTGCTCGGTTGGGCACATCGCGAATTTTTTCCAACAAACGTTAAATGTATCTTGCGCTGGAGCGTTTTGGTACCACAATCTCGGTTCGTAGAAATTTCTCTGGAGAGTCCATGAAGTTGTCAAATAGTGCATGTGCAGTACTCCTCGCCGGTGTCGTTGCGCTGGGTGGTTGCGCGGCTACCGGCGCACCGACTGTCGATGTCGATCTGCAGCAGCAGGTGGCCGATGGCCTCGTCGGCAATGGCCAGGTACTGGTAAGCGTGATCGATGACGTTGCAACACTGACCGGTGAAGTCAGCGAAGGTGCCGACAAGGACCGCGCGGAAGTAATCGTCATGGACTCGGGCCTGGTATCGGAAGTGGTCAACCTCGTTACCGTCAAGTAGTTAGTTATCGCGTCGACAACCGCTCATGCTCGCCGGATGAGCGGTTGCTTCTTTCGAATGCCAAGCGATCCGAATGGTTGTCGGTTTGAAAGGCTACCAATTCGATACCATACAATTATCACTTGTTAGTTTTCAGATCTTCCAGCTTGATGTTATCCGTCTCAAATGGGATCAATTCGGGCTTCCCAGTCAGCCGATGACCGACAGCCCCGAGGAAGTTTGTGCGCAACTCAAGACGCGAATGCTCAGTCTTCAGCTTGCCACACTCGGCCTGCAAGATCCGATGGTCGACCAGCTTTCGAATGGAGGTGCGCAGCCGGGGTTCTGCGAATCGGCCATCGAACCGCATGTGAGCTACACGCCATTCGTCGAACACGAAGGCACGTTTCTCATCTTCGTCAGCCAGTTGTCCTTGCATACCCGGGATCTGCTGCGAAATCCCCATGCGGGTATCATGCTGATCGACGATGAACAGGGTACCAGCCAGATCTTTGCCCGTACCCGTCTGACGTATCAGTGCCTGGCACATCGCGTGGATGATGCCAGCGGCGGACGGGAGCGCCTACTCGATATCTATGAAGCGCGGCACGGCAAGATGGTCAAGTTGTTGCGAGGTTTGCCGGATTTCGTTTTATTCAGGCTTAAGCCTGTGAGTGGCATGTTCGTCATGGGGTTCGGCAGGGCGTACAAGCTGATCGGCCCTGCGCTCGATACCTTCGATCATGCCCGAACAGGTTGAGCGTTCGCTTCACCTGTTCGCCTGAACAGCTTGTTGAAACACTACCGATACGAGGTCGGCCCTGTCGGTGACGATGCCATCCACACCGCGTTGCAGCAACTTGCTGACGGCTGCGGGCGAATCGATCGTCCAGTAGATCACGCTCAACCCGCTTTCCTGTGCGTAGCGTATGAACCGTTCGCCATCCAGTGGTATGCCGTTCCACCGGCGGGGAATCTGCAGACAGTGAAACGGCAGGGAGCCGCGTAAAGGCACTGCACGCCGTGCCAGGGCGGAGAAATAGAGCCGAGCCACCTCCTTCATCCCCGCTGCCGTGGATATGCCCGGTGCGCATGCTCGAAACGTGTCGATAGCAGTCTGGTGAAAGCTACCCACGTTGATCCACGACACGTCTGAGGCACTGGAAACGTGCCGGGAAAGGACGCGCGCCACAGCCACCACGGCTGCGCGGTCGTTGTCCTTGATGTCGATGTTGATGCCGAGATGGCCGAACCGTGCAAACAGTTCGTCGAGCGTCAGCAATCGCACGCCTCGGCCGCGCCACGGAAATTGCCCGGCCCGTTGAAATCGATACGCTGCATCCAGCGTTCGCAATTCCGACAGTGTGCGGTCGCGTACTCTGCCGGTGCCATCGGTGGTGCGTTCCAGGGTCGCGTCGTGCATCACGATGACCTCGCCGTCGGCGGAAAGCCTGACATCGGTTTCCAACACATCAGCCTGGTGGCGTTCAGCGAACTCGAAGGCTGGCAACGTATTTTCCGGTGCCATCAGGCGCGTACCGCGATGTGCAAACAACAGGGGACTGGAGATCTCAAACATCGCAGGTCAACGCGGGTGGTTCCTACACATGATGATGACTGAATCCGTCACCGTTACCGATGAGGACCGCCGGTGAACAGCAGGCTAGCGGTGATCGAGCTTTTGCGCAGGGGAATCGATGAAACCGAGGTGGTAGGCCTATCGTACAGGGTAGCTATGAGCGAGACGCGAACTACAGAAACCGGGCGGCTGTTGCTGTTGAGCCTGCCGATAGCATTTGTCGCCGGTCTGCTGGTCATGGGCACCACGTTATGGCTGTTGGCCGCCAACGGCCTGTTGGTCGCCGACGGTGCGAACGACGCCATGTCGGAAGAGTCGGGTACTACTGCTGATGCCGCGCTGGCGGTACTTCCAATCGGTGCGCAGAACGAGCTCGACTACTTGAATGAGGAAATTGAAGCCGGTCGGGAACGCATGCGTCTGTTGGAGCTCAGAATTGGCGAGCTGGCGCAGCTGGCAGGCCAGGAGCCGGCAAGCTCGAACAGTGAGGCCCTGGTTGATTCTGGCGTCCTACCCGGGCGATTCGGTGAGCAAGGTGGTGATGGGACGGCAGCGAACGGAACGCCCGGCGGCGGCACCGTGGAAGGTGCCGGTGCAACAGGCGATGCCGGGGCAGGTGGCGGTCCTGTCAGGCGGGATTACGATCGGCTGGTGGCAGTAGGTGTCGATACACAGACGGCCGGGTCGATCCAGAGCCGGATAGACGAGCAGGAGTTGGCGAGGCTTGAGTTGATCGACCAGGCGAGTCGGGAAGGCTGGCGAGATTCGGACGAGTTCGAACAACGACTGGAGGAGCTCGATGAGGCGGGTGTGGACTTGCGTGATGAGCTGGGTGATGACGACTACGACCGTTATCTCTTCGAGGCCGGCCGCAGTAACCGCGTGGGCGTCGGCTCCGTGATCAGTGGGTCGGCGGCTGACCAGGCCGGGTTGCAGGCCGGCGATGAGGTGGTTGCCTACGCCGATGATCGGGTGTTCGCTTCGCGGGAGTTGCAGGGAGCCACGCGTTCGGGCGAGCGTGGTGAGCTGGTGCAGGTGGTCGTACGTCGCGACGGTAGCGAACTCGTGCTGAGCGTACCGCGCGGGCCATTGGGAATTACTCTGCGACCGCAGCGTATCGAGCCCTGACGTACTTACCCGGCTCGGCCTACGCTCAGTGTCATCGTTGCGCTCAACGTTTCACCGGGTTCCAGCACGACTACGCCTGCGTCAATGCCCTGCGCCTGCAGGTTGACACCATCGTTGGCATTACTCACCGGTTCCACGGCAAAATGCGGCATGGCCGGATTGAACAACACAAGGTGATCGCAGATCTCGGAGGCCATCATTGTCAGTGCAAGCCCGGCACCTGGCCACGCGATTTCACAGGCACCTTCCAACCCTGCCAGGCACACGTCGATACGTTGATTCGCATCCAGGGCACGTGCCTTGCGGAAGTCCAGTGAAGCAGGCAACGGTTCGGCGGCCCCGTCGGGCAGGCAGTCGCCGTCGTGGTCCGGGTAGAGCGTGCTGACGGGAAGCCGCAGGCGGGGGCCCGAGCCATCGATATCACGTACGAAATAGGGGTGCCAGCCCAGCCCCGCCGGCATGGGTGTTCTGCCGGTATTGGTCAGTGAGATTTCACTGCTCAAGATGGCACCATCGAGCGTATGACGCAGCCTTGCCTGCAAAGGCCAGGGCCAGTTCAATGCACCATCGACCTCACTGTCGTATTCGCATGTCAGCTCACGGGCGTCGGTTTTCACCGCACGCCACGCACGCTTGCGCAGAGCGCCATGAATAGCGTGGCGATCGCCGTCGGCCAGGGTATGGATTTCATCGGCGAACGTGAACCGACCGTCTCTGATGCGGTTACTGTAAGGCAACATGTGAAAATTGGCTGCTGCCAGCGGAGTGCTCTCGTCCTGGCCCGCACGCGGTTGCCCGGGCGAGCGTCCGAATGCCTGTTCGGATCGTTGCCCGGGAGTTTGACCTGATGCCTGCTCGGAAGATTGCCCGACGGAACCGTCCATGAAGGACGGAGCACGGCAGTCGGGTACCACAGCCAACCATCGACCGTCGTGATGCACTTCGGCCGCGGCCCATTGCACTCCCAGACCGGGTTGCAGCCACAGGCGCCAACGATCGGATTCGAGCTGGTACAGGGTTGTCATGAAGCAACGATCCTCGATAAAGGCAGGGCAGGGCCGGGGTCGGGCCGGGAGTCTGACGAGAGCGTCCCAGGACCCACCGTCGGACTATTCCGCGTTACCCTAAGCGCCCATTTATTGATTCAGGAAGTGTTTGCGTGATTGTGCAACAGACTGTCCGCCAGGTGGCGCTTGCTCTGCTGATCGGTGCCTGCCTGCCCGTCGCGGCACTCGCTCAAGACGAAGGTGGCCTGACACTCGGCCAGGATGAGAACCCGGAACCCAAGCTCGATTTGGGAGCTCGTCCGGCCGAGCCCGAAGCTCAGCAGGAACAGTCGGGTGAAACAGATGGCGCGCCAGCGGATCAACCCGCGAACACTCCGGCCACCGGTCAGCAGCAAGCCCCTTCCATCGGTACCACGCGCGGCCCGCAGGGCCAAGCTCCGTCACCGGACGAGCTGGAGCAGTTCGGCGACTGGGAAGTCTATTGCCCGGATGCCGGAGGCGAATGCCTGATGGCACAGCTGGGTTCGGATGCGGCCGGATCGCGGGTACTGGAGATGAACATCCGCAAGCTGCCCGAACCCCTCGAGGTCGAGAATGAAGTGGCGGTGGCCGTTCTCGATGTGATCGTACCACTCGGCGTCGTGCTCACCGCCGGTCTATCGATTGCCATCGACGAGGCCGAGCCGCAGTTCGCGCCGTATCAGATCTGTCTGGAGCAAGGCTGCCTGGTTCGTGAGCCGATTGCGCAGGAGTTGGTCGATCGTTTTCTGAAGGGCGGTAAGGCCACGGTGACCATGGTCGGCGCGAACGATGGCGACGTCGTGTCCGATATTTCTCTGAACGGTTTCACGGCAGCTTTCGGCGCCCTGAAGTAAGCGGGGCGTCACCAGTGCGGCATGGGATAAAGTCTTGGGTGAGCGAATGCGAATTGCCTTGATCGGTGCGAGCGGTGGAATCGGTTCAGCGATGCTGCAGCAGCTGGAGCAGCGCGACGACGTCGGCGAAATACTCGCCACCTGGCACCGTACGGATCCGGACAACCTGCGATCGGCCGAGGCGGGTGCCGGGGCGCGTGGCAAGGTTCGCTGGTCGCAGCTGGACCCGACGGATGCTTCAGCCGTTGCTCAGTGGATGGATCAGGTCGGCGAGCTCGACTGGCTGATCAACTGCGTCGGTTTTCTGCACGATGAAGAACACGGGCCGGAGAAGAGCATTCGCCAGTTTGATGCAGCCCACTTCCACAAGAGCATGGCGGTGAACTGCCTGCCCACCTTGCTGCTGGGTACCCATGCCCAGGCGGCCCTGAAGGCTTCGACAGCCGGCATCTTCGCTACCGTGTCGGCGCGGGTGGGCAGTATCGAGGACAATCGGCTCGGCGGCTGGTACAGCTACCGGGCATCGAAGGCCGCCCTGAACATGGCGCTCAAATGCCTGTCCATAGAGTGGCAGCGAACGGCGAAGCGGATTCGCGTCGCCGCGCTGCATCCGGGAACCACCGATACTGCGTTGTCCGAACCGTTCCAGCAGAACGTACCTGAAGGCAAGTTGTTCTCCGCCGACAAGACTGCCGCCTACCTCATCGAGCGGCTCGATGAATTGCACGACTATCAAAGTGGCCGCTTCATCGCCTACGACGGAGAGGAAATTCCCTGGTAGATGCCTCGCCGCCGGGCCGCTGCTGCGAAGGCGTGGTTCGGCCTTCGCTTGTGTGGTCAGCGTGGTGCCCGATGCGTCGATTGGCATTGAAATCGAACAGGTCTCGATCGAGCAGGTGCGATGCCGTGACATTGCCCATCGCCGTGAGCATCGAGGCAATGCGCGAAGGGTCATTCAGTTCCCATTGTGCCAGCAGCTGCTTCATTGCCTGACGCTGCAGGTTCGGCTGCGACCCGCAGAGGTTGCAGGGAATGATGGGGTAGCGTTGCAGGTCGGCCCAGGTGGCGAGATCGCGCTCGCGGCAGTAAGCCAGCGGCCGAATCACCACACTGCGCCCGTTGTCGGCGTGCAGCTTGGGCGGCATGCTTTTCAGGGTTCCACCATGAAACAAGTTCAACAGCAGGGTTTCCAGCAGATCGTCCGCGTGATGTCCCAGAGCGATCTTCGTGGCGCCAACCTCATCGGCGGTACGGTACAGAATGCCGCGGCGTAGCCTGGAGCAGAGTCCGCAGGTGGTCTTGCCGGCCGGAATGCGCTCCGATACCACCGAATAGGTATCCTGCTCCACGATCCGGTAGTCGACACCGCGTGATTCGAACCAGGCAGGCAGTACCTGTTCGGGAAAGCCGGGTTGTTTCTGATCGAGATTCACGGCAATCAACGAAAAATCGATCGGTGCGACTCGCTGCAGGTGCAACAGTACATCAAGCATCACGTAGCTGTCTTTTCCACCGGACAGACACACCATGACCTTGTCGTCGGGATCGATCATCGAGAAATCGATCACCGCCCGGGCGCAGTCCCCCTTCAGTCTTTTCCAGAGACGGTGATCCGACGCACACCGTGAGTCGACCTCGGCCGAGTATTTGTGCATGTTGGCCATTGGCAACCTTTGCGGACGCCGGGATCGTTGCCCGGGGACGAAAACTGGCATCGCAACCACGCTTCGCGTGGTGCTGGTTGCCGTGCGCGCACGTATCCCATAACCTCACGGAACAGTGTGGAGTGCGATGGCGATAGCCTGGCCGGAATTCCCGGAGGCACTGCCACCACCGCCCAGGAGAATGCCATGAATGAATCGGTACTGCCAGAAGACATTGGTCACCTTGTCGAGGTGGATCGCGCCCACATGTGGCACCACCTGACCCCGCACAAGCCATTGAGCGAGAAAGATCCTCTGGTGATCGTGAAAGGCAAGGGCATGCGGGTGTGGGATCAGCACGGCAAGGAACACATCGATGCCGTGTCGGGTGCTGTCTGGACGGTCAATGTGGGCTACGGGCGTGAGAGCATCGCCAATGCGGTGCGCGACCAGCTGGTCGAGCTGTGTTACTTCGCCGGCTCCGCCGGTACGGTGCCGGGAATCCGTTACGCCGAAAAGCTGTTGTCGAAGATGCCCGGCATGAGCCGCGTCTACTATTCGAATTCCGGCTCGGAGGCGAACGAGAAAGGCTACAAGATCGTTCGCCAGATCGCGCAGAAGGAGCACGGCGGCAAGAAGCACAAGATCCTCTATCGCGATCGTGATTACCACGGCACCACCATCACGGCGCTCAGTACCAGCGGCCAGAACGAACGCAAGGACCACTACGGCCCTTTCACGCCAGGGTTCATAGAGGTGCCGCATTGCTGTGAATATCGTTGCCAGTATGATGACGCCACCGACTATGGCGTGAAGGCCGCCAATGAGATCGAGAAGATCATCCAGCGCGAGGGGCCTGACACCGTGGGTTCCATCGTGCTCGAGCCGATGACGGCCGGCGGTGGCGTCATTCCCCCACCCGAAGGCTATTTCGAGACCGTGCAGGAGATCTGCACACGCCATGGCATCCTGCTGCATATCGACGAAGTTGTCTGTGGTCTCGGCCGCACCGGTACCTGGTTTGGCTACCAGCAATACGGTATCAAGCCCGATATCGTCACCATGGCGAAAGGTGTGGCCAGTGGTTATGCAGCCATTGCATGCACAGTCACTACCGAAGCGGTGTTCGACAAGTTCCGCGACAGTGACGATCCCATGAGTTATTTCCGTGACATCAGCACCTTCGGCGGCTGTACGGCCGGCCCGGCAGCCGCGCTGGAAAACATGTGCATCATCGAGAACGAGAACCTGCTCGAGAACGTGAATGTTATGGGTGAATACCTGATGGAGAAATTGCGCAACCTTCAGAACAAGTACCGGATCATCGGTGATGTACGGGGCAAAGGCCTGTTCTGCGGCATGGAGCTGGTGAAGGATCGGCAAACCAAGGAGCCCGTGGACGAGAGCGTGTTGGCGAAAATTGCCGCGGATTGCATGCAACAGGGCGTGATCATAGGCCGCACCAATCGCAGCCTTTCCGGTCTGAACAACACGGTCTGCCTCAGCCCCGCCTACATATGCACAGCGGACGACATCGACCAGATCGTGGGCGCCATCGACTCGGCGATGAGTCGGCACGCAATCCTGTAGGCAGGTGGCACTGAGTGCGGGGCCGGCTGTACGCCGCCGCCCCCGCATTCGCCTATCTGCCTGCGTTCTGCAGGCCTATGCCTGTCACAAGCGAGCCCATACGTGCCTATGGGCCCACAGATGACAGGCACTCGTATCAAGATTTACCGGACATCTTCTTCAGTGTGTCGAGCATCGGGTTCATCACCGGGTTCACGATATCGCCAACCCCCTTGTTCGAAACCAAAGCGTCTACCCGGGATTGAAGCCTGGACAAGCCATCGGAGGCCACCTGCTTCAGCGGCGCCTGGGCCGGCGAGGGTAGTTCAGCCATTTTCTTGCTGACTGCCATCAGAGATTTACCGGCTTCCTCGAGAACGGGGAGGGCGTCCTTCGCCGACTTCACATCGTCGACCGGTTCCAGAGCAGCCAGCGTCGTACCGAAAACACCACCGAGATCGCGGCTGATACCTGAAAGATCGAACTTGCTCCGATCGTAAGATTCGGTACCGGATGCCACCTCTTCCTTCGGCTCAGCCTTATTCTTGCCTTCAGGCTTCTGGGCTGCCTGAGCCTTGCCGTCTTCTTCAGGCTTCGCAGCCGCCTGAGCCTTGCCGTCTTCTTCAGGCTTCGCAGCCGCCTGATCCTTGCCGTCTTCCTCAGGCTTCGCAGCGGCCTGAGCCTTGCCGTCTTCTTCAGGCTTTGCAGCGGCCTGAGCCTTGCCGTCTTCTTCAGGCTTTGCAGCGGCCTGATCCTTGCCGTCTTCTTCAGGCTTCGCGGCGGCTTGGTCCTTGCCGTCTTCTTCAGGCTTCGCAGCGGCCTGATCCTTGCCGTCTCCTTCAGGCTTCGCAGCGGCCTGATCCTTGCCGTCTCCTTCAGGCTTCGCAGCGGCCTGATCCTTGCCGTCTTCTTCAGGCTTCGCGGCGGCTTGGTCCTTGCCGTCTTCTTCAGGCTTCGCAGCGGCTTGATCCTTGCCGTCTTCTTCAGGCTTCGCAGCCGCCTGAGTCTTGCCGTCTTCTTCAGGCTTTGATTCTTTGTCTGCGTTCTTTCCGGCGCTTGCCTTCGACTCGGCGTCGCCTTCTGCTTGCGCGGCGGGCTTGGCCATGTCGCTATCGGTCTCGGCGGCAGCCTCCGGTGCGCCTGCCTGAGCTTCATCAGCGCTTGTTTCATTACCGCTATCGGCGGCAGCAGCTTGGTTGGCTGGCTGAGAAGCCTCTGCATCGTTTCCGTCTCCGGCAGCAGCTTCTGCTTCCTTGTCCGTTCCCGGGGCACGCTCGTTAGCTGAGTCGGCGTTGTCGGAATCGGCTTCGGCTCTCTGCTCTGCCGAATCGGCCGTTTCGGCTTCGTCACTTTCCTGGTCAGATGCAGCTACCCCGGCAGCTTCGCCCTGGCCACCGGACTTGGCTTGTTGCACTGCCGCCTGTGCTGCTTTCTTCGCAACGTCGGCATCGTCAGGCGTACCGCTGCCCGACGGGGCATCGCCGTCGGCCATGTTTTCGGTCGGGGCATTCCCCGACTCGGCCTTGGCGGAATCAGCGGCTTCGCCATCTGCCTTAGCAGGTTCCTGCTCAGCGCCTTCGGCGTCGGCGGATTTCGCGGCTTCGTCCTCTGCAGGTGCAGTTTCCTGTTCGGCATCAGCAGATTTTGCCGCGTCATCGTTGGCCGGTTTATCCTCCTTTCCAGCTTTGGCCGTCTCACCCTCGGCCGACGCCTCGTTCTCTTCGGAGGCTTCGGTGGCATCTGCGGTCATGCCGGCAGCTTCGCCGTCGGTCGAGGTATCGGCCTTCTCGGTATCAGCTTCGGACGCCGGCTCATTCTGCTCCGATGAAGCAGGTGTTGCCTCCGAGTTCGGTGCTGCGTCTGCGTTGGCTACTTCGGCTTCATCTGCGCCCGCCTCCGCGGCTTCCGGTGCCGATTCTGCTTCGGCTGCGTTTGTATCCGAGGCTTTCGGTGCCGATTCTGCTTCGGCTGCGTCTGTCTCCGAGGCTTCGGGTGCCGATTCTGCTTCAGCTGCGTCTGTCTCCGAGGCTTCGGGTGCCGATTCTGCTTCGGCTGCGTCCGTATCCGAGGCTTCCTGTTCGGGTGCCGTGCCCGAGTCAGTGGCGTCCGCCTCTGTCGCTTCGGGTGGCTCTGCCACGTCAGCTGCAGTGGACTCAGCTGCAGGCTCGGCGTCATTGCCGGAACGCTCAGCCGTTGTCGTCTCTGAGGGTTCCTCGTCGCCACTGAACAGGTTCAGCGCTATCCAGCCGACCAGCAGGATGCCGACAATCGGTACGACCTTCTTCCACAGGCCGCCGCTTCCATCATTGCCACCGCCGCCAAAATTTCCGACCCCGGAGCTTTCGCCGCCATCGCCAGCAGATGTGGTCGGTGGCGTTTCCTTCGCATCGTCGTGTGCCATGTGTGCCTGTTGCCTTTTGGATTGAGAATTATCGGCACTCAAGTGTGCCAGTGCCGTTCCGGAATGCCGAACGCATTGTAGAAATTCGAGCTGATCACACCTGCGCCTACCATCGTGCAAACGTGTGCTGTCTGACTGCAGCGTACCGTTTGTGCCTGCGGACCGCCAATACTACCGTGCGAACATCCGTCTGACGCCCGGTACCGCGCGAGTCCTGGAAGGCGGGACCCGTTCGGCGTCATGCTGATTCCCGGCGGCCCCGGTACCGCGCGAGTCCTGGAAGGCGGGAACTCGCAGGCTTCGAGCAACTCGGTTACGTCCAGAATACTGCAACGGCAAAACAAGTGAAATGATCGTGAATGACGTTTCACCGGTGACGAGCGGTATCTGCCGAGTTCAACGCCAGCCATGAACGGTGCGTTACCGAGTCGGCCGACCAATTTGCCCGGGATTCGGCGTGGAGGATGTCTTCGTGAGACCGGCATCACAGTATTCAGCGCACGGTGCCCTCACCATGGCGAGCTTGCAGCGAAAATTGACGCTGTTATCGGGTGTGGATAGGCTTACGACCGCGAACCGGAAACGCTTCATTGGAAGAACTCATTCATCAGTTCCTGCTACAGTCCGGGTACCCGCGAGCCTCGATCGTCACGGATGTCATTTCGCTATTCGGCTCGCTGAACGGTATTCAGCCAAACTTCATCATCGTCGACCCGAACACGGCAGAACCACTGGCGGTCATCCTGGTCGTCGACGCCGTAGTCCCTGAAGATCTACGCAAATTCGCTTCTTTGACCGGCAACGCCGCGCGCCATCTGCGAGGGCGAGCAGTGCAGGGTTTCCTGATTCGCGTGGACGTCGATGGTTCCAGCGAAATCGATCAGGTTCAGTTCTTCAAGGTCTGGCCAGGCAGCATGCTCCAGCAGTTATCTGCCAGAACCTTTCCGGATGTCGATTCTTTGCGCGTCAGCCAGAAGATCGAGCTTCTGGCGAATCCTGAGAGCGCGAATGATCGAGCGTTGCAGGCGGCCTCCGAGACGAATTTGCCGGAAATCGGCGCTTACGTGCCAGGCATCCTGCTCATCATGATCGCCGTGGTTGATTGGGGCATTGGGATGTACAGCGGCCACACCTTCCTGGGCACTGCACAATCTCTGCTTCTGGTCGGCGCGGCTGCCCTGCTGTCGTTGCCTGCAATGTTGCGTATCAGGCGCCGGTAACCCTCTCCGGTTCGCCATTGCAACGGCCGCTCCGGATCTCACTACCGCACCGCGTCCCGCCAATACCGCATCGACAATCGATGCGGTCACTCGTGAAGCGTACCTTGCGGGCTCGTCGAGCGCACTTCGACGTCCGGAAGTGTTTGGCTACGGTTTTCTCCGATCCGCACACTGCGCGCCCACGACTGATCGGCAGCTGAGCAGCCGCTCGCCAACCGCTTGCACATGAAGGGTTGATAGGTCAGACTACGCATCAACATATAAACATATCTTTATATTTGTGGAAGCCAATCTGTGGAAGCACTGCTGACAGGACTGAGAGCTGCCGGGGAGCCTACGCGCTTGCGCCTGCTCGCACTGTGCGCTCACGGTGAGCTCAGCGTCACCGAACTGACGCAAATTCTGGCGCAGAGCCAGCCGCGAGTGTCGCGGCATCTGAAATTGCTCGTCGAGGCCGGGCTGCTCGATCGCTTCCGCGAAGGGGCACTGGTCTTCTATCGCATCGCCGACGAGGGGCGGGCTGCTGATCTTGCACGAACTCTTGTCGACCTGTTACCAGGGTCCGATACCGAGTTGAACCGGGACCTCGCCCGTCTGGAAACCATCCGCGCTCAACGCGCTGCTGTCGCGGAGGCGTACTTCAACGAAAATGCCGCCGACTGGCATCGTATTCGCAAGCTGTACGTCGCCGAGGCAGAGGTGGAGCAGCGCTTGCGGGCCACGGTGGGGCCACGGCGTATCGGTAACTTTCTCGATATCGGTACGGGCACCGGTCGGGTACTTGAGTTGTTTGCCGACCAATTCGATCGCGGCCTTGGTATCGACACCAGCCCGGAAATGCTCGCCATGGCGCGCCATGCGCTCGAGCGTGCAAAATTGAGGCATGTGCATGTACGTAAGGGCGACATGTACAGCATGCCCATCGAAGACGCCAGCATCGAGCTGGCCACCTTGCACCTGGTCTTGCATTACAGCCTCGAGCCGCAATTGGTGGTCAGCGAAGCCGCACGCACGCTCAAGCCGGGTGGGAGGCTCATCATCGTCGATTTCGAGCCGCATCAGGAAGAGCAGCTACGAAGCGAACACAAGCACCAACGGCTCGGTTTCTCCACGGCAGAGATCGACAAGACGATGCGCAATGCCGGCCTCACACCTGCCGATCACGAATCACTTGCCGGAACACCGATCACGGTTGCCATCTGGCAAGGGGTCAAGCCTGATTTGATAGAGGAAGGCACGCAGCCCGAGCCGTCGCCTTCCAACCCCGTTCATCATTGATTTAAAAACTGTATACCGTGCCATGAAACAGCTTGACAAGTTCAATGTGCCAGATCAGGCGCCCGTGCTTTCCTTCGAGTTTTTTCCGCCACGAAACGAGGCGCAATCGCGCCGCCTTTGGCGTACCTTCGGCAGGCTCGAGGCACTGTCACCTGCCTGGGTGTCGGTCACCTACGGTGCGCTGGGTTCCGCCAGTCAGGCCAGCCTGGACACCATTGCCGCATTCCAGGAAGACACCCGCATACCGGTGGCGGCGCATCTGACTTGCAGTGGGCAGACCCGGACCGAGATAGAGGCTGTTCTCGACCAGCTGGGCTCGCTGGGTGTGGACCGAGTGGTCGCGCTACGCGGCGACGCCGTTGCCGAATCGTCTCGAAATGAGTCGGAAAGGCGTTTTCATCATGCCAGTGATCTGGTGGAGTTGTTGGCCGAACGAGGTGGTTTCGATATCAGCGTGGCCGCTTACCCGGAAACTCACCCCGAGGCGCTCAGTGCGGAGGACGACATGCACTGGCTGAAGGCCAAACTGGATGCCGGCGCCGCACGGGCGGTAACCCAGTTCTTCTTCGAGGCCGAG
>CBDCAW010000024.1:0-36777 GCA_965214025.1 Granulosicoccaceae bacterium
CATGATCATCGGCTGCGCCTCACCGGATCGCGATCCCGACGAGTCAGCCACCGCCGAAGAGCTGTACCGCTCTGGCAAGGACGCTCTGCAGCAGAACGACTTCCTCACCGCCATCGACACGTTCGAGACCCTCGGCGCACGCTACCCGTTCGGCACCTTCACCCAGCAGGCACAGCTCGACATCATGTACGCGTACTACCGCCAGGACGAATTCGACAACTCGATCAGCGCCGCCGACCGCTTCATCAAGCTCTACCCGCAGAGCGAAGACGTGGATTACGCCTACTACATGAAAGGGCTCAGCAACTTCTCGCGCGGCAGCTCCTTCACCGAGCGACTGTTCCCGCGTGACATGGCGCGCGTGAACCAGAACTGGCTGCGCTCCTCGTTCGCCGACTTCGACGGCTTGATCCGCCGCTTCCCCGACAGCGACTACGTGGACGATGCCCGTGACCGCATGCTCTACCTGCGCAACCAGATGGCTCGCCACGAAATGATCACCGCACGCTTCTACTACGAACGCGGCGCAATGGTGGCGGTGGTGAACCGCGTGACCTACCTGCTCGAACACTTCCGCGGTTCCGACCAGGTACCCGATGCCCTGGTGCTACTGGCCGATGCCTATGGCTCACTGGGCCAGTCCGACCTGGAACAGGACACGTTGCGTGTGCTGCAAGCGTCGGTGCCGGACCATCCGGCGCTGGGGAGGCTCGCGGGTGGCGATCAATCGGCTAGCAATTGATGTCTGGGTTGAAAAGACATCTCGATGGCAAGCAGCGACTTGACGAGGAAAGCTCGCCGCACGGTTGGCTAGGGGAACTTAGTGAGATCCTTGTTTGGTTGAATCATAGAGCGTTCCCGATCACAGCTTTAATTCTGACAGCAGCGACGATAGCTATCTTCAACTACATCCTTGTTGAAAAGATCCCCCTTACCATCACCAGCCCCGGAATTGTAACGGCTTTGCCTGCAATATCAGCGCTAATTTTTTTTATTGCGGCGTGCGGTATCATATTCGGATTAATACCCTGTGCGGCGCTCCTTATACCTGTACGAAATGACAAGAAATCGATTATCGATTGGTTCTCGCACGCCAAAATCAGTAATATCCGAAAAACGGGGAAATATCGAACTGGTGAAAAAACTTCTTATTTTCGCGAGCTGCCATGGCAGCAAAGAGGATTAGAACTGATAAAAGAAACATGGCGTTTCACGAAGATCGGATATGTATTGCTACTCGACTGCCAACCTGCTTTAAAAATACCCCAAATAGCGACGAAGGTAGCAGTAAAGAAAATATCGGTACGATTCTACAAGATAGCGTGGAACGCATAGAGGACTGCCCAGCTTCTGAGCCATCATCGACTTGACTGAGGGGCAGAACATGTTTCAATTGAACAGTGACGCTGTTTGCCCAGATGTAGACGATTAACTCATTCCGCGATGTGCGCTTTAAACGGAAGTATCCGTGCCTTAATCGACGTACCAATCCGGTCTTTGCTTCGATTATCCTGAGGTAACGCCATCCTTCCTTCATCCATGGCGACATGAAAGTCCCTGCACCAGCAGGACGGAAGCTCGCTCACAAGTTCCTTGAGGAACTGCGTCTGCGTACGATCGAACCATCGAGGCTGGCAAACGCATCACCGACGTTACGCGCGTAAGCAGCTTCAAGCCGCCCGTCGTCTTGTTCTATGTGCCTATCTACCGCAAGCACAGCATCGAGGCACTGCACTCTCGAAAAGCACCCAAACTGACGACGCGCAGGTGGCGCTCATCCGCCACATCATCATGTCTACCCATCCGCTGCTCCGGCTGGCACTTCCCGCACATGAGGAAGCCGAGCAGGCGGAGCAAGAATCCTCTTCACCAACAGTGAAGCAGGCAGTGAAACGCGACTAGCATTCGAGGACCACTAGAGCGCCTAGCAGGCAGAAGCCGATCTAACTGATCGTCGACGGTGATCTCTCGCGCACAGCCAAGAAGATAAGAAAGTGGTTTTGGAGACGCACCTGAGTAGGATCGCTATGGCACCGGCAGGAAGCGGTAACGACATCACTATTTGCATATCTGCCCAGGCAGCGCGCTACGAACCAGCCTCGCGCTCAGTTCAAATACTCTGGCGCACCGGCTAAAAATACTGATGAGGCTCTATTGACATCATCGTGTTCGCGCATCATGACGCACTGATGCGCACTGATGCGCACTACTGTTGATATTCCCGAAGACTTACATCGCATCATCGTATCCTTAGCCTGCGACGTGAATGATTTTCACACGCATCGTTGCTGGATGATGAATTCATGCATCCGAATGAACGGATTGCCAGCGAATCACATGTCCATCACCTGGATGCCAAGCATTGGTTTTTAGGTACTTCTTGCGAGTATGCGACCTGCCCTATTACCCAGGGAGCCTTACTGCGGTTGCTGATGAACCTTGACAAGCTTTCACTGGAACTAGATCACAGTTTCGCGTTCGGATGTCTGAATTCGGCAATGCACATAGAGCTGCGTCAGTTCGGAAGTCTGGCTAGAGAGGTGATGAAACAGGCCGAACGCGCGGCTCCGATAGCATAGTCTAGGCTAGAGAGGTAAACAGGCCGAACGCGCGGCTCCGATAGCATAGCTGGACTTCCGCTGTAAGTCCGCATACAGGGCAGATCACTGCGCGGCTCCTCTACCCGTCCAAGCGCAGCAGAGCAATCCCTACGGACTATCCACGCTGGGGCTGATCTCGATCGTCAACCGGTCGGTATAACGCCCGGCCTGCTTGTCGGACGCATCGAGAATGATCAGATCCAACGGAAGTTGTTCGCCCTGCCCGCTGCCGCCGGCGCGTCGCGTCACCACGTGGGCGCTGTTCGTCAGCGGTACCGGTTCACCCGCGATGCTCAGTGAATAGGGAATGCGGGAAGTGGGGTTCACGGACCCGGTTCTCACCAGCTCGCCACTGTTGCGCGAGCGAAAGCTCAGTCGATACTTCGAAGTACTCTGCACGGTCAGGGTGACGGGTAGCTGTGGTCGCTTGCCGGTTTCCAGCTCGCCGAAACTCACAAGACGATACTGGCTCTGTGTACCGGCGATGAAAACGCGGGCCGTGGGCTGCACGCTCAGCGATACCGGCAGGTTGCGCCGGTCGTCTTCCTCGCCCGGCAACGTGTAGTCTGCGGCCGCGTCGCTGCCGGCATTCTGCACCAGTTGCAGCTCGAGTTGCCCCGCGTAGCGCCCGGCCGGCACGTACTGACCGTGCGGAATCGACAGGTTGAATTCGAGCGACCGGCGCTCGCCGGGCATCATCGCCAGGGCACGAAAGCGCAACGCGCCGCCGCTGGCGACCGCCCGGGAGTCATCGGACTCGAGGGTGTAGGCGATACGGCTCCCCATGCCCTCGAGCACACCGCTACCGAGGATACGCAGTTCACCCACACACGGTACTTCGGCCGGTGTGGGGGCTGCCATCGTCGGCATCGAGTCGCCATCGAGTTCGGCAGGCGGGGTCGTGGCTGCTGGCTGATCGCGCCGCCGGATATCCACCCGTGCCCTGCCCGCCACCCCGCGCAAGTCGAACACGTCGTAGCCTCCTTGCCGATCAAGTCCGCCGATGTCGCTGCGCACGATTTCCAGCTCGCAGGCCCGGGTCGTACTCACCGCCCCCGTGCTCAGGAGCCCGGCCAGCATGATCACGCTGCACCAGCGCCATCGCCCCCTTTCGGCAGGCATGCGAGGCACCGGGTCAGTCGCCTCATACGATGAATCATCGACCGACGGACTGCCGGTGCGTGGTGCGATAGCTTGTCTGCTCATCACTCGATCTCTATGGTGTCGAACTTGACCAGCAAGCCGCTGTCGTCCGACACATCGATGGATACCCGGCGCTCTTCGCTGCCGTCGAGCACCAGCGCATAGCGGCCCGGTGCGATCCCGCTCACGGCGAACTTGCCGTTTCGATTGGTGAAGAACACGATTGGCTCGCGAGCCTCGTCCTCCTCGCTGTACACCTTGCCGGTCGCCAATGCGAAGGGCTCGCCGTTACGGCTGTCGATCAGCACACCGATCACCGTGGCGGTGGCAGCCGAGCCCACGGTCAACGGGTAGCCGGCGCCCAATGGCGGTTGCATCGCGAACAGCCCGGAACCCAGATCGTAACCGAGCGGAAGATCATCCACCGAGTAGTTGATCGAGCGTGTGTTGTAGCGCCCCAGCGAGGGCACCAGAGCCGGCCCCAGCCATCCGGTACGCGCAGTATCGCGCGCGCCGGAGGAATCGAGCCGCAGGGTGCGAGCATCGAGCGTTTCATGGGCACGGACGATGGCAAAACTGTCGGCGATCGGTCGGCCGATGGCCACCTGGGAGCCGGCAAAGGCGATGGCTGTTCCCAGGCGCAAGTTGCTCTGTTGCAGCGTATCGTCCTGGCCTTCGTCCACGCTGCGCGATACGGTGTGGTCAGCCTGTACCTCGAACCGGTTGGCGGTGTAGCCGAACAACACCTTGCCGTCGCGTTCCTCGTCGGTTTCCAGGGTCGCTGACACCTCGGCGCTGTAACCGCCGACCAGGGTGCTGTCGACGTTGCGTCGGTACCCGACTTCCAGGCTCTCGTCGCCACTGTCGGCAGCGGCGTACACCACGTCGTTCGATGCCGGCCGATAGGAAAGGCCCACGAACACGCTGGTTTCATCGGCCTCGTCGGTACTGTCTCGCTGCAGCAAGCGCATCGTCCAGTTGATCGCGGCGGCACTGGGCACACGCCCGCCGAGCGATACGTAGGCGGATTGATCACCGGTATCGCCGTCATCCTCGCGGGCCAGTGTCAGCCCGGCCGCGGCCGACAGCCACGGCGTTACCAGTGTGCTGTAGGTCAGATAGGAACGCAGCGCCACCCGCGACAGGCCGGCTTCGAAGGACGCACTGACCTCGTCGATCATCCCGTCGTCCACGTCGTCGAAACGCTCGCTCTGAAATTCGATGCCGGCGGACAGGCGAGCCTTGCTGCTCGGGCTCAACTCCAGGCTCTGGTAGTTCACCTCGGCGGCCCAGCCCTGACCGCGTGCCTTGCTGGTGGAGGCGGCGACATCCACCCCCACCGGCCCGAGCGGCGTGGCCGACACCGCCTGCAGGCCGGCCTGGGAGGTTTCGGTACGGGCCTGCAGGTTCACCCCGCCGGTCAGCCACGGTTTCCAGCCATAGCGCAGGAAGCCGGAGAATACCGGCTCCTCTTCGAAATAGCGCAAGCCGTCGTCCACGGTATCGGCGATGACCCCGGCATTGAGAGCGTAGTCGAGTTCGCCGACGGCGAGCAATGTGCTGTCGAAAAGCTGTGAAAACACGATGGACTCGGTGGAACCGTCGGCATTCTCGATCAGCAGCTCAACCGTATTGCCACCGTTGGCCAGCGGAATGTCGCGTATGTCGTATTCGCCCGCGTCGAGCGAAAGCCGCCGAACCACCGCACCGTCGACTAGCACAGATACCGAGGCGGCCTCGGCCAGGGAAAACTGCTGCTGGCCGAGTGGGCGGATGATTCGCCCCGGCGAAACCTCGTACTCGCGGCCGAGCCGCACCCCCAACAGGTTCACCGGTGACTGGAACGAGCGGCCCAACGAGAACACGTCTCCGATCACCAGTTGCGAGGTGATACCGGACAACGTCTGCACCAGTCGGGTGCCGTCGCGACGCCAGCGGGCATCGTCGCCACCGATATCATCGACTCGCCCTTCGAACTGCAAGACCGGACCGGCCAGGCGCAACTGGCCGTCAACATCCATGCCGGCGTAAGTGTCGGCATCCCTGTCTGCTGATCGAATACTCGACACCCGTGTATCGAGATTGACGTATCCCGACAGGGTCGCCGGGCGCATGAGGTCGCTGCGTTCGGTATCGGTGGGCGCCAGGCTGATCGTGCGCTGAACGAGAAGCTCGCGCGGTATGCGCAGCACCAGCGACAGTGTGGCGAGATCGAACCTGGCGTCGATGCCGGCCTCCTCGATCCCGTTCAGTGCGAGCACGCCATCGACTGCCGCATCGCGCAGCTTGCCGAGAGTGGCCGGCGCGATCCTGTCACCCAGAAGTGCCAGCAGCCCCTCGGCCTGCAAGGAAATACGATCGTCCGGATCGATGCTCAACAACAACGTGCCCACGGTAGCCTTGCCGATCTGCAGCGGCGATTGCAGTTCCAGCGTTCTACCGGTCGGGTTGATCTTGGCCGCCGGCGCCGGGGGCTCCTGAGCGACAACGGGCAGCGGCATGCACAAGGCGCAGCACACCGACAGCACGGCCCGCCACGAGCCGGAAGAATGAAACGGTGCCATGGTCACGGCCGGTCTTCATGAACGATGTCGACCGAAACAGGCTCTTTGCCGGGCTGCAACCCCGGCACCTTCAGCCTGATCTTGCGTCGATGCCCGGGCGGGAAGAACAGGTCATCGAGTTGCGCACGCAAGGCTTCGGGACCCACGCGCAGCTCGGCACCGGCCTGCTTGATGGACAGGCTCATGTTCGCACCGAAGGCGTTGCCGCTGCCCCGGTTCGCTATAGTAGCGACGAGCGTCTTCGGCTTGACCAATCGGGTGCGCCGGGCCACGAGATCGGGTTGACTATCCGATGCCTCGACATGGATCACCACGTTGAAGGTCAGCAATACCTGCACGCCCTGCCCCGGTCCACTGTCGAAGCCCAGCGGCACCTGATCGACCAGCACGATGTACGAGCGATCCTCGACCAGCGGCAGGCTGGGGTCGAGCTGCACGCGCACGATCTGCGAAGCGCCAGGCTGCAGCACCGCTGCCGGCGGAAAGACGAGCAGGTCGTCATCGGCCGCGGCACCGATCGACAGGTCCGCACCGGTCATTCGCAGGTGATACGGCGTGAACTCCACCGGCAGTGGCTGATCGCTGGTGTTGCTCACCGTGAGCTGCGTTTCGCTGCGCCCCGGTTCGAGCGACAACGTGTGGACCAGCGGGCTGACGTCCAGCGCACTGGCCGGTGCGGCCAGTGCCAGGCATGCTCCCAGCAGCCACCGGCCGATGGCTCGGGCCTGGCTACGTGCCAAGTGCGTGATGTTTCGTGATGTCACAGGATCGCCGTCCATGGGTTAGCGGTAAGCGGGCGGTTGACGGACTCAATTTGTCTGGATGTCGAGTTCGGTGCTGTCCACATCGAATCCTTCCGGCGGCTGGAAGCTCACGTTGATCACACTCTTGGGCAACACCAGGTTGTTGTCGGTGCGCTGCGCAACCTCCATGGGCTTGAGCTCCACGCTCTGAGCACCCGAGGTCAGCGACCAGCGGGTCGTAGACAGCCGGGCAAAGCGGTTGCCGCTGTTCTCCACCTCCAACATCCACTTGCTGCCGTTGTCTTTTATCGAAAGCACTGACAGCTTGGCTTCGGTACCCGAAGGCACCACGTTCAACAGGGTGTGAAAATTGGCCGCGATCTTCATCTCCACCGCATCAGGGTTCGTCTCTTCTTCAGCCACCGCTACCGGCACTTGCATTACCGACACACGGTAAGGCACCGAGGTGTCGATCTCGGGGTTTCCCACATACTGCACCTGCACGGTCTGAGCGGTACCCGGCGCCACCAGGGCCACCGGCGGAAAGATCAGCAGATCATCGTCAGCGGGGGTCAATGTTTGCTTGCCATCCACGTCCAGCGATACCCGATGGGGAATCAACTCGACGCTCAAGGGTCTTTGGCCATCGTTGTCGATGGTCATCACCGTCCGCGAATTGGCACCGATGGCGTCCAGTTCGAAGACCATGGGCTGTACGCCCACACCATGAGCGGCCTGGACACAGGTCAGAAGACAGAGTGCGCCGAAGATGTGTCGGATAGAGTTCATGAGTAAGACTTGTCTCTGTTCTTGGTTGTAAGAATGGGCAGCGAAGCAATATCGGGTCTGTGCGTTGCGGTAGAGGCTGCGCGACATGGGAAGCCCGCATAAGGAAGTTCGAGCGCTCGGAGTTCAGGCACCCGAAGGGATCGTACGCACCGCGCCGGCACGGCTCGTACGACCCTCGCTTACGAGCTACTCAGCTCGCTTTCTATTTCGCTTCAACGTTGATCTGCAACGTATCGGAGTAGCCGCCGGCGAACGTCGCGCTGTCCAACAGGGTGACCGTCAGTTCGCCCGAACGGCCTTCCGCCAGGGGCGCGCCGGCCGTCAGGATGGTTTCCGACTCGACGTCGTTGTTGCCCTGACCACCGATACCGGTATCGAGCTCCAGCGCTCCCCCACCGATGACCTCGTTGCTCAACCGCGCGATGTACTCGATCTCCTGGTCTTCGTTGTCGTCGCTCTCAAGACCGCCTTCGGACGAACGCAGGCTGAGATTGGCACCGTCCGCATCGTTACACAGGATGGTGACGACAGGGTCCGTTGCGACCGAACCCGAGACCACTTCGTTGAACACCAATGAATCCACACCCTCGACGTTGCAGTTCGGTTGAACTTCGGCCGTGAGCTGAGCCGAATCGTTATCGGCGACGGAAACGGTGCTACCCAGCACGACACAAACTGCTGAAGCAATTACGGCAATACGCATGATTATCTCCTGATAAGGTTTTTGTATTACTACTTTCAAGACAGCCAGAGGCGGTGATACTTAGAACCATTGCCCTTGGCAGATTGCGAAACCCCGTGCCGGCGTTTCACAATGCGTTGAGCGATGAATGTGGAATCGATGCCGGAGCAAGCGATTCATTCAAAGCTCGTGTTGGTGAGCGAGGGGGTCACCGAAATGCGAATCTGATCGGTGTACTTGCCGGCACGGCCGCCGGCGACCGGCTCCAGCAGATCGATGTTCACCGCTCCGCTGGTCTGGAAGACCACGCCTTCAGACACCTCGAAGCTGACGCCCTGGAGCATTTCGTCACTGGTGGCAGTGCGGTTGAAGCTGAACTTGTCGAGGCTCACGGCCGCCGTGTACTCCCGTTCGAATGCCGGATCCGGGCCGTTTCTCGATACCGCCTCCTCATTGACCAATGCGCCGTTGCGAGACGACAGGCCGATCGACATTTCGACATTGCAGTAAACGTCGAAGGTGATCTGACCACTGTCGCTGGCACTGAAATCGACTTGCGTGGCTGCCAATGAGTCGATTTCGCACTTCGGCTCCACCACACCTTCCAGATCGAGCTCCACGCGTTCGCCCTCCTGCGCGGAACCGATAACCGGTACCAGTAGACAAAGACCAGCCAATGCACAACCGACCTTGTATTTCGAATATCGTTGCCCATGGAGCGGGCACGGCTTCACGACATGCATTTTGATTATTCCTTCAGACTTTGCGATTGCTCGCGGTGATTGATTTTCGGGATCTGGCTTTCAATTACATAGCGGTATTCATTGACGTATTGTCATCGCGGAACCGATTCTTACCTATCTCAGCTGAAATGTGGACTATCCATTTGGCTCAAAAGCGCTAACAACTGTTACCGAAATGAACAATAGTGCAGGTTTGGTATATTTACCCAAAGTGTTGTTTTGTATTAACCGACCGGCAGAACGAACAATGAATTTTAGTTCCACCCGTTGCGGGACGACCGCGTACACATCCGCAGGTTCGGCCAACACGAGGAGGAAGATGGGCACACCGTATCGGTGGATGATCACGCCGCCGTGGTGCGACTCGGTGGCGTCTGGGCGACGCCCGTTGTTGACGGAGGGGTATCCGCCCGGGCGCCTCATCGCCGGCGGGCTACACGGCACCACTTCGGCAGGAAATGGAATCTGGGCCTGTGCCGCTCGGCAGGCATCTGACAATGGCGGGCCGTGGTCTGCTTCTTGCAATTTCCACGGTGATTGCACAATAAATCAGTGAGAGCCCTTAGCGCCAGTGACGTCGACGATCGCCCCTACCGGTACGACCCCCAGCAAGCATCCGCCCGCCGTGGTGGACTGGCATGCGCTCAAGATCTTGAACCAGTACCGTCTGCTGCTGCTGGTGGTCGTGGCGGCGATCTATTATCTTGCCGACAGCCAAAGCGCGCTGGGCCAGCGCAACCCCGCGGTATTTCAGTTCGCCCACACCGCCTACCTCCTGTGTGCCGTGCTGTTCGCCTACCTGATCACCAACCACCGACCGGCACCGGTCACCCAGTTCTACCTGCACAGCTACTTCGATATCGTCTTCATCACGCTGTTGATATACGCCAGCGGCGGCGTGCAGAGCGGGCTGGGCCCGTTGATGCTCGTAGCCATAGCACTGATCAGCCAGCTCACCTCGGTTCGTTACGCCATGCTGTTCGCTGCCATGGCCAGCAGCGCGATCCTCGCCGCGGAGCTGTACACACGTTTGACCTATGGAAGCTGGGCCTCGCACTTCGAGCTGACCGCGCTGTTCGGTGCCTTGCTGTTCGCCACCGCCTGGATGATGACAGTGCCATTGCGACAGTTGCTGACCCGCCACCGCCACGAACCCGCCACACTTCGCTCCGCGCTGGATGTGGAGCAGATTTCACTGCTGAACGAGGAAATCATCCGTGAGCTGGATTCGGGTGTGCTGGTGGTGGATTCCGCCAACCAGGTGCAACTGATCAACGACACCGCCCGTACGCTGCTGGCCGCCGAGTTCACCAGGGTACCGCTGCACATCGGGCGACTCAGCAGCTGCCTGTTCGCGAACCTGCAGGAAGCCAAGCGTACGCCGACCGCGGGCACCCGCCCCTTCAAGGTGGAAGACACCGGCGCGTCTCTGCTACCTCAGTACATACCGCTCTCCTCCGGCGGCATGCTCGTGAAGCTCGATGACCATGCCCAGATAAAGAAGCAGTTCCAACAGCTGAAACTCGCCTCCCTCGGCAGGCTTTCAGCGAGCATCGCCCACGAAATCCGGAACCCGCTCGGTGCGATCTCCCACGCGGTGCAACTGCTGCAGGAATCCGACGGCATCGCCGCCAACGATGCCAATCTGTTGAGCGTTGCCCAGCGCCACACCAGCCGTATCAACGGCATCGTGGAAGATGTGCTGCAGCTGTCGAACCGCCAGCAGGTGAGTTCCGAGCTCGTGGATCTGGCCACGGTGGTCACCGTATTTCGTGAGCGCTTCCTGAGGGAGAACGGCCTGTCCGAGAACCGCGTGACGCTGTATATCGGTGATGGCGTGACTGCCCGTTTCGATGCGAACCACCTCGACCAGGTGCTTTGGAACCTGTGCACCAATGCGCAGCTCCACAACGAAGGCCTGAACCCGAACGTCGAGATCAGCTGCTGGCTGACCCGCACCGGCGTCACCCTGATCGACGTGATCGACGACGGACGTGGTATTTCGGACATGGACCGGGAACAGCTTTTCGAACCGTTCTATTCCACCCACCATTCCGGCTCCGGGCTTGGCTTGTACATACTGCGTGAACTGTGCGAGCTGAACAACGCCAGCATCGAATGCCTGGAGCACGAAGGTGGTGCGCACTTCAGGGTATCGCTGGCGACGACTCGGCAGATGGCGGCGTGAGCCGGCGAAAGAGCCCGCTACCGCTCTGCCAGCGCCTGCGTCCCAATGCGTACCCGGCCAATGGTCGGCCAATCGTCTGATCGTATCGACACCCATGAAAGCTACCGCCCTCATCATCGACGACGAGCCGGACATCCGCGAACTCGTCGCCATGAGCCTGTCGCGTATCGACGTCGATTGCCACACGGCGGCGAACCTGGCGGAGGCACGTAACCTGCTCAGCGCCTACTCGTTCGACGTGTGCCTGACCGATATGCGACTGCCCGATGGCAACGGCGTTGACTTCGTACGCTACCTGCAGGAACACCACCCCGCCCTGCCGGTGGCCGTGCTCACCGCACACGGGAACATGCAGGCCGCGGTGGAGGCGATGAAGAACGGGGCCTATGACTTCGTCTCGAAGCCGGTGGATCTCGGTTTGCTGCGGCGGTTGGTGTTGCAGGCGGTGGGGCACGGATCGACGCCAGGTACGGACCGAACGATTGGCTCAGGGAATCTTGGGGCTTTCGGTGAACTGTGTAGGACATCTGAAAACCACCTGGGAACACCTGAAAAGAGCTCAGTTCCGAGGCCTGGTTCTGGCTCAGCTAGCTCAAGCGTGCCGACTCACCGTGCGAGTATCTGTGACCCTGCCAATCGGACGCCAGCGCCTGGACGGACCGATCACGGACAAGACTTCCCGGCTATACGGTCACTACCCTCATCTCTGACGGGTGACGAACACCTGATCGGGCAGTCGGTTCCCATGCGAAAGCTCAGAAGCCTGATCGCCAAGGTAGCGAAGACGAACGCCCCCGTGTGGATCACCGGGGAGTCGGGTACGGGGAAAGAACTTATCGCCCGCCTGATCCACAAGAACGGTACGCGCGCTAAGTCGCCCTTCGTCGCCATAAACTGCGGCGCAATTCCGTCGGAGCTTGTGGAAAGTGAGCTTTTCGGTCACCGCAAGGGAAGCTTCACCGGTGCTACCGTTGATCGCGAGGGCTTGTTCAGACAAGCTGACGGCGGCACCTTGTTTCTCGATGAAGTGGTCGACCTACCTTTGCAGATTCAGGTCAAGCTACTGCGCGCCATACAGGAACGCTCTATACGCCCTGTAGGCGCCAACGAAGAAATCACGGTAAATGTCCGCCTGCTCAGCGCGAGTCACGGCGACCTGGCAGCGGCAGTCGAGGCAGGAAGCTTCCGCAACGATTTGTATTTTCGCCTTAACGTAATTGCCCTACAGGCCCCACCACTCAGGGAGCGCCCCGAGGACGTACCCGAACTCGCCCTACATGTACTTTCGAAGCTGAACGTCAACCTGCCCGATGAAAGAACGATCTCGCTGAGCCCGCAAGCAGTCAGAGCACTGCAGCAATACACATTTCCAGGAAACGTCCGCGAATTGGAAAATCTGCTGGAACGTGCTGTGGCGTTGGCTGATTGCTCGATTCTCGACGCTGCGGCGCTGCAAATTGACAACAGCAGACAAGCCCAATCGCAGTCTCCGAGTCATAACGCTGGTAACCATCGGCCAGTATCCGACGTAAGTGAACGAGAACGTCTGCTGGCATCACTTGAAGAGCATAGATGGAACCGAAAGCGCGCCGCAAATAGTCTTGGCATCACTTACAGGCAGCTTCGCTACCGTATCGCCATGATGGGTCTGGATGATGACACCGCAGCTTGAGCAGTCGTGTGACTCTTGCGAAGGTCGCCCACGCAACCGAGGGGCGACGCCGCAATGATCGAAGTTAAGTCTCAAGATAAAATGGTTACGACGAACAAACAGAAACACCAGATCGCTCGTAGACCAATTCTCGGCATCTTGGTTGGTCTTCTGGTTGTCGCTATCTTCGGGCTGTTCATTTCGAATGCTCAGACACGGCTAGGAGTCATCCCCGTCGCCCTTGGCTTCGGTACCTATTCCGCATTCTACTGCTCGCTGCTCGCCGTCTACCTACTTGGATTCTTGCTCTGGCAAAATTTTGCATCACGACACGGCCTTACTCGGTCGAATCGAGAGGCGTTGATCGACGCTGGACTCATGACGGTCGGGAAGTACATTCCCGGAAAGATCTGGGGTTTGATGGGTCGTGGCGCGCTGGAGGGCTCCGATTTCACGCTCGATTCACGCCGTGTCGTCATTTCCACGGCAGAGCAGCTGGTCGTTTTATGGTACGGAGCTTCGATCGTCGGAATGGCCTGGCTACTGACCGAACTGGACAGCGGAAGCAGCAGGTTCAATATCATTCTCCTAACCTCTCCAGTACTAGCGATGGCACCGTGGCTTGCAAGTGTTATCACACAGCGTTGGCTGTACTCATCTCGTGATGGTGGCTTGCCTGTGTTGCCAGTTCGTTCGTGGCCAACTTTGGCATGCGGATATATCTTGCTTTGGTCAATCAACCCGATACCATTACTGGTTTTGGCAGGAACCTCGATTGATCTGACCTACGCCGACTCGATCCATCTCGGGCTCGCATTTATAGCCTCCGTCATGGCGGGCTGGGTGGCATTCTTCTCCCCAGCCGGAATTGGCGTTCGCGAAGCCGCTTTCGTCGCGCTTGCACCTAGCACGCTGGGCTGGGAATCGTGCCTGTACTGGATAGCGTTGCACCGAACGCTGTCGACCATTTTCGACCTACTGTTGGGCACACTCACACTATGGGCAGTGTCTTCATGCGCCAGAACCAAGAGAATGGCAGCCCGATGATCGAGCATGTCACCGCTGCAGCACCCCGCTTCTTGTTGCGCCTGTTCGCACTTGACCGACTGTTCCAAAACGCTAATGTGCCGCACCATTACGAACGTATGGGCGAGGTCGGCGCCGGCCTGGGCGATGTCGCCAGCTACATCGTAGACAAGTTCGATCCGGATCGAATCGACCTTTTCGAGTCGTTCAACAAGACGCGCAACATGCTTCAAAACCGGTTCTCGCACGATCAGCGAGTGATGGTACGGGAAACCTTCGCGGGAACGGATGCCGAATATGACCTCATGCTTTGCTTTGAAGTCGTTGAACATATCGAAGACGACGAAACATTCGTTCGGCAACTCTTTTCATCGCTTCGTGCGAATGGTCTACTAGTCGGCTCGGTGCCCGCCTATCCGAGTAAGTGGCAGGCGGTAGACAGGTATGCGGGTCACGTTCGTCGATACACTCCCGAAGACATGCAGGGGCTGCTGAAACAGGCAGGGTTTGAGGAGATTTCCGTAGAAGTCTATGGCTTTCCGTTGACAAATCTACTCTATCTTCCACGTCAGCTCTACTATGGAAGACGCGAAGCGGGCTGTTCAGCCAATGCCCGACTCGCAGCGACTCACGACAGCGGTATTTCCCGTGATCTCGTACGCCGTCTCGACAAACGGATAATCTTCCCGGTCGTACGCAGCTTTGCAATGCTACAGTTCCTACCTATATTCCGCGAATTAGGTGATGGGCTCTTGTTCAGCGCAAGACGCATCCGAAAAGATGCCTAGTCGACGATTACTTTAAAGTCTCGCCGCCAGCAAGTACGCTGAACAGGAACGTTCCTATCCTGCTTCCGGAGAGACGAGCGTCGTAGCACATCCTGCCCGCCTGTGCAACCTTGTTCAGTGATGAGCGATCGCTACAGAGGCGCTCGATCAATTTCGCTAGTTGCACCGAATCACCTGGCGGCACGCTAAAGAAGCAAGGTAGGCCGTGATGCTGCTGGATATCAACTGCAACAGGAGTACGGGCTGTGACCAATGCCCTGCCTTGCGCCATATAAAGATAGTTCTTGTATGGCCACACGCGTTGCGTCTTCGCGCCGGTGCCCAGGATACCGATGCAGAGATCAGCAGCCTGTACTTCCTCGATGACAAAAGGCATGTCTTGCCACTCTCGAACCCATTCAACCCTTGGCCCGTCACCTATAGATCGCTCTCCGAGTTGCGTGAGCAGCCGCTCCACGAAAAGTGATTCCTGCCCGTTACCGACCAGTCGAAAATCGACGGGACAAGAGTGCGGCAGAAGGAGTATCGCGTTACAAAGCGTTTCGATCCCGTGTAGCGGGACCATTGTTCCCACGAACACTACACGAAGCCGGTTGCCGTGCCGCACCACGTAGGGCAATGTGTCAGCGACAGATCTGTGAAGAGAGAGCGGTATGTGAACGAAGCGAGAACGATCGACAGCAAGAAGCGAGGCATAGTAGCGCGCATTCTGATCAGTGTCGACCACAACCGATGTCGCCGCACGAAAGGCGCGCCGTTCGATGTGGTGAAGAACCCCAGCGAAGAAGTTTTCTGAACTTAGCAATTTTCGATCGTTGACAACTGTGTCATAAATTGAAATGAACGCGTCGGCGATCACTCGTGACGGCTTCGCACTTTCCGGAAAGAATGAAAGTAGATATAGAACTGGTACGGCGGGATAGGGAATGTAGGCAACATCACGTGCGCGCTCATGAAAGAGCTTTTTGCAAGCCCGCGCGCTCATTATTCCCAGCTTCACGGACACACAGGCACCCGACCAAATAACCCAGAACCGGTTCCGATAGTCAAGTTTGAGATCTACTGGAGAGCCGGCTTCAGTCACGTCCAGACGTGTGTCTTCAGCCATTAGCTCGATTCGTCCGATCACGTTCGGGTAGGCAGGAGACTTACTGTAGGTACCCGCAATAACGACCCTTATAGGCGGTGAAAAATCCACATAAACCTTTCCGCGGGACGTAATCGACATGTCGCTTTACAGAATCTCAGACAAATTCTAAGCTGCCTCACGAAATTCTTCCGACCCGTCATTTAACGCACGCGCTACAGAGGAACCATCCGTTTCTGAATTTTCAGACCGAAAAAATTTCCCGCGATCACCTCGAGTGGAGTCACGGTAGTGAAGCGCCGAGACTTGCTCGGATACGATTCCGACCAGAAACGTGTTCAAAGCTGCCAGATAGAGTAAAGCACCCATGTTCGTGAAGGTGCCGTTTGAAACGTAGGTATACAGATAATAAGTCGACGCTAGAGCAAAGAGCCCGACACTAACCGGCAAGAACAATCGCATCGGGGAAAAAAGAGCACCGATTTTGAGAATTATAATCAAGAAACGTATTCCGTCTCGCAGCATGCGGATGTGGCTGCTACCCTCGCGCTGATGGACATCGATATCAACGTACGAAACAAAGTAGCCGGAGCGGAAGAAGGCCATCGTACTCGTGGTGGGGTAAGAGAACTTGTTCGGCAAGAGGTAGAGTATGGTCAGGAAACGAACTCGATCAACCACCCGGAAGCCGGATGTCAAGTCTTTTATCTCAAATCCGGTCATGATAGACGCGAGACGGTTGTATGCCCGGTTAGCAATTGCCCGAGGTAAGCTTGCCTGACCTGAACGAGAGCGAGCACCCACAACCAAATCAAACCCTTCATCCATTCTAGCCAGCAGTTTGGCGATATCAGTTGGTCGGTGCTGTCCGTCGCCATCCATGAAGACTACGCGGTCGCCGGTCGCTTGCCTGGCACCACTTTTCACTGCACCACCATTGCCGATGCTGATCGGATGCGACACACAGGTGACACGAGCTACAGATCGAGCCACCTCAGCGGTACCGTCAGAAGAACCGTCGTCTACCACAATAATCTCGGCAGCGGGGTAGAGCCTGCGAAGCATTGGTAGCAGGTTGCGTAGACCCGGAGCTTCGTTTTTTGCTGGGATGACAATGGAAAGATGGGGCGAAGGAGTCATGAGAGAGATGTCCATTGCAGGGGACCAACGCGGGTACGAGTAGTACGCTGGCGGCTGGCATCGCTTCGCAGTACATACGTCGATTTGAGAGTCAATAGGTGCAATGGGTAGGCCCGCTGCTCTACGTAAACATGCTTTCTATCAACTATCGAGCCAGTATCAGAATATCTCGGCCAGACTGGCAATGACCGCCGTGCGTTACCAGCGTGCCATCGATACCGGCTTCCTCATTCATATGCGTTGTAGCTTACCGTCTACAGGTGCAGTTGACTTCCGAGTCGACAGTACAGCTTTCAGATTCGTCAATTTAATCGAGTACACTGAATCATAGCGTTCAATGCGACTGCACCTTCGAATCGCATAATACTTCAGGTTCCCACCCCTACCTACACCTGGCACTTGTTGGCATCAAAGTGTCACTGTTTGTCAAAAATTGACAAGTTCAGCTAGATCTAGCTAGCTCCTACCATCAATCAGAAAGATAGTATAAACTTTTAAAATCAAATACTTATATTATTTTTCCTACTAGAAGAACGGTAGGAGTGAGGTTGGCATTTGCCGTGCACTCAACCGTCCATCCTCACGGACGATACCTAGTTCGTAGGTGTGGCCTAACGACCAGCTTACTCATCAACATCTCTGGAGACATAACTGAAATGATCAAAATCCAAAAGGGTTTTACACTAATTGAATTGATGATCGTCATCGCGATTATCGGCATCCTGGCAGCGGTAGCCGTCCCGCAGTACTCGCAGTACACCAACCGGGCAAAATTTTCTGAGGTCAAGATTGCAGTCTCGCCGATCAAAAGCGCAGTCGAAGATTGCTTTCAGCGCAACAACGGCAACGCGTCTTGCGGTGGTGTTGGTACAGCCGTGCGCGGCCAAGTCAGCTCCGCAATGTTGACTCGTGCGGCGCGCGCGAGTCTGGTAGCCTCGGTCGGTATCTCAGGTGGCGCCACACCCATCATCCAGGCCACGGCCACCAACGCCGAAGGCATGCAGCAGAAGTCATACACGTTGACTGCTGTAGCTTCTGGAACCGCCGGAAGCGACCGTTACATCACCGATTGGCGGGAAGGTGGCACGGGTTGTGACGAAGGTTGGTGTTGAATTAGTCATCTAGCCTGAGCCGCTAACGCGGCTCAGCCCGATCGCTGGCTTGCCGAGCTGGTCGACATGCAATGTTGACCAGCTCTTTTTTTATGCAAGACCTCAATGAAGTTCATACTAATCCCATGCCTCATACGTCAGCCAGACAAATGTCTGCTCGCTCGGCCTTGATTCATACATCGTTCACGAGTATTCCCATCATTTCGGGCATAGGCGGAGTTCTACTGCTCTCTGTTTTTATACTTTACTATCCAGGTCATTCAGGCCCGTGGATTTTCGACGACTTCGTTAACGTAGTTGATACGACTCCAAAGCAAAAAAGTATTTTCGAGATAGCACGAACAACATTTAGCAACACATCCGGAATTGCCGGCCGCAGTGTATCGGCATTCAGTTTTGCATTGAATCATATGTTTGGCGATGGCACTCCCTCGTCGTTCAAGCTAACAAATGTAATTTTACACATAGCAACCGTTCTCGCTGCGGTGCTGTTTAGCTACATACTCTCGCGACACCTCGCCCCGTCGAGATCCCGATCGGTAACTCTGCTACTTGCCGCGACTACTTCGATTGTCTGGGCACTACATCCACTCCACGTCAGCACGGTACTGTACGTAGTTCAACGGATGACAGTGCTTGCGACCCTGTTCTCGTTCCTAGCGGTTCTTGTGTGGATAATCGCACGAAGTGCGCAAACTTTCACCACCAAGACGATCGCCTTTGCGTCCTCCGGGCTCTTCATCGTACTAGCGACTCTATCAAAGGAAAGCGGGGTGTTGGCACTCGCCTATATTGCGCTGTTCGAGCTGCTGAACCCCAAGGGACTTGCACGGCATCCGGGGACTCAGGCAGTATCATTCGCGACGGCTTTATCTGTTGTCTTCATAGCACTTTCAGTGCTTGTCATCAGCATGCCGGAATCAATAATGGGCGGCTATGTTCTTCGCGACTTCGATTGGATAGAGAGATTGCTGACCCAGCCAGTCGTTATAACTGAATATCTGAGGCAGATTGCTTTAGCAGATGTCGAAAGAATGCGATTCTATTACGATAGTTGGCCGACTATACGAACGCTAGGTTTTCCGACGCTGGTCGGCTTGGTGCTACTCCTGTGCCTTGCGCTTTATAGCATCGCAGCGCGTCACTTCGACCCGACTGCCAGTTTCGGTATCGGTCTTTTCCTAGCCTCGCACCTACTTGAATCGACTGTTGTACCACTCGAACACGCTTTCGAGCATAGAAACTATATTGGCTCATTCGGTCTGATACTTGCCGCGTGTGCAACATTGTTCCATATTGCGAACAGGAAAAGTCGTCTTGTTCCGGCCATCGCCCTTGTATTGGTTATATCGCCCATTTTTCTTGCCACAAGAACGGCTTCGAGAGTAGACGAATGGAGTAGTTCCCAAATATTGCATAGCGAAGCGTTCCGTCGAGCACCGGACTCGTTTCGTGCTGCCTCGGCTCTTGCTCAACAGAAGTTCTGGATCGAAGACGACAACGAAGGCGCTCTTTCTGTTGCGAGACAAAGCTTGAGCTACGGCCCTGAAGATCTGGATCGCCATTTGCTGCTATCGATCTATGAGTCTCTTGACGGGTCGAAGGCGCGCTTCGTAGACGAATCACTACTTCAAGTCGCGAGCACAACATCAGTTCGTAGGGAGTCGACGCACCTCCTCTTCTACATCATACAGTTGGCTGCAGACGGCCACTCCGGAATTCCTGGTATTGCCGACATGACGAGACTGCTGGATGCGATAAACAACAATCCTGACAAGCGAATTACGAAGACCGAACGCGCCAACCTTCTTATGGATCATTCGGACCTGCTGATCAGGCTTGACCTAAGAATGGAAGCACTCGTGCAGGTTTTGAAGGCATCAGTGCTGATGCCTGATGATCCCGATGTCTGGATCCGCGTTGCAAAGCGTCAGGGTGCTGTTGGTGACTTCGATGAGGCACTGCTCGCACTGAACAAGGCACGTATGACGGTAGACTGGCGGATGCCGAATTTGCTCAGCGAGCTGGACGTCGTACAGGCAAGAATACTCGAAGCGATGGAGCGCCACGTTTCTGTTGACCAACCCGACTAGACCCATTGCATGTTGCCGAGTACCGCAGGATGTCGAAACACGCATCATTCCGTCGCACCAATCCGCTACCGGGCTGGTTTGCCAGCAATGTGGTTTCCCTTCAAAGCTGTGCGCTGCCTGATGCGCTGCAACTGCTTTCTCAAGATCAGTCTCATTCGGTGGGGATTCTTCGAACCACCGCCAGTTTGATCGTGTCGACTATACCTAGCTCGTTACTGCCTCAAGAATGCATCGATCCCGCCGAATAAGGATATGAGAGTGGGGCAGACCTCCTGCTCAGACCCAAACATGTCGGCGACTGAACAATGGCAACCAACGTTTCCCTGAATGGCCTGGCCAGGCAATTGGTCAGCCTTGGCATGATCTCTGAAGATCTGGCCAAGGATGCCGAACGGGATTCCGTCAAGCTTAAACGCCCGTTCATCACGACGCTGGTAGACTCAGGCACCCTTGACTGCCGCACCATCGCGCAGGTTGCGGCAACCAATTTCGGCCTTCCAGTCTACGACCTGGAATCTATCGATCCCGACAGGATTCCACGCGAGTACACCAATGAAGAACTGATCAATCGGTACGTCGCCTGCCCGATCGCCAAGCGCGGTTCAAAGCTGTTCGTCGCCATATCAGATCCGACCAATAGCGACCCGCTCGACAAGTACAAGTTCACCACCGGCCTGAGCGTTGAAGCCGTCGTCGTCGAGGAAGACAAACTCAACGAGCTGCGGTCTAAGGTGCTTGATCAAGGCAATGCACTGACCGAGGGACTGGACGATAGCTTCGACCTCGAGGTCGATGGCGGTGACGGCGAAATCAAGGAGGATGAGGTCTCGGGCGTGGAAGAGACGCCGGTTGTACGCTTCGTCAACAAGGTGCTGCTGGATGCCATAAAAAAGGGCGCATCTGACATACACATCGAGCCTTACGAGAAAATCTTCCGCATCCGCTTTCGTATCGACGGCATCCTCGAGGAGGTCGTACACCCCCCTCTGGCTATGGCCGGCAGATTGACGGCGCGCGTGAAGGTCATGTCTCGCATGGACATCTCCGAACGCCGCGTGCCGCAGGACGGCCGCATCAAGCTGAAGATTTCCAAGAACAAGGCAATCGACTTCCGGGTGAATACCTGCCCCACCCTGTTCGGCGAGAAAACGGTACTGCGGATACTCGACCCCAGCAGCGCCTCTTTGGGTATCGACGCTCTTGGCTACGAACCCGAACAGAAGCAGTGGTATCTGGATGCACTGGCGAACCCCTACGGCATGATTCTCGTCACAGGCCCCACCGGCAGTGGCAAGACCGTGTCGCTGTACACCGGCCTGAACATTCTGAACACGGCAGACACGAACATCTCGACCGCCGAAGACCCGGCCGAGATCAACCTGGCGGGCATCAACCAGGTGAACATGAACCCGAAGGCCGGGCTGACGTTCGCCGAGGCACTGAAGTCGTTCCTGCGTCAGGATCCGGACGTGATCATGGTCGGCGAGATTCGAGACAAGGAAACCGCGGAGATCGCCATCAAGGCAGCGCAGACCGGGCACCTTGTATTATCCACCCTGCACACCAACGACGCCCCGCAGACGCTGTCTCGTCTTATCAACATGGGCATTCCTGCGTTCAATATCGCGACCGCGGTCACGCTCATCATCGCGCAGCGGCTTGGCCGCCGCCTCTGCGGGGCCTGCAAGGCAGAAGACGATGTTCCGCGTAACATCCTGCTGCAGGAAGGCTTCCTCGAAGAGGATCTTGAGGACATCACGATCTACAAGGCGGTCGGCTGCAACAAGTGCAACAAGGGCTACAAGGGCCGCGTCGGAATCTACCAGGTGATGAAGATCAGTGAGGCGATCAGCCGTGTGGTCATGAGCGGGGGCAACGCCATCGACATCGCTGATCAGGCACGAAAGGAAGGTATCGACGACTTGCGCAGAAGTGCATTGAAGAAAGTGAAAGCGGGGCTCATGAGCCTGGAAGAAGCCAACCGGGTAACCAAGGACTGATCATGGCCGAAGCAGCAGCAAGCAAGTCCTACCTTTTCGAGTGGGAAGGGAAAGACAAGAAGGGCGCCAAGCAGAAGGGGCTGATGTCGGGTCCGAATCAGGATCTCATCAGGGCCAAGCTGCGTCGTCAGGGCGTGGTTCCGACAAAGATCCGAAAGCAGCGGAAAGCCGGCGGCAAGGGCAAGAAGATCACCGCCGGTGACATCGCCATATTTGCCCGCCAGTTGACCACCATGATGGGCGCCGGCGTTCCGATGGTGCAATCGTTCGAGATCGTCGCCAACGGGCTGGAAAATAAGTCCATGCGGGACATGGTCAATGGTCTGAAGGCGGAAGTCGAGTCGGGAAGTAACCTGACGAACGCTCTTCGCAAGTTTCCCGACGTATTCGATGAGTTGTTCTGTAGCCTGGTAGAAGCGGGTGAACAATCCGGTACGCTGGAAACACTGCTGGGAGAGATTGCCGAGTACAAGGAAAAGTCGGAGTCGCTGAAGAAGAAGATCAAGAAGGCCATGGCCTACCCGATCGCGGTCTTGATCGTCGCGTTGATCGTCACCTCCATCCTGCTCGTCTTCGTGGTTCCACAATTCGAAGCGCTGTTCAGCGGCATGGGGGGCGATCTACCAGCCTTCACGAAAATGATCGTGAACGCGTCCGAGTTCCTGCAGAAATGGTGGTACGTGGCATTCGGCGGACTGGGCCTGGGCGTATGGGTCTTCATGCAAGCGAAGAAAAAGTCGAAGAAGTTCTCCCGCTTCCTGGATCGTGTCGCGCTCAAGGCCCCGGTCTTCGGCGACATCGTCGTCAAGGCTGCCACCGCCCGCTTCGCGCGAACCCTGTCCACCATGTCCAAGGCCGGTGTCCCCTTGGTCGAGGCCATGGACTCCGTCGCAGGCGTCGCCGGCAACTCGGTCTTCGAAGACGCGATCTACAAGATGCGAGACGAAGCCGCCACGGGCCAGCGCCTGCAGACCTCGATCGACAACTCCGGCCTGTTCTCCAACATGGTCGTGCAGATGGTCGCCATCGGCGAAGAGTCGGGCTCGATCGACGAGATGCTCGGCAAGGTGGCGGATTTCTACGAGGAGGAAGTGGACAACGCGGTGGATGCGATGACGAGCCTCATGGAGCCGATGATCATGGCCTTCCTGGGTGTCGTCATCGGTGGCCTCGTGGTGGGCATGTACCTGCCGATCTTCAAGATGGGCGACGCGTTCTGATACGCTGCCGCGCATGCTGATCGTGCCAGAACCATGATGGAGCTCGTCCAGCTCCTGCAGACCAACGCCGTAGCCTTCTACGGCGTTGTCGCGTTTGTCGGGCTGTTCGTGGGCAGCTTCCTGAACGTGGTCATCCATCGCCTGCCGATCATGATGGAGAACGCGTGGCGGGAGGGGTTGCTCGAGCTCGAGGCTGAGCTTGCGGTAGCGGTCGGGGAAACGCCAGACATTTCTGCGACAACGTCGGCGCAAGTCAGGACGACGAATAGCGATCCGTCCGCCGAGCAGGTTCACGAGGAAACGGCCTCGGCGAGAACCAGCGCACAGGTTTCAGCTGAAAACGTTCCCGCGGGAACGCCTCCCACGGGAACCGGCGCACACTTTCCACCCGAAAACGTTCCTGCGGGAACGCCTATTGAAAATCAGACCCCCTTCAACCTCGCCGTCCCCCGCTCCCGCTGCCCGAACTGCGGCCAACTGATCAGCTGGTGGCAGAACATCCCGGTACTCAGCTATCTGCTGTTACGTGCGAAATGTCACGCCTGCAAGGCACACATTCCGGTGCGCTATCCACTGGTCGAGTTGATCACCATGCTGCTCTCGCTGGTGGTCGCCTGGCAACTCGGCCCGTCTCCGCAGGCGCTGTTGGGCATCGTGGTCACCTGGTATCTGGTGGCCATGTCGATGATCGATTTCGATCACCACCTGCTGCCGGACAGCCTCACCCTGCCGTTGCTGTGGATCGGGTTGCTGGCGAGCCTGCTGCCGGTATTCGCGGAAGTTCACGATGCGGTGGTCGGGGCTGCGCTGGGCTACGGCACCTTGTGGTCGGTGTACTGGGCATTCAAGCTGGTGACCGGCAAGGAAGGCATGGGCTTCGGTGACTTCAAGCTGCTGGCGGCGCTCGGTGCGCTGCTCGGCTGGCAGGTATTACCGATGGTGATTCTGCTCTCGTCGCTGGTGGGTGCTATCGTCGGGCTGGCACTGATCGCGATCACCGGGCGGGACAAGAACATACCCATTCCGTTCGGCCCCTATCTGGCTGCTGCAGGCTGGATCGCGATGCTCTGGGGCGACTCATTGGCGATGTCCTACTCGGCAATGTTTGCACTGTAGCAGGGCCCGTTACTACGACGACCTTCAATGCCTGTAGCCTGTCGTGAAGAGAACCGTCGGGTCGATGGCGCGTTCGTTCACAAACGATCTTCTGCAGAACCAACCATGATGAAGAAACTGCTCGTACTCGGTGGCAGCAGCGGCGTAGGCCTTGCGTGTGTCAGGGAAGCGCTTTCGCGAGGCCACGAGGTAAGGATGTTCGCCCGATCGGCGACGCGTACGAAGGTGTCGCACGAACGGCTGGAAACCATGGATGGCGATGCCCTGGTAACGTCGGATGTCATCAAGGCCGTGGAGGGGGTAGACGCCGTGCTGCAGACCCTGGGCGCTCCCTTGAACATGAAGCTGATTCGTGGCCCGGTCACGCTGTTTTCCAAGAGCACGAGCGTGCTGTTACCTGCCATGAAGTCAGCAGGCGTCACCCGTCTCGTCGCACTCACGGGGTTCGGCGCCGGTGATTCGAAACCGGCCGTGCACTCACTGCAGCGCCCGGGGTTCAACGCCGTGCTCGGCAAGGCCTATGCCGACAAGGCCGAGCAGGAGCGGATGATCAAGGCTTCCGACCTCGAGTGGACCATTGCCAGGCCGGGCGTGTTGCGCAATGGCACGAGCGACGCCGACTATCGGGTCATCACCGACCCGAAGGCATGGTGCAACGGCGTCACCCGTCGGGCCGACGTCGCGCACTTCATGGTCAGGGCAGCGGAGTCGAACCAGTATGCCGGGTTGGCGCCCGTGTTGATCTCACACGGTTTCCTGCCGTTCACCTGATAGGTTTGCCGCTCCCATGTTGACCATTGCCCTGACCGGCGGTATTGCCAGTGGCAAGTCGCTGGTGTCTGACGCATTCGCCAAGCTCGGCGCACCGATCATCGATTCCGACCTACTGGCGCGGGAAGTGGTAGAGCCGGAAACGCCTGGCCTTCAGGCCTTGATCGAGGAGTTCGGCCCGTCGGTGGTCGGGGTGGATGGCACCTTGAACCGGCCGGCGCTGCGCCAGCGCATCTTCGAGGAGCCGCATGCCCGCGAGGCACTCAACGCCATCGTGCATCCATTGATCGGAGAGCTGGCTGCGCACCGACGGGCCGAATGTGAAGAAGCGGGGCATGCTTACGTCATCCAGGTCATCCCACTGCTGGTGGAAACCGGCCAACAGGTAAACTTTGATCGTGTGCTGGTGGTAGACGTACTACGCAAGGTGCAGCTGGAAAGGCTGGTGGCACGCGATGGCTGTGATGCGGAGCAGGCGGAGGCCATTCTCGCCGCACAGGTGACTCGTGAACAGCGGCTCGATGTCGCCGATGATGTGCTCGAGAATGATCAGGAACCCGAGCACATCGCAGCAGGCGTGGCGGAGCTGCACCGCCAGTATCTGGCGCTCGCTTCACCAGGCTAGTTATTTTCTGCACACGTGTGAACTGTTTGATTCACACCTGAAAACGGCTTGTGTGGCAGATCATGCCCCTGTTTTGTTCTGGAAAATACCGCCTTGACAACACTTGGCTGTAGCCGGTAGCGGGTTCAGATCTTCAATCTGACGGTTGCTGACTTACAAACGAACGAAGACTGACTTACAGTTAGACGGATGCAGACTTACACATGGACGGCTTTCTGTTTACGATTTGACGTAGAATCGTGTGCTTGGTTGGCGTGCATGGGTCCGTAGATAGCTGGCCATGTGTAAGTCACAAGACTGGACCCCGACTCTGAGAAGTCACCCATGCAGTTTCCGCGCTTCCTCAAACCCCGCCTGGAGGCCGCTCTGGGGGATACGCCAGTCGTGCTTATTCACGGCCCCCGCCAATGCGGTAAATCCACGCTGGCACGGCACATCGCCGACGAGCGCGGCTACAAATACCTGACATTCGACGATCCTGTCGTCCTGGCGTCCGCCAAGGAAGATCCCACCGGGTTCTGCCTGGGATTGCCCGAATGCGTCGTGCTCGACGAGATACAGCGGGCGCCAGAGCTGTTCGCAGTGATAAAGCTTGCCGTGGACAGGCACCGCACACCTGGTCGTTTCCTGTTGACAGGCTCAGCCAACGTCATGTTGCAGCCTGCATTGTCAGACTCGCTGGCGGGGCGTATCGAAGTGCTAAGGCTGGGCCCGCTCACACAGGTGGAGATGCAAGGGAATCTGGCACCGACAAGGTTGATCGATCGACTGTTCGCTGCCGATTTTTCCGGAAGCCGGAACGAAACGCCTACGACTCTCGACGTGGGAGCTGTGAAAGTTGATCTCGATGATTCATCAGTCGACTCCCGGCTCACCAAACGCTCGATGGAAGCTCGCGTCATCGAAGGTGGCTTCCCGGCTGCCATTGCCAGGCCGTCGGCCGTACGTCGCCAGCGCTGGTTAACCGACTATACCGACGCATTTATCGAGAGAGACATCCGCGACATCGCACGTATCTCGATGCCAGAGTTGCTACCTAGACTTCTGCAGGCTGCAGCGATCAACACCGCACGCCTGTTCAACGGCAGCGACCTTGCCAGCCCTTTCGAGCTTTCCCGGCCCACCATTCGCGATTACCTGTATCACCTCGAGCGGTTGTTCCTCATCGACATGTTGCCACCATGGCACAGCAACCGACTCAGCCGAATGGTCAAGACGCCGAAGATCCATCTTACCGATACCGGCCTCATCGCCGCTATCACCGGCGCCACTACCGAAACTCTGGCGTCCGATCGCATGTGGTTTGGTCAACTGCTGGAAACCTTTGTCTACCTTGAACTACAACGTCAGGCTGGCTGGCTTGAAAACCGGCATGCCTTCTTCCACTATCGCGACAAGGACAAGTGCAAAGTCGATGTGGTCATCGAACGTGACGCACGGCAGGTATGCGGCATCGAGGTCAAGGCCAGCCACACCGTCAGAGCCACCGACTTCAAGGGCCTGAAACGGCTGCAGGAAGGCAGCGCTGAACGTTTTCGGTGTGGAGTGGTGCTGTATTCAGGAGATGTGGTACTGCCATTCGGTGATGGCCTGTTCGCGGTGCCGCTAGAGCTTCTGTGGCGATAGGCAGTAGATCCTGAATTTCGGGGTCTACTGAATACCAACGGTCGAGGCACACACTCTGCGACACGGACACCTCTGCTGCATCAGGGACACGGCGGAAGGATCGCCCATCGATCAGTATCCGTCCCATCACGCCGCCGCCACCTGGCACTCCGCAGCGAACTGCTGCCGCACGGTATCGATCAGCCGCTGCGCAGCCGGAGACAGCGTAGCGGATCGGCGCACCAGCCCGATGTTCGTCATCGGTAGCTCGGGCAAGCCTTCACTTTCACCGACGATGCGCAGGTTCGAAGGCACGGAGTTTCGCGACATCACTGAAACTGCAAGTCCGGCATCGACGATCGCACAGATTCCCGCGAAGCTGAACGTCGTGTAGGCGATCCGGTAATGCAGGCCGTGATGATCGAGCGATTGTTGGGCCCAGGCGCCCCAAAGGCAGGCGCTCTCGATGGCGATGGGCAGCGGGCGCTGCTCGTGGGTCAGGTGCCTTTCCGACGTCACCCACACCAGCGGTTCACTCACGAGCTTCTCGTGCTCGATGTCGCTCTTCACGATGTTGACCAGCGAGAAATCCAGCTCGCCCTGCGCGGTGGCGGCGATCAGTTGCGGGCTGGACTGTGAGTCGAGCCGGATGTGTACCTGCGGGAACTGCTCGGCAAAGCCTGAAAGGATCGGCGGCATCAGACGCATCACGTAATCGTCGCATACGCCGAGCCGCACCTCACCGTGAATGTCGGGGCTGCGAAACGCGGCCAGAGCCTCGTCCTGCAGGTTCACGATACGCCTTGCGTACAGCAGCAGGTTCTGGCCCTGTGCGGTGAGCACAGCGCGCCGCCCTTGCTTCTCGAACAGTGGCTGATCGACCACCTCTTCCAGACGCTTCATCTGCATGCTCACGGCGGACTGAGTGCGGTGCACCGCGCTCGCGGCAGTAGCGAAGCTACCGGTACCGGCAATGGCCACCAGGGTGCGCAACAGGTCGATATCCAGATTTTCTTGCATGGCAAGTGGGGCTCTTTGGCAAGGAAGCCATTACATCAGAGGAACTGAACTTTGGCTTCAAAACTATTCGTTTGAATGATGTTCAGGCTCGCCCCATTCTGACTGCGTGTCAACACGAAACTGGAAAATCTCATGAAGAAAGTCATCGCAAGCACTGCTGTACTGCTGCTCGTCGCCACAGTTGCCTGGGCCACCGCCGGCGGCGGGTCAGGCTCGAACAACGACTGCCTGACGTCGGCCGATGTACTGCGTCATCAGGCCGAAAGCCGCAACGGAATCTCGCTGAGCTGCACAGAGGATGGGGTCGAAAAGCTCGGACGTTGATGTTTGACAGACAGAGGGGTCGAGCAGGTAGCAAACGCATCCGAGAGCGTCAGATCTGCACCCCTCGCCTACACCACACACCGCAGCCGACCCACGACGGGCTGCGCACGTGCTGCCACGCGAGACGCCCAGAGTTCCGCCAACGGGGTGGGCTTGCCGACACCGTAGCCCTGCACCCAGTCCACCCCGATATCCACGAGGCGCTGCTGGATGGCCTCGTTCTCCACATACTCGGCAATGGTCTGCTTGCCCAGGAGCTGGCCGATATCGTTGATGGTGCGTACCATGGCGAAATCGGTCGAATCGTCGAGAATGTCGCGAACGAACAAGCCGTCGATCTTCAGGAAATCCACCGGCAGAGAGCGCAGATAAGCGAACGAACTCAAGCCACTGCCGAAATCGTCGAGCGCGAAACGACAGCCGCGTGCGTTGAGGGCATGCATCACGCTCTGCGCACCTTCAACGTTGTCGATGGCGGCGGTTTCGGTGATCTCGAAGCAGATCTTCTCTCCCGGTATGCCAGTGTCATCCAGCAGAGATTCGACGAACGACAGGAACTGTGGCTCGTTCAGCGACTGGCCTGACAGGTTGATCCCGAAGCTGTCGAGCGCGGGCAGATCGTGCCGATGAGCGGCAAGCCAGCGTAGCGACTGGGTAATCACCCAGCGATCGAGCCGATGCATGATCTGGAATCGTTCCGCGATCGGAATGAAGGCACCCGGTGGTATCAGGGTGCCGTCGGCATTACGCAGCCGCAGCAACACTTCCAGGTGAGCGCCGGTATCAAGCCTGCCATCGGCAGGCTCGATCGTCTGCGCATGCAGTTCGAAAAGGTCGTTGTCGAGCGCATCCGCCAGGCGCGGCACCCACAGATTCTCTTCCTGCCGACGCTTCAGCGTGAAATCTCCCCGCTGGAATTCATACACCCGGTTGCGCCCGGCCTCCTTGGCGGCGTAGCAGGCGCTGTCGGCTGCCTGGAGCAGGATTTCAACCGTATCTTCAGGCCCTTCCACATCCACCATGCCTATACTGACCCCGAGAGAGAAGACTTGCTCACCGAACCGATAGCGATAGTTGGCCACCGCTTCGCGAACGTCGTCCATGACATGACGGGCTGTGTCCATCGGGCACGGTTCGAGCAACACGGCGAACTCGTCCCCACCGAGCCGTGCCAGCGTGTCGCGCTCACGCAGCTGCTGCCGAATCAGCTCGGTGATCTCGCAAAGCAACTCATCACCAGCGGCATGCCCGCACGAATCGTTGACCAGCTTGAAACGGTCGAGATCCAGAAAGCACAACGCCGGGCGACAGACATCGTCGGCCCTTCGCCCGTTGATCATCCTGGCCAGTTGCTCTTCGAATGCACGGCGGTTCAGCAAACCGGTCAGTGAGTCATGGTTTGCCTGGTAGACCATACGCTCGCGCTGCGCGCGCGCTTCGGTCACATCGCGAAACACGAGCACCAGCCCGAACACCTGCCCATCGCCAGCCTTGATCGGAGAGGCGGTGAGCTCCACGGCCACTGCGGTGCCTCCGTGACGATGCCTGAGCAACAGAGTCTCAGGCTCGGTCGCCAGCCGATCGATATCCAGCGGCACCTCGATCGGCTCGGCCGTGCTCAGATCGCAGCGCTGGAACACGGACCGAAGCGAGCTGCCGATTGCATCGTCTATGCACCAGCCGGTCAGCGCCGCCGCCGTCGGGTTCAGATAATCCACTTGATGGTGAGCATCGGTGGTGATCACGGCATCGCCGATCGATGCCAGTGTGGTGCGCAGCCGTTCCTTCTCGTGCTTCAGTGCCTGGAGTACCCTGACGCGTTCGGTGATCTCGACGCCCACCGCAGTGATCCTGAGCAGATCGCCGTGCGCATCGCACTCGGCATTGGCGGTGACGAGCACGTCCAGGACGCGCCCATCCTTGCGAACGAGCTGTGTGGCCACGTTATTCAGTGGCCTGCCGTTCAAAATCACATCCGCGATCTGAGTACGTGTCTGCAGCCGCGACGCCTCGGTGAGAAAGGCGGTGGGCTTCAGCCCGAGTACTTCGTCCTCGCGGTAGCCCAGGGTGTTGGCCCAGCAACGGTTTACGCTGACCAGAGTCCCACGGGCATCGACCACATGCATCATGACCGGGGCGTTCTCGTACATCGAGCGAAAACGCGCTTCGTTCTCCACGGCGCGCCTTTCTGCCATCCGCCTGCGGGTGATGTCCTGCCCGATCGACTGGTATTCGAGCAACGTGCCATGCGTGTCGAATACGGCCGAATCGGTCCACTGAGTCCAGGTGCTGCGACCGTCCACGACCCACTCGTGGTCAAACGAGGTTGCCGGGGACGCCGGGGTCAGGGAGTCGAGTTGCGCCAGCACACGCACCCGGTCCGCTGCCGGCACCATGCGCAGAAACGACTGCCCCTCCAGTTCAGCCTTGCTCTGGCCAAAATGCCTTGCATAAGCGTGATTGACGAAATTCAGCGTGCCATCGGGCCAGAATCGGCAGATGAGGTCGCTCTGGTGATCGAGCACGGCACGGTAACGTGATTCATCATGGACAACCCGTCGTAGCCGTGCGTGGCGGGCAATCGCGTTATCGAGCAAGCTCGGTACGGTCGACGGATCAGTGTCGTTCGGTATCAGCCAATCCAGCGCACCCGCCCGGAAACCCTCGATAGCCAGCGAATGGTCACTGACGGCAGCCAGCATGACCAGGGGTACCCGGAGGAACAACGGCGTTTCTGATTCGAACTCATGGCACCAACCCGGAGCACGCCCAACCAGGCTGACCACGATGACATCGGTACAATGCATTTCCCACTTGCTAGCAAGCGCATCAGCCCACCCCAGATGATCGATATGAACGTCAGCCTTCAGCGAGGCTGTCAACGCACGCAGGATGCTCTGATCGGCCTCTTCTTCACTGACGAGCAACAAGTTCATTGCGATGATCCTTTTCCCTGGCTGATACTCGCGCAGCCGAACGCACTCACACGTTACGTTCGTAGCGGCAGAATCAGCCATCGGCTTCGCCAAGACGCACGAAACGCGGAATGGTCCTCAACACTGCCTGGGTGAAACTGTCGATAGAGTCAGGAAAGCTGCGAGGAAACTCTGCAGACCCTGAATTGCGCCCGGCGAGCCGGCCGGCGCACTGCAGTCTCACAAGGTAAAGGCTCGACGAATCTACTGCCAGCCCGCCTCTAGGCGTCAGCTTCGCCTGGCATGATAGCGCAGTCGTTCGGCCTGGTCATCAGACCCTGTGGAAAGGCGCGAGACGTCCTCGGCTTCACGCTCCTCACGCTTCTTGACCAGCACCGGTATTGGATCGAACCGGCTCCACAGGGCAGACGTGGTGGCAGCCGTAGCCAGCAGCGAACCCGCACTGAGCAGCCACGTGACGAAACCTGCCGTCATTGACACGCTCAATGCCGTGCCGGTGGTCATCAGCTCATTTCTGCGTGCCATCTCGGCATCGTTCATCTCGTTGATGTCTGCACCAATGCGATCGAACGCTCGCCCTAGGGCCGGTGACGGAACTCCATCGTTGGTATAGAGAATAAATTCATTCATGTTGCTATCGGAATACTGGCCTGCATAGGGGGCGAAGCCATCCAGTAGCAGCTTGATGTTCAGCTGCATGCCACGACTTTCCCTACTATTGCTCTCCGTATTCTCCAAACGGTTCACTTCCGTCGATTGCCGGTTCAAGACGCCTTCTGAAATCGGTGTCCAGAAATTCGCAGGAATCGATGCCGTCACCGAAGCTCCCTGTTCTGACAGGGTTTGAGATTGTTCCGCGGCAGTGACTGCCGTGGCCGACGGAATAATGACGATAGGCTCAGGCGACGCACTCTCTCTTTCCACAGGCTGCGGCGGTGCAACTATTGTAGGCACACCCTGCCCGCTACCGATCCCGCCATTTTCCACAGGAGCCGCGCTATCACCCAGCGCGACAGTAATCATCAGTACTCCGTCGATCGACGCTCCACGGCTATCGGTCAGCCGCACATCCAGGGTATAGCTTCCTGCTTCGAGTGGCGTGATCTGGGTAACTCGGCCGCTTTGCGGGTCAAGCTGAAAGGCAGCCGCACCGGTACCGCCCGTGATACGAACATCGACCTGATCGTCGGTGTCCGGGTCGAATATCTGCAGGCTACCGATCTCTCCGGCAAAGCCTGGTGAGGTAACGAGTTCGAAGACCTTCAGAATCGGCGCCTCGTTCACATCAGTGACCTGTATGGCAAAGGATCTCGTGGATTGGGCGCCGTTGCTGTCCGTCACCGAAATATCCAGCTCGTATCGATTATCCTGATTCCTGTCGTCCGCCTCTTCGAAATTCGGTGCTTGCCTGAAACTCAGTGCACCGTTCGCGGCGTTGATGTCGAAGAACGAGGCATCCGCTCCACCGGTGATACTGAACGTAAGTGTGTCATCTTCGTCATCCGTCGCGCCTACGGCACCCACCCGAGACTCGTTCTCAATTACACGGATACTAAACGGCGCAACAAGCGATGGGGCATCGTTGGAGTTGATCACCGTGATGGTGAAGCTTTGAACACTGGTTCGCGTGCCGTCGAAGACTTGCAGTTCCACAAGGTGATCACCCACCTCCCCGTTCGTCGGCGTGCCTGCCAGAACGGCCGTACCATCACCGTTGTCGCTCAAGCTGAGCCACGTTGGCAATACCGAGCCACTGATCGTAGGCGTCTGGCCATCGACGTCTTCCGTGGTGATCTGGTAGCGATAGATCGAATCTTCGTCAACGGTACGCACCGGCTCTGAAGAGAACACAGCGGCTTCGTTCACGTTTGTCACGGTCACCTCAATCTTCTGGGTAGCCGTTCCACCCGCACCATCGTCGACCTGAATCTCGACTACGTAGACTCCGTCGCCGTCGGCATCCAGCTTCGTTTCGAAGTTCGGCGGTTCGACGAATTGCAACTGATCGGTAGAGACGATCTCGAACTTAGCCGCGTCAGCACCACCGGAAACCGTGTAGATAGGAGCCAATGATCCACTGTCGACGTCGGCGCTGGTCAACGTTGTCACGGCAACCGAGTTCTCGGCTACATCAAACGCCTCGCCTGATGTGAATACCGGACGTTCGTTGACATCCGATACGTCGACTAACACCACCTCCACTATTGCCGAGTTGCTCCCGTCTGACACAACGACAGACAAGGCGTACTGTTGTTCTGTCTCGTAATCGAGTGCGAAGCCATTCGCTACCGTGATCTCGCCAGTCTCGGCGTCGATGTCGAAGGCACCTGCGTCGTTTCCGGCGGTGATGCGCCAACCTGAAAGCGTTGTTCCTGTATCCTGATCGGTTGCCAGAACAATGCCGACGACGGTACCGTTGATTGCGTTCTCGTTGACATTAAAACTCTGGCCCGAAGCAATGACCGGCGCATTGTCATTGACATTACGAACAGCTACCGAAAAACTTGCATCCGATATGGAACCATCGGCTGACTCGGCTTCGATAGTGATCGTATGCGATGTAGAGCTTTCGTGATCGAACCCTGGCGAATCTGTCGTCGCCACAGCGACAGCCCCGGTATTCGTATCGATGACGAAGCGCCCACTTGCGCTGTCAGTCAGCCGGTAGGTGACCGTATTGTTCGTGCCGTCGGCGTCCGTAGCCAAAGCGGTGATACCGACGGTGCCACTCGTGGCATTTTCGTCGATCTCGTTGGTGCTATTGTCTGCGTCCGTGACTGGACCGACGTCAACCTCGTCGACATCGTTGAGCGCAATCGCGAACGTGGCATTCGACTTCGACCCGTCGGTAGAGGTGGCCTCGACGATAATGTCGTGGCTGGTTGCACTCTCGTAATCGAACCCGGGTGAACCGGTCGTTGCCACACTGACGACTCCGGTGTTCGTATCGATGGCAAAACGTCCGCTCGCGCTGTCTGTCAGTTGGTAGGAAACCGTGTTGTTCGTGCCATCAGCATCGGCGGCATGCGCAGTGATACCGACGGTGCCGCCGGTAGCGTTCTCATCAACCTCATTGATGCCGTTGTCGGTGTCCGTGCTTGGACCGACGTCGAATTCATCGACATCATTGACCGCAATGGCGAACGTAGCGTTCGACTTCGACCCGTCGGTAGACGTCGCCTCGACAACTATGTCATGGCTTGTCGCACTCTCGTAGTCGAACCCGGGTGAACCCGTTGCCGTCACACTGACGACCCCGGTGTTCGTATCGATGGCAAAGCGACCGCCCGCGCTGTCCGTCAGCTGGTAGGTGATCGTATTGTTCGTGCCGTCGGCGTCCGTAGTCAAAGCAGTGATACCGACGGTGCCGCTCGTGGCATTCTCGTCAACCTCGTTGTTGTTTCCATCGCTGTCGGTTGCCGGACCAACGTCGAACTCATCGACATCGTTGACCGCAATGGCGAACGTAGCGTTCGACTTCGACCCATCGGCAGACGTGGCCTCGACGATGATGTCGTGACTAGTCGCACTCTCGTAGTCGAACCCGGGTGAGCCGGTCGTTGCCACACTGACGACCCCGGTGTTCGTATCGATGGCGAAGCGACCGCCCGCATTGTCTGTCAGCTGGTAGGTGACCGTATTGTTCGTGCCGTCAGAATCGGTAGCTAAGGCGGAAATACCGACGATGCCACTTGCGGCATTCTCGTCAATCTCGTTGGCGCTGTTGTCTGCGTCCGTGATTGGACCAACGTCAACCTCATCGACATCATTGACCGCAATGGCGAACGTGGCATTCGACTTCGACCCATCGGTAGAGGTGGCCTCGACGGTGATGTCGTGACTAGTCGCGCTCTCGTAGTCGAGCCCGGGCGAGCCGGTCGTCACCACACTGACGATACCGGTGTTCGTATCGATGGCGAAGCGTCCGCCCGCGTTATTTGTCAGCTGGTAGGTGACCGTATTGTTCGACCCATCGGCATCGGTAGCCAAGGCGGTCACTCCTACGACTCCGCTCGTGGCATCCTCATCAACTTCGTTGTTGTTTCCGTCACTGTCGGTTGTCGCACCAACGTCAACCTCATCAATATCTTTGACTGCAATCGCGAATGCTGCATTCAACTTCGACCCATCGGTAGACGTCGCCTCGACAACTATGTCATGGCTGGTCGCACTCTCGTAGTCGAACCCGGGTGAACCGGTCGATTCCACACTGACGACCCCGGTGTTCGTATCGATTGCGAAGCGTCCGCTCGCGCTGTCTGTCAGCTGGTAGGTGACCGTGTTGTTCGTGCCGTCGGCGTCCGTAGCCAAAGCAGTGATGCCGACGGTGCCGCCGGTAGCGTTCTCATCAACCTCATTGATGCCGTTGTCAGTGTCCATGGTTGGACCGACGTCGAACTCATCGACATCGTTGACCATAATGGCGAACGTAGCGTTCGACTTAGACCCGTCGGTAGAGGTGGCCTCGACAATGATGTCGTGGCTAGTCGCACTCTCGTAGTCGAACCCGGGTGGACCCGTTGTCGCCACACTGACGACCCCGGTGTTCGTATCGATGGCAAAGCGTCCGCCTGCGCATTGTCTGTCAGCTGGTAGGTGACCGTGTTGTTCGTGCCGTCGGCATCGGTAGCCAAAGCAGTAATACCGACGGTGCCGCCGGTAGCGTTCTCATCAACCTCATTGATGCCGTTGTCAGTGTCCGTGCTTGGACCGACGTCGAACTCATCGACATCGTTGACCACAATCGCGAACGTAGCGTTCGACTTCGACCCGTCGGTAGAGGTGGCCTCGACGGTGATGTCGTGGCTGGT
>CBDCAW010000025.1:0-40086 GCA_965214025.1 Granulosicoccaceae bacterium
CGGTTATCCGGTGCTGGGCAACGGGGGTCCGATCACCTTGTCACCCTACTCCGAGCTGCTCGTGGGCAGCGACGGCACCGTCACGATCCAGCCCTTGGGCCAGGGAGCCGGAGAACTGGCGGTGCTCGACCGGATCAAGTTGGTCAAACCCGACAATGCAACTCTGGAAAGGAACGATCGTGGGCTGTTCGTCGCCCCCGACGGTGAACAGCCGGCCGATGCCAGCGTCACCGTGGCCAGTGGTGCTCTGGAGACCAGCAACGTGAACCCGGTGGACGCACTGGTCACCATGATCGAGCTGTCGCGTCAGTTCGAGACGCAGGTGAAGCTGATGAGTACGGCAGAAGAGAACGACAAGGCGGCGGCAGCCCTGCTCAAGTCGGGCTAGTGGTCGTACCGCTGAACGACACGCAAGCAGAACACGGACAGACGCCCGGGGCGAACGACGCCGGCGGGCGAACCCAATCGAGGAAAGGAACATGAACGGTGCCTTGTGGACGGCAAAGACGGGACTCGATGCGCAGCAGACGCGCATGCAGGTCATCTCCAACAACCTGGCCAATACCAATACCACCGGCTTCAAGCGTGACCGTGCAGTGTTCCAGGACCTGCTCTACCAGAACGTGCGCCAGGCCGGCGCGCAGTCGTCGCAGAACACACAGTTGCCCTCGGGCCTGAGCACCGGTACCGGCGTCAAGGTGGTATCCACTGAGAAGCTGCACATGCAGGGTAACGTGGTACAGACACAGGACCCGCTCGATCTGGCGATCGAGGGTCGCGGCTTCTTCGAGGTGTTGCAACCCGACGGCTCTCTGGGCTACACCCGCGACGGTTCGTTCCAGATGGATTCGCAGGGCCAGATGGTAAACGCCACCGGCTATGTACTGCAGCCAGGCATCACCATTCCCGAGAACACCGCCAGCGTCACGATCGGCATGGACGGCACGGTAAGCGCATCCGTCGCGGGCAACAACGCACCGGTGGAACTCGGCGCGATTACCCTGACCGACTTCATCAATCCGTCGGGTCTGCAGGCGCTCGGTGGCAACCTGTTCGGCGAGACCGCCGCCAGCGGTGCACCACAACAAGGGGTGCCGGGTCTCAACGGTCTGGGTAGTCTGACGCAGGGCTCCGTGGAGACATCGAACGTGAACGTGGTCGAGGAGCTGGTCAGCATGATCGAGACCCAGCGCGCCTACGAGATCAACTCAAAGGCCATATCGGCGGTGGACGGCATGTTGCAGTACGTCAACAACAATCTGTAACGACGCTGACGGGGAAGAGCGGGATGAACATGGGAAAAGCGGTACTACATGCGCGAGTCGGTTCGGCGCTGAGAATAGCCCGGAATCTTGGCATCATCGGGTTCGTCGTCCTTGCCGCCGGGTGCGCCGGCACACCCAGGCCGAGCGTGGAATTCGCACCTACCCCACCCGTGAAAGCCGCCACGGTCACCTCGGTCGACGGCTCGATCTACCAGCCAGTGAGCAACCGCTTCTTCTTCGAGGACATTCGCGCCCGGCGTATCGGCGACGTCATCAACGTGGTGCTGGACGAACAGACCGATGCGGCGAAGTCGGCGTCCACTTCGGCCAACAAGTCATCGGCCATCAATTTACCAAGCCCGACCCTATTCGGCGGAGCCGTTACACTCGGCGGTCGGCAGATACTGGCCAACGAGATCACCGGCGGCACCGACTTCGCCGGTGCCGGCGACAGCAGCCAGAGCAATCGTCTCAGTGGCAGCATAGCGGTGACCGTCGCCGACGTGCTACCCAACGGCAACCTGCTGATCAAGGGCCAGAAGCAGTTGACGCTGAACCAGGGCAGTGAACTGGTACAGCTCACCGGTATCGTGCGGGCCGAGGATGTGACGCCGAACAACACGGTGCTGTCCACCCAGATCGCCGACGCCGACATCACCTACGGCGGCCGTGGTCTGTTGGCGGATGCCAACCGGCCCGGCTGGCTGACGCGCATCTTCTCCTCGCCGGCATGGCCTCTATGAGTATTCCGAACACGTTCGACCGCTTCACGGCAGCCCGGCGTGGCCCTCGCCTCACCAGGCGTACCAGCGAACCTCGCCGTTGCCCTGGCAAGCACAGGATCAGTGCCTGGCTTGGTATCTGTGTGTTGTCACTGGTGCTCGGCACAGCGCATGCCGAACGCGTCAAGGATCTGGCAAGTATCGCAGGCGTGCGCGACAACCCGTTGCTCGGCTACGGCCTGGTGGTCGGTCTCGACGGTACCGGTGATCAGACCAGCCAGGTCGCGTTCGCCGAGCAGAGCCTGCGCAGCATGCTCACGCAATACGGCGTGACCGTACCTCCGGGCGTGCAACTGCAGCCCAAGAATGTGGCAGCCGTGTCCATTCATGCCGTGTTGCCACCGTTCGCCAAGCCCGGCCAGAAGATCGATATCACGGTGTCGTCGCTGGGTAATTCGAAATCATTGCGCGGCGGCAGCCTGCTGATGTCGCCGCTACGCGGTGCCGACGGGCAGGTCTATGCGATCGCCCAGGGTAACCTGGCGGTGGGCGGGCTCGGCGTCTCCGGTGCCGACGGTTCCAGTATCGCGATCAACGTGCCGAGCGTGGGCCGCATTCCGCTCGGCGCATCGGTGGAACGCGCGGTGCCCAACCCGTTTGCCAACGCCGACAGCATCGAATTCAACCTGCACGAGCCCGACTTCACCACTGCTCGCCGCCTGGTGGACGCGATCAACAAGGCCCTGGGGTCAGAGGAGGCACGCGCCATGGATTCGGTGACCGTGTCGGTAGGTGCACCTGCAGACCTCTCACAGCGCGTCGCCTTCGTCGGCTATCTCGAGGAACTCGACGTGGAGCCCGGTCAGAGCGCCGGCAAGATCATCGTCAATTCCCGCACCGGTACCATCGTGATCGGCAGCCACGTCACCGTCGGGCCGGCCGCGGTCACACATGGCAGCCTGACGGTGACGATCGACGAGGACATCGCGGTCAGTCAGCCCAACGCGCTGGCGGAAGGCGAAACAGTGGTCGTACCGGACACCGGCATCGCCGTCGAGCAAACCGACAATCGCTTGTTCGAGCTCGAGCGCGGTGCCACGCTGAACGATATCGTTCAGGCACTGAACGATGTCGGGGCGGCACCGGGCGATCTGGTGGCCATTCTCGAAGCGCTCAAGCAGGCCGGTGCCCTGCGTGCCCAACTCATCATCATCTGACCATGGACGATTCAAGCTTGCGCTCGCTGTCCGGTCACCTGCCCACCGCCGGTATCGGCGCACTGCGCAAAACGCAGGGCATTAAACTCAGCGCTCAGGGTGAGCGGCCCACGGCCGAAGAAGCGCTCGATACGGCGAAGAAATTCGAGGCGCTGCTGGTCAACAACATGCTCAAGGCCATGCGCAGCACCACATTCGCGGAAGACGGCGGCCAGGACCAGTCGATGTATTACGACATGCTCGACGAACGGCTCGTCAGCGTGGCGCCGCGCTCGAGCTCGAACAAGCGATTGTCGGTTTGCTCGACGGCGATGCCGGTGTCCGGTACGACCACCGTTTCGCCTTCCGCCAGCGCGTTGGGCTGACTGACCGCGATGTCCTCGTCGATCGTCACCGTCAGGCTGCCATGTGTGACCGCGGCCGGGCCGACGGTGACGTGGCTGCCGATCACGATGGTACCGGTGCGGGAATTGACGATGATCTTGCCGGCGCTCTGACCGGGCTCCACGTCAAGTTCCTCGAGATAGCCGACGAAGGCGACGCGCTGTGAGAGGTCTGCAGGTGCACCTACCGACACGGTCACCGAATCCATGGCGCGTGCCTCCTCGGACCCCAGGGCCTTGTTGATCGCGTCCACCAGGCGGCGAGCAGTGGTGAAGTCGGGCTCGTGCAGGTTGAATTCGATGCTGTCGGCGTTGGCAAACGGGTTGGGCACCGCGCGTTCCACCGATGCGCCGAGCGGAATGCGGCCCACGCTCGGCACGTTGATCGCGATACTGGAACCGTCGGCACCGGAGACGCCGAGCCCGCCCACTGCCAGGTTACCCTGGGCGATCGCATAGACCTGCCCGTCGGCACCGCGTAGCGGCGACATCAGCAGGCTGCCGCCGCGCAATGATTTCGAATTACCCAGCGACGACACCGTGATATCGATCTTCTGGCCGGGCTTGGCGAACGGTGGCAACACGGCATGAATGGACACGGCTGCCACATTCTTGGGCTGCAGTTGCACGCCCGGAGGTACGGTCACGCCGTATTGCGTGAGCATGCTGCGCAGGCTCTGCTCGGCGAACGCGACCTGGCTGGTCTGATCACCGGTACCGTCGAGACCGACCACCAGGCCGTAGCCGAGCAACGGGTTGTCGCGCACGCCTGCGATACTTGCCAGATCCTTGACGCGTTCGGCATGCGCTGTGCCGAGCACCAGTGACAACACACAGATACCAAGCCAGGCACTGATCCTGTGCTTGCCAGGGCAACGGCGAGGTTCGCTGGTACGCCTGGTGAGGCGAGGGCCACGCCGGGCTGCCGTGAAGCGGTCGAACGTGTTCGGAATACTCATAGAGGCCATGCCGGCGAGGAGAAGATGCGCGTCAGCCAGCCGGGCCGGTTGGCATCCGCCAACAGACCACGGCCGCCGTAGGTGATGTCGGCGTCGGCGATCTGGGTGGACAGCACCGTGTTGTTCGGCGTCACATCCTCGGCCCGCACGATACCGGTGAGCTGTACCAGTTCACTGCCCTGGTTCAGCGTCAACTGCTTCTGGCCCTTGATCAGCAGGTTGCCGTTGGGTAGCACGTCGGCGACGGTCACCGCTATGCTGCCACTGAGACGATTGCTCTGGCTGCTGTCGCCGGCACCGGCGAAGTCGGTGCCGCCGGTGATCTCGTTGGCCAGTATCTGCCGACCGCCGAGTGTAACGGCTCCGCCGAATAGGGTCGGGCTTGGTAAATTGATGGCCGATGACTTGTTGGCCGAAGTGGACGCCGACTTCGCCGCATCGGTCTGTTCGTCCAGCACCACGTTGATGACGTCGCCGATACGCCGGGCGCGAATGTCCTCGAAGAAGAAGCGGTTGCTCACCGGCTGGTAGATCGAGCCGTCGACCGAGGTGACCGTGGCGGCTTTCACGGGTGGGGTAGGTGCGAATTCCACGCTCGGCCTGGGTGTGCCGGCGCACCCGGCGGCAAGGACGACGAACCCGATGATGCCAAGATTCCGGGCTATTCTCAGCGCCGAACCGACTCGCGCATGTAGTACCGCTTTTCCCATGTTCATCCCGCTCTTCCCCGTCAGCGTCGTTACAGATTGTTGTTGACGTACTGCAACATGCCGTCCACCGCCGATATGGCCTTTGAGTTGATCTCGTAGGCGCGCTGGGTCTCGATCATGCTGACCAGCTCCTCGACCACGTTCACGTTCGATGTCTCCACGGAGCCCTGCGTCAGACTACCCAGACCGTTGAGACCCGGCACCCCTTGTTGTGGTGCACCGCTGGCGGCGGTCTCGCCGAACAGGTTGCCACCGAGCGCCTGCAGACCCGACGGATTGATGAAGTCGGTCAGGGTAATCGCGCCGAGTTCCACCGGTGCGTTGTTGCCCGCGACGGATGCGCTTACCGTGCCGTCCATGCCGATCGTGACGCTGGCGGTGTTCTCGGGAATGGTGATGCCTGGCTGCAGTACATAGCCGGTGGCGTTTACCATCTGGCCCTGCGAATCCATCTGGAACGAACCGTCGCGGGTGTAGCCCAGAGAGCCGTCGGGTTGCAACACCTCGAAGAAGCCGCGACCCTCGATCGCCAGATCGAGCGGGTCCTGTGTCTGTACCACGTTACCCTGCATGTGCAGCTTCTCAGTGGATACCACCTTGACGCCGGTACCGGTGCTCAGGCCCGAGGGCAACTGTGTGTTCTGCGACGACTGCGCGCCGGCCTGGCGCACGTTCTGGTAGAGCAGGTCCTGGAACACTGCACGGTCACGCTTGAAGCCGGTGGTATTGGTATTGGCCAGGTTGTTGGAGATGACCTGCATGCGCGTCTGCTGCGCATCGAGTCCCGTCTTTGCCGTCCACAAGGCACCGTTCATGTTCCTTTCCTCGATTGGGTTCGCCCGCCGGCGTCGTTCGCCCCGGGCGTCTGTCCGTGTTCTGCTTGCGTGTCGTTCAGCGGTACGACCACTAGCCCGACTTGAGCAGGGCTGCCGCCGCCTTGTCGTTCTCTTCTGCCGTACTCATCAGCTTCACCTGCGTCTCGAACTGACGCGACAGCTCGATCATGGTGACCAGTGCGTCCACCGGGTTCACGTTGCTGGTCTCCAGAGCACCACTGGCCACGGTGACGCTGGCATCGGCCGGCTGTTCACCGTCGGGGGCGACGAACAGCCCACGATCGTTCCTTTCCAGAGTTGCATTGTCGGGTTTGACCAACTTGATCCGGTCGAGCACCGCCAGTTCTCCGGCTCCCTGGCCCAAGGGCTGGATCGTGACGGTGCCGTCGCTGCCCACGAGCAGCTCGGAGTAGGGTGACAAGGTGATCGGACCCCCGTTGCCCAGCACCGGATAACCGCTGCTCGTCTCCAGCACCCCCTGCGCACTGACCCGCAACTCGCCGGAGCGCGTGTAGGCCTCGCTGCCATCGACATCCTGCACGGCAATGAAGCCATCGCCGTCGATGGCCACATCGAGCGGGTTGCCGGTCTGGATGATCGTGCCGGTGCTCTGATCGGCGCCGACCCGAAAATCCTCCCCATACACACGTGACGGATGACCCGGTCCATAGACCGGCAACGCATTGAACGCATCGATCTCCGCCTTGAAGCCGGTGGTGTTCGCATTCGCCAGGTTGTGGCTGTTGGTCGCCTGCCTGTGCATGATCTGGCGGGCACCCGACATGGCAACGTAGATCATCCTGTCCATGGGTCAGTTCTAGCGCTTGAGGTTGATGACGGTCTGGGTGACCTCGTCGGCCGTGCTGATGACCTGCGCATTCGCCTGGAAGCCGCGCTGCGCACTGATCATCGAGACGAGTTCTTCGGTGAGGTTCACATTCGACTGCTCCAGGGAGCCAGACTGAATCAGGCCCAGGCTTGCAGATCCGGGTGTGCCGATGGTGGCAGGCCCCGAATCGGGTGTTTCCGACCAGTTGGTACCGCCTGCCGCGCTCAGCCCATTCTTGTTCGTGAAGTTGGCCAGCACTACCTGCCCCATCTCCTTGGTCTGCCCGTTGGAGAAGCGGCCGAACAGTACGCCTTCGGTATTGAACTCCACGTCGTCGAGACGCCCGGTGGTGTAGCCATCCTGCGCGATCTGATTCACGCCGAACTTGGACTGGTACTGGGTGATGTTGCTGATATCGTAGGTCAGGTCCATGTCGGAGCCGCCTGATACCGGCGTGAACGGCCCGCTCTGGGTGGTGGTACCGGCTGCCCCGTTGACGGTGTCGAGCTGCCCCTCGGCGGTGAACACCAGTTCGTCACCAGCGGCGTTGATCGGCTGATCGTCGACGAACAGGTAGGAAGTCCAGGTATTGGGTGCATCCTTGTGCAGATAGGTGGTGGCTGTCTGGCCGGCGCCCAGCGAATCGTAGACGGTGGTCTGGGTGGAGAAGTTGTAGGTGTCCGGGTCTGTCACATCGAAAGGCGGCAGTACCTCGGCATCGGAATCCAGGTTCATGTTCAGTTCCACCGTCGAGGTGACCTTGGGCTGGATGTCCTTGAACTCGACCTGTATGTCGCCCAGGGTCGGTTCTATCCGCCCGTCCGCGTCGGCCGAGTAGCCGCGCAGGCGCAGGTCGTCCGAGCTCACCACGTAGCCTTCCTCGTCCAACCCGAAGGCGCCCGCACGGGTGTAGACCGGCGAACCGTTGTCCGAGAGCTGGAACATCCCCTGACCCTCCACACCCAGATCGAGACTGTTGTCGCTGGTGGTCAGATCGCCCTGTGAGAAGTTCTGCCGCACATCGGTGACCTTCACGCCGCGTCCGCTAATATTCATGGCGCCGGAGGCGAATACATCGGCGAATTCCACGTTCGAGCGCTTGAAGCCGGTGGTGCCGGAGTTGGCAATGTTGTTGGCGATGACATCCAGCTCGGTGGAGGCCGCATTGATGCCGGTAAGTGCTATTTCATAACTCATGACTCAGTCCCTTATAGGTCGTTTTGGCTCGAGGCCGTTTGTCGGATCTGCTTTACATCGGCAAGGCCGAGCGACTCTCCGTCACTCGTGTTGAGAAGCACGTTGCCACCGGCTCCGAACTCCACGGAATCCACTTCTCGGGTGAGCATCGCCGGTACGGCGACACTCTGTTCACCACTGCTGGCTGCGATCTCCAGGGTGTAGGTACCCGCTGGCATCGCGTTGCCCTGATTGTCGAAACCATCCCACTGAAAGTCGTGCCGACCGGCACCCAGCTCGCCCAGCGCCAGGCTGCGCACCTGCTGGCCCGTCGCATCGAGCACGCTGAGTGTGACGTTGCCACTGGCGGCTTCCATGTCCAGACGACCTTCCACGCTGCCGCCTTCGGCAAGGGTGGCCTGGTCGCTTTCCACCAGTACTTCCCGGCCGACCAGCTGCGAGGCCTGCAGGGTCTGGCTCGCCCCGTAGGCACCGGCCAGATCTTCCAGGGCCTTCTGCATCTGCTCGATGCCCGATACGGTGCTGAACTGGGCGAGCTCTGCGATGAACTCGCCGTTCTCCATGGGCTTCATCGGGTCCTGGTGTTTTACCTGGGCGATCATCAGCTTGAGAAATTCATCCTGGCCAAGCTCATCGTTCTCGTCGGTTTCGGCTTTGGGGCGATTCGCGAACTGATACTGATCCAGTGGCGAGGTTGCTTCAGCTGCCGACGCCGCAGAGGTTGCCGAAGTCGCAGCGGCTGCAGACGGTGCAGAGGCTGTAGCGGGTGTCCAAGCCGAAAGCGGGTTCAACGCATCCATTTTCGTGTTCCTGTTCCTGTTCCTGTAGAGCGTGCCCCCCCCCCCCGTGCCTATTGACCCATCTTGAGTGTCTGCAGCATCAGTTGACGCACGGTGTTGAGCATGTCCACATTGCTTTGATAGCTGCGCGATGCCGACATCATGTTGGTCATCTCCTCCACCACGTCGACATTGGAGGCATACACGTAGCCCTCCTCGTCTGCCAGCGGATTGCCGGGCTCGTAGCGCTTTTCCGCTTCGCGCTGGCTCTCCAGCACACCACGTGTCTGCACGCCGCCGATGTCGTTGTCCAGCAATGCCGAGAACACCGGCTGGCGCGCCTTGTAGGCCTCTTCCGCACTGCCTGCCACCGAGTTGGCGTTGGCCAGGTTGCTGGCGGTGACGTTGAGCCGTAGATTCTGTGCCCGCATGGCGCTGCCGGCGATGTCGAATATGCTGCTCATGATCATTCTCCTTTCAGTGCGCGTATCAGGCCTTTCACCCGGCTGCCCAGAAACTCCAGGGTGGCCTGGTAGCGCATGGTGTTCTCGGCGAAGCGGCTCTGTTCCACGTCCTTGTCCACGGTGTTGCCATCCAGCGATGCTGCCTCGGGGGTGCGATACATCACCCGTTGGCCACCGGCACCGGCGCTGCCGACTCTATCGAGTGCGATGTGCCGACTGTGGGTCGCGGCGTCGGCGCCGGACGAGCCCGCGGCCTGCGTCAATGCAAGCTTGCTACCGCCGGCGCGGGCCAGCTCGTTACCGAAGCTGATGTCGCGCGCTTTGTAGTTCGGGGTATCAGCGTTGGCGATGTTGCTTGCGATCAGGTGAGTGCGCGTGTTGCGCATGCGCAGGGCGTCGGCGTGGGTCGCCAAGAAGCTATCGATGATCATGTGGTCGTTTTCTTCTGGTAGCGGTGCTGTACAGGCTGTCGGCGGCGGTCGCCGGCAGCGCAGGTACACAAGGTGGATGGCACCGTTATGAAACGGGGTTAATTCGCCGGTGCACCGCAAAGCCCGGCGCATCGCATTGCTGTGGGCGTTGCAATGCCACCAGCCTGTGAGCCGGCAGCGGATCAGCCGCAAGGTTATTGCAGCGGTATCGCGCTGAAGCGCGGATTCCACAGCGGCTCGGGGGAATCGCGATGGAACGCCAGTTCCAGCTGTGCCAGTGAAGCCGGCCGGTTGGCGGTGCGGTAGAACGACACATTGCCCGGCAGCGCCGCACCGGCGAAGGTCGGGTGAGAGATGGCGTCGATGCCGTGTTCGTTACCGAGCCGATGCCGCAGTGCCTTCACCGGTGTTCCGTCGTTGCCGACTGCAACGGAGCCTGCTTCCAGCACTACCGTGTCATCGACAGTGGAGTTGACCTGAAAGTTGACGCTCAGACGGTTGTCGACGTCATAGCCACCGGCCGCCAACAGGGTGACGCTCGTGTCAGCATTCGCAGAGGTCCAGGTACAGGGCAGGGTGTTGGCACAGTCGGCCGTTTCACTGTTGGCCGGCCCGGTCGGCAAGGCGCTGAATTCCACACTGTAAGGCAGGTCGTTGTCGATCACGGCAAGGTTGAGGTAGCTCAGCGAGCCATCGGTGGCCGTCATGTCGTAAATGATGGATCCGTCGGCAGAGTCACCGGCAAGCATCTCGACCGGGGCGGCGCCCGTGCTTTCCGCCAGGTTCTTCTGAACCGGCTTGAAGCGCTGGCCCGATGTACCCTGGGCATCCATGGAGTTGCCCAGCAGCACACTGGTATCGTGCAGCACGTCCACCCGGTAAAGAACTGCAAGCCTGTTACCTGTCGCGGTGTTGTCGGCGCGCGTCACGGTAACTCCGAAACTGCCGCTTTCGCTGAGCCAGCGGCACGGCAGCCTGTCGGCGCAGTCCACTGCCGTTTGCGGGGCCACGAACGTCGGTGCCGGGGCGAGCGCATCGGCAAACGGATCTTCTATCTGCGCGTTGGCTGAATCATCTTCTGCCGCTGTGGCCACCGGCACATCGTCCCCGGGCTCTATCGCGGACGCTGGCACGGCTGCATCGTCGCCGACGAGCGTGTCTGCGACACTCATCACCGCCTCCGCACTCAGCCCTTCGTCTTCTACCCCGGTGGTTCTGATCGTGGAATTGGACCCGAGACCACCGCTGCTGTTGCCGCCACCGGAGCAGCCGACCAGTGCCGCGAAGCCGAGACAGGATAAGGACCTGGCGAGATACTTGAACCGCATGGCGAGAACTCTTCTACAAAGTGATGTTCCCGTGATGTCGACAGGCGTGCCAGAACATGAAGTCAGTCACGCTCGGGTAACCGTAAGCGAACATGTAGGCAGGTCCGATCGCCACGAAGCGGTTCAAAGCTTGCGCGTCGAACCCGATGCGCTCGCTGACCTCACTGCACCCAGGGTACTTTGACATGATCGTGACGTCGCGCCCGTCATTCTCGCGTCGGAGACTCACCCGTCATGCCCGCTTCGCAGTGCCTGGCCGAGTCGCCCTGGGTACGGCGCTCTGCCTGCTCGCAGCCGGGGTGCACGCCGTGGCCGGCGGCGACGCCATTCAGTCTCTCGAATCCATTCAGGCCTCAGTCGAGCGCTTCGTATCGCAGGTGCATGCGAATGACGCGACGCTCGGCGTCAAGGTACGGACGCTCGACGATCGCCTCCGCTTGCCGGAGTGCGCAACGGCACTTGAGGCAGCCTGGTCACCCGGCAGCCGCGATACCGGCAGTGTGACCGTGCTGGTACGTTGCCCCGCGCCCAGGCCGTGGCAATTGCACGTACAGGCCGATGTCACGCGCGATGCATCGGTCTGGGTGCTGAGGCGTGCGGTACAGCGCAGCGAGCAGCTGAGTGCTACGTTGGTCGAGCAACGGCGAGTCACCCTGGGTCGCGATCTGGCTTTGGCGTCGCGTTCCGGCACACCGGTAGATGCGCTCGAGCCCTGGTTGGGCTTTGCCTTTCGTCAGGCCGCACAGCCGGGTCAGTTGCTGACGCAGCGCATGCTCGAACCGCGCACGCTGGTCTCGCGAGGCGAGAAGGTGCGAATACGCCATCGCGGTTCAGGCTTGCGAATCGAGGCTGCCGGGGTGGCACTGGCGGACGGCGTACTCGACGAGCGAATCCAGATCCGGAACCCGAACTCGGGCAAGGTGGTGGAAGCCGTCGTCGCCGCTCCCGGTGTCGTCAACCCGCTTTGAATGCATCCGCGAAGCGCACTGCCCGGACAAGCCGGCGAATCGTCCGGTAGTCAATAACATCACCTAGGGAAGAAAAACGATGTCTGCCAGTCACCGTGTTCAAGACTCACATGATGCCGAAGCCGAGCTGATCGGTACCGGGCTTGCGTTGACGAGAATTCTGCTGGACATGCTGGACGATGAGCTGAGCCTGATGCTCGCACGCGATGTCAGGGCGCTGGAGGACATGGTCGGTCGCAAGCAGCAACTTGTCGACGACCTGAAGCGTATAGAGCCCTTGTTACTCGATCGCCTGCGCGCAGAGTCACCGATCGATACCGACAGCGAGCTGGGTCAGCTACGGGCTCTGATGGTGGAGGGACGCGACAAGAACCGTCGCAACCAGACGGTGGCCATCACCGGCATGCGTAATGCGAATCAATCGTTGAGCCTGCTGCGTTCCATGCTCAATCTGGATGATCTGGCGTTGTACGATGCCGAAGGCGCAGTACTCGTGAGAAGAGAGAAACGACGTCTCGGTCAGCTTTGATCATTCTGCCGGGTCGAGGGTGCCGGTACCGGTGTTCGTCGACTCGGGTCGGCGCACACACACGATCCGCACATGTCCAGATCGCTAGCCACGGTTAAGTGCCACGGCGGAAGAGCTGCCGGGGTCAAGGCGCATCGCTTCGGCGCGCATCGCGGCGCTGTCGTCGGTGAGTTGAAGTGAATCCATCACGCGAGCGACGGATTCCAGGGTCGTGGCGTCGAAACGATTGAGTTCCATAGCCTGGTGACCGTGCGCCAGGGCCTCATCGTGCCGACCTTTTTCCTGCAGCGTATTCATCAGAACCGTATGAGCGATCGCACTGAAAGGCTCATGGCGTACGGCCTGCCTTGCCAGTGCCAATGCCTTGTCGAGCGAACGCTCACGGCCCGAACCGCTGAGACGATTCAATGAGCCGAGTAGCGTATCGGCCTTCTGTGTCAGGTCCGGTGCCGACCCCTGTGCCCCACCGGCGGTCGCTCGCTCGCAATCGAAAGGATCCGCGGCGGCCGTTTCAACGTCTGGCATGTCATCGGAACCTGCCGTGTCCTTGTTCTTGTCCTTGCCCGAAGCCATCAATGCCTCGAGGTTCTCGCCCAGGGCACAGGCAACGGCAGGGGACACGTCGCTTTGCGACAGGTAGTCGCGAATCAATGGTCCGTTCTTCTGCGCAAGGCTGGCGGCGAACGCTTCGATCTTGCCGAGCTCGGGAGCGGTGAGCTTGTCTTGTGCCATGTCCGGCAGGTCGAAGGTGTCGACCGTCACTACCCGGCCGGTGGCGCCGTGCAGCAATTGCGCTTCGACACGCATCCGGTCGCCCAGCGGGTAGTCGTTGAAATGCAGCTCATAGTCCTCGGGCCAGTGTTCGTCGGACACCGGTTGCTGACGAATCACCTCGATATTCTCGAACCGTGAGAACACACGGGCTGTGGAGGCACTCAGGGTACCGCTCAGCTCATCCTGAGTGCCGCTGGCGGGTAGGTGTATCGTCGGCAACGAGGGCCTCGCTCGCAGAGCCTGCCCGTCAGAGCTGCTGGCCAGTGCAATCTGCAGAGGCTGATCGCCGATGAGCGCTGCATTGCCGCCGGCAATCGCCGCCAGCTCGCCACGTAATCGCGATTCCTGCTGCTGCTGCGTGACACCCCAGCCAATGGCCAGTGCGGTGATCGCAATCATGGCCGGATGGGGCAGGCGACGCAGAGTGGCAGACAGCCCGCGCCGGCCACCCTGCCGGGCAGGTCCGTCGGCCGTCACGAGTTCGCCACGCTCCTCCTGCGCCATCGCCTGACTGGTTGCACCCGAGTGATCGACGTCGGTACGTCGTGTCTGCCCCGTCGACGCGGTACCGGCAGCCCCACATGAGGCCAGGGGGGTCTCATCGGTTGTCGCAACGATCTGCGCGTGCCGGGCATCGAAAGCGCCGTTGCTGCCATGCTGAACACTATCTGACGTGTCAGTGGCTTCTGTCTGATCGAGGCTGTTCGCGAGCACGAATCGCGGCTTGTACGACCCGCTCTTCAGCTCGATGATCACCAAATGGCCCTGGGTGCGCGCGTAGTACTGCTCGATCGATGATCTCAGGCGTTTCGCCAGCACGCGAACGGACGGGTCGTTCTGCGGGTCGAAGGTGGCGGGCTTGCCCAACGCGTCCACGGCGACGGTGTAGGCCTTGATACGGTCTGCCTCGCCGCGCAGCGTCTGCTTTACCACATAGGCCAGAAAGGCGGACATTTGCGGTGCCGCGGCGAACTTGTCATCGGCGAGAATCGAAGCCAGAGCCCGATCCACGTCCCCTGGCTCGATGCCGCTGGGAATGTGGTTCGACGGTTCACTGGCGGAGGTGTGGTGGATGCTGTTCATGAGCTTGCGAGTCTCAAGGCGGATTGACCGAGCCAGCCGGGCGCATAGCGTACGGCTGGAAATACGAGTGACACGATCGAGTCTGTGCAGCGTTCAGGGGCGTCTTCGGTGAGCGATCGGTGATGTCTCTGCCGGGCTTCGCAGGGTGTAACCGTTTGACTTGCATCCGTAACCTCTCCGGTGGTCTGACTTCACGTTGACGATCGCCATGTCCGACGGCAACTTGGCGCTGCTACTGTTCTATCGGCCGTGTTACCGGTGTCATGCGATAATCGTGCCGTAGTTCACGGTTTTCGCTCATCTGTGCCGCTCATCCCGCATCCGGGTAAAAAATCGGCGTCAACGCATCATTGTTCCTCTTCCCGGGCCGTCAACAGATGAACGGTGCACGCGAGAATGCGCCGATTGCTAAAAGGACAAAGACCATGTTGATACTGACGAGGCGGATCGATGAGCGGATATTCATCGGCGATGAGATCGTGCTTTCGGTGCTGGACATCGAAGGCAACCGGGTGAAACTGGGGATACAGGCACCCAAGGAGATAGCCATTCTTCGCGAGGAAATTCACGCACGTTACTCTGGCAAGGCCGCCAACGAGGCTCATCATCCGGATCCGTCGCAAGACCGAAGGAGCGCCTGACGCCTGGCCATCCGATCATCAGGATCAGGGGCATTCAGCCGCTAGTCCCGGATGATCCGATCACGTCATGTCTGTCGATGCTCCGGCATGACGTGGTCCCACCCAGCGTCATCCTCCGACGCCCAGTGTGCAGCACGCCGACATGGACAGACACGTAGCCTCGAAGGATCGACCCACCCTGCAGTGCGCCGGCACGACACCGGTGGCTCGCCTGATCATCCTAGCCCTCTCTCTGTTGATCCTGATGAGTGGCACCGCCCGTGGAGCCCTCGACGAACCGGGCTGTCGCGACGATGCGTGCCTGCTCGGTCAGGTTCGCCAAGCCTCGATTCGGCCTACTCCGTTGCATGCGGAGGTCGAGTCCACGCCTGCTTCGACGGCGGGGAAAGCGATCCCCTTGCTGGGGGCCGCGATGGCGGGCAAAGGGGGTGAAGAGCTCGATGCAGACGCCGACGGGGTTACCGACGCGCTGGATGCCTGCGCCGCATCACCATTGCAGGAGCCGGTGAACCGCTTCGGTTGTCGCAGCGTCGAGGGGCGGTTGGCAACCGTGCATTTCGAGCTGGCGGACGACGCTCTGTCCGCACAGGCAAAGGCTCTGCTGGTACCTGTGGCGGCGACGTTACGTCAGCATTCCGACATGCGGGTCTCGCTGGCAGCCTTCACCGACGGGTCCGGGTCGGGGCGTACCAATCTGCGGCTGTCTCGTCGCCGGGCAGACTCGGTTGCCATGCACCTGGCGCGGCTCGGTGTTTCACCGGCGCGTCTTGTGCCGACGCCGCAGGGTGCGCGTATGCCCGTTGCCGACAATTCGGATGAGATCAAGCGGGCGAGAAACAGGCGTGTGGAAATCACGGTACTGGCCGATAGGTAGTCCATACGGGTGATGCAGTAGCTGCATGTAATACGAACCCCCATGGACGCCCCCTGCGGGCGGCAGGAAGAATCGATGATTGACAGACACCCCGGATACCATCGGGCCATGCTTGCAGTGCAGTCTATCGTGACGCTGGTGACCGTGCTGGGTTTGGCGACGGGTGCCGACACGGTATTCGCGGCACGGTTCGAGATTCCCGGCAATGATCCTTCGTTTCGATCGCGAGTCTACGCCGGCGCGACCATTGGCCAGTCGCAGCTGGATCCCGAGACCCGTGGCACCCGTTTCGCCTCCGGCGGTAGCGGTGCATCCGCCACGCAGATTCGTCTGGGAATCGACGTACACAACATGCTGGCGATCGAGCTGGACACCTCTGTGCTGGGAAGCGCCGGTCTGTCGCTCGATGGGGAGACGGTTGCCGGCGACCCCAATGTCAAGTACTCGGCGGCCAGCGTCAGTGCGTTGGTGTACGGGCTCAACGGCGTGCAGCTACGCTCGCGTCGCCAGGGAATCAGCGGGTATGTGCGGCTGGGGTACGGCATCGTCAAGCGTGCGTCGAACGTGGTACCGCTGGATGGCAGCGATACCCGGCCCATCCTGGGTCTGGGCGCTGAATACGGGTTCGACAACGGGTTGGGCGTACGTGCGGAGGTTACTCGATTCGACGGGGATGCGATCTTGCTCGGCATGGGCGCGGTATACCGTTTCGGGCTCTCGCCGCGGCAGATCGGTGGCGTCATCGCACAGGCGGCCGAGCCGGCCCTGCGCAGCCGCGACACACGGGTAGCGGCCGATGGCCGTACCTTCGCCCCAGGTCAGCGTGGGGAGCATACCGGTGTCCGGACGCCCGTGCAGGCTGCCGGGCGCCAGGCCGAAGCGGGTTCTCCCGGTTTCGTCACAGGCCCCGGCCCTGCGACGCTAGCCGCCCGGATCTCCTCGTCGCCGATGAACCTGACGCAGGACGCCGATGGCGATGGCGTACGCAATGCGGATGATCGCTGCGCCGACACTCCGGGCAACACGACGGTGGCCACCGATGGCTGCGGTGTACTGGATGCCGTGCTCGGCGAAGTCACGTTCAAGCCCGGGTCCGACTTTCTGACCGCCCGTGCACGCGGTGATCTCGATCGGGTGGCGAAGCTGTTGCTCAGCTTTCCGGAAGTACCGGTGGAAATACAGGCGCACACCGACAACGAAGGGCCGAGCGATGCGAATCTTGTGCTGTCGATGAAACGTGCGGAGGCGGTGGTCACCTATCTGGTCAGCCAAGAGGTCAACGAACTGCAGATGCAGGCGCGCGGTATCGGCGAGAATCGGCCGATCAGCTCGAACGCGACACCGGCGGGCCGCCAGCGCAACCGTCGCGTTGAGATGGTGACCTTGCCGAATCTGACGCTGGCTGCCATGAGCGGGGAGGCACAGGGCCCGACGCGTCAGGCCGCCACACCCCTGGCCGTGGCAGCGCAGGCCGCTGCCGCCTCACGGGCATCGGCGGCAAGCTATCCGCCGCCACGCACTACTGCGCTGCGTACCGGTCACCAAGCCCAACGCCGGACGACACCTGGCATCGCGCCGTTGCCGAGCCCGGTCCGGATCGATGGCCTGATGGTCGACGGTATCGTGGACGGGCTCGGCTTTCCCAGTGGATCATCGACGTTGTCCGCATCCGCCCGCGGCGCCTTGACACCACTGGTGGAGCGGCTGGACGCCTTCCCTACAGTGCGTGTCGCCGTGATGGCGCACACCGATTCCTCGGGCAGCCGTGCGGCGAATCAGACGTTGTCCGAGGCACGCGCTCGTGCGGTGGTCGATCACCTGGTCACAGAGGGCGTCGCGGCGTCTCGGCTCGACGCGATCGGCTACGGTGACACGCTTCCGCGAGTACAGAATGTGACCCCGCGTGACCGGGCTCGCAACCGGCGTATCGAGATTCGCGTGGTGGAGTAAATGACCGCGCGTATGGCGAGGTGGGTCTGTTCAGTGTCGAACGGTGGAGTAGTTTCACCGGTCTCGTGCTCGGTCTGGTGACAATCGTTTGCCGTAGGCACCTTAAATAGCGTGCTGATAAAGGTTCCGATCCTGTAAAATAATGCGGGTTACCGGCAACCGGCCGCTTGTCGGCAAGGCATGCACCCTATGTTGCAGAATCCGTCTTTCCTACTTGTCCTTGCGGCATGGGTCGCTGTTGCGGTACCCGCCGCGCATGCCGGCGCCGAAAGCTTTCACCCGTCCCTGGTTGCACAGGCCGACGAGCCTGCCTATCGCGACGCCGATACCGACGGTGTGTTCGACACGGATGATCGCGACGACGACAACGATGGCCTGCCGGACACCCTGGAAGGCGAGCGGGACAGCGATGGCGATGGCGTCATGGATCGCATCGACTACGACAGCGACAACGATGGCCTGCTGGACAGCGTGGAGGCGGCGTCCGATCGCGTCGGCGATTCCGTTGCAGACAGCGATGCCGATGGCGTGCCCGACTACCGCGACATCGACAGCGACAACGACAGCATCTGGGACGTCAACGAGCGCGGCTATGGCGTGCCTCTGCAACTGGGCCGGCTTCCGGGTGCGGTGAATGCTTACGGCCTCGCCGCAGAGGCCGATGGCAAGCTGGAAGATACCGATGGCGATGGCGTGGTGGATTTTCGCGATCTGGACAGCGACAACGACGGCATCCCCGATGTTCTCGAAGCACGCGGCCTCGACGGCAACAGCGACGGCAGGCTCGATGACATCACCGACAACGACGGGGACGGCGCGGAAGACAACCTGCTGCTGACCACGGGCGCGTGGATCGACACCGATGCCGACGTGCTTCCCGATCATCTCGACCTCGACAGCGACCAGGACGGCATCCCCGATATTCGCGAGACGCATGGCGAGGCGATGGACCTGGACAACGACGGCAGGCTCGATGCCTTCATCGACGACGATCTCGATGGCTTCGACGACAACCTGTTCCGGAGCGACATGACGCTGCGCGACACGGACAGCGACGGCACTCCCGATCAGGTCGACCTCGATAGCGACGGTGACGGCATCTACGATCTGGTGGAATCCGGGGGTGTCGACACCCATGACGACGGCGTGGTCGATCCGCTCACCGATGTCGATGGCGACGGTGTCGCCGATAGCGTGGATGTCGACCAGACAGGTGGCCCGGACGTGAATGAAAATGGCATCGACGACGACTTCGACGCACAGCTCGGGGACGCCCCGGATTCCGACGGCGATGGCATCATCGATGACACCGATCCCGACGTCGATGGCGACGGTTTCTTCGGCCTGGTAGCCGAGGGCCAGGGCACGCCTGCGCCAATGCCCGACGATGACGGGGACGGCGTCGCGAACTTCCAGCAGTACGACGGCAAGATCAAGGCCGGGGTCGACGGCAACGGGTTCAGCTGCTCAGTGTTCGATGTACGAGCGCGCGGCTCTGACCCGTTACCGGTCCTGATGATCCTGGCGAGCCTGTTCGTGCTACTCAGGGCACGCCGCCCGAAGGAGGAAGAAGGATGAAACGGCGCTGGAAACGGGTGGACGATACCTTTGGACGGGGGCTGCCCGTATCAAGGTCGATACCGGGGTTGTCGACGAGGCCGTCATGGTTGGTAGCCGCGATGGTCGCTTCGCTGGTGGGGCTGACCGTGAGTACCGCAAGCGTGGCCCAGGATGGCGGCGAGAATGCCCGGGAGGCCAACGGATTCAAGGGGCGGTTCTACGGAGGCGCCGGCATCATCGGCAGCCGGCTCGATCCGAACACCGATGAGGTGCCTGAATCGGTCGATGAGCACAGCGGGGCCGGCGGATCAGTCACCATCGGCTACGATCTTATGCCACGCATGAGCATCGAAGGTCACTATGCCGACCTCGGTGAGGCTGGCTTGCGGCCCGACGGCAGCGTGGACTATCGCTCCGGTGGCCTGAATGTGCTGCTTTACGGTCTGAACGAAGAACAGGCCCGGCGACTGCGCGAGGGCTTCTCGCTGTTCGGGCGGCTGGGGGTGGGGTTGCTCGATGTCGTTTCGGATCTGCCCACGGAAGAGGTCAATCAGTACAGCCTGCTAACCGGGCTCGGGGTGGAGTACGGCTTCGGCAGTGGTGTGGGTGTACGTGCCGAGGTCGTATCGCAAGACAGCGATGCACGCTATGCACAGCTCGCCATGATCTACCGCTTCGGTACGGCAGGCATGGCGTCGCCGAGCGCAGCCCTGGAAGAGCGCACGATAACCAGCGCCCCGGAAGAAGCCTCGCCCGGCATCACCGATGACCCGATAGGTCTGGAACCGGCCGATCGTGGTTCGGAAGACGTGGCGGTCGCCGGTGACGTGCCCGACGCTCGCGAGGTGCCGGCCGGGCGCGATGATTGCGCCGTCGGCGACGCGGGCAAGCCGGTCGACGCCGCCGCCTGCGATGCCTTCGAGAAGGCATCCAGCCTGGTGGACTTCCCGTTCGGGTCTCACGAGCTGACTCCCGCTGCCACTGCGCGCCTGAGCGACGTGGCGGAAATCCTGAATCGTTACCCCGGTGCCAGCATCGTTCTCGATGCTCACACCGACAACGTCGGCACCGCACTGTTCAATCTCGAACTGTCTACCTTGCGAGCCGTTGCCGTTGCACGTTACCTGATCGACAACGGCGTCAGCGGCGATCGGCTGCAACCGAGAGCGTTCGGTGAGTCCAGTCCGCGAGTCGGCAACGCAAGCGCTGCGGGTCGTGCCACGAACCGCCGTGTCGAATACCGGGTGCAATGAGCTCTGCCCGAAGGCCCTTGTTGTGGTTCGTCCTGTCGTTCTGGTTGACGGGTTCGACTGCCTGGGCGCTCCAGCCCCCGGCCGCCATGGTCAAGGCGGCAGTGCCCTTCGCCGGTGCCGCTGCGTCTGCGCAGAGCCGGCAAGGCATGGTCCTGTTAGCGGGTGCAGCCCAGGTACGTGCCGGTACCGCCGGGGACAGCGATGGCGATGGCATCGACGACACCATTGATACCGATGACGATAACGATACCGTGAGTGACGATCAGGAAGGCACCGGTGATACCGACGACGACGGCGTTGCCGACTGCCTCGATCTTGATTCGGATAACGACGGCATCCCGGATCTCGTCGAAGCCGTGGCCGATCGCAACCTGCTTGGCCGGCTCGACAGCGACCGCGACGGGCAGCTCGATGTGGGTGTTTTCATCGGTATCAATGGCCTTGCCGACGCGGTGGAAACCGCGCCTGACTCCGGGCAGTCGATCACCGGAACCAACGATCTGGATGCGGACTCGCTGTTCGACCAACAGGATCTGGATGCCGACAACGACGGGCTGCCGGATGTGATCGAAGCCGGAGCCTCCGATACCGATTTCGATGGCCTGCTGGATCGCTTCCGGGATATAGACGGCAATGGCCTGAGTGACCAGCTTGCCTTGTTGCCCGTTGCCACACGGGATACCGATGACGATGGCGTCTTCGACTTTCGCGATCTGGACAGTGATCAGGATGGCCTGACCGATCTGCTCGAATGGCTTGGGCAGGATGCCGATGGCGACGGCAGGCTGGATCAGTTCACCGATGCCGATGCAGACGGTATCAATGACGACTATGGCCCTGATTCACCCCCCGTCGCTGATTCCACCGGAGATGGTGTGCCCGATCATCTCGACGACGAAACAGCAGGTGCGTCGAGTGCGCCCGCGAACCAGCCGTCGAGCGGGTCGGAGACCGAATCAGGCAGCCAGGCAGGGAGTGCACCGGTGAGCGCGCCGGTGAGTGCAGTTGAAGCCGATCCAGTCGCCGATGACGGTGGCGGCTCGAGTGCCAATCCGCAAGCCGCGCCCGTCACGATCGGTCAGGAAGGTGGCGGGGTCGGTGGCTGCAGGGTAAGTGCGGGCGATGAGCGTGATCCGACGCTTGCGTTGCTCGCCTTGCTGGCGTCGTTCGTGCTCTGGGGTCGTCGATTCACGCGCGGCGTTTTGCTGGTGGCGGTCGTGACTACGGCAGGCTGTGCAGGCCCAGGTGCTTCATACTCCGGGGGTGCCGTTCGCGACGTGCAGGCTTGGCAGTCATATGCCGGTGCGGGTTTTGGTGTCAGTCAGTTCGTGATCGAAACTGAAGGTACCGGGATAGCGGTAGACGATGACCAGGGCACGCTGGGGATGGTCACGGCAGGCATCCGGCAGGGGCCTTATGCTATCGAAGGGCGATTCGCTGATCTGGGCGAGGTCAGCTTTGTGGATACCGACGATAGCCTGGGCTTGCAGGCAGTCGACCTTTCCAGCCTGTTGAGTTTGCGCGGTTATGCGGTAGAGCCTTTCGTGAGACTCGGTGTCGGCGCCCTGTTCGGGAGCGGTGGTGTGGAGGCTGACCTGCGCAACGAGTTCCATGCGGTGCTCGGAGGTGGGCTTGACGTGCCGATCAACGAGCGGTGGGCGTTGAGGGCGGAGATGTTCACGCACGACGTCGACGTCACCCTGGTGGGTCTGAGTGTGCTTTACCATTTCGGTGGCGGGGCCGAAGTGGCCACGGCGCCACCTGCAGTCACGCTACCCGGCGCACGGGTGGAACAGCCTGAGTCGCAGCGCGAATCGGGTTCACCGGATAGCTCGTCAACGCGATCGCCCAGGGGCGCGCCAACCGGCTCGGCGGCCGATTCCTCCGAGCCTGCGCTCGTAGAGCAACGGCCTGAGCCCGCAGCGGAACCGGAACCCGAGACGGCCGATCCTGGCACTTCTGCTGCCGAAACTGCCGCTCCGGACACATCTGTTCCCGAAACTGGCGCTCCTGGCCCTTCCGTACCCGGAACCACCCGTGCTGAACCCCCGGTAGCCGCTGACGCTGCAACCGGAACCGAAGGGGAAGGTACGCTGCCCGAGGATGAATCGGCAGGGCAGCCCGATGCCGACGAGGCTCGCGCCGACGGTGAGTCAGGCGCCGACGATACGGGCACTACACCGGCCCCTGCGAACGGCGATCGGGATGCGGATGGCGTCATTGATTCACAGAACGACTGCCCGAATGCCGGGGCGAACACGAGTGTCGACAGCGAGGGTTGTCTGCTGTTCGAGGGAACGGTGGTCGGAATCATGTTTGCCGATCTCTCCGACCAGCTCGAGCCATCGTCTGACACCGTACTGCAACAGGTGCTCGCCAGGTTGGAAGAAGATGACTCCCGGCGCCTCACGGTAGCTTCCCACGTGTTCGACTTCGACGATGCCGAAGCGAACCTGTTGCTCTCTCGGCGAAGAACGCTGTCTGTGATTCGCTGGCTTACCGAGCGTGGAATCTCGGTATCGCGGATCAGGCCAGAGGCCTTCGGCAGCAGCAGGCCGCTGGCTGAAGACTCGCCGGAGTCCGACAGCAGCCGTCTGGAGCTGTTCCTACGCTGAAGTCTTCGGGTAGCGCACCAGATTTGAGCTTTTTTGTCTCGATTTCCACACAAGGAATCGAAACTACCCAATTATCTTTTTGCGCCGTAATCCGGAACCGGTATCGCCGTTCATGGCTGGCGGCCGGGCAGGATAGATCAGGCAAGTACCGGAAAACTGGTGTTCTCGCCTGCCACAGCCTGCGGGTAGACAAACTACAAGATAGTTCGCTCAAGGAGCGTTTTATAATATTTTCTTCTAGTTTTGAACTACTTAGCGTTTACCCGGTAGGTAATTGCCTCTATAGTCCGGCCTCAGTGAAGCGTGAATGATCAACATTCGCGGCCCACAACCGATACAGGGGCGAGCAGGGTTCGCCTTTCTGTCAGCCCGCAGGTCAGTGATCGATGGAGAAGACGATGAATGCACCAGCAAGAGTGATGAATCCGGAACCCCAGGTGAATCTGGCCGACTACGGAATCAGCGACGCCACCGAGGTGGTGCACAACCCGAGCTATCAGCAGTTGTTCGAGGAAGAGACCGCCGATCATCTGGAGGGTCTGGAGCGCGGCATGCTGACCACCAGCGGGGCGGTTGCGGTGGATACCGGCAAGTTCACCGGTCGCAGTCCGAAAGACAAGTACATCGTCAAGGACGCCACCACGGCTGACACCCTGTGGTGGGCCGATGATGGCAAGAACGACAACAAGCCCATCGATGAAAACGTGTGGGCCGAGCTGAAGGCGCTGACGGTCGGCCAGCTGTCGGGCAAGCGCCTGTTCGTCGTGGATGCCTGGTGCGGCGCCAATGAGAGCTCACGGCTCGGCGTCCGATTTGTCATGGAGGTGGCTTGGCAGGCACACTTCGTGACGAACATGTTCATTCGCCCCACCGATGCCGAGCTCTACGATTTCGAGCCTGATTTCGTGGTCATGAACGCCGCCCGGGCCGTCAACCCCGATTGGCAGCGTCAGGGGTTGAATTCGGAGAATTACGTCGCCTTCAACCTGACCGAGAAGATGCAGCTGATCGGCGGTACCTGGTACGGAGGCGAGATGAAGAAGGGCCTTTTCTCCTACATGAACTACCTGCTGCCGTTGCAAGGTATCGCCTCGATGCACTGCTCGGCCAACGTCGGTGAGAAAGGTGATTCGGCTGTATTCTTCGGCCTTTCCGGTACCGGCAAGACAACCCTTTCCACCGATTCCAAGCGGCAGCTCATCGGCGACGACGAGCACGGTTGGGACGACGACGGCATCTTCAATTACGAAGGCGGTTGCTATGCCAAGACGATCGACTTGAGCAGTGAGGCCGAGCCGGATATCTACAACGCCATTCGGCGCGATGCCTTGCTGGAAAACGTCATGGTCGATGAAGCCGGCAACGTCGATTATGAGGACGGCAGCAAGACCACGAACTCACGCGTCAGCTACCCGATACACCACATCGACAACATCGTGAAGCCGGTGTCGCGAGCCGGGCACCCGCATAAGATCATCTTTCTCACCGCTGATGCCTTCGGCGTCCTGCCGCCGGTGTCGGTCATGACACCCGAACAGACGCAATACCATTTTCTATCGGGTTTCACGGCGAAGATGGCCGGCACGGAGTTGGGCGTGACCGAGCCTCAACCGACGTTCTCGGCGTGTTTCGGCAAGGCATTCCTGAGCCTGCACCCGACTCAGTATGCCGAGGTTTTGAACAAGCGTATCCAGGCATCGAATGCGCAGGCCTATCTGGTCAACACGGGCTGGAACGGCACGGGCGAGCGCATCTCGATCAAGGCGACGCGCGCCATCATCGATGCGATTCTCGACGGCTCCATCGACGACGCGGAATTGCACGAGGTGCCGGTGTTCAACCTGTGTGTACCCAAGGCGTTACCAAACGTCGACAGCGACCTGCTCGACCCGCGTTCCACCTACGCGGAAGCGTCGGCATGGCAGGTGAAGGCCGAGGAGCTGGCAACGCTGTTCATCGACAACTTCACGCAGTACACGGACACCGAAAGCGGGCGTGAGCTCGTGTCGGCGGGGCCGGTGCTCGGGTAAGTGCCATGGGGCACGTTCCCGCGGGAACGTGCCCCGGTTTCGCCGATCAGGTGGCTACCTGATGCTCACCTCTCATTCTCGAGCTGTTGCCGTTGCAGGCTCTTCAGGCTGGCCGACAGTCTCAGTTCGGCCTGCGAGCCGGTGGGCACCTCCCTCAACGCCAGCTCCAGCTGACTCATGGCCCGGGCCGGCTCACCCAGTACTGCGAAGTAGCGGGCCAGGGCTTCGTGGCTTGCCGCAGGCTCGTTCAGAGTTTCCTCGATGCTGGCAAGCTGGCGCCAGGCGAGCGGGTCAGGGGCTTCACTGCCGCGCAGGTATTCATTGATGCGATCGCGTGCAGCAGCATGCCGCTGCGCTCTCGTATCGAGCCCCACCAGGCGTTCGATGATCGAATACTGATTCTCGAACAGATCATCGAGCACCAGCAGCGCCTCGCGGCTGGCCTCGATCTGGCCGTCGGCCTCCAGCCATTCGGCTTCCAGCATTTCCACCATGAGCCTGCCCGAGGCGATGCGCTGTAGCGTGTCCAGATACACACGTGCTTTTTCCAGGCGGTTCGCCTGGATGTTCAGCAGCGCCAGGATGTAGGCGTTGCCGGCATCCGGGGAGCGCTCATACTCGGCCTGCCAGGTGTTCTGCAATTGCCCGGCGTCTTCGGTGGTCAATACCGCAAGCCGACCCTTGAACAATCGGTAGTCGACCTGATCCACGAGTGGGCGAGAGACCTTGCCGGCGGCCCGATCACGCGCTTCGGCGACGCGATTGCTGTCGAGCGGGTGCGTACGCAGGTATTCGATCTGGTCCGCCGAGGTGTTCAGGCTGTTGCGGTTTCGCAGGATGGCGAACGATTCGGCCATGGCACTCGGGTCGTACCGGGCATTGCCGAGTATTTCGATGCCGATGCGATCGGCCTCGATCTCGTTGGCTCGGGTGAAGTTGATGGCGGATTGCTGGGTGGCGGCCAGGCCGGCGGCCAGTGCCGCCTGGCCGGCCTCGGGGGATTTAGAGCCGATCAATATGGCCGCGAGCAGCGATGCCGCAGCACTCAGGGAGTTGCGTGTGCCGGTGGCGAACGAGCGGGCATGGTGGCGCTGGGTGATGTGGGCGACCTCGTGTGCCAGCACGCTGGCGAGCTGCTCCTCATGCGCCATCGCCTCCACCAGACCGGCATTGACCCCCACGTACCCGCCGGGAATGGCGAACGCGTTGATCGAAGGTTCGTCGACGATGAAGAATCGATAATCGCGTGCATCGCTCTTGCCGGAGGCCAACGCCAGCCGGGTGCCGAGGGTCTGCATGAACTCTTCCAGCTGCGCGTCATTGACCAGAGGTAGCGAACGGCGAATCTGACGCATGAACTCCGCGCCCAGTTCACGCTCCTCCAGAGGCGAGAGTGCGTTGTCGGACGGTTCGCCCAGGTTCGGCAGGTTCTGCTGGCCCGCCACCGTGAGGCTCGCGAGCAGCCCGGCGGCCAGCACGAGTGCGGTCACTCGCGCTCTGGCGGAACATGGGCGACGCGTACTGCCGTCCGCTGGCGGAGTGACCATTTCAGGGGTTCCGGCGGTGTGTGGATCCGACTGGGGCATGCTGATGGAAGGTTGGCACATCCATGGTCGCCACTCTTTGATGCCATTTCGGCATGGTCGACGGCTCGGGAGCCTACTGTAACGCACCTGAGAGCGCTGGAATAAGGGCCTCGAGAGGCGGATACGCGCGCTTTCGCATATCACAAGCGCCTCTGATTCGTTATACTCCGCGGAGTTCAGGGGCACGACACAATCTGGCCCTGCAGCATGCCGATATCAAGCACCCGGTCTACCGACGCAGCGTGCAGGCAAGGCGGAACACCCACCCCCGCCGCCACGATACCGGCAGGGCTTTGCTGCAGGCCACCTCGAAACACATACGCGACCCATCTTCTTTTCCGTGCAGCGCGCGGCGGCATCGTCCATCACCTGCGGCGAAGAAGCGGTTGCATCATCATATGTGCCGCACATGATCCTGCTCCACCGACGGGGGCCGTCGATACAACGACGCGCTCGAGAGGTGAGCGAATCCGGCAGGGCATGGGCAACCGGCACAAACCGAAAATAGGTGAAAGGTGGAGTTATCTGGTGGTGAGCTGCTGATTCAGGCGCTCAAAGAGGAAGGTGTCGAGTTCATATTCGGCTACCCCGGTGGGGCGGTACTGCACATTTACGATGCCCTGTACGAACAGAACAGCGTACAGCACATCCTGGTGCGCCATGAGCAGGGTGCGACGCATGCGGCCGACGGCTACGCGCGTGCCACCGGCAAGCCCGGTGTGGTGCTCGTCACCTCCGGGCCCGGTGCGACCAACGCGGTCACAGGGATCGCCACGGCCTTCATGGACTCGATCCCGATGGTGATCATCACCGGGCAGGTGCAGAGCCGCTTCATCGGCAGCGACGCCTTCCAGGAAGTGGACTGCGTGGGTATCACCCGCCCCTGTGTCAAACACAACTTTCTGGTCGACTCGCTCGAGAATTTCGCGATCACGTTGAAGAAGGCGTTTCATGTGGCCACTACCGGCAGACCCGGCCCGGTGGTGGTGGATATCCCGAAAGACTTCACCACGCCCGGCGTGACCACGCCGTTCATGTACCCGAAGTCGATCACCATGCGCTCGTACAGCCCGCCCGAACAGGGGCACCCGGGGCAGATCCGCAAGGCGGTGGATCTGATCCTGTCGGCCAAGCGGCCGATGATCTACTCCGGTGGCGGTGCGGTGTTGGGCGATGCGGCAGCGGAACTGACCGAATTCACACGTCTGCTGGGTTATCCGATCGCGCAGACCCTGATGGGCCTGGGTGCGTTTCCGGCATCCGACCCGCAGAACCTCGGCATGCTCGGCATGCACGGTACCTACGAAGCCAACATGGCCATGCACGACTGCGACGTGCTGATCGCGATCGGTGCCCGTTTCGACGATCGGGTCACCGGCGAGATCGAAAGCTTCTGCCCGCACGCGAAGATAGTCCACATCGATGTGGACCCGGCGTCCATTTCCAAGAACGTCACCGTGGATGTGCCGATCGTGGGCACCGTGAGCCAGGTGCTTGGCGCGATGACGCAGCTCATTCGCGATACCCAGCGGCGTGCGGACGCGAGCGACATCGAGCACTGGTGGGCGCAGATCAAGACCTGGCAGTCTGCCGAGTGCCTCGACTACGACAAGAAGAGCGACGTAATCAAGCCGCAGGCCGTGGTTCAGGCACTATGGCGCGCGACCAACGGGGATGCCTACATCTCCTCCGATGTCGGCCAGCACCAGATGTGGGCGGCACAGTTCTACGGCTTCGACAAACCGCGGCGGTGGCTCAATTCCGGCGGTCTGGGCACCATGGGTTTCGGCCTGCCGGCGGCGATGGGCGCACAGCTGGCCTTCCCGGATGAGCAGGTTGCCTGCATCACCGGTGAGGCAAGCATCCAGATGTGCATACAGGAACTTTCCACCTGCCTGCAGTACAACCTGCCGATCAAGATCGTCAATCTGAACAATCGATACATGGGCATGGTGCGCCAGTGGCAGGAGTTCAGCTACCAGAAGCGCTACTCGCATTCCTACATGGATGCCCTGCCGGACTTCGTGAAGCTGGCCGAGAGCTACGGCCACGTGGGCATGAAGATCGAGAATCCGGCGGATGTGGAAGGTGCGCTCGAAGAGGCCTTCGCCATGAAGGATCGCCTCGTGTTCCTCGACTTCATCACCGACCAGACCGAGAACGTCTACCCGATGATCGAGGCCGGCAAGGGCCACCACGAGATGCGCATGAACCCATCGCGGGAGTTGGCGTGATGCGGCATGTGATTTCGGTATTGCTGGAGAACGAGTCCGGTGCATTGTCGCGGGTGGCCGGGCTGTTCAGTGCCCGGGGCTACAACATCGAGTCGCTGACGGTGGCGGCCACGCATGATCAGAGCCTGTCGCGGATGACCATCGTCACCACGGGCACCGAGCGGGTGGTGGAGCAGATCATCAAGCAGCTGAACAAGCTGGTGGATGTGGTACGGCTCACCGACCTTACCGAGGTGAACTTCATCGAGCGCGAGATCATGCTGGTCAAGGTGCGCGCGGTCGAGCAGGGTCGGGAAGAGTTGAAGCGCCTCGCCGACATCTTCCGCGGCAGCATTCTCGACGTCACCGATTCAAGCTACGTCATCGAACTGACCGGCGACGATCACAAGCTCAACGGCTTTCTGGAGGCCATCGGGGCCGACAACGTCATCGAAGTGGTGCGTTCCGGTGCCTCGGGTATTGCACGGGGCGAAAAGTCGCTCAAAATCTAGCATTCAACGGAGAACTCTCATGCAGGTCTACTACGACAAAGACGCGGACCTTTCGCTGATTCAAAGCCGCACGGTTGCTGTGGTCGGTTACGGCTCGCAGGGCCACGCGCACGCGAACAATCTGAAGGATTCGGGTGTGAAAGTGGTCGTCGGGCTGCGCAGCGGCTCCGGTTCGGCGAGGAAGGCGGAAGCGGCCGGCCTCGAAGTGCGTGACATCCCGGAGGCGGTGAAAGCCGCCGACATGGTCATGGTACTGGCGCCCGACGAGCATCAGGCGAAGCTGTATCGCGATCATATTCACGAGAACATGAAAGAGGGTGCAGCCCTGGCTTTCGCTCATGGCTTCAACATCCACTACGAGCAGATCGAGCCGCGCAGCGACATCGACGTGCTGATGATCGCGCCGAAGGGCCCGGGCCACCTCGTTCGCTCCACGTATGTGGAAGGCGGCGGCGTGCCGACGCTGATCGCCGTGGCTCAGGATTCCTCTGGCCAGGCCTCGCAGATCGCCCTGTCTTATGCATCCGCGAACGGGGGTGGCCGTGCCGGCGTCATCGAGACGACCTTCAAGGAAGAGACCGAAACCGACCTGTTCGGTGAGCAGGTCGTACTGGCCGGCGGTACCACCGCGCTGGTGCAGGCCGGTTTCGAAACCCTCGTGGAAGCCGGCTACTCACCGGAAATGGCCTACTTCGAATGTCTGCACGAGCTCAAGCTGATCGTCGACCTCATGTACGAAGGCGGCATCGCCAACATGCGCTACTCGATCTCCAACACCGCCGAGTACGGCGACATCAAGACCGGCCCACGCATCATTACCGACGAGACCCGCAAGGAGATGAAGCAGATCTTGAAGGAGATCCAGAACGGCGAGTTCGCGCGTGACTTCATTCAGGAGAACCAGGCCGGTGCAGCTACCCTGAAGGCGAAGCGGCGGTTGGCGTACGCACACCCGATAGAGATCGTGGGTGAGAAGCTGCGTTTCGTCGTGATGCTGTGAGTCATCGATCGATGACATTATCCAGCATCCAGCCGGCGCATATCGAATCGATCCGCCTGTGGCGCAACGCTCAGATGAATGTGTTGCGTCAGAATGAGCCGATAACCTTCCAGGACCAACAAGCTTACTTCGCTGCCCGAATCTGGCCCGCTATGGAAAAGGCGCGTCCTGACAACATACTGCTCGCCTGTCATCTCGATAGCCTGCTAATCGGCTACGGTGGCTTGGTGCATATTGCCTGGGAAGATTCACGAGCCGAAGTATCTTTCCTGGTGCAGCCCGAACTCGCCGCCGACCCTGACCGATACGAGGAGCTGTTCAGCAGCTATCTGACATTGTTACCTCAGCTGGCCTTCGACGATCTTGGCCTGCATCGACTGGTCACTGAAACCTGGTCTACCAGGGCCGACCATCTGGCCGTACTAGAAGCCGCGGGGTTTGTTCGTGAGGGGCTGTTGCGAGAACATACGCGTCAGAATGGCATACCGACCGACTCTTTGATTCACGGCTTACTCGCTACCGACGTAGAGGCACGATGACGCAGCGATACCTGGTAACTGGTGGCGCCGGCGTCATAGGTTCCGAACTTGTTCCCAAGCTCGTTGCCGCTGGGCATCGGGTATGGGTAGGGGATCTCAAGCCGCGTCCCGCGACCTTCGCCGCCGAGGTGCAATACCGCCAGGGTGATGTGAACGAGCTTCGCGATGCAGAGATCCGGGCATTCGATCCGCACGTCATCATTCATCTGGCGGCCAAGTTTCAGCGATCAGCCGAGACCTCGGAGTTCTGGGACGAGAACTATCACCACAACATCGCCTTGAGTCATCACGTGATGACTCTGGCTCGAAAGCTCGCGAGCCTCCGGCGTGTCGTGTTCGCCTCCAGCTACCTGATCTACAGCCCGGAACTCTATCAGCGCGGCAAGCCCGCTGCCGAGGCCGTCTCGCTAAGGGAAACAGACCCCGTGCTGCCGCGAAATCTTACTGGTATGGCGAAGCTCGCTCACGAGATCGAGCTTCGGTTTCTCAGTGATCAGACGTGCACGCGCTTCTCCAGTGTCAGCGCACGCATCTTCCGAGGTTATGGCAGGGCTTCTAGAGATGTGATCTCTCGCTGGATCCGAACCTTGCTGGATGGCCAGCCAATCGACGTATACAACCCCCAAGGTCTCTTCGACTACATCTACGCCCGGGATACAGCAGAGGGGCTGATGAGGCTCGCCGCTGATGAGCACGTGAGTGGCGTGGTGAACCTGGGCACCGGCGCTGCGCGGCGGGTTCAGGATGTCGTCGATATTCTGCAGGATCATTTCCCGGAACTCGAACTTATCAGCCACGACGATGAGTTCCCGATCGAATGCTCGCAGGCCGACATGTCGCTCTGGTGCAGTCAAATCGATTGGCTTCCAGAAACCAGCCTGGAAGCTGCCATCGCAGAAATGATCGATCACGAACGAGGTCGTCGTCTCGAAACTACAACGTCGGCGAATCGTTCAGGAGGGGTGCTTGTGACAAGCTCTGCCGCGAAGGTGCCGCTGATTCGCGCGGTGAAGGCAGCACTTGCTAGGGTAGACTCCGAGTCTCTCGTGTGGGCCGCTGACCTTGACGCGAACGCCATTACACGCTATGTGGCGGATGGCTTCTTTCGAATGCCCGTGCCATGTGATGCTCAGGCCGCTGCCCTACTCGCCGAATGCAAGCAGCGTCGGATAGACGTCATCATCCCGACTCGGGATGGGGAGCTGGCATTCTGGGCAGCCCGAAAATCTGAATACCTGGAACATGGGATACACGTTCTGGTGTCGCCCTTGGAATCCGTTGAACGGTGTCTGGACAAGTACCAGTTCGCTGCGTTCAGCTGCAATGAAGGCCTTCGCATGATTCCCGCGGCACTCTCGATTCAAGAACTTGAAGGGTCCGAGGCCACTGCTCGCTACTACGTTGTAAAAGAGCGCTACGGTAGTGGTGCGAGATCCATTGGATTGAAGCTTGGTCGAATCGATGCCATCGAGCACGCGAAGAAGCTCGACTCACCCATATTCCAGCCCTTCATCGAGGGCAGAGAATTCAGCGTCGACGCCTGGTTGGATCGCAATGGCAAAGTGCACGGACTGGTGATGCGCTGGCGGGACGTCGTTATCAATGGCGAGTCCCGCGTGACTACCACCTTTCACGAGCCACGTCTCGAGCCGGTCCTTGCTGAGTTTCTGGAACAGCTCGACCTGCGCGGGCCCATCGTGTTGCAGGTGCTAATGGATTCTGCCGGAAAGTTGCATGTCATCGAATGTAATGCACGTTTCGGGGGAGCCTCGACTGCGTCCGTGGCAGCCGGACTCGATGCATTTTTCTGGAGCCTGATGGAAGCTCGCGGCGAATCCGTCGGTTGCCTGCCCTTCGTGCGAATCCCGGATGGTGTAAGACAGGTGAGAATGGCGGTGGACGAATATCGCCGTGATACTGATCTTTGATCTGGACGATACCCTTTACCCGGAATCCAGCTACGCGTACAGCGGCTTGAGAGCAGTCGCCACGCACCTGGAGGCAGAGGCAGGGGTGAGCTTCGACAGGGCAATGTACCTTATGGGTAGGGAAATGGAGCTGAACGGGCGAGGCCGGGTCTTCGATGAGACGTTGAAGTCGCTATCCTGGTACTCACGCAAGCACGTTACACGGTGCCTTTCCATCTATCGTTCACACGCACCTGACATTTCGCTGTATTCCTACACCGAAAGAGTTCTCGATACGCTATCCACCTATCCCTTATATGTCGTGACGGATGGCAACAAGCTGGTGCAGCAGCGCAAGGTGACCGCTCTCAGGCTCGAAAAGAGGTTCAGGAAAGTTTACATCACGCATCGTTATGGAGTGCGTCATGCCAAACCGTCAACCTATTGTTTTGACAGGATTCGCCGATCGGAGGGCGCTGAATGGAAGAACATGGTGTACGTAGGTGATGATCCAGGCAAGGACTTCGTCGGCCTCAACGCGATGGGGGCGAAAACAGTACGCGTACTGACCGGCACACACAGAAACAAGAACCCGCTACCCCGGTCACGCGGCACGGTACTCGCTGGCTGATTTGAGCGGATTTCCATCACTGGTGACTAAGCTTCTCTGATCGGCCACTGTTGCTTGGCTCGCGCAAGCTATCACCTGAAACTCCCACCATGACGAACCTTTCAAATCAGCCAGTCGACGATCCCAGGCTTCGCCATCACGAGCTGGGCTTTCTGGAGATCGTCGATAAGCCGACGGTTGAAGAGCTCGAGCGATACTACGCTGAGCAGTATTACCAGATACAGAGCGGAAACTATCGTCACAGCTATCCGGCGCATGAATTGCAATTCATGGAACTCAAGATCGCGCAGAAGCACTATCTCGTGGAGCGGGCCAGGGCAGGCAAGGAAGCCGGCGCGCTCCTGGATGTCGGTTGCGGTGAGGGTCACACACTCGCTTGGTATAACGCCAGGGGCTGTCAGGTTAGAGGTATTGACTTCAGCATCGAAGGCATCCGATCTATGAACCCGGATATGGAGCCTTTCGTCGATACCGGTGACCTATTCCATACGCTCGATCGGTTGATCCGGGAGGGTGAGAGCTTCGATGTGGTCTGGCTGCAAAACGTCCTCGAGCACGTGATCGATCCTGTAGATTTGCTAAGATCGTTGAAATCGTTGTTGGCTGAGTCCGGAGTACTGGTCGTTACGGTGCCGAACGACGGTAGTGAATTTCAGGAACTGTTGTATCGTCGAAGTGACATTCCCGGGCGATTTTGGATCTGCCCACCGGATCACCTGAGCTATTTCACCGCGGAGAGCCTGAATAACGTGGCCGAGTCATGCGGGTGGCGTGTGACTGATTTGATAGGAGACTTCTCCATAGACTTGTACCTGTTGCACGCAGGCTCGAATTACGTGGTTGATCGTGCCAATGGCAAGGCGGCGCACGAAGCACGTCTGCAGATGGAGCTGCTGATCGGCCAGCGCGGGCATGAGGCTGCCACCAATTTCTTTCGTGCCAGCGCGGGCGCAGGTCTCGGACGAAGTCTCACCGCTATCCTGGCGGCAGCCTGAGCGCACATGAAAGTCTGCGTCATCCCGGCGAGAGGCGGTTCCAAGCGCATTCCAGGCAAGAATGTTCGGGAATTCCATGGCCGCCCAATGATCGCCTGGTCGATCGGCGCGGCCTTGAACAGCGGTTGTTTCGATAAGGTGATGGTATCGACAGATGACGAGCATATCGCGGAGGTGGCTCGAGCGTATGGCGCCGAAGTTCCGTTTCTGCGTCCGGCATGCATCGCCGACGATTACACCGGGACGTTACCGGTTATTCAACATGCGGTCGGTTGGCTCGACGATCACGACGAGGCCCCGCAGATCGTCTGCCAGCTTTTGGCAACCGCTCCGTTCGTCGAGGCTGATGATCTAAGGCGCGGACTGGACAGTCTCGCAGGCGCCGAGTATGCACTCGCTGTCTGCGAGTTCGGTTTCCCCATTCAAAGGGCCGTGCGAATTGGAGAGAATGGCCGCCTGGGGATGTTTCAAGCCGATTGCTACGACTCACGTAGTCAGGATCTGGAGGTGGCCTATCACGATGCAGGGCAATTTTGCTTCGGCCAACGAGACGCGTGGCTGCGCGGGCTGTGCCCCTTTGGATCGAGTACCGTGCCTGTCTTGCTACCAAGTCACCGTGTTCATGATATCGACACACTTGAGGACTGGAAGCGTGCAGAAATCATGTTCGAGGCACTGACGGCTTAGCTCTGACGGACGAGCTCTGAGGAACGAGCTCTAACTAGCGACCTCCGAGGGTTCTTTGCACGGCAATTTCCTGTCACAGCTTTCGCGGCAAGTCGTCCATGGTCAGTCTTTCACCGAACAGGATGTCGCGGCACGCTAGGGACCCCATCAATGTGCTCCAGTGTTTCGGGTGCAGGCCCTGAAAGGGGCGAACGGAGCGCACGTTCTCCGGCGTGAAGGCCTCCCCGCTACGGATGTCACGACTGGCGTACAGCGACCGCTTACCGCTGGCCGTGCCCGAATCTTGGCCAGCGACACTGTAGTCGATCGTACCCAGTGCGGATTCGGCAGTCCTGATCTGAGTGACCATGTCGCGGAAGGCTTGAGGCTGCATCGAAAAGAAGCTGTCGACGGTTTCCGAGTCGTCAATCGTGAAATGTTTCTCCACCATGCAGGCCCCCATAGCGACCGCGGCGATGGCCACCGTGGTTTCAGTGGTATGGTCGGACAAGCCGACCGCGCAGCCGAAAGTATCGTGCATGTGTTGAATGGTGCGCAGGTTGGCCTGCTCGATGGGTGCCGGGTACTCGGATGTACACTTCAGCATCACGAGCTGCTCGCAGCCATTGTCGCTCAGGGTTCGTACCGCCAGTTCAAGATCCTCGAAGGAGGCAACCCCGGAAGATATGATCACCGGCTTGCCCGTCGTGGCAACGCGTTCGAGTAAGGGGACATCCGTGATTTCGAGCGCCGCGATCTTGTAGGCCACGGTGCCCAAGTTCTCCATGTACTCGACTGAAGACGCATCGAATACCGAGCAAAAAGCATCCATCCCCAGTGAACTGGCTTCGCGGGTCAACGGTTCGAACCATTCCCAAGGTGTGTACGCTCGTTGATAGAGCCTGTGTAGAGTCTCGTATCGCGCCCAACTACTGCCGGCAGCGATCTTAAAATCAGGCCCGTCGTGGTTCAGCGTTATCGTGTCTGCCGTGTAGGCCTGCATCTTGATCGCATCGGCGCCGGCATCGGCTGCGGACCGAACGATGGCCAGGGCTCGGTCGTAGTCCTGCCCATGGTTGCCCGACATCTCCGCGACGATGTAGCAGGGTCGCCCGGTACCGACCGGGCGTTCGCCGATGTAGAACTGATTCTTCATGCTGCTGCCCCTGCTATGCCTAGCCAAAATCCTGGTGACACACGATATCTCGGCGAACCCATTCAGATCGGCACAATCTGCAAGATTCAGTCCCCACCACCGTTACGAACTGGTCCGTGGACTGAGAATCAATACAAGCTGAGACTAGGGATCTAGAACACGCACCCGGCTACTCAGCAGATACAAGAGAACGATGCCGCGCCGGAGAAAAGGTACAGCCAGAAACCGTCGGCGCTACGGAGACTAAGGTCTCTTCACGTTCTTTGGTCTGAAAATTGCGAAGCTGATGTACTACTTGACAGACAAAGAGCGTCAGCGGGGGGCGATACTGAGTCGAACCTTGTCTACTGCACCGATGATGATTCGGGCTGAAAGCGATCAGTCTGCTGGCGTACTCGCTAAAGAATATGATTCATGCTAAATGAATGCTGTGACATTCACACCGATCTTCGTACCTGGAAAACCTTCGTGATCGTACCGCGAATTCTCACGTGGGCAGGATTATCAGCGAGTCGTCCCAGTGTGCTCATCTTCGGTGCTAGTAATAGTGGGCGGTCGCAGTTCGAGAGGATCAGACGTAGTCACGAGGTTATTGGCTTCGTAGATAACAGCTCAAGCAAGCAAGGATTGTCACTCAACAAGAAGCCGATCTACTCGCCTCAGGACATCCCCAAATTACGCTACGACGAGATCATCGTGGCTAGTTGCTACTACGAGGAAATCACCAAGCAACTGATTGATGACATTAATGTCGAGCCCGAGAAGATATCGATATTTTATCCCGATGGAGAACCCGACACCCAGGTCTGGTCAAAGATAACTAGATATATTGGTTACCAATACTTCCGTGGATTGTTGAATGCTACCCATCTCGTCGTGGCAGAAATCGGATTCCGCATTGCTCGATATGCCGATACCACATACAAACAGGTAGAGCTGAGGCCAATCCACTGGCTTGATGAGCAACTCGATGAGGTTGAATCAATTCTCCAACCTGAAAGCCAGGCTGACATCTATGGACCAAAAATCATAGGAGAGCCGCAGAAAAAAAGTGCCGTGCTACTGCCTGCGGTTCGTCTGCTTCGCTATGCCGAAGCGACTATTTTTTGTACTTCAAACTCATTATTTTGCAACAAAAAACTTTTCATGTGGCGTTCACCGACCAGTGACAATAGCCATTCGGACTACTCCGCTGGATACATTATCAAGCATGGTCAGCGTTTCGCATTGACTGAAGCCGTTGGTGTGACTGGGATTTCAAAGGGAATTGCTATAACCGGGTCGGTCGATATCAACTATTATCACTGGATGCTAGAGGTTGTCAGCAAGTTGGAGTACTTAGGTGGAATCAGTGAAGAGTATGCAGACTATCCTGTTCTGATCTCGGAAAAAAGCACAGGCAATTGAAGCCATAGCGAGTTTGATCGACGTGCTTGATCTTCGCAGGAGAATTATCTATTTACGCACCGATACATACTACCTAGTGGGGGATTTGCTGACAATTACGCCACCGAACTTCACAGTGGCAAATTTCAGTGGAAAAACACGTCACCGCATCTCGGACAGCTATTTCAGAGAATCGTCGTTACAGTTCATTCGGCAAGCAGCCCTGGCTTGCCTGGCACATCAGACACTTATGGAGTCTTCGTCCCAGAAGATATTTCTAGCACGTAAAGGTGTGTTCCGGCCATATAATCAAGATGCTGTTTGGGCAAAACTTCGTTCTGAGGGATTCCAATTCGTTTGTCTGGAGGACCTATCATTTGCTGAGCAGGTCAATGTGATGCAGCATGCGAGGCTTATCGTAGGCCCAACCGGATCGGCGTGGACTAATCTTCTATTCTGCAACGCCGGTACCAAGGCGCTATGTTGGATGGCAGAGGAGTATGGGGAATTTTCTTGCTTCAGTCATCTTGCAGCCGCGATGGGTGTGGATATGGATTATTTACTGTATGAGACCGGCTCAACCAGTAGTAGAGAACTATTCTACGGTGCGTATAGTGTTGATGTCTCCAAAATAGGTGAATGGCTGGCGAGCAACCAGTTGTCGTAGTCCAATCCTTCAGTGCGAACGCGATGATAGAGCTATACTTCAGTAGCAGGAAGCTTAGTATGGGCCGTGCCTCGTTCTGATGGAAGTCGACCACTGGATCTTTCGAGAGTGATTCGTTCTTCTGCGAAGTACATTTCTAGAGTATGGGTGGCATAGTATGTTCATACACGGTCTTAGCGACGTATCGACTCGAAGCATCGGAGAAAATACTAGAATCTGGCAGTATTCGGTCATTCTGGAAGGGGCCGTAATCGGTGAGAATTGCAATATATGTGCGCATACGTTCATCGAGGGCAATGTGGTTATAGGAAATTCTGTAACCATCAAGTCGGGTGTTTATATTTGGAACGGTATAGAAATTGAAGACGGAGTTTTTATCGGCCCTTGCGCCACATTCTCTAACGACAAGTTCCCAAGATCCAAGGCATATTCCGTAGTGGCACTGAAAACAAGGATTGAACGAGGCGCGTCCATAGGTGCCAACGCCACCATATTGCCGGGTATTACCGTTGGTGCGAATGCGATGGTAGGCGCGGGTGCAGTCGTCACCCAGGATGTACCTGCTGCGACACTCGTCTATGGAAATCCTGCAAGAGCGATACGACGTCTTGACAACGATGCCTAGCCACTTATCTGAGGAGAGTGGGCCTTGTGTTGAAAATGGGAGTATGCCGGAGTACTGGGGGCGACCAATGAAGAATGTGAGCTTCATCAGTGCGCCCAACTTTGGCGATGAGCGAGGAACTCTGATAGCCTTCGAATCCGGCATAAACGTTCCGTTCACCATAAAAAGAGTCTACTGCATCTACCATACTGAGCCGGGTGTTTCTCGTGGATTCCACGCTCACTTCCAACTGAAGCAGGTGGTGGTCTGCGTTTCGGGTAGTTGCCGTTTCCGTGTCGATAATGGTCATGACGAACAAGAATACATACTGGATAACCCGAACAAGGGTCTCATGATCGAGGGCTGTATATGGCGAGAAATGCATGACTTCAGCGACGACTGTGTCTTGGTGGTTTTTGCCAGTGAGCATTATTGCGAATCGGACTACATTCGTGATTATGATCAATTTCTTTCACTGGCCATGTCGCCTTGTGGATAGTCGGTCAGGCTGCCGATCTTGTGAGAGCCCGTCCAGTCGAGTACATGCTGTCTAGCTATCAGTAACCTTGGTCATGATAAAATTTCTAGATTTAAAGGCCATCAATGATGTATACAGGGTTGAGCTGTCACGTGCGTGTCAGCGTGTCGTTGAATCTGGCTGGTACGTGAACGGTGAGGAAGTTGGAAAGTTCGAGAATGAGTTTGCTAAGTTCTGTCAGACAGATAACGCCATAGGTGTCGGTAATGGTTTGGATGCACTGAGCTTGATTCTAAAAGCATGGATGCACTTGGAAAAGCTGAAAGAGGGGGACGAAGTCATCGTGCCC
>CBDCAW010000026.1:0-21088 GCA_965214025.1 Granulosicoccaceae bacterium
AGCTTCAAGCACGCGTTGTCATCCCAGTCGCCATCCGAGTCGTCAACCCAAGGTAAGCACGGTGCCGAACAATACCTGCGTTGCGGCGAATGCGGGGGGTACCGCCCAGACAACGGGCCATGTCGGTACGAATGCGATGGGGCCCTGCAGGTCGGTGAGGCATACTACGATATCAGGCTTGTATCGGTCAGCAGCCGCAAGCAGCGGCGTCAGGTCGGTGCCACCGCCGCCGTGGAAGCGGATGCCGCGAACCTCTTGGCAGCCGGGTTTCAGCTGCACCTCGCTGCGCACGTGATCATCGCCGATCACCAGCCAGACGCTGGCGCGATGCAGCTTCATCAGGCGATCGATTTCGGTGGCGAACCGATCGAGCAGGGGGTTGGCCACCGAGCCGGACACATCCATCACGACGACCAGCCGTGGCACAGCCCGATTACCGGTGATGCCAGGCTCCCAAGGCAGGCGACGTCCGCCGGCGGTACGGCCGCGATTCGCCAGGTAGCTGCGGCTCGGTCGCGACCAGGAGAGTTCGGGTACCGGTGCCAGCGAGCGTGACAGGCGTGTGCGTAACACCTGCTGCCAGGGAACGCGTTGCCGCGGTCGGTCCGCCAGCAGCTCACGCAGTATCGATTGCTCACCGTCGGCCGCCTGCACCCGGGAAAGGCGCTCGCTCCAGCGCCGACTGTCTTCAGCCGATTGCTGCTCGGCGCCTGCATCCACCGGAGTGGCATCTGCCGGTAGTAGATCGCGCAGCTGCGGGTCGAGCATGGCGCGGGCGAGTTCAGTGAGCGGGCCGTCGCTCATCGGCTGCGTGGCACGATTGCCGGTATCGGTCTGATCGTGGGATCCCGCCCCCTCGTCTCTCGACCGGCTGCCTGCGCCGCCACGCGGCCGCTCGCGGTCATCGATGGCGCGGTAGAGAGCTTCCGTATCCCAGCGCTGCAGGCTTCTGGGCAGTGGTTCGTGAATCCCGAGCACACGCTGCAGCAGGGTGTCGAGCTGAATGGCGCGTGGCGGCAGCTCGAGCCAGTCGAGATGGGCCAGGGCACTGTTGACGATGGCGTCGGCGCACACGTTGAACAGTTCGGCATCGACCTGGCCCTGGGCACCGGCCAACGCCTGCTGACGCGGCGCGTGGCGCAGCGCCACATGCAGTATCTGGTGGGCCAGCAGGCCCATCTGCCGACGTATCGTCAGATGCTCGAACGCCGGGCCGTAGAAGATGTGCTTGCCGTCGTTGGCTATCGGACCATCGAAGTACAGCAACGTCCCTCGCACGTTCGCCGGGTGTTTGCCGGTCTGCGTGCGACTGCCATGCGTCGTGCCTGCGACTGCGCTCGTGCCTGCTCGTGTCCCTGCGTTGCCGCTCAGCGATTGCGCATCGACGGCCTCCACATCCCGATGCCGCATCCACAGCGCCAGGGCGCCGCTGGCCGGGGCCAGTTCGATCAGGCGTTGCACGGCCTTCGAGCCCCGGTGACCCTGTGCGCCGATCTGATAACAAGGTTCGCTCATGTCGGCAGGCGGCTGCCGATCATGCTGATTCGCAAGGTTCCTGGCATCAAGACTCGCGCGAATCGCTGTAGCGCTGATACGCGGCACTGTCGAGTATCGCCTCGTCGAGCCCGTTCGACAGGGCACGCTGGAGCAGCAGTTCCATGCACAGGGTCGTGGTCTCGCGTACCGGCAGATGGCCCGGCATGTCGACGAATTGCTCGACGATCTCGAAGGCGCGGTGCAGTGTGGCGCGATCGTTGGCCGCGGATACCATGGCATAGACCAGTCCGTAGAGAGCGTCGAGCGAGGCGGGCAGCAGGGCGCTGGTCTCGGCCCCCGGGCGGGCGGCCAGCAGCTCGCTGATATTCACGCCGGCCTCGATATCGGCCAGGGCTGCGAAGAAGTCGGCGGCATTGGCTGCACCGATGCGCCCGTGCACGAACTGCCGCTTCTGGGTGTCCGGCATCGATGACTTTAGCACGGCCGACACATCTTCCCAGCCACGCGGGCTCGCACCTGCCAGGAAATCCTGCGCGAGCTGGTCGGCGGTGTCGTCCAGCCTGTCGGGTCGGACTTGCAGAAAGGCCATCACCTGTGGGGCGAAGTCATTGGCCAGGGCATGGTCGATGAAGGCCGCCAGCACGCTTTGTACATGGAAGTGGAACAGGCGATCGGCCAGGGCAGTCCCCATGTCGTGACTCACCGCGCCGTGAAACGCGGCGTTGCCTGCGGCGATGACCATCCAGCCGTCGGGCAGGCGATAGTTACCCACGCGGCGATCGAGAATCAGGGAGTAAGCCGAAATCTGCAGCCGCTGGTCGGCGGCAGTCAGTTCGTCGAGAAACAGGATGCCGTCGGGTTCATCGACGGCCGGTAAAAACTCCGGTGGCAGCCAGACGGTCTTGCCGTTGACCTCATCGGCATACAGCGCACCACGCAGGTCCACCGGTTCGATCGTCGTCAGCCGCAGGTCGACCAGTGGCACACCGGCCTCACGGGCCACCTGATGCACCACGGACGACTTGCCGACACCCCGGGTACCCCACAACATAGTCGCGCGCCGGCGCAGCACCGGATCGCGGTACTGTGCGAGCAGGGCCGCCCGGGTGGCGTCCACCGCCATCGGCGGAATGTTCAGAGGGTCAGCGTTCATGGGCGGCTGGCTAGCGTGGCTGCGCATTTAAATGCGTTCGAGGGTAGCGGTGCGGGCCAGGCCGGCCATTCCATCACCGGGATCTCACGCACGCTCAAGGCGATGGCGGCCACCATCAGCAACGGTGTCAGGCCCAGCATCAGCGGATGCAGGGTCATGCCGCCGGTGTTCACCGCCAGGTACATGACAGGCATCAGTGCCAGCATGCCCGCGAGCAGAAACACCGGCCGCAGACGACGCAGGAACACCGCCCGTCGCTGCCGGTGGAACCGGCGATGGTAGTCTTCAGGCGGCGCCGTCAGCACCTGCTGCAAATGGTTCACCGCCTCATCGAAGTAGCCGTTGGCCCGATCCGCGCGCCGCGGAGCACGCCCCAGCTCGCGCAACACGGTGCGGAAAGTGATCACCGTAGGGGCGCAACGGCCGCCACTGCGTGCCCAGTATCGCGAGCATGTCGTCGGGCAAGGGCGGCAGATCGCTTGTCGGGGCCGCACTCGCCCGGCAGCTGCTCAGCAGTGGATCGAAGCCTGGCAGCCAGTCGCCATTGGCCAGCGTTCGGCGCTGCCTGGCCGGGTGCCCGCCGGATACGGTTGCCTGTTGTGGGCCGTTCACCGCACTGCCGGCCGCCGCCAGTGTCACATCCGCCGGCATGCCGCTGCCGGTGGAGACATCGATCGACAGCACCAGGTGCCGTGTGCGAGCACCCAGATGCGTCAGCTCGACATGCGCCGAAGCATCGGGGGCCGTCATCGGCCAGCCACAGGCGTAAGCTGCGCACACAGGTTGACGTGCCGGTCTGGAACAGCTGATCGGATAGCGGTATGACATCAAGCGCCTCGGCCAGCTGACGACCATCGCGACCACTTGCCTGTACCACAGAGGCAACGCCGTCCGGGTGCCACACGGCCCGTCGGATACTGATCTCATCCCCTCTGTCAGCGCTCAGCTCGTGATGAACCGTACTGATCTCGTCACCCGCGAGAGGCAGGTCCCGGGGCTTGAAGCGTACCCGCCGCTCGGCGCGTACCGACGCGGCCAGGTCCACTCGCAGCCCGAGAGCCGTGAACGGTGCGGCCAGACGAACGATGTCGTGATGGGTGAGGGGTGTCATGTCAGCTTTACGAAAAAACCGGATCCCGGATGATTCGCTAGCGTAATGGTTACACAGATCGGTGTCGCGACTGGCAGCCTGCGTGACCTTGGGCTGCGAATCCGCTAGCGTCCGCGTTCCCATCCCAGTCTTCCGGAAACGATGAGCGACCAGTACCGAAATGAAACGACACTGTCCGCCAAGCGTGCGGATGACTCGAGCCTGGGCGTTTTCGACGATGGCCCGTCTGCACGCCGCCTGCAACAGCTCTCGCGTTTGATGGACAGCTCGATCCGGCTGCCGGGTGGCTTTCGCATCGGCTGGGACGCGATCATCGGCCTGATACCTGGTGTCGGTGATGTGGCGGGAGCAGGGGTGTCGGCCTACATCGTGTTCGGCGCCGCGCGGCTGGGGGTACCGAAGCGAATCATCGTTCGAATGCTGGCGAACGTGGCGGTCGAGTCTGTCGTCGGTGCGATACCGCTGGTCGGGGACATATTCGACATGACCTTCAAGGCCAACATGCGCAACATGCGCCTGCTGGATGGTTACGTTGCAGAGCCTGAGCGGACGCGCAGGCAGAACAAGCGGTGGTTGCTGGTATGGGCGGCAGTGCTCGTGCTAATGTTCGTGCTCGTGGCCTGGCTGGCCCTGGCGATACTGGGTGCTCTTTTCGGCGTGCTGTTCAATTAGCCGAACACCCGGTAGCCGAAACCCCAACAGCCGAACACCCAACAGCCAAATACCCAGTAGCCAAACACCATGGTCTGCCGTCTATTGGTCGGCGGGCGCCCATGGGTCAGTGGATGACGGGTTCCGGCTTGCCAGGATTCGATCCGTCATGAGGGTTCGATCCGTCATTCAAACGTGCCGGTGTACCCTGCGGCCGGTGTACCACTGGCAGCTCCGTTCCGAAGGCGATGGCTACATTACCGATGGCAACATTACAAGAGTGTTCGTTGTAGTTACGCAAACATGCGGCTATAACGAAAGGTTGGCGGTATGCCGCACTCAGTCGAACATCATGTAAAGCATGCTTACCCTGCCGAACTCCAATCAATCATTGTCGAAAACGCTGAGTCAGCGTATCGCGCTCACGCGGGTGTTGTGCATCTTCGGGATGATCTATGTTCACGTGCCGACGATGGACGCCGACAGCGTCGTCTATGTTTTCGACGGTAGCAGACCGTTCGAGAGTTTGAGAGCGTTCCTGGTCGAAGGCTTCGGGCGCGCATCCGCCAGCCTGCTCAGTCTCGTTTCCGGCTATCTCTCGGCACGGGTGCTGGTGCGCGCCACCACGTCCAGTCGGGATTTCTTCAGCCGAAAGTTCTCCTCGATCTTCGTGCCCATGGTGATCTGGGGAACGCTCACCCTGCTGATTTACGCGGTTCTGTCGCTGGTGCGGCCGACCTTTCTGACCGACGAGGCGCCGGGTTACTGGGTCACCCTGCTGCACTATCTGAACACGGTGTTCTTTCTGACGGACACGCCCGTAGGCCCCACCATGCACCTCGGGTTCCTGCGCGATCTGTTTGTGTGCATGTTGCTCGCGCCGTGGTTGGTGCTGGCCTTGCAGCGGGCAGCGCCGTTGGTGTTGTTCGCCTGCCTGGCGTTCTATCTGTTTGATGTCGAGACGGTAATAATTCTGCGCCCTCTGATTCTGCTCGGCTTCGTCGTCGGGCTGTGGTTGTTCATCGCGACCATCGATGTCGAGGCCGCCGATCGCTACTGGTGGCTGTGGTTGTTGCTGGCGGTACTCAGTACGATGACATTGCTGATGTTCAACGCAGGCGCCTTTCCGGCCCTGGCCAACAGCCTTGAACGGATCGGTCTCGACGCCAAGGAGGGCCTGCTGTACCCGATCTGCCGGCTGTTCGGTTCACTGGCGTTGTGGACGATGACCCTTTCGATGGTGCAGACACGGGCAGGTCGCTGGGTGGCAGGTGTGGCGCCCTTCGCCTTCATTACTTACTGCAGCCATTTCATCGTGCTGTCGCTGGTGTTCTTCATGCTCTGGCAACCGTTGTTCAACGGGGGTGAAGGGGTGTTGTTCATGATGTGGTTCCTGCTCGGGCCGGCTCTGGCGTTTTTCGCCGGTTGGTTGCTGGTGCAGGTCCTGGCGCCGCTGTTACCTCATTTCACGGCGGTGCTGACTGGCGGGGCGTGCGTTGCAGAGCGTCTTCAGTCGTAGACCGATCACCAGTGGACCATCGACGTCATGAGTCGATAACCCGAGACTCATGACGCTGAGACGCTGACGCTGACGCAGACGTAGACGTAGACGCCACACGTAGACGCACACGTAGACGCACACGCACACGCACACGCAGACGCACACGCACACGCAGCAGACGACAGCCAGTGGCCGAAGCGCCTCGATCCGGCGAAGGCTTCTGATCAACGAAGCGTCAGTGGCAGGCTGGCGAGGCTGCGCAGGCCCAGGCGGCGCGTCCAATGCGGTAGCCTGCCAGGCTCTGCCAGCCTGAGATCGGGGTTTGCCTGCAGGATCATCGTCAGGGTCGTGGCGGTCTCCTGCACCGCCAGCTGCAGGCCGAGGCACCCATGCGGCCCCGTACCGAACCCCAACTGGCCTTTCGTGTTGCGCGAGAAATCCAGCGACGACGGGTCCGGGAATCGGGCCGGGTCCTGGTTGGCGGCGGCGACCAGTGCGCTGATGGTCTCCCCGCGTTTGAGCTGTATGCCCTGAAATTCCAGGTCTTCGGTGACGAAGCGCGGCTTGGTGAACTGGACCGGGCTGAGTACCCGCAACAGCTCCAGGACCGCTTCCCGAGTCACCGGTATCGGCAGCGCTTCGCGCGCCGCCGGTGTGCGCAACAGCGTCAGCAGCGACACACTGAGCAGATGAGTGGTGGTCTCGTGGCCCGCCGCGTAGAGCAGGAAGGCCATGCTGATGCGCTCATCGTCATCACTGACCTGGCGTCGAGGGGCGGTGCCCTCGGTCCGGTGCGCCAGCAGCGCCGTCAACAGGTCATCCCTCGGCGCCACCCGGCGGTGGTCGAATTCGGTGCGCAGCTGATCGGTAACGACCCGGATTGCCGGTACCGCGCGCAGCAGGTCGAAAGGCCTGTGAATCGATGCCAGGTGAGACAGGGCCGCGTCGAAGCGGGGCCGCGCTGAACCGAGCGTTGCCTCCAGGCCGAGCAGCTCACCGATCACGCGCTGCGGCACCTCACGGGCCACCGCCAGCCAGTCCGGTGCGGTGGCCTTCTGCAACCGGTCGATGGCTTCACCTGCCGCCCACTCGATGCGCGGTTGCAGGCGTGCCAGCGCATCGCCACGGAAGGCACCATCCACCTGCCGGCGCAGGCGTCGGTGTTCAGCGCCGTCGTGCACCAGCATGTTGTCGGCCAGTGTGCGGAAGCCCTTCGGTACCCACCATTGAACCCCTGCGGCCTGGCGCTTGCCGGCCAACCTCGCATCGACCGTGAATCGTTCGGTATCCCGCAGCATGGCGGTAGCCGCCTCGTGGGTGGTGGCGAACGCGACCCGACCCAGCAGGCTCTGGCGCGTGGTTACCACAGGCCCTCGCGACTGCAGCTCCCGCCATGTCGGCGAGGGGTCATTCTTGAAGTGTATCGAGCGAAGGTCGATGGCGGCAGGTTGCTGGCGTGTGTTCATGGCATGGGCTCGGCTGGGCTTGTCGTGCATCAATGCGCGTTGGTGCAGAATCAGACAGGCACACTTGTCGGTATCGTCTACGTTGTTACAGGCGGCCCGAGTGGCGCTCGTGGATGACGAGGCACCCGGAGTGATGCGATTCGTCCCGGATCAACCGGGTGTTACCAGGCAATAGGGAGGCAGGATCATGACCGGCAGGGCACACGATAGAATCCATGTGAAGAAACGTCAGCTTCTGTCGGATGGCTGGGCAACGCTGGAAAGCGTGACGTTCGATTACCGCCGGAGTGACGAGCAGTGGCAACGACAGGTACGCGAGATCTATCACCGAGGCCATGGTGCGGCAGTGTTGCTGTGCGAGCGAGCGCTTCGGCGTGTGATCCTGGTGCGCCAGTTTCGGTTTGCGGCCTGGCACGAAGACGGTGACGGATTCCTGGTGGAGGTGCCTGCCGGTATCGTCGAGAATGATGACGCTGCGGCCACCATCGGCGGCGGAGATCGAACAGGAAACCGGGGTACCGCATCGCCAGCCCTCGATTCCTGTTCAGTGCCTACGTGAGGCCCGGGGTCGGTCACCGAATCGATCCACTATATTCATCGGCGACTACTCCGCCGGCGACCGGGTGGACGATGGTGGCGGGCTGCGGCACGAAGGCGAGGATATCGAAGTGCTAGAGGTGCCTTTCGACGAGGCGATAGAATGGATCAGCGAAGGCCGTATTTGCGATGCCCAAGACGATCGTGCTGTTGCAGCACGCTCGGCATTGACCGTCTTCGGTGGAAACGAGAGTGGATGAAAGGCCGATGTAAGCGACGTTTCGCAAATTCACAGACGGGCCAGGAAGCCATACGTTGTATTTCCTTCCTGGTGTGCCATAGTCACCGAGTGTAATCTTACAAGCAAGAGACAATCATGCGTTTTTCCTCATCTTTGGTTCCTGGTGTGATAGGTCCGCTGGCGCTCTTGCTGATGGCCGCCGAGGTACAGGCCAGCCGGCGAGATCAGCCAACTGATCACCAGCGACCGGCCTGCCACGCCATTTCAGTACAACCGCGGCGGGCAGGATTACGCCTGGGGTGCCGGGCGCAACCAGATCATCGACAGTTTCAGTGTCGCCGGCCAGGCTTACGGCTGGGCCACCTCGGCCGACCGTGTGGAGCTGGTGCGCCGGGATGTGAATGGCGTATCCAGTGGTGAGCCCTGCGGCGTCTTCGTCGAAGTCGTGCCGGGTTCGACGAACCAGTTCCAGGCGAATTATCCGGTCGATCAAACCGGCCAGCAGAACTGCGACGTGGCCGCGATGCTGGCAAGTCGCGTGGTGAACCGCGGTGCGCTGAACGTGTTCAACAACGCGACGCCATCGCCGAAGAACATAGAGCGCCTTGATTACCTGTTCGACAACGGCGTGCTCGCGCCGGTCGAGGCGGCGTCGCTGGCGCAGGCCGGCCATCTGGTCGCCGAGAAGAACGGCAACAATCCGATCAAGGTGGCCGCCGTGCTGGAGCTGGACGTCTTCGGCCAACCCGCTCGCTACGGTGAGATGGTGACGATCAACGGGGTGGACCATACCTGTGTCGATGCGCAGATCTGTTACGGCCTGACCGATCTGCAGCACGACTATGCGTGGCTCGAGAGCGAGTCGCTGGCCCCGCAGAGCTTTCCGGTGCTGGTCGCCTCGTCCGCCGAACCGGTGGCCATGGCCTTCGTGTCGGCAGAAGCGCTGGGGCTGAGCGCAGGCCAGCGATATTTCGGTTTCTCCTTCTTCCCCGATGACGTGGATGCCGCCGAGCATGATCTTCTCGACGTCACCACCTTCCCCGCCGATACCGAAGACGCGTACATCCTGAAGGGCGATGACGCCGACATCTATGGAGGGGTGTCGGGCTACTTCGTCGGCGAGGGGGCCAGTGTCGCCAGTGGCGATGTCTTCAAGGATGAGAACGGCGACGGTATACGCGATGACAATGAGGCGGGCCTGAGTGGCGTGGAGCTGACCTTGTACGAGGATTCGGATGGCAACGGTGTGCTCGATCCCGCAACCGATGGCGTGGTCGTCGAGATCGACAGCGCCACCGATGGCAGCTTCACACTACCGGCCGTACCCGACGGTAACTTCTTCCTGCAGCTCGACGCCGCCGATGAAGATATTCCGGACGGCCTGATACCGCTCGAGGGCGGCAACCCTCTGCCCTTCGTCGTCAGCGGCGGCAGCCCGGATGGGTTGGCTTTCGTGTTCATCGATGATGATTCCAACATGCCGGGCGATGGCTCTACAGACAGTGGAATGGCCACGGCAGGGGGTGATGATACGGGTGAGTCCACCTCGGGTTCGGCAACGGCGGGTGGCGATGATTCCGGTGAGTCGACGGCCGGTACCGCAACGGCGGGTGGCGACGATACGGGTGAGTCGACGGCCGGTACCGCAACGGCGGGTGGCGACGATTCCGGTGAGTCGACGGCCGGTGCCGCAACGGCGGGTGGCGACGATACGGGTGAATCAACGGCGGGTACCGCAACCGCGGGTGGCGACGATTCGGATGTTGGTGATACCGACGATGCTTCCGGTGGTGGAGACTCCGGAACGGGGGGGGAGACTGACCCCGTGGCCGGCGAAGACGACCCCGTTCAGTTCGATGCGGTACAGGATTTCGTGGAATTGAACCAGGACACGCCCACGACCATCGATGTGCTGGCCAACGATGTCGACCCCACCGACAACGGGCTGACCCTGGTCAGCGTCGAGCAGCCGGCCAACGGTACAGCCGAGGTGGTCGATGGTCAGGTGCTGTATACGCCGGGCTACGGATTCATCGGTGAAGATCCCTTCATGTACACCGTCATGGACGGTGGCAACACCGTGGCCAACGGTACGGTCAGTACCACGGTGGTTCGCTATTCGGACCTCAACCGTGACGATATCAATGACTTCGACCAATGCGGCGGGTGCGACAGCCTCTCGCTGGAGACAGGCCTCGATGGCAGTGGTGTAGGTCGCTTGATGCCATTGACGCTGTTGATGCTGTTCAGTCTTGTCGGCTTCCGAGCCTGGCTCGTACGTCGGCCGATCACAGCGGGAGACCAGCGATGAGAGTGCAAAGACGTATAGCCCGTTCACGCGTTGCCTGCCGGTCGGCCGGTCACGACGGGGTATCGGCAACGCGAGTGCAAAGACGTGTAGCCAGTTCGAGTGTCGCCAGCGCGCCGGTCGATCACGGCAGCAGACCAGCGACGAGGGTGCAGCGACGCATCGCTCGTGCTCGGGTTCACTACAGCCGTACGCGTCAGCGTGTACGGCTCGGTGCAGCGCTGATGGGTGCGTCGATGCTGGCCATCGGAGTGCGCATGACCGCAGTGGCCGGGGATCTACCCGACGCACAGGCGCAGTCCGACACCCGCGATGCTCTGCGGTTGGAGCCGAATGAATGGACAGACGTGAAGCCTGTTCCCGCAGACGCTCCGACGACGGATGATGATCTGGCCAATGCCAACATCGACACCGGAGGTTCAGCAGACGAGGTGACCTTCGGTGAGCGTATGGCGTTGGGTGAGACGATGTCCGGTAGTGGGTCTGCGGAAGAGGCTGCGATGTTCACCCGGCGCTTCTACGCAGGCCTTGGCGGTGGGTTGTCGCGCCTCGAACCGGAATCACGAACCACGGGCCTGAGCGTCGGCGACGAGGACAGCGCGGGCTTTCACCTGTTCGCCGGATACGACTTCTCACGCTGGCTCAGCGGTGAGGTTTACGTGGCGGATCTCGGTGATGCGCAGATCGATTTTCTCGATACCGATGTCGGCGACATGGGCTACCAGGTGTACGGCGTCAGCATGCTCGCCTATCTACTGAATTCCCAGAGCGGTACCAGCCTGGGTAACCGGGAAGATGGCCTGTTTCGTCGTGAAGGGGCATCGCTCTATGCACGCGCGGGTGTCGGCGGTATGCGTAACGATTCCGAGCTGGACTATGATCGCGACCATACCGCGCATCTGGCGCTGGGTGCCGGTGTCGAGTACGGCTTCGCCAACGGCGTGGCGGTTCGTGCCGAGTTGATGGCGTTCGACACCGATGCACGCTACGGCACAGTGAGCGTGTTGAAGCGCTTCGGCTCTGTGGCAGCGCCGGCAGTACCGGTCGTGGCGCAGCGAAGCACGCCTGTCGTGGAACCGAAGAGGGCACCCGCGCCGCCACCGCCACCGCCGCCACCGCCGATGCCGGCGGCGCTTGCCGAAACCGAATACACCTATTTCGGCTTCGACGAGACGAGACTTGGGCCTGGCACGATGGCGAGGCTCGACGATCTCGTCGATGACCTGATGGGCGATGATGCCGAGCTCGACGTGGCCGGTCATACCGACTCCACCGGTGACGAGCAGTACAACATGGACCTCTCCCAGCGTCGAGCCACGGTGGTCGAGTCCTACCTGGTGTCCCGGGGAGTGGATGCGAACAGGCTCAACGTCACCGCGTATGGAGAAACCATGCCGGTGGCCGATAACGCGACTGAAGAAGGCCGCGCCAACAACCGGCGGGTCGAGATATCGCGACGATGAAATGGTACTGGGACGATGGAGTGGCCCGAGTGGGCGATGTGCACTGGTATGGTTTGCCTGGTCGTGTGCCGCTCTGAGCGGATGCGGCGGTGGCTCTTCCTCGGAAGCGTCACCGCCGGTGTTCGGTGCCACCGAGGAAAGCGTGAGGGCATACCGTGCCGACTCCTCCTACTCCGACAGGCTGAAACCGTGCGTATTCGCCGAAACGGTGGAAGCATCCTGCTCACTCGCACGCCTGCCTTTTATCTCCACCGACGGTACCACACCCACCGTCGAGCAGATCATGGAACGCCTGCTCGTCTCACATGACTGGATGGCGGTCCGTTTCGAAGAGGTGTTGCGTGCCGCGCCGCCGGATCTCCTGCGCGTGTTCGGCTCCACCACCGCCGTGCTCATAGGCAGTGACGTACGGCCGTCGTTCTACTATTCGCTCAATGCGGCGATCCAGCTCGACCCGATCGTGCTGTGGCAGACGGTAGCCGAAAAGCGCACCGTATCGACCGCGCCGGACTTTCGTACCGACTACGGGCGCGACCTGCTTTTCGACGATTTTCAGCGTCCGGTGATCGACGGCAGGCAGGCGGTACAGCCGTTCGACATGGCGGACGAGCGTGGCAGAACGTTCGAGGACACTCAGGTGCCCGTCATGCAGTTGCTGTTCCACGAGTTGGCGCATGCCATCGACGCCATGCCGTTGAACCAGATCGCCGGGCTGGACCCATCGTTGAAGGTGTTCGAAGCCATCGTGCAGGTTCAGCAGGAATCGCTTTCCTGGCGCCTGTACGATGCCATGCCCCTGACCAGCGGCGAGATGGTCGGCCTGGCCGACGTGCGTTACCGGGGCACAAAGGCATCCCAGGCCCAGCGAGCATCGAGCGCTGCCGATGTCGGTGGTTTCTTCGGCTCCGATGCTGCGATGAAATTCTACGGCTATGTGAGTGTGCGCGAGGATGTTGCCACGCTGATGGAGGCGGCACTGATGAAGCTGCACTACGACGTGGAACTGAATATCGGCTTCGTCGACAAGCCTGCCGATGCGAGCTCGCTGAATTGTGCGGATTATCTGGTGGGCTGGGGCGTGCGCAACCGGCTGGCGGAGCCGAGCGTTGCCGCTCGCGCACGTTTTCTGATCGAGGAGGGGCTGGGCGGCAGTGTCGACACCGAGCAACTGTTCGGCGATTCGCTGGGCGTGGCCGAACCCATGGCGGTGGGCGTGGACTGGTGCACGAACAACGAGACACCGACCGCGATGGCATCGCGCCGACGCACCGAGCCGGATGACGCGTGGCTTGCGGACAGGTTCAGCGGTCCGGGCGCGCAGCGTGCCGCAGCGGGTTCATGGAACACTCCCCGATAGGCTGCGCCGGAGCCGCCGTGCATCGATCGTGACGTGCTGGCCGGCTCACCACATCGTCATCGATCGGCACGAGTTTGCCAGCGCGACGCGCCCTCACCGATCGTGATGGGCGTGCTAGCTCACCACATCGGACGGCAACGGATCGCCGCTGTGCGCCAGGCGATCGGTGATCTGCCGCTTCATCAGATCCACATGCTGGCGTAGCACATACAGCTCGTGCGCGTAGCCCAGCGGCACTTCGATGTCTCGTGCACCGACCTCTATGCGATCAAGCTCTGCCAGGCAGCGTTGCAGGTTGCCTTTTTCCGGATCGTTGAAGGCGCTCTGGTCGATACTCTGCACCTCCTCGTACCAGCGAAAGACTTTCTTGCGTACGGTCCAGCGGTAGGCCGGGGGCAGGATGCGTGTCAGTGGCAGGAGTAGCGCGATCAAGGGCAGCGCCATGACCTTCAGCCGGTCGATCAGGTTGGCCGCCCAGAAGGGCAGGTAGCGTTGCAGCAGGGGGATACCATACTTGTAGTACCGATCGGCCTCGGTGCTCAACGGAAAATCGAGGTATTCCGGAGAGGGAAACTCCCCCGCACCGGAGAACAGCGAACTCCCCTTGAACACCTTGCCGGCCGTCTGCATGGCCAGGTCAGCCAATGCCGGATGCAGATCGTTCCGTGCAATCAGTGTGGCGGCGACCGAGATGAGTTCGATGTTGCGGTCCGGTATGTTCCTGCCGAGGTCCACGACGCCTTCGGGCAGGCTCAGGTTGGAAAACCAGGAGTAGCGACGACTGTAGGCGGCGGCTCGCGACATGTTCATCAGCTGCACCTGGTCGGATTCCAGCAGCCGCTCCACCAGCGTGGAATTAGCGGCCGCGATCGTCACGGCAGCATCTATGCGGTCGTTCAGCAAGGCATCCGCAGCCGCATCACCGCTCTCCATCGACAACTCGAGGTCAGTGGCATCCAGCCCGTTGGCACTCAGCAATTCCTCGGCGACCTGCTGGGTACCGCTGCCCCGAGGGCCCACCGCAATACGCAGGCCTGCCATGTCGTTGATATCGTTCAGCGCTTCACCCTTGCGGCTGAAGATCCACAGGGGCTCGAAATACATGCTGCCCAAGCCCTTGAGCCTGGGGTACTCTGCCGCGCTGCCGATACCCGATTGCACGAACGCGATCTGCGCGCCGCCATCATCGCCCAGCTTCTTCAGGTTCTCCACAGAGCCTGCCGTGGTCATGATGTCGAGCTCGATGCCTTCACTGGCGAACTCGCGCTGCATCTGCTGTGCGAAACGGTAGTAGGCTCCCTGTTCGCTACCGGTGGCGATCGTCAGCCGGTTCGGTGGCGCAGGCTCCACGAACTGATAGGTACCCCAGAGCGCCGCGCCCAGCACGATGGCCGCCAGGGCCGTGGGCGCGATGCCATGGCGTACGGAGCGTAGCCGGGTGAACGGGCTGGTCAGCTTCGCTTTCTTCGGGGGTTGGCTGCTCACGGATTCCACGGTATTTCTCGATCTCTCGGAAAAAGGGTAGCGCAAACATTGGATTCAGTCTCGCAACTCGTACTGGGTGCCGGTGTAGCCCATCTGGTCCTGGGACCACGCATCGGCCGCCGCGCACTGTTGCTTGGCGCAGTGCTCGGCACGCTACCCGATCTCGACGTCCTCGTGCGTTACGATAGCGCCGTGGATTCCTTCACCCGGCACCGCAGCTGGAGCCACTCGCTGCTGGTGTTGACGCTGCTCACCCCGGCGCTCGCCTGGGTATCACGTCGCGTGATGAAGGAGCACGGCGGTACCGGTCGCTGGCTGCTGGCGGTGTGGCTGGTACTGTTCACCCACCCGATACTCGACGCGTTCACCCTGTACGGCACGCAGCTGTGGTGGCCGCTTGCCAGTACGCCGGTATCCTGGGGTTCGATGTTCATCATCGACCCGCTGTTCACGCTGCCGGTGCTGATCGGTGTGGGCCTGGCCTGGTGGCGTGGGTCCGGCCGCCTTCCGACGTTGATCGGTCTGCTGATCGGCTGCACCTGGATAGGCTGGTCGCTGGTGGCGCAACAGCAGGCGCGGCAGGTGGCCGTCGCGGAGCTTGCGCGCCAGGGCGTGGAGGTCGAGAGCCTGATCCTGGCACCGTTCCCGTTCAGTTTGCTGTGGCGCTACGTGGTGCTGACGGACGGCGGTTATCTGGAAGGCTATTACTCCTTGCTCGACGACGACACCCGGATTCCGTTCACCGCACACGTGAAGGGAGACGAGCTCGTCGGGTCGCTGGATGCGCCATCAGAGGCTGAGAGGTTACGCTGGTTCACCGGTGACTTCGTTCGCTTCGAGGCTCGAAACGATGTGCTCGTGGCATCGGATCTTCGTATCGGTGCCGAGGGGTTCTATGTGTTCGAGTTCGAGCTGGCGCGATCAACCGATGCACAAGGGTGGCAGGCCATCACTCCGGTGAAGCTGCCGCCGCGTATGGATGCCAGCATGCTGTCGGCCGTGGGCCGGCGCATGTGGGATGACTCCGTGGATCTTTCAACAGTGCCGATACGGTAGGGACCAGGATTCGCGATGAGAGGAATACACAAGCTGCAAGCCGGGCCACCTGCTGCTCGTGACGCCTCGGGATCCCTGCACGCGAAGCGTCGAGCCGTCGGGCAGCCAATGCACTGGTGCTGGTAAATTCGGTCTTGCCAAGCGTTGTCGATACAGGGTGTTAGACGCGAATACCAGCCAGCCGCTATGATCGGTAATCGACGAACAAGGGGCAGCCGCGATGGGTCAGGAGATAGACAAGACAGAGTTCAGCGCCGCTGAGCGGGAAGAATTCGCCGGTCGGTTGAATGACAATCTCGGGGTTCTGCGCACCTTGCTGGCGCGTCCCGGTTTCGGTGAGGGGCCTGCGTCCCTCGGTGCCGAACTGGAGCTGTACATCCTCGATGAACACGGGCGACCCCTGCCGCAGAACCAACAATTGCTGGATGCCACCGGCGATGAGCGACTGACGCTCGAGCTCAACCGCTACAACATCGAAGCCAACCTCACGCCATGCTTGCTGAGCGATGCACCTCTCGCCTCCCTGGAGGCGGAGATGGAATCGATGCTCGAATTGCTCAACCGGGAGGCAGCAAGCCTCGGCGGGCGAGTGATACCGATCGGCATCCTGCCCACACTGGTACCCGACGATCTGTCGATCGACATGATGACACCGGAAGATCGCTACCGCGCCATGCTCGAGCAGCTGCGCAGCCGGCGCAAGGAGCGCTTTCACATCACCATCGAAGGTGAAGATTCGCTGGAGATCAAGACCGATCTGGTGACGTGCGAAGGGGCGAACACCTCGTTGCAGATTCACTATCGCATGCCGCCCGAGCGCTTCTGCAAGGTCTACAACACCTTGCAATTGATCACACCGCTGGTGACGGCCATCGGTGCCAACTCACCGATGTTCCTCGGCCGTCGCCTGTGGCATGAGACCCGGCTGCGCCTGTTTCAGCAAGCCGTGGACGGTCGTGATCCACGCCGACGCGCACTGAACATGCCGGCACGCGTGCACTTCGGGCACGGTTGGTTGCGCACCGGCCCCTACGAACTGTTCGCCGAATCCGTGTGCCTCTACCGCACGCTGTTACCGGTGAAGGGCGATGAAGACGTCAAGGCCGTGCTGGCCGAGGGTGGGGTGCCGGAGTTGCAGGAACTGGCCATGCACATGGGCACCATCTGGCCGTGGAACCGGGCGGTGTACGATCATCACGACGGTGGCCACGTGCGCGTGGAGCTACGCTTCATGCCGGCGGGGCCCACCAGCATCGACATGGTGGCCAATACAGCCCTGGCGCTGGGCCTGGCGGAAGGGCTCAGCGAGCATATCGAAGCGATGATACCGGCCATGCCGCAGAAGGTGCTGGAGCAGAATCTGGAACTGGCGGCGCAGTACGGCATCAAGGCCGATCTGCTGTGGCCATCGCTCGAACGGCTGGCACTGGAGCAGCACCCGGTGACCACCATCGTCGAATCATTGCTGCCGGTGGCCGAACAGGGCCTGCAGTCCATCGGCATGCCGGCAGAGGACATACGGCGGTACCTCGGCTGTATCGAGCAGCGCCTGGCGACCGGGCAGAACGGCGCCAGCTGGCAGCTCGATCAGCATGCGCGGTACATGGATAGCCACGAGCGAGATGAGGCGGCCGATCGCATGGTGCATCGTTACACCGAGCTTTCGCTGTCGAATCAGCCGGTGGCATCCTGGGATATCGACTGAGGGTCGGTCTCCGTTGGAGGATCGTTGGAGATCTTTCGGAAATCCGTTGGAGAGGTGAGTCGCGATGGAAGATCCACTGATCATCACCCTGCGCTTCGACGACGAGAGCGAGGCGAGATTCCAGAGCGCTCGGGATCGCTGGTTCCCACCACGGCTGAACATCGTGCCGGCACATCTGACGCTGTTCCACCAGCTGCCGGGCGAGAAGACTGACACGCTGACGCGAATCGCCACCGAGACGGCGGCGGCGACACCGCGGTTTGCCGCCCACGTCTCGGCAGTGATCTCACTCGGTGCCGGCTGGGCCTATCGTGTCCGGTCCGAACACCTCGATGCGCTGCACGCGCATCTCGCAAAGGCCTTCGCACCATGGCTGACACGGCAGGATGCAAAGGGCTTCCGCGCGCATGTGACGATTCAGAACAAGGTCGGCCAGGCCAGCGCCAATGCGTGCGGCACGGCGATTCACGCGCAGTTCATGCCGTGGGAGGCGAGCGTGACAGGCTTGAGGTTGTGGGCTTACCGCGACGGCCCGTGGGAGGCACTCGACACGCTGCCGCTTGCCTGAGCGCCGTTGGCGGACGGCTTCGAAAGCTCTGCCAATACCCGCACCCAACTGCGAATGCCGTGATGAAAACTGGTCAGGCTGTATTTCTCATTGGGAGAGTGGATCGCATCGTCATCGAGCCCGAAGCCGATCAGCAGGCTGTCCATGCCGAGAATGCTCTTGATATGCCCCACAACCGGGATCGACCCGCCGCAGCCGGCGAACACCGCGGGCTGCGGCCACTCGTCGGAAAGGGCCTTGCGGGCGCGCTCGAAAGGCAGGGAGTCGGTCGGCATGGTAGTGGCACCGGCGCCATGCTTCGACAGGAAACTCACCGTGCAATCGGCCGGCAGGCGCTCGCGCACATACTGTTGGAAAGTCGCCTGAATGGCTTCCGGGTCTTGCTCTCCGACGAGCCGGAAGCTGATCTTGGCGGTAGCCATCGAGGGTAGTACGGTCTTGAACCCTTCCCCCGCATAGCCACCGGCAATGCCGTTGATGTCGCAACTGGGGCGCGCCCAGATCTGCTCCAGCACCGAATAGCCTGCCTCACCGGCAGGTACCGAAAGCCCCACCTCTTCCAGAAAGGCATCGCCGTCGTGTTCCAAGGCCTGCCATTGGGCGCGGATATCGTCCGGCAACTCGGTCACGCCTTCGTAGAAACCCGGCAACGTGACCCGACCGGCCTCGTCGTGCAGGCCACCGAGGATGCGTGTGAGCACACGGATCGGGTTCATCGCAGGCCCGCCGTACATGCCCGAATGCAGATCGCGAGACGGCCCGGTGATCGTGACCTCTTCACCGACCATGCCGCGCAGCAGGGTCGAGATGGCAGGCGTTCGGGCATCCCACATGCCGGTGTCGCATACCAGTGCCAGGTCGGCCGTCAGGGCTTCACGGTTCGCTTCCATGAACGGCACGAGCGAGGGTGAACCGCTCTCTTCCTCGCCTTCGAAGAACAGCGACACCTTTGCCGGCAGGCTGCCGGTGACCTCACGCCAAGCCCGGCAGGCTTCGACGAACGTCATGAGCTGGCCCTTGTCGTCAGCGGCGCCCCGAGCCCGAATGACCTTGCCGGTCGGCGTTTCCTCGATGGCAGGATCGAAAGGGGAGCGGTGCCAGAGATCCAGCGGGTCGACGGGCTGCACGTCGTAGTGACCGTAGAACAGCAGGTGTGGCACCTCACCCTCGACCTCGCCGTGCGCCATCACCATCGGATGGCCGGGCGTGTCGTGGCGTTTCGCGTCGAAGCCGATGCCGGCGAGCTCCTCGACCAGCCAGTCCGCGGCGCGCAGGCATTCCGCGTCGTAGGCCGAATCGGTAGAGATGCTCTCGATACGCAGCAGTTCGAACAGCCGCTCGGTGGCAGCGTCGATCGAGGCGTCGACCTGTGCCAGGACGTTTTCGATATCGCTCATGATGTCTGGGGTTCCGTTGCCGTGGTGGTTCGATGTGCGCGAGCCTGTGCTTTATACAGGTGAGGTTATCTGATCATCGGGTGGAGCGGGGGGAGCAGTGTGTATGGGGGTAGGTACATCTTCAGTCGTCGGATCGACCACCCTTCGAGGGGACACTTAAGATAGTAGTATCCGTAGGAGAAGGTGATCTCTCGACTATTGTCAGAGCGTCAAGTAATCTCGGTGCATTTTAACCCTGAAGACTGCGGAACGCCATGCCGAGATCCAGCGAAAATACCCGCATAAATATCCTGGATGCCACCATTTCGCTGCTAGAAAGCGGCCGGACGCAGGAAGTGCGGATAAGTGACATCGCCAGGCAAGCAGGCGTGAGCCGACAGGGGCTCTACCTGCATTTTCGCACGCGTGCGGAGCTTCTGATTTCAGCGACTCGCTACCTTGATGAAGTCAATGGAATCGACGAGCGTCTGGCCACCAGCCGGAGTGCAGCTTCGGGGCTGGAACGGCTTGATGCCTGGATTGTTGCCTGGGGCAGCTACATTCCCGAGATTTACGGGCTGGCCAAGGCACTACTCGCCATGAAGGATGAAGACGTCGAGGCCGCGGCAGCCTGGGATGATCGGATGCAGGCAGTGCGTCATGGCTGCCAGGCAGCGGTCAAGGCACTTCATGCCGACGGAGTGCTGAACCCTGACTATACCCCGCGCAGGGCGACAGACCTGCTTTTCACGATGTTGTCGGTACGGAACTGGGAATCCTTTACGATCGAGTGCGGTTGGTCGCAGAAGGCCTATCTGAAGGAACTCAAGTACATGGCACGGGCCACGCTGGTGACAGTGGACGAGCGCTGACGATTCTCGCTTCAACCCGAGAGGGCAACGGTCTTGCCGACATGCTCGAACGTGCCGGCTGCGTGTGCCAGGAATCGGCCTACTGAGGTGCGCGCCACCGTCATCAGGCGCGTTGCACCCTGCTCGGACACGACCGGAAAAGCACACGAGGCTGTGTTGCTGAGATGCACGGGCTGAACGATTGTCCAGTCAAGATCACTGTCGCGTACGATGCGCTCCTGCCGCTCGGTGTCCTCGATCTGCGGTTTGAGGACCCATTGGAAGAAGAGCCGGTCGAGGAAACCGAGCAGCTTGTGGCTCTCACCGACGCCATAGCTGCTCTGTACGACAAGACGGCGCACACCCTGCCGGCGCATCGCGGCGACGACATTGAGCGTGCCGATTGAACGGACCGTAGCCGAGGTGTGAGCCGCCCCGAAGAGACGCACACGAAAGGGGTTTTCGCTGATGCCAAGGGTGATGATCACCGTGTCATGGCCGTGAACCGCGCACTCGATGTCATCGGCGACAGTTGCGTCACCATTGAACGTCATGAGGCGTTGCGTACCGTCTGCCAGATCACTGGCACGGCGGGAGAACGCACTTACACGGTACCCAGCCTTCAGCAACGACTTGACCGCTTCGCGACCTGTCCCGCCGCTCGCACCGACGACGAGCACTCGTCGTGGTTCGTGCAAGTCGCTCACATTGTCTGTGGTGTCGCTCTCCGATCCCGATACGTCGATTCGCTCATCGCTCATG
>CBDCAW010000027.1:0-135428 GCA_965214025.1 Granulosicoccaceae bacterium
CAGGTTAAAAGGTACCGCTGGGGCGAAAGTCGAATTCGAAGGAGTCGGCGGCTTCGCCCGGATCATCGATCTCCAGGTTGATGTCGAGCCTGCTTCCGGCTTCGATTACGTCGGTTTCCCGCCAATCGTCGAGGTAGTCCCCAGGCTTGAAATCGCGACGCGCCATCGGGCGCCCGAGCGAATCGGAGAAGCGCGCCACCAGCACCGGGTAGCGCTGATCGAACGCGGCCTCGTTGCGAAACGACACATTGATCACCAGTGCGTCTTCGATCTTGGGGTGTGAAAAAACGTTACGCTGCACCAGTACCAGTTGGTCGAGATCGACACGTGATGGCACGACGCAGCCGAACACCTGGCAGCTAGCCACGACCAGCGGGCGCCAGAATCCGCTGTTGTAGAAGCTCGGCCGCTGATGCATGACCACCATCAAGCCGCCGAGTACGGCAAGCATGACCGTGCCCAGCAGCCCCCCCTTGACCAGCGCGGGCAGTAGCGCCAGCCGTCCCTTCGCAGGCATCGTGTTGGAAGGGGCGGCATCTCGCAGCACGTCCCGGGTTTCAGTGGATGACGCAGGTTCCGGGGCAGAAGAGAGTGAAGCGGCAGGCTGCCCGCCGGCAGACGGTTCACCGTCGCCTTCCGCCTCTTGCTCGGTATCGCCACCACGCCGCGCATAGTCGAACACCAACGGGTGTTCAGGCGGCACGTCGGCGATGACCCTGCGCGGGGATGCGTCGAAATCCGGCGGCATTCCGTCGTCAGGCTTGGCAGCCTTCTCCAGGGTGACTTGCCCGCGGGATCCCGTATCGGCAGACGGCGCGGAGGAATCCGGCTCGTCACCTTCGTTGGCGGTGGGCGCTTCGGCCGGGGCCACTTCCGGGTCGATCAGAAGCGCCTCTGCCGCCGCATCCGCTTCAGCAGTGGAGGCTGTGTCGAAACGTTCGAAGAAGGCGACCTCCGGCAGACCTGCCTCCTCGGAGAAAAGATCGAAGTCGGTGACGGTCTGATCCATTTCCAGGTCGTCGTACAGGTAGCGCTCCACGTCAACCTGAACCTGCTGATGTTCATCGACCAGCAGGTTCGTCGACGCCTCATGGTCAGGGCTCTCCGACCAGCCCTCCGGCGCGGGCAATGCCTCATCACCGCTCGGATCTTCCTCTTCTACCATCAGTCTGGCAGCCACGATGCCCGCATGAAGATTGAACTTGGCGTGACAACTGCCGCAGCGCACGTCGCGGTAGCCTTTCTCCCAGATATCTTCGGGCAGCTCGAATACCACCCGACACACGGTGCACCGCGCAATCGGTGCGGGGGCGCGATCGAACGTGGATTCAGGAATGGACATCAGGCAGTTCAGTGTTCACGAATTTTCACCACCCTGGGTGTTCATCCTCCAGCAGTGCACCTGCCACGGCTTGTCATCGACGAGCCCATGGTCTATGCGCTCATCGATGACAGGCCCTAGCGACGAGTGGCCACCAGCAGCGCCCAGCCGTCGATGTCACCGTATCGTCGCACGCTGAATTGCGCAGTATAAGCCAGCACCAGGGGTTCGACCTGAGCCTCCAGCATTCCTGCCATGACCAGCCGGCCACCGGTCTTGACAAGGCGTGCCAGCGTGTCGCACAGATCCAGCAGTGGCTGATACAAGATATTGGCCAACACCAGATCCACGCCCGATGCGTCTGCGCCGAAGGAGCCGGGCAAGGCGGTGTCGAGCCGATCGGCAACACCGTTCGTCGCGGCATTCTGGCGGGTGGCCTGCAACGCCTGCTCGTCGATATCGATCGCCACCGTGCGTGAAGCGCCCAGCAGAACAGCCGCGATGCCCAGCACGCCCGAACCACAGCCATAATCGATCACGCGGTACCCGCTCAACGGTGTCAGCGTGGTATCGGTACCGGCACCGAGCCAGCCCAGGCACTGCGCGGTGGTCGGATGGGTGCCGGTACCGAACGCAAGCCCGGGATCGAGGCGCAGGTTGATGGCCTGCGCATCGGCCGGCTCGACGTGCGAGGGATAGATCCAGAAGCGTGGTCCGAACTGCATCGGCTGGAAGTCGGCCATCCAGGCACGCTCCCAGGGCTCGTCAGGCAGGTACGACAGCGTGTAGTCGGGCAGCGTCAGCGCGGTCTCGTTCGCCGCCGCTTCAAGGCGCGTGCGCACCGAACCCGCTGCCAACCCCTGTTCGAAAAGGCCGACCAGCTGCAGGCTCGACCACAGCGGCGTTTCGCCTGGCAACGGTTCGAGCACCGCTTCGGCAGGCGCATCGGGTTCACGGCTGGTCACCGACAAGGCGCCTGCGGTGAACAACCAGTATTCGAGGGCCTCGACGATGGCCGGTGTGGCGGCAACGATGACCTCTGGCCAGGCGCTTCCGTCACCACCCATCAGCTCAACCCGAGCTTCTTCTCGAGATAGTGGATGTTCGTGCCACCAGCCCGGAAGGCTTCGTCGTTGAAGATATCGATGTGCAGGGGAATGTTCGTCTTGATGCCATCGATGAACACTTCGCTCAACGCACCGCGCATGCGTGCGATCGCAGACTCACGTGTATTGCCACCGACGATCAGCTTGGCGATCATGGAGTCGTAATAGGGTGGCACCCTGTAGCCATTGTAGATGTGGGTATCGACCCGTACACCGAGCCCCCCTGGCGGGTGGTACTGGCTGATGGTGCCGGGAGATGGCATGAAGGTATTCGGATCTTCGGCGTTCAAACGGCACTCGAAGGCATGGCCCGTCACGGAAATGTCACTCTGCGAGAATCGTAGGGGCCGCCCTTCCGCCACGTAGATCTGCTCCTTCACGATATCTACCCCTGTGACCATTTCGGTCACCGGGTGCTCGACCTGCACACGCGTGTTCATCTCGATGAAGTAGAACTCGCCATCCTGATAGAGGAACTCGAACGTGCCCGCCCCGCGGTAACCGATGCGCTTGCAGGCTGCCACACAGCGCTCACCCATCTCGGCACGGGTGCCGGCATCGATACCGGGTGCCGGCGCCTCTTCCACCACCTTCTGATGCCGACGCTGCATCGAGCAGTCGCGCTCGCCCAGGTGGATGGCGTTGCCATGGGTATCGGCGATGACCTGGAACTCGATGTGACGGGGCCGCTCGAGATATTTTTCCATGTAGACCACCGGGTTGCCAAAGGCACTCTTGGCTTCGTTGCGCGTCATGTCGATGGAGCCGGCGAGTTCCTTGTCGCTGCGCACCACCCGCATGCCGCGGCCGCCGCCACCGCCACTGGCCTTGATGATGATCGGGTAGCCGATCTTCGTGGCCAGTTTCCTGTTGACGGTATCGTCGTCACCCAACGGGCCATCGGAGCCTGGAACGCAGGGCACTCCCGCGGCACGCATCTCGTTGATCGCACTGACCTTATCGCCCATGAGGCGGATGGTTTCAGCGGTGGGGCCGATGAAGGTGAAACCGCTGACCTCCACGCGCTCGGCAAAATCGGCGTTTTCTGCCAGGAAACCGTAGCCAGGGTGTATGGCCTCGGCTCGGGTGATTTCGGCGGCACTGATGATGGCCGGTACGTTCAGGTAGCTCTCGGTGGACGACGGCGGGCCGATGCAGACCGCTTCGTCCGCCAGGCGCACATGCTTCAGGTCACGATCGGCGGTGGAATAGACTGCCACGGTGCCGATGCCGAGATCGCGGCAGCAACGCATGATGCGCAGCGCGATTTCGCCCCGGTTGGCGATCAGTATCTTCTTGAAAGAGGTTTCCATGCGACGCCAGGCTACTCGATCACGACCAGCGGTTCACCATACTCCACAGCCTGGCCATCCTCCACGAGAACGGCGCGCACCGTGCCACTGACTTCGGCCTCGATCTGATTCATGATCTTCATGGCTTCGATGATGCACAGGGTATCGCCCTTCTCCACCACTTCACCGACCTCGGTAAACGGCTCTGCGGACGGCGACGAACTGCGAAAGAACGTGCCGACCATCGGCGATTCCACGATCGTGCCGGACGGCACGAGCGGCTCTTCGGCAGCCGCGGGTGACATCGCCACCGAGGACGCGGGAGAGACCGACACCGGGCTCGGCTGAGGCGCGGCAGCCGGCTGGGCCATCATTACGGGGGCCGGTGACGCACGTGCGATGCGCACCGACTCTTCACCCTCGACGATCTCGATCTCGGCGACATCCGAGTCTTCGAGCAGCTCGATGAGTTTCTTGATCTTGCGAATATCCATGCGTTGCTTCCTGTACCCGGCGTGCCGGTCGGTGACCATCACAGCGGCATCGTAAATGAGTGGCAGCACCAACGGGCGTCACGCACCGTCTTGACGGGAAATCGTTGCCTGGGTCTGACGCCGTCGCCTGCCTGGAGTTTCCATCGCACAGCCTCTCGGCACACCGTGACATACTGCACGGCGCAGTTTCGATCTGCCGGTGCCGGAGCTGAACCAACCGCTTAAGATAGCACTCCAACGCGCATTTTACAGGACGATCAGTACCATTTCGGAGCATATGACGCTGATGACACAAACGCCGGACGAACTGCAGGCTCTTGCGCAGGCCGATGCCGCGCTTGCGTTTCGGCAACTTGATCCGCTGACCTTGCTCGATGCCATCGATGCCGCCGGTTACCGTACCGACGGACGCGTCAGCGCACTCAACAGCTACGAGAATCGCGTGTACTCGATCGGCCTGGAGGATGGCAGTACCGTAGTGGCCAAATTCTACCGCCCGGCACGCTGGAGCGACGCGGCCATTCAGGAGGAACACGATTTCTGCGCTCGCCTGGTTGCGTTGGAGTTGCCGGTGATCGCGCCCATGGCGGGTGCCGATGGGGCGACATTGCTGCACACCGGCCCGTTTCGATTCTGCCTGTTCGAACGCGCCGGCGGCAGGCCACCGGAGCTCGACAACCCGGAGCAGCTGCTGGTGGTCGGACGTACGCTCGGCCGCCTGCACGCCATAGGCCGTACCGTCACGTTCGATCATCGGCCGCAGATCGATGCGGCGCGCCTGGGTGATGAATCAGTCAGCTTTCTGCTCGAATCGGAGCTGATGCCCGGAGCCATACGCACCGCCTACGAACCACTCGCACGGCAACTGGTGAGCCAGGTGCATGCGCGCATCGCGGCGCAGTCCGGCCTGCGGCCATTAAGCCTCCACGGTGACTTCCACCCGGGCAACATCCTGTGGGGCCGCGATGATACGCCCCACCTGCTCGACTTCGACGACGCAGGTACCGGGCCCGCCATTCAGGATCTATGGATGTTCATCTCCGGCGATCGACAGTATGCACAGGCACGCCTCGGCGACCTGCTCGACGGCTACCTCGAATTTCACGAGTTCGACGAGCGTGAGCTGAACCTGATCGAGCCGCTGCGCACCCTGCGCATCATCCACTATGCAGCCTGGATCGCACGGCGCTGGGAAGACCCGGCGTTCCAGCAGGCTTTCCCGCATTTTGCCGGTGGGCGCTTCTGGGATGAGCACATCCTGTCGCTGAAGGAACAGCTATCCGCGATGGACGAACCGCCGCTGCGCTATTGAGCTGGCGCTCCGCCGACCTGAGAACGACGGCTGCATCATTTTCATCCGAGCAGGACCACTAAACTCGTCGCATCACCAGTGACGCATTGGTACCACCGAAACCGAAGCTGTTGGACATCACGGTATCGAGCCTTGCGTCATCCACCCGTGTTCGTACCACCGGCATGTCGGCAGCCTCCGGGTCGAGCTCATCGATGTTGGCGGAGGCGGCAATGAACCCGGCCTGCTGCATGAGCAGGGTATAGATCGCTTCCTGCACCCCGGCGGCCCCGAGCGAGTGGCCGGATAGCGACTTGGTCGAGCTGATCCGCGGCATGTTGCGACCGAAGGCTTCACGCATGGCCTTGAGTTCGGTGATGTCCCCGGCCGGCGTGCTGGTGCCGTGCGCGTTGATGTAGTCGATCGGGCTATCACAAGAGCTTGCCGCCAAGCGCATGCACCGCGTGGCGCCCTCACCCGAGGGCGAGACCATGTCGTAACCGTCTGAAGTGGCGCCGTAGCCGACGACTTCCGCGTAGATCGTGGCACCGCGCGCCTTGGCAACCTCCAGCTCTTCGACCACCACCATACCGCCACCGCCTGCGATCACGAAACCGTCACGATCCGCATCGTACGCACGCGAGGCACGCGCGGGGTCGTCGTTGTATTTCGTGGAAAGCGCTCCCATGGCGTCGAACAGACAACCCAGAGACCAGTGTTCCTCTTCACCACCACCGGCGAATACGCGATCCTGCTTGCCAAGCTGAATCAGCTCGACCGCATTGCCGATGCAGTGTGCACTGGTGGAGCATGCGGAGGAGATGGAATAGTTCACACCCTTGATCTGGAACGGGGTAGCAAGGCAGGCAGACACCGTGCTGCCCATGGTCTGCGTTACCCGGTAGGGGCCGACCTTTCGCAGGCCACGCTCGCGCAGCAGATCTGCCGCCTCGACCTGGCTCCGGGTAGAGCCGCCACCGGAGCCTGCGATCACGCCGGTGCGCTCGTTCGACACCTCCGACTCTTCGAGACCGGCATCAGCGATCGCATCGCGCATGGCGATGTACGCATAGGCTGCGGCATCCCCCATGAACCGATACCGCTTGCGGTCGATCGACGCCTTGAGATCGATGGTCGGCGCCGCGGCAACCTGGCTGCGCAAGCCGCGCTCCCGATACTCTTCGCGCGCCGTGATGCCGGACCGGCCCGCGCGCAGCGCATCGGTCACCGACGCCTTGTCGTTACCCAGACAAGAAACGATACCCAGACCGGTAATGACGGCACGACGCATTTAAATAGTCCCGCTAGCCCTTTGCTAGAAGTTGTCTGTCGAAGTGAACAAACCGACCCGCAGGTCGGTCGCCGAGTAGATCGGACGCCCATCGACTGAAACGGTGCCATCGGCGATACCCATGACGAGCCGACGCTCGATCAGTCGCTTGATGTGCAGCTCATAAGTGACCAGGCGAGCTTCCGGCAATACCTGACCGGTGAATTTCACCTCGCCGGACCCCAGTGCACGCCCACGCCCGGGGTTGCCTTTCCAGCCGAGGAAGAACCCGACGAGCTGCCACATCGCATCGAGGCCAAGGCAGCCTGGCATGACCGGATCGCCCTCGAAATGACAGTCGAAGAACCACAACCCGGGATGGATATCCAGCTCGGCCTGGACGATGCCCTTGCCATGATCACCACCGTCAGCGGCCACATGCGATATCCGATCGAACATCAGCATGTTCGGCAGGGGCAGACGGGCATTGCCCTCCCCGAACAGCTCACCGTGCCCGCAGGCGATGAGCTCTTCCCGGGAAAATGAATGCTTGCCATTCACATTGGGGTCAGTCATCGATCAAGGCCTGTCAGCCATAAGCACACGCACGCCGGTCTGTTCTCGGTAGTCAGTGCAGTCTACCGCATCAGGAACCGCCAAATACACGGCGCAGTATGTCGCTCGTGCGTTTCACCGGATTGTTGCGTATCTCCATTTCCTCACGAGCGAGGTAATAAAAGATGCCATCGGTGCTCTGATCGACCACATAACCGGTGAGATCGGCCTCGATCTTCGGAGCCAAGGGGATGGTACGGTAACGGCTCATGAGGTCGTTGAACGTGTTCACCGCCCCGACCTCGGCCAGGGCCGAATCGACGATCGGCCGCATTTCCGCTTCCAGATCGGTACCGGTGCGGTTGCGGAAGTATTGCGTGGCCGCATCGTCCGGGCCTTGAAGTATGCCGCGGGCATCGTTGACACTCATCGATTGGATCGCACTGAGGAAGAGCTCCTTCGCCTTCGGCGTTGCCGCCTCGGCAGCCTCGTTCAAACGCACTTCCAGATCGTCGAAAGGTTGCTCGAGCCCCACCTTGCTGGCGAAGCCTCGTGCCTTCACGAGAGATGCGGGCAGCGGAATGCGGATTTCCGGATCAGCAGTGAAGCCACCCTGCCGACCGAGCTGTGCGACCACCGTCGACGAGCCTTGGGCCAGCGCCTCCTTGAGACCGCGCGTGATGTCGGTGGCACTCAACGGCCCGTTCTGCTTCTGACCCAATGCGGATTCGGCAGCTCCCCGCACATCATCAAGCGTGACACCCGTGCTCGCGCAGCCGCCGAGAAGCGCGATCAGCAGCCCTGCCGCCACACCGCCTGCCAGCGGCTTGCATCGACGGTGAGCCCTGCCTGCAGCGCAAGCGACACCGGTCATCGGCCGGCATGCGGCATGTGGAGCAGGCTTCGGGTTCTCGGAAACGGAAGGTACGGTCAACTGCGGGGCAAGCAGGCGGAGTGTGGGTATCATCGCTGAAAGCATCCTCGAATGGCGCAGTGTCGTCCTGCCGCGGAAGAGGCAGGCCTTCCATCGACCTGACTTAATCGATAGCCTCCGCGAGAGCGTCGGCCTCTCGCGCAGCGATCTTACCAGTAAAGGCATCAGGACCGAAAGCGTCCCACCGCTTGCGCCACACGCAGAACGGTTCGCCCACCCTGGCGGTTGTAAACACCACCAACACGAATCGTGCCGCATGGATCGACAGGAGCTTCTGGCGGCGGCAGTATAGCCTGTGAGTACGAGGCACGCTTTGGACGACGCGCTGAAGAACCGCACCGAACAGATACGCGGCACGGAATCGCTGCTCGAGAAAATACATGCAGCCCCACCAAAAGAACCCATGACTCAGTCACACAGCGATGCCCTGCCTGACAGCGACGCCGTTATCGACTTCTGGTTCCGTGACGCCGAGACCGGCAGCCTGGACGCACCACAACCGAAGCGCTGGTTCATGGGCGGCGAGGCACTCGATGCGCCGATACGCGAGCGCTTCGGCGAATGGATCGAACCCGCTTCCAGGGGCAATCTCGATCACTGGCGCGAATCGGCCACCGGCACGCTGGCCCTTATCGTGTTGCTCGATCAATTTCCCAGACATGTATGGCGGCGCCAGCCGAAGGCCTTCGCATTCAGCGAGTCGGCATTGAAATGCTGTCGTGCCGGGCTCTCGGCGAACCAGGACTGCGAGCTGCCACTGACCCACCGGGTGTTCTTCTACCTGCCGCTGGAGCACAGCGAGTCGATGGCCGATCAGCATGAGTCACTGGCACTGTTCACCCGGCTGAAGGGTGAGGCCGGGCCGGAACTGGCCGCCTTCGCCAAACGAACGTGGGATTCGGCCGTCGAGCATCACGACATCATCGAGCGCTTCGGTCGCTACCCGCACCGCAATGTGGTGCTCGGCCGCGATAGCACACCCGAGGAGATCCGATGGCTCGGTGAGGGTGCCCGGAACTTCGGCCAGTAAGAACCTGTCATGCCATGATCAACTCGACCGGCCCGATCGAGCCGAGCGACCCGGACATGACCTGGACCCTCGCGACGATCGCAGAGCTGGATGCGCGTGCGATGCACGATCTGCTGCGCCTGCGTTGCGAAGTATTCGTCGTAGAGCAAGCCTGCCCCTATCAGGATATCGATGGGCTCGACACGCTGCCGGATACCCGCCACCTCATCGGCCGTCATGGTGCGCAGGTGGTGGCCTGCGCTCGCAGCCTGGTAAGCGGCGAACAGTCCGATGCGCCGGCCCGGCTCGGGCGCATCGTGGTTGCCAGGCAGTGGCGGGGCCGACGCCTCGCCTGTGCTCTGGTGCAACGGCTGCTGGCGGATCTGGCCGAACGGCATCCGCAGCGCGATGTGATCCTCGGTGCCCAGCTTCCGGCAATGGCGCTGTACGCAAGCTTCGGATTTCGCCCGGAGTCGCGCGAGTATCTCGAGGACGGTATACCTCATGTCGACATGCGCCTGACACGGCGCCCTGCGTCGGCGGAGTGAACCGTGTCGACGCGACCAGACCAACCCAAGGCAAACAGAAACAGAACCCATGAAATCCAGTCAATTCAGGCCAAGTCTGGCCCGACAACACCGACCCGATACCTTACATGCGTAGTCTGCATATGCGAAGCCTACCCGCCACACCCTCGGGCGGAATCGTCCTGATGGTCCTGGCCACGTTCGTGTTCGCCACGCAGGACGTCATCACCAAGTCACTCGCGCAGTTGCTCCCCATCGGTCAGATCGTGTTCGTCCGGTTCACCGCATTCTTGCTGTTCAGCATGGTTCTCGCTTACCGAAGCGATGGGGTTCTGCACACATTGCGGTCCCGGGTTCCGGTCCGGCAATTCATTCGCTGTCTGATGATGTGTGGCGAAATTTCATTGTTCGTCCTGGCACTTCGCTATCTCGGCGTTGCCGAGACACACGCCCTGTTCGCCTGCTTTCCCCTGTTCGTGGCGGCGCTTTCGGTACCGCTTCTCGGGGAGCAGGTGGGCATACGCCGCTGGAGCGCGGTCATCATCGGATTGCTCGGAACACTGATCATCCTGCGTCCGGGCACCGCCGTGTTCAACGTACATGCGCTGATTCCGCTGGCATGTGCCATCATCTATGCGCTGTACAACCTGCTCACACGCCAGGTCTCACGGCACGACAATTACCTGACATCCCTGCTCTGGTTCGGCCTGGTAGGAACACTCGCGTCGGCTGGCTTCGCGCTGTGGCAATGGCAGCCCGTGGACCACCAGGCCGGCATGTTGCTCGCCATGTTGTGCGTCGCATCGATCGCCTCTCACACAATGCTGATCAAGGCACTGCAACTCACCGAAGCCGTCGTACTGCAGCCATTTCACTACCTGGTACTACCGTGGGTCATGCTTGGCGGCTACCTCGTCTATGGTGAGACTCTCGACAACGCCGCCTTGCTCGGCGCCTGCGTCGTGGTCGGCAGCGGCGTGTATGTAGCCTGGCGAGAGTATCGGCTCACTGCAGCTACAGGCTTGAACGGCTCATCCGGCTGACCCATCCGGATTCGCTGGATCCATCGCCAGCCGGATTCGAGTGAGTGCACCAGACCAGGCACGTACGGAGCCACTTCATCGCCGAACGTCGCAGACATCCGTCTTTAATCTTCAGCGGTAAAAGGCAAGCCAAACTCGATCGAGTTCCACCTTGCCGACACACGCTGCTCCATGACACCTGCGATAGCCTTCCTGCTCGCCATGACGTTCCTGATCTCGATCGGAGGCATCTTCCTGATGGTCTGGGGCCTGGCGAACGATCAGTGGGGTGATGGCGAAGCGGCATCGCGCACCATCTTCGCCGAGGGTGAGGTCGGCAGGGTCGAAGACCCCGCCGTCACGGGCGTGCAGCGCAGGGCGCTGCAGGAAGAACGGGAAGCCGGCACGCTGGTGATCGACGAGGAGGAACTCGCCGAACGGCGCATCTACGACCGGTCCAGTCGTGAGCCCGTGCTTTGGTGGGTGACCTCATCAGTCGTCTGGCTGTTGCTCGGCTCGGTGTTCGGTGTGGTCGCCTCACTCAAGCTGCACCTGCCGGACTGGCTGGTGTCCGACGCGGTACTCACCTTTGGCAGGGTGCGCCCTGCCCACTTGAACGTAGTGGCCTACGGCTGGACCTCGATGGCGGGAGTCGGGGTGGGCCTGTGGCTGGTACCGCGCCTGTTCAAGACGGAGCTGGCGGGTGGACGTTACGCCACCGTCGGCGCCGTCCTGTGGAACATCGGCGTGACGGCCGGCACCATTGCCATTCTCGGTGGCTTCAGCGATGGTCTGGAATGGCTCGAGTTCCCGTGGCAGATCGACATCTTCCTGGTACTCGGCGGCGCACTGGCAGCCGTGCCGTTGCTGATGACGGTGGTACGCCGTCGCGTTCATCATCTGTACGTCAGTGCCTGGTACCTGATCGGTGCTCTCGTCTGGTTCCCGATGCTGTTCATCACCGCCAACGTGCCACAGCTGTTCATGGGTACCGAACAGGCGATTATGAACTGGTGGTTCGCGCACAACGTGCTCGGCCTGTGGATGACACCGCTGGGGCTGGCAGCTGCCTACTACTTCATCGCCAAGCTGACCGGTACACCGATCTATTCCTACACATTGTCGCTGATCGGCTTCTGGGCACTGGCACTGTTCTACAGCCAGGTGGGCGTGCATCACCTGATTGGCGGACCGGTACCCACATGGCTGGCGACCTTGTCCATCGTGACCAGCGTGATGATGCTGATTCCGGTACTGGCAGTGGCCATCAACCATCACATGACGGTAGCGCCGCGCTGGCGCATGGTATTGCACTCTCCCACGCTGCGCTTCGTGGTTGCCGGGGCGATGATGTACACCTTCGCCTCGGTGCAGGGTTCGATCGAGGCACTGCGCAGCGTCAACGCCGTCACGCATTTCACCCACTACACCGTGGCTCACGCCCACATGGGTGTGTACGGGTTCTTCTCGTTCGTGTTGTTCGGTTCCATCTACTTCATCCTGCCGCGGCTGGTGGCCTGGGAATGGCCGCATGCCTGGGCGATCAGCCTGCACTTCTGGCTCGTGTTCATCGGCTTCGGCATCTATTTCTGGCCATTGAGCATCGGTGGCTGGCTGCAGGGTACGGCGATGCTCGATGCCACGCGGCCGTTCATGGAATCGGTGAGGCTGACCATCCCCTATCTGCAAGCACGCTCGGTCGGTGGCACTCTGATGACCCTGGGGCATCTGGTATTCGCCAGCCATTTCTTCCTGGTGCTGTTCCGCATGGGGCCGGCAACCGATGTGGCACCGAGACTCAGAGGCCGGATGTCGCTCGGCCGCCGAACCCGAGTGGTGAACGCGGCCGATACCGGAGGTGAAGCATGACGCGCGCTCTGGGCATCATCGCAGGTACCGCTCTGATCCTGATGTATGCCAGCATGCTGTTGCTGGTGATGCCGGCGATCCAGCTGCGCACTGGCGAGAATCCGCCGGAAGACCTGAAGCCCTACACCGAAGACCAGCTTGCCGGCCGTGACCACTACGTGTCTCTGGGCTGTGTGTACTGCCATAGCCAGCAACCGCGCGATCCGTCACTCGCTCCGGATTCGAAGCGGGGCTGGGGCAGGCCGTCGGTACCGACAGACTACAGCTACGACACCACGCACCTGCTCGGCACCATGCGGACCGGGCCCGATCTGTTCAATATCGGCCAGCGCCAGCCGAGTGTCGACTGGCATCTGGCGCACCTGTATCAGCCGCGTGCGGTATCGCCGGGCAGCATCATGCCTGCCTACCCTTTCCTGTTTCGCGAAACCGACTACCTGGCTGAAGGCCAGATCGAGGTCAAGCTGCCACCGGAATATGCACCGGACGTAGGCTTCATCACACCGACCCGGGAAGGGCTCGAACTGGTCGAGTATCTGGTCGGGCTTGATCACACCTACCCGGCGGAGGAACTGCCGGAAGCCGAAGAGTCAGCCGAAGAGTCAGCCGAAGAGTCAGCCGAAGAGTCAGCCGAGGATCAGGCCGACGATCAGGCCGCTGGGCAGGATGATGTGCCGGCGAACGGTACAGCCGCGACGGCTACCCGTCTGGAAATTCTCACGCCGTCAGGTACCGCGCTATGAACAACGATGACAAGATCCGTGCAGGAGATCCGATTCGCGAAGAGGACCTGCAAAGCAATGCGGTGCCGGTGGATCGCGCCTACGAGCGCGAGAACTATGAACCCGCCGAGCTGAAGAACCCGCTACCCAGGTGGTTCGCGGTCATGTCCGTCGGGTTCGTGATATGGGGGGCGAGCTACTTCTTCATGCAAGGGTTCACACCAGCCGATGCCGGTGACCTGCGCAGTGCACCACCGGCAGCAGGCAGCGAACCGGTGGATGGCGGTACCGTCTACGCCGCCAATTGCGTGGCCTGCCATCAAGCATCGGGCGCTGGCCTGGCCGGTGCGTTCCCGCCGCTGGACGGCTCCGGCTGGGTGCTGGCGGATGCCGAGTTGCCCGCACAGATTCTTGTGCATGGAGTGCAGGGGCCGATGGAGGTGATGGGCAATCAATACAATGGCGTCATGCCGTCGATGGCTCACCTGTCGAACGCGGAACTCGCGGCGGTGCTGACCTACATTCGCAGCAGCTGGTCGAACTCGGCCTCACCTGTGGACGAGCAGCTGTTCGTGGAGGCGCGCGAACGATTCGGGGAACGTGACCCGTGGGCCGGTGGTGACGAGCTGATCGAGGAAGTGGGCAAGCCGCTGATGGCGGGCGGCAGCTGATAATCCTGCTGGAGCTCGAGGTCATCGCGATGGACGGTACCATCGACGCAATTAGCCTGAGGCAAGGTATTGGCGCCACCGGGTACTGATTCAGCGCCCATCGATGGCGAACTTCGTGAAAGTGCCTTCGCGGTCGAGGGCATGTTCTGCGGGGGCTGTGCCGCCACAGTGGAACGTACGCTGCGACGCCTGCCCGGCGTGCACGATGTGAACGTCTCGTTCCTGGGTGATTCCGCCGTGGTTCGCCATGAACCGGGGCAGGTTGCCACGCAAGATCTGCACACCTGTATCGAAAGCCTCGGCTACGTCACTCGCTCTCTCGATGATCCGGCATTGGCGGTCTCACAGACGCACTTCGAGCGCCAGCTGCGCATGCGCCTGGGTCTGGCCGTCGGCCTGGGAATGTGGGTGATGATGGCCAGCGTGGTGCGGCTGTTCACCGACATCCCTGCACCCCTGGCCTGGTGGGTCGGGGCACTGGCAGGCATGGTGTCTGTGCCCGTGCTGCTGTACTCGGGTTGGCCCTTCCTGCGGCTCGGCTGGCATGGCCTGCGACAGCGCGTACCCGGCATGGAGAGTCTGATCCTGCTCGCTACCGTCGCCTCGGTCGCAGGTTCCCTGGTGGCGCTCGCCCGCGGCAGCTCCGATGTCTGGTTCGACGTGCCGGTGATGCTGATCATGTTTCAGCTGATCGCGCGGCTCAGTGAATTTCGCACCCGGCGGCGGGCGGCCGACACCGTCAGGGCCATGCTTGATCTGTCACCCGTGCAGGCACGGCGCATCTCGGACGGCGACGAACCCCGTATGGTGCCGTTGCGCGAATTGCACACGGGAGACACGATCGATGTCCGTGCCGGTGAACGAATCCCGGTCGATGGCATGGTGCTGGCCGGCATGGCCATGGTCGATTCGGCCCTGATGACCGGTGAATCACAGCCGGTGTCGATCGGCGCCGGCGATCCGGTCGTGGCAGGTACCTTGAATGTGGATGGCTTACTGCGCATACAGGTCGAGGCCGCGTTGGGCGAGCGGCGCATGGACGTGCTCGCCGGTGCCGTCGGCCGCATGCTCAATGCCAAGAGCGACCTGATGAACCTGGCGGATCGGGTGGCTGCCGTGCTGGTGCCTGCCCTCGCGGTATCGGCACTGCTGGCATTCGCGCTGGCGATCGCAGGAGGGGCCACTTGGCACGATGCGTTCTCCCGCGCTCTCGCGGCGCTCGTGGTCAGCTGCCCCTGCGCGTTGTCTCTGGCGGTACCGCTGGTGGTATCGATCACCGCGGCTACCGCGACGAGACACGGCCTGTTGTTGCGCGATCCATCCGCTCTGGAGCTGGCCGGCCGGCTCGACACCGTCGTGTTCGACAAGACCGGCACCTTGACAGACGGACAGCCTTGCGTGGTTCGGGTTGCCTCGCGGCCGGGCACGAGCGCATCGAGGGTCATGCATCTCGCAGCGCTGACAGGCACCGGCTCCAATCACCCACTGATGCAAGCCATACGCACAGCCGCCAACCAGTCGGCAGATGACGCCGCGACGGAGGCGGGCGAGCACGACCAGAGCGTTATCCTCGAGCAACGGGAGGAGGCCGGTGGTGGGGTCAGCGCGAGGCTGGCCGATGGGTCCACATTGCGTGCTGGCTCACGTCGGTGGTTGCGCGATCAGTGCGATGCGCCGACGAGCGCTGAATTCGATCGCCTCGACGTCTCGGGTACGGGTAGTACGGTATGGCTTTCGCATGATGATCGCCTGCTCGGCATGATCGAAGTGGAAGATACGTTGCGGGCAGATGCCCCTGCCTTGCTCGAGGCACTACGCCGGCAGGGTCTGGACGTGATCATCCTCAGCGGCGATCGGCCGGTGGCGGTGCAGGCGATCGCCGAGCCGTTGGGCATCAACTGGCAGGCGGCGATGTCGCCACAGGGCAAGGCTGATGAGGTCAAGCGACTGGCCGAGGCGGGTCAGGTGGTGGCTTTCGTCGGTGACGGCCTCAACGATGCCCCTGCCCTGGCGGCGGCACCGATCGGCATCGCCACCGGTGAGGCCTGCGACCTGGCGAAAAGTGCGGCTGCCATGGCATTGCTCGATAACACGCTGGCACGCGTGGATCAGGCGCTCTCGCTGGTACGACGGGCATCGCGTGTTTTGCGCCAGAACCTTTTCTGGGCCTTGATCTACAACGCGCTCATGCTACCGGCGGCGATCCTGGGCTACGTGCATCCCATCATGGCGATCATCGCGATGGGCCTGAGTTCATTGTCGGTAACGCTCAATTCTGCAAGGCTGGGAGGCCGTTCGAGGATAGCCTGCCGGGTAGCCGATCCGGCGACCGGCTCACCGCTGCTAAGCCCTTCGACGTCATGACCTGAAGGTGAACCCCGGACACGTGTGGTACGCGTATTGCTGCTCCCGGGGCCTCGGGTGGATTGACGACAGGCCTTGGCGGCACGATTGCATGAGTGAGCGAACCAGACTTCTCCGGCACGTGCTTCATTCCGGCGCCTGCCTCGCTCTTGTCAGCGCCTGCGCGACGCCGCCCACGGTCGACAATTCCCCTGAAGTTGCCACCGCCGTGACAGTGGCGAAGGTGCGCAACCTGGGTTTCAGGGGATTCTTCGCAAGCGATGGCGAAGAAACACTGTGGACGATGCCAGACCGGCAGCGTCGTGACCATGCCTACAAGCTGACCGGCCAGGTGCCTGACTTCTTCGCCCCCAGGGAAGACGTCAGCCAGATCGTTCGGCTCGACGACCGGCTACGGTGGTCGCTGGACAACCGGAAGCAGCGATATCGGCAATGCGAGCTGTCGGGTTGCCGTGGCAACTTCGAGCTACCCGGCGTCGAACCTGATTTCGATGATGAAGATGCCGTCGTGTACGACGAAAGCGAGTGCATCGTGAAACCCGTGCGCAACGACCTGGACGTGATCAAGACAGGCGAGCGACGCATCATCAATGGTTTTTCGACGGAGGAGTACCGGGTCACGTGGACGATGGTGGTCGTGGACCAGAAGGAACGCACTACCCGCAACGTCGTATCATCCACCGTGTGGACGACAAATGACGGCGATCTGGCAGCACAGGCGGGGCGTATACGGAACAGCTTCGAAGCAGCCCATGTCGGTGCCACGAAAACCACTACCTTGACCCCCTTGGGCAGGGCATTCCCACCGGAGGCGATGACGATCGTGCAGGAGAACCTGATCGACACGCTACCCAGGGACATGCAGGCCTGGGTCACTGACGCAGCCATGCGAGCCCCGACCATCGAGGGCCTGCCCATCTCGACGAAGGTCACCTGGAGCGCGAGGGCTGAAGCCTGTGGTGAGGCGAAAATGGCGGTGGCTGAAGAGAGAGACAGGCTCCAGACCGATAGCGTCACCGGTCTGCTTTCGTCCATGGGCGAGCAGATTCTCGACCAGAAGCCTGACGCTGCGAAGGAGCGCGAGCATCAGCAGATTGCCTTGAAAACAGTGTTCGCCTACGTTCGCGAGGTGCAGAGCGTCACGATACAACCGGTGAGGATGAGCAAGATGCAGGTACCCGGAGGGTATACGCTGGACCCATGATCGATGACATTGACGAACCACTAATGGCCTTCCAGCGTCGCAAGGCCCTGGCGACACTGGCAGGGGCTGCCCTGCTGCCGATGGCCCGCGGCAGCAGGGCGGCCGTTGCAGACGTGCCGCTCGACAGTGCCGTTTTCGAACAGGTGTCCGATCGAGCGCGTTCCCTGCAGCAGTTGCACTCCCTGATCATTCGTCAGCATGGCGGAACCTTGCTGGCCGAGGCCTTGCGCGGACCACCGGTGGATCAACCGGTCAACATCAAGTCAGTGTCGAAGACGCTGGTGGCCACCCTGACGGGCATCGCACTCGATCGCGGCGAGTTCGACAGCGTCGACCGGACCCTGGGCGAACTGGTGCCGGAGCTGATACCGAAACAGGCCACGGAAGGTGTATCGGATATCAGCATCGCGAACCTGCTCGGCATGCAGGCCGGGCTGGAGCGAACGTCCGGCCCTTACTACAACACCTGGGTAAACAGCGACAACTGGATCGATCATGTGCTGACACGACCCTTCGTCGCGGAGCCCGGCTCCCGAATGCTGTATTCGACCGGCAGTTACCACGTACTCGGAGCCGTGCTGACGCGTTTGACCGGCAAGGCCCTGCCCTCGCTGGCACGGCAGTGGCTCGGCCGGCCGTTGGGCATAGAGTTTCCCGGCTGGACGAAAGACCCGCAAGGTTACTATCTGGGCGGCAACGAGATGTCCCTGTCGCCGGAGGCGCTCGCCGATCTGGGGGAGGTGTTCCGCCTCGGAGGAAGGTGGAACGGCAGGAGCGTGATCAGTCAGGATTGGATAGAAGCGGCCTGGACGCCAAGCACCCGATCGCCCTGGTCGGGGCACGATTATGGTTACGGATGGTTCCTGACCCGCCTGCAGGGAGAGCAGGTGGCGTATGCGAGGGGCTACGGTGGCCAGCTGGTCTATGTGATGCCATCGAAGGCACTGACGGTGGTGATCACATCGGACATCAACACCCCGGCACGTTCAGGCGGCTACATCGATGAACTACACGAGTTATTCGCCAACGTGATCGTACCCGCCGTCGAACCTGCTGATCAGTGAATGAGTCGGTGTTCGCGGCTTCCCTGCCGCAACACGTTTTCATGCCTTCGGTGCGTGGCTCAGGTGGCGGTCGCCGACTGCAACCCGCCGGCAGGTTCCGATGACCCTTTCTGAAGCGCCTTCGAACGCTGCAAGTCCCACCATGCGAACACGAAGTAGATGATCGTGCACCAGATGGTCAAGTTGTAGAACATCTCGCGGTTCACGTAATAAGCGTACAGATCCGGGCTATTGAACAGAACCCGCCAGGCGAGAATGGCTGGCACCAACAGCCCGATGACGATCCACACTGCTCTAATCGCCTTCGTCAGGTTGGATGTATCCTTGACGTAAGCGTGGCTCTCGTTCGCCTCGAGCATGGCGTGGTGTTCCTCCACCTTCCGATAGAATTCCTCCTCCCGCTTCTCGGCCTCAGGATAGCTTCGATCAGCACCTGCCTTCTTCGCCAGAATGGTGTAGGCGATGATGGAAACGAACCAGGTCGGCAGGAACAGGTAGAAGAACGGAATGATGTTGATGAAGTTCAGACCGAAACCGAACACCAGGGAAATGGCCCATGTGGTCAGTGCGGGCACGTTGTCCTTCACATCCGCGAGGCGGTACCAATTGGTCTTGTAGCCGAGCTTCGGAAAGATATGCTGCTCGGCGAAGACGATGCCGCCGATGGGTACCAGGATCAACCCGGCGTAGGTCAGCAGCGGCAATATGCTGCGATAGATGAATGGAAAGCAGCTGCCGACCATAACCGCCGCTCCGACCATGAGCGTCACCTTCTGTCGCGCTATTTTCGGGAACACGGCCTGAGCGGCGAGACCGGCACGGTAGAGGTTCGAGTTCGCCGTTGTCCAGCCAGCGATGATCACGATGACGAACCCGCTGGCGCCGAGCGCGTAGTAGGCCACATCACCCGGAGCCACCACCGCGATACTCGTATTGAGCATGGCCGCCGTGGCAGCCCCCATGAGTGCCGCCGATATCCAGGCCACGTAGTGACCGAACATCATGCCGGTGGCGGTGCAAAGGCCGTAGGTCGATTTTTTTGCGTAACGCAGCAGTGCCATGTCGATCAGACCGAAGTGCGCGAACGTGTTCGCGGCCCACGCAAAGCCGATCACCTCCCACAAACCTATGCCGGGCTGACCCTCGGCATTGATCCCGGTGAACACGGTAGTACCGGCCAGGCTCACGAAATCAGAGAAACCGCCGAGAGTCGTGTAGCCGGTCAATGACTCGTTCAGCGCCGGAATGAGCACCATACCGCCGGCCGTGAACATCACCATCAGCCAGGGTGCGCAGATGCTGGCGAATTCACTCAACACATTGAACCCGTAGTAGGCCACCAGCACGGCGATCAAGCTGGCAGATGCCGCTATACCGATGAAGGCGAGGCTGGTCGGGTAGCCCTCGGTCTGAGGTGGAATATCGAACAGCACCCGCACCGCTGTTGCCGATACGGTGATCATGGCAGCCGATATCGCGACGAATATGAGCACGTTGGCCCCGTTGTAGAAGCGCGAAAACTTCTCGCCCATGTTCCGATCGAGATAGGTGTAGAGGCTGAGCCTGGTCTTCACCGCGATCGGAGCGGTGATGAGCCAGAAGCTCAATATGGCGAGGGTGTTACCGATCACCAGGCCGATCAGGATATCGTTGATCGTGGCTCCCAACGCCACGAAAGCGGCGCCGATGACGAATTCTGTGGCGGCGACGTGCTCCGCGGCGTAGAGACCGAGAAAATGCTTGGGCCCATGCAGCCTGTGTTGCGGTACCGGCAATTGTTCGTCATCCATGGACGCTATGGTGCGCCCGGGATCAGTTGATGCGTCAGCCATTGGTTTGTCTTCTCCTGCTCTCATGAGTGGTAAGGAATCAGGCTCCTCATCGTTGCCGGTGGGAGCCTGTCAGCTTCGTGTCGGTCCCTACTCCTTGTTCAACACCTTGGCCCGCTCCATCTGCTTGCCGGTAACCCATTGCGAATTCTTGAGCGCTTCATCGACCGAGGCTGAATCACCCAGGGCGTCGGAGAACTGCTGTCCCACCGCGGTGCCGATGCCCATGAATTCGGGAATATCGACGAACTGCACTCCGCTGTAGGGCACCTCATCGACCGTCGGCGTCGTCGGGTCAGCCGCCTCAATGCTGGCGAGCGCCACCTTTGCGAAAGGCACCTTCTGGTACTCCGGGTTCTCGTACAGCGAAGCCCGGCTGCCCGGTGGAACATTCGCCCAGCCGTCCTTCTCGGCAACCAGCTCGATGTACTCCTTCGACGTGGCCCAGGCAACGAACTTCTTGGCCGAACCTTCACTGTCGGTGCTCTTCGGAATGGCCAGCGCCCAGGCCCACAGCCAGTTGGATCGCTTGCCCAGCCCATTGTCCGGAGCCATCGCGAAACCCACCGAGTCGGCCACGGTGGACTCCTCGTTGGTGACGAATTGCCCAGCAGAAGTCGCGTCCACCCAGATCGCGCACTTGCCTTCCTGGAACAGCGCGAGGTTCTCCTGATAACCGTTCGATGAGGCGTCCTCCGGCCCATTGTCGTTGAGCATGCCGACGTAATCGGTCAGCGCGCTCTTCCACGCCTCACCCTCGAATTCCGGATTCCAGTCCATGTCGAACCAGCGGGCTCCGTAGGAATTACCCATCGCAGTCAGCAGTGCCATGTTTTCACCCCAGCCCGGCTTGCCACGCAGGCAGATGCCGGCGACACCGTTGTCCCGATCCGTGAGCTTGCCGGCAGCTTCCTTTATGAAATCCCAACTCGGCTCGTCCGGCATCTCGAGGCCGGCGCTCTCGAACAGATCGGTGCGGTACATCGTGAACGACGACTCACCGTAGAAGGGTGCCCCGTACAGGGTGTCTTCGAAGGAGAGACCGGCCCGTATCGGCGGCAGGATATCGTCGAGATCGTAGTCATCGGGCAGATCGTCAAGCGGCAGCAACCACTCGCGTTCCGCCCAGATGGAAGCCTCGTAGGTCCCGATGGTCGCCACGTCGTACTGGCCACTGCCGGTAGCGATGTCGGTAGTCACGCGTTGGCGCAGAGTACTTTCATCGAGCGTCACCCAGTCGAGCTCGATGTCGGGGTTGGCCTTGGTAAATTGCTCGGACAGGGCTTGCATGCGGACCATGTCGCCGTTGTCCACGGTGGCAATGGTGACCGTGTCCGCACCGGCAACGACTGGCAAGGTCGCACCGAGCGTACCCAGTGCCGCGATCAGGCTTTTTCTCATAACCATCCTCTTCTCGTGTGGCACCCCATGCGAGCGAGTGCAGGCATGAAGTTACTTTTGACTCGATGACATGAGTCAAATGTACGGCTGTCACTTATATGAGACCAGTACTAAGAAGCGCGATAGTGATACTTTCGTGAACGTAGCGCGATACAGATACAACGAAAGCGTCAAGGAATCTCTAGAAAGTCTGTACTTTCTTGTTCGGCACAGGCTCGTGCAGCATGGGCTCGTCCAGCACCGGCGCGCTCGGCGCAGGCTCGCTCAGTACCGGCTCGTGCAGCATGGGCTCGCTCGGCACCGGCGAGCCCAGCACCGGCTCGCTCAGTGCCGCCTTGTTCAGGGCTGGTGCCCGAGATGCGTTTGCTTGCGATACTCCCGCGGCGTCTGGCTTCGAAGTTCGCGGAAGCGGCGGTTGAAGTTCGCGACATTGTTGAAACCGACCGCATGGCAGATTTCAGTCACCGGCTTGTCGGTGGTGCTGAGCAACTCGCAGGCGTGAGCCACCCGTACCCGGTTGAGAAATTCGGTGAAGTTGCTTCCGGTAGACTTTGCGAAGAAGTGCGAGAAGGAGCTGGTGCTCATGCCGGCCAACCGAGCGACCGAGTTCAGCGGAATCGGGTTCGCGTAGTGTTCGTTGATGTAGTTGACCACGCGTTCCAGGCGGTCGTAGGGCGTGCCACCCTGACGTGCACCGGACGGCATCGTCGACAGGGTCGAATAGTCGGTCTCCCGGTTCAGGGCATCGAGGAAACCGATCAGCAGCCCTATGCGGCTCGATCCTTCGGCGTTTATCATCTCGTCGAACCAGGTCCTCGCGGCCAGACAGACCTCACCACGAAACTCGATGCCATAGCGCGCTCGGTCGAGCAGCGGCAACAGGCTTTCCAGTTCCGCCGCACCGGCCGCCATCGATGGCACCAGATGCTTGCGAAACTGCACCACGCAGTCGCGATCGTCGACCACGGTGCCCGGTTGGGTCTGACTGATCCAGTTGTGCGGCAGGCAGGGGCCTGTCATCACGAGCTGCCCGGCGGAGAAGCTGCCGACATGATCGCCGACAAACATCTGACCGGCACTGGTGGCAATCAGATGCAGTTCATACTCATCGTGACAGTGCCATCGTATCAGTGGGCTCGGGAAACTGTGCCTGAACGCATGGATGGAGCGGGCATCGATCTCGCGTGGCCCGAGCTCGGGCGGCAAGGGGGAGTAGAACGCGACGGACATGACTACAGGTTTCCGTGAAGCTGGCCTGAGCGCTCTATCTCGGCTACCTCAAGCTCGTATCTCATTACTGATGATCATCAATCCGCTGCAAGGGTGTCAAGCCTGGAGGGTGTCATCGACTCGCCACGATCCGTGCATGGCTCGGGCAGCTCGTCAGGTGATCGTTGACCAGCCCCGCCGCCTGCATGAAGGCGTAGCAGATGGTTTCTCCGACGAACTTGAAACCACGACGCTTGAGCTCGCGGCACAGCGCCCTGGATGTGGCCGTGCTGGCAGGCACCTGTGACATATCGCGAAAATGGTTGTCCACCGGCTGACCGTCGACGAAGCTCCAGGCAAGATCGTGCAGGGTTTCGCCGCTCTCGTACATGTTGAGCAGGCAACCCGCGTTGGTGATCACCCCTTCGATCTTGCCACGATGGCGTACGATGCCCGGATCGATCACGAGCGTGTTCACATGCTCGGTGGTGAACCGCACCAGCAACCCAGGATCGAACCGGCGGAATACCCGCCGATAGTGCTCGCGCTTGTTGAGAATGGTGATCCAGCTGAGCCCGGCCTGCGCGCCTTCGAGATTGAGCAGCTCGAACAGCTTCTGCTCATCATGACAGGCAATGCCCCACTCCTCGTCATGATAGCGACGATAGAGTTCGCTGGCATGGCACCAGGGGCAGCGGGAATCTTCGGAAATGCTCACCGCGCGAAGTGTAAACCAGACGTGCACGGTAACCCAGCAGCGCATCCACTCCCCGGGTGTCGAATCTCTCAGCGTTCGTTCGCCACCAGCTTCAACGGTTCGTTGGCAACGACCTGCAGAATGCCGTAAGGCCAGCTTCCCAGCCACTCCACGTAGTCTCCGAGCGGCATCGGCCTGCCAATGAAATAACCTTGAGCCAGATCACAACCCTGGGTCTTCAGGATCTGCAGCTGATCTTCATCCTCGACGCCTTCCGCCACCACCTTCATGTTGAAGTGCTTGCCCAGGCCGAGTACCGCCTCGACGATCGCCATGTCGTCATCGTCGCAGGAGACATCCATGATGAAGGCCCGATCGATCTTCAACGTATCCACCGGAAACCGTTTCAGGTAGGCCAGCGAGGAATACCCCGTTCCGAAATCATCGATCGCCAGACGTATGCCGAAGCGGCTGAGCTCCAACAGGGAATTCACGACCTCCTCCGGATCGTGCATCACCGCACTTTCGGTGATCTCCAGCTCCAGAAGCTCCGGCGGCAGCTGTGAATCGGCCAGAGCCTTGCTCACCATCGGCAGCAGATTGCCATCGGTGAACTGCACGGCGGAGATGTTGACCGCGACGTTGAGACCCTTGAATCCCATCTGTTGCAACTGATAGGTCTGGCGACAGGCAGTGCGAAGAATCCACTCGCCGAGCTCGATGATCAAGCCCGCCTCTTCGGCCACCGGCACGAAGTCCTCGGGAGAGATGAAGCCATCCTCAGGGTGGTTCCAGCGCACCAGCGCCTCGGCACCGGTGATCTGGCGCGACTTGATATCGATCTTGGGCTGGTAGTAGACCTCGAACTGATCTTGCGCCAGAGCCATCTTCAAGTCTTGCTCGAGTCTGATGCGAGCGGTCAGGTTCCTGCGCATCGATTCGTTGAATATCCGACACTGAGCGCGACCATTGCTCTTGGCCTCCTGCAAGGCCACCGAGGCGTTATTGACGATCTCCTCACCCATCAGTTCTCCAGCCTCGTCGCCATGCACGTCGTCCGGAAAACAGGAAATACCGATAGATACCGCACTCTTGAGGGTAAAACCGCGATACTCGAAGGGCGCGTTGGCCACCGCCATCACACGCTGCGCCACCTCCGTTGCCGAGTTCCGATCGTGCACATGCTTCTGGATCACGGCGAACTCGTCGCCATCCAGCCGGGCCACCAGATCATTGCCGCGCATCATCCGGCGCAGGCGATTGGCAATCTCCGCCACCATCTTGTCGCCGACGAGATGGCCGTACTGATCGTTGAAGAACTTGAAGTTGTCCAGATCGATCAGGAGGATCGCGAAGCGCGCACCATCGCGTTGCGCATCGCTCACGGTCCGCTTGAGCGTGTCCTCGAACATCAGCCGGTTCGGCAGATGCGTGAGCGGGTCATGATGAGCGGCGAACTCGAGATACTGCTGCTTGACCTTGACCTGCCGTGCTGCCTTGCGCTGCGCATCGATCAGGCCGTTGAACTCCTGCACCAGCAGGTTTAGATCATGCGACTCCAGGTTTTCCAGTTTCTCCGGTAGCTCACCGTCCGGGCCGGTCCGCCCATGCCGGAACGCCTGCACCAGCTTCTCCAGCGGCAGCACGTAGTGGCGCAGGCCAGCCGCCAGCGCCACCATGGTGCCCATCATGCTCGACAGCACCGCGAACAGGAAGACGCGCAGCGCCTGGGCCGCGGTCGCGAGAACCACCTCAGTCGTGTCCAGGCGAACACTTGCGCTCAGCGCCACGCCCTCGAGCGGTACCGACCAGACGGTGTCGAGAGCGCCGAACGGATCCTCGGCGTTGGGCGCTTCCCCGACTTCGAGCATCATGGTGCCATCCGCCGCCAGCAGGCGTACCCCCAACAGCACGTCGGACAGCAGGGTGGCAGGTTCGGCAAGCCGATCGGTATCGACATATTGCACGGTGACCAGGAAGCGCTCCTTCACCGCCTCCACATGCTTGTCAAGATCGCCGTGGTACTGAATCCAGAGCACCGGAACCATGACCACCAGCTGCACCATCAACAGGCCCGCCATCACCGACCACGACAGCATGCGAGCCGTTCGTGAGCGTGAGACTGTCCGTGACAGTGTTCGAAGATTCAAGAAGGCGATCCGTATGTGGCCACGTTGGATGGACCACACATGTGCCACCCCAACCCTCGTATCGGCCGCCGTCACCCGCGCTGTAGGGGCTCAGGGCTTACCGATTTCAGGCCAAAAAAAACCCCGCACCAGGCGGGGTTCTCTTCCGATCTGACGAAAGGGCTGGAACGACTTACATCATGCCGCCCATGCCGCCCATTCCACCCATGTCAGGCATGCCGCCACCGGCTGCCGGGGCGTCCGGCTTCGGAGCCTCAGCGATCATGGCTTCCGTGGTGATCATGAGCCCTGCCACGGATGCTGCGTTCTGCAGCGCGTAGCGGGTTACCTTGGTGGGGTCGAGAATGCCGAGCTCCACCATGTCGCCATATTCGCCGTTGGAAGCGTTGTAGCCGTAGTTGCCCTTGCCTTCACGCACCTTCGCGACCACTACCGACGGCTCACCACCGGCATTGGATACGATCTGACGAAGCGGCTCTTCCATGGCACGACGTGCGATGGTGATACCGACGTCCTGGTCGTGGTTGTCGCCCTTGACACTGCCTACCGCACCGACAGCGCGGACCAGAGCCACACCACCGCCAGGAACGATGCCTTCCTCTACGGCTGCACGCGTGGCATGCAGAGCATCATCTACCCGATCCTTCTTCTCTTTCATTTCGACTTCGGTGGCAGCACCGACCTTGATGACAGCAACGCCGCCGGCAAGCTTGGCAACACGCTCCTGCAGCTTTTCCTTGTCGTAGTCGGAAGTGGCCTGGTCGATCTGCGTGCGGATCTGATCGACACGAGCATTGATTTCTTCGGACTTGCCAGCACCGTCGACGACGGTGGTGTTGTCCTTGTCTACCGTGACCCGCTTGGCAGTGCCCAGATCTTCCAGGGTCACCTTGTCGAGAGACAGGCCGACTTCTTCGGAAATTACCTGGCCGCCGGTGAGAATGGCGATATCCTGCAGCATGGCCTTCCGTCGGTCACCGAAACCCGGCGCCTTGACGGCACAGGTCTTGATGATGCCGCGCATGCTGTTTACGACCAGAGTCGCCAATGCTTCGCCTTCGATGTCTTCAGCGATGATCAACAGGGGTTTGCCGGACTTCGCAACCGCTTCCAGGGCGGGCAGCAGATCACGGATGTTGCTGATCTTCTTGTCGAACAGAAGCACATAGGGCTCTTCGAGTTCAACAGCCATCGCATCCTGATTGTTGATGAAATACGGAGACAGGTAACCGCGGTCGAACTGCATGCCTTCGACGACGTCGAGTTCGTTGTCGAGCGACTTGCCCTCTTCAACGGTGATGACGCCTTCCTTGCCGACCTTCTCCATCGCATCCGCGATGATCTTGCCGATCGACTCGTCGCTGTTGGCGGAGATGCTGCCGACCTGTGCGATCGCCTTGGTGTCGTTACAGGGCTTGGACATGTTGGCAAGCTCAGCCGTAGCAGCTTGGACAGCTTTGTCGATACCGCGCTTGAGATCCATCGGGTTCATACCGGCGGCTACCGACTTGAGACCTTCACGAACGATGCTCTGCGCCAGTACCGTTGCCGTGGTGGTACCGTCGCCTGCGATGTCTGAAGTCTGCGAAGCGACCTCCTTGACCATCTGTGCGCCCATGTTTTCGAACTTGTCTTCCAGTTCGATTTCCTTGGCTACCGAGACACCGTCCTTCGTGACGGTGGGAGCGCCGAACGACTTGTCCAGCACGACGTTTCGGCCCTTCGGCCCGAGAGTTACCTTGACGGCATTGGCGAGGGTGTCGACACCCTTGAGCATGCGGCCACGGGCACTGTCTGCAAAACGAACTTCTTTAGCACTCATGAATGATTATCCTGTGTTTGGCGGTTTGTGAGGAGCGTTGACCGCAGGGCCAACCCGTAAGGCTCTACTCGAAAATACCCATGATGTCGTCTTCGCGCATCACGAGCACTTCCTCGCCATCGATCTTGATTTCGGTGCCGGAATACTTACCGAACAGAACCGTGTCGCCGACTTTTACATCCAGCGGACGGACATCGCCGTTCTCGGCAACCTTGCCCTTGCCGATGGAAAGAACTTCACCGCGTACCGGCTTTTCGGTAGCGGAATCAGGGATTACGATGCCGCCGGCACTCGTACGTTCTTCTTCCATGCGCTTGACGACCACGCGGTCGTGCAATGGACGTATTTTCATACAGCACTATCTCCAGACGTTGACTGATTGGTTTGTGCAACCCACCGCCTCGAAAGACGACCCTGCTGCCGAGCCTAGCGCCTTGACGGCATAGCTCGAGCTGATCGATATCCACTGGCAGTGGACGGGTGGTTGTTAGCACTCTCCACCGACGAGTGCCAATGATAGGGATCACAGTTCGGAAATCAACCGTTCGTTGAGGAAATTTTTCAGAGACGGGTTAACTTTTGGAAACCATGGTCGACCCCCTCTTAACGGTCAGTCGACTCGACGAAAATCTCCGTCGATCGTGTGCTTGCCCGCGCCGGTGGAGGGCGTTACCGCATCACCAGTTGAACCATCGGCTGTCGACGACGAATCAACCGCAGGCGCGCCGCCCAAGGGGTCCGGCACGTCGTTTGCTGCAGTACCTTGTGCAGTACCTTGCGCCGTAGCAGCAGCTGAGGTCCCGGTGCCCACCGTGCGCGGCCCATGCGCAGAGCGTCTGCGCGCACCGAAACCACCTGTTGGACCAGCCCCGGCCACGCGGACATGCATCAACGCACTGCCCGCGAGACGCCGGGCGATCAGGTGACGGGTAAAGGGAACGAGACAGAGAAAGCCCATCGCATCGGTCACGAACCCGGGCGTGAGCAACAGTACGCCACCGACGACGAGCAGCAAGCCTTCGACCAGCTCGTGGGCGGGCATCTCGCCATTGTCCATGCGCTGCCGAGCCTTGGCCAGAGTGGCCAGCCCCTGATGGCGCAACATCGCAGAGCCCAAAATCGCCGTGATCACCACGATGGCAACGGTCGACAGCACACCGATGGTGCTTCCCACCTGAATCAGCACCGTGATCTCGATGATGGGAACGATGACGAACAACAGGAACAGGAGAGGCATTGGAATCCACCGGGCGGGCTATACTTCCGAACCTATCGCCTCTTGCGTACTCTCACAAGGGGCAGGGACCTCCAAGGCCTCGCCGCCTTCGTTTCTACCGTACAGACTCCGGGCACAACCGTCGGCCTTCTACCTTTCATCGTCATGTTCGCTTCATTGTCGAATTCGATCATCCTCCTGTTGAGTCGTACTCTGTCGGGCTTCATGCCTCGCTCTCTGGCAGACGCTCTCGACGGCTTCCCGACGCGAGCGCACATCCGTCGTAGAGGACGAACAGCCGCGATCGGCATCATGCTGTTATCGGTATTCGGCAGCTTCGTCATGCCCGCTGCCATTGCCGCGTTCGGCGAGCAGCCGGAGCCGCTGCCACCCGAAGTCGCCTTCGTACCGACTGTCAGCGCCACTGCTCGTGATGAGCTGCTGGTCGAGTTCCAGATCGAGCCGGAATACTACCTGTACCGCGACAAGCTCGAGTTCAGCCTGGCCCAGGGTGATGCCGCCAGGCTCGGCAAACCTGAACTGCCGGAGGGGTTGAAGACCGAAGACGACTTCTTCGGGGAGAGCTGGATATACCGTGAATCGGCCATCATCACCGTGCCGCTTGAAGCAGATGCAGACCAGGCGAATGTCGAACTGGATGTCGTCTTTCAGGGCTGCGCCGACATGGGCCTGTGCTACCCACCGGTTACCCGGCGTGTCAGCGTTTCTCTGCCATCGGTCGCACCGGAAACGACCGCTGAGGGTGGAAGCCCGCTGGCGAACAGCGCGGGCGCGAACAGTTCAGTCGCGAGCGGTGCCATCGAGAACAGCTCGGCCACAAACAACCTGGCCGCCGACAACTCATCCTCGAAAAGTCTGGGCGACCTGCTAGGCAGCAACAGCACGTCATCGGATGGAGAGCTTCTGCCACCGCAGAAGGCGTTCCGGCCTCAGCTGGACACCGGCAATCCGACCGCACTGGCACTACGCTGGCAGATCGAACCCGGCTACTACCTGTACCGCGACAAACTTCAGTTCAGCCTGGAAGAAGCCGGCCCGGCGCGCATCGGCCATGTCGCTTTGCCCGAAGGTATCACCCAGAGCGATGACTTCTTCGGCGATATGCAGGTGTATCGCGACGCTGCCGATATCACCTTGCGCATCGAGCCATCGGCCACGGTGCGTGATGCGTCGCTGGTCATCCAGTACCAGGGCTGCGCTGACATCGGCGTGTGCTTTCCACCGGAAACAGTGACCATTCCGGTGTTGTTCAGTGGCAAGGTGATGGCAGCTGATGCGACATCGACAGGCTCTGAATCCGATACCAGCTCGAACTCGAATCCGGGCTCTGGCTCAAGCTCGAACGCGAACGCGAACGCGAACGCGAACGTCGAGGCGCAAACCGATCCGGCGGCGCAGTCTTTGCCTTCGTCACCTTCGTCACCTACGTCTTCCGCCGGGAGCGCAGGAAGCGCCGGGGGCGCCGTGTTGCCCGCAAGCACAGCCGCGTCAGTCGCGGCACCTACCGCGCTTTCGGAACAAGATCGGCTCGCATCAGGCCTGGCTTCCGGCAGCCTGTGGCTCAACGCCCTGACGTTCTTCGGCCTCGGCCTGTTGTTGGCGTTCACCCCTTGCGTGCTGCCGATGATCCCGATCCTCTCCAGCCTGATCGTCGGCCAGGGAAAATCTCCGGAAGAACGGTTGTCCACCGGCCAAGCCTTTCGCCTGTCGCTGACCTATGTACTCGCCATGGCGCTCACCTACACCGTAGTCGGCGTACTGGTCGGTCTTTCAGGTTACAACCTGCAGGCTTTCTTCCAGAACCCTTGGATACTGTCAGCCTTCGCCGCGTTGTTCGTACTGCTGTCGCTCTCGATGTTCGGTTTTTATGAATTGCAGTTGCCGTTGGCGTTCCAGAACCGCCTCACCGCCTGGTCGAATCAGCAGCAGGGTGGGCGTACCGGGGGCGTTGCCGTGATGGGTTTCCTGTCGGCCCTGATCGTCGGGCCGTGTGTCACGGCACCGCTGGTCGGTGCTCTCATCTACATCGCTGAGTCCGGAGATGCCGTGATCGGCGGTCTGGCGCTGTTCAGCCTGAGCATGGGTATGGGCACCCCCCTGCTCTTGGTGGGTACGTCCGCCGGGCGGTTCATGCCGAGCACAGGCGCATGGATGGTCAAGACCAAGGCACTGTTCGGCGTGATTTTGCTGGCCATGGCCATCTGGATGCTGTCACGTTTCCTGCCTGCCGGCATCACGCTCGTCCTCGCATCGATTCTGGCCGTGCTCAGCGGTATCTATTTCGGCGCCACCGACAACCTGACGCCGCAGAGCACTGGCGTTCAACGGCTCGGCAAGGGTGCCGGCCTTGTAGTGGCCCTGTATGGCGCGGCTCTCATGATCGGCGCTCTCTCCGGCGGGCAGAGCTTCATCACGCCGTTGAAAGGGCTGGTCGGTGGAGGTCCGGAAGGCACCGTGGCAGGCGAAGAAGGCCTGACCTTCCAGCGCATCAAGGGGCTCGACGAACTGCAGGCGGTAGTAGCAAGTGCCACCGATGCCGGGCGCCCGGTCATGCTCGACTTCTACGCCGACTGGTGCGTGAGCTGCAAGGAGATGGAGGCCTTCACCTTTACCGATTCGGCCGTACAGGCAGCGCTCGATGATGCTGTGATTCTGCAAGCCGATGTGACGGCCAACGATGCGGTAGATCAAGAGCTGTTGAAGCACTTCGGCCTGTTCGGGCCGCCCGCGATCATCCTGTACGATGCCGCCGGCCAGGAGTTACGCCCGGCCAGAGTGGTCGGCTTCATGGCAGCGGAACGCTTCCGCGATCATCTGGGTAGGTTCATCGGCGTTTGAAGGTATTCCGGGCATTCGGGCTCAGACGCGGTTACGCCGATGCAGGTAGGCATTCCATAGCAGCCGAGCCGCCGAACCTCGCCAAGGGCGCCAGGCTTCCGCCATCACATCGAGCGCCGCGTACGTCGGCACTTCGTTTAACTCGAAACTCTCCTGCACCGACACGGCCAACGCCCGGTCGCCGGTGGCCCAGGCATCGGGATGGCACATCACCATCATCACGTACACTCCGGCCGTCCAGGGCCCGATGCCCCTTACCGCGACCAGCTCCTTGGTAGCCTGCTCCGGGGACAAGCCGGCCAGGCGCTCCAGGTTCAGCGTATCGGCAGCGAGCGCCTCGGCGATGGAATGGCAGTACGACGCCTTCATCCGGCTGACGCCCGCCGCGAGCAGCTGCTCCTGCGAGACTGCGAGCAAGGCGGTCGGCGTGAAACCGGGGCACAGGGCTTCGACACGCCGCATCACCGCGCGTGCACTTTCCAGCGAGATCTTCTGCTCCATCACGATGGTCACAAGCGTGTGCAGACTCGCCGGTCGTTGCCATAGAGGCGGCTTGCCGTACGCGTCGAAAAGCCCGGCGAACACCGGTTCAAACCGTGCCAACTCCACGCAGCCGGTCTCGATGGTGGCCGCGAAGGAATTCTCGGAACCGTTCAAGCGGACACCAACGAAAAGGTGCGACCGCGGCCGACTCCAGCGATAGCTCCAGCGCCAGCGCCAGCGACATCGGCTGAGGCTGAGGCTGAGGCTGAGGCTGAGGCTGAGGCTGAGGCACTCATGGTTTCGCGCCGACGGCAATTGACAGCGTCATCGGTATTATTCTGCAGGTGCATGGTACTAGCATGATGCATCAGAGCGCAGTCAGCGCAACAGGTGGTGCGTCGCGTAGAGCGGTACAGGTGGTTCGGGAACGGTGTTAGTCATCTGATGCTGTTTCATGCGCCGTTGAAAGCGTGGTGTCGAGTGCGGACTGACGATAATCCCAAAGGCGAGCAGTGGGCAGAGGGCGTGCACCACTTCGATGCTCACATGCCTGGACTCACGAGCGGTCAAGACGTCCGGATCTTTTTTGAATTACGTTCAGTATGTTCGGACTACCAGTCAGTTCAGACGTCCGAACTGTTCGGAAGCGTGCAGGTGTAGGGACAGTCCAGATGCGTTCAGACGTCGGGACAGCGCAGGTGCGTTCGGACGCCGGGACAGTCCAGATGCATTCAGACGTCGGGACAGCGCAGGTGCGTTCGGACGCCGGGACAGTCCAGATGCATTCAGACGTCGGGACTCCCGGGCTGCATCTCGACCGATCGCCATGCAGCCCCGACCCCGGCGACCTCCTGCCCATCGGCATTCAAAAGCCGGAATTTCCTGATCCGTGCCACCTTGGCTTGCGCCTGCGCCCGGCTGCGCTCATCGGCAATGATGCCCGACGCGGCGTGGCCGAGATCGATCGCCTCGTGCGTGATGCGTTCAAGGCTGAAACCGCCTTCATGCAACAACCGGTGGCAGCTCGAGCACACCGAGGCGCCGTTGGTCAGGGTCGAACGCCCGCCGTGCTCGCGATGCTTGACGTGATGACCCTGGAGGTGGCGGGTGGCCCCGCAGCCCGGCATGACGCAGCGCCGGTCCCGTGCCCGCAGCTGCTTCAGCTGCTGCCGGGTGAAAGGCGGTGCCACCGGCATCGTACCGACCGGCTCGCCTTCGTGATCCGTGGCGATCAGCGTGAAGCCACACTCGGCGGCCAGCCGTCGCGCCTGCTCTCGGGCGATGGGGCCGTGGCCCTGAATGAACGGGCGTTCGATCGGCTCGCTGCCATCGACGATGAGGGGCCCCTCGGCCAGTAGCCGCACGTCCACAGTGGCGTGCACGCGGTAGCGGTCCGCCTTCGCCACCGCCTTTCCGGCGTGCGCCAGCGCCTGCCGACTCATCAGTACGGCCGCATCGGCCCGGAGCTGCGCTGCGGTGGGTTTGTCGCCAGCCAATGTCTTGTTACCCGTGTGGGCCGGGTCAGCTGCATCGGCCGCAGTGGCGGGATCGGCGCCGGTGGCAGAACCGTCGGAATCGGCAAGCTCGGCTCCATCGGCAAGCTCAGCCTCACCGGCAAGCTCGACCTCACCGGCAAGCTCGGCAGCACTCGCCTCCTCCCCGCCGGCACGAATCCAGTCTTCATTCTGTTCCAGCGATGCCAGCCATTCGGCGCCCAGCTCGGTCGGCAGGTCGATCGTGATGCGCAGGCTGTGGGCGTCGAGCTGACGTGTGGTCACGGAGCGGCGGGAGAATGCCCGCAGCGCCGCCTTCGCCTCGGCCGCATCCTGCCCTTCGAGTTTCGCATTCGCCGCGTCCTCGTCCTTGTCGCTGACGTGCCGGAAGCGACGGCAATACTCGAGGGTCTCGCTGACCGAGAGATCGAGGGTGGCGATCGCGAGCTCGGCGTCGGTAGCCGCGCTGGCGTGGCGGGTGATTTCCTGCAGCTGCGAGAACGACAACTTGCCCAGCGCGAACAGCGAGTCGAGGACCGGTAGATCAACCAGCGCCCGGCCCACCCGCAGCCGCTCGAAGCAAACGGTGCGCGCCAGCCTCAGGTACCGATCGACCCAGACGTACATAGTGCTGCACCCGTCCGCCTTGTAGAGCTTTGCATCTTCGAAGGCCACCAGCAGACGCAGCTGCTCGGCCAGATCACGATCGGCGGTGCGGGCCAGCGCCTTCAGGCGGGCGGCGATGGCATCGCGCGGGAGTGTTTCAGGGTGTGTGGCACCGTCACCGCCGATGGACTCTGCGGCCCCTGCATCGAGACCGACCACGCCATCGGCAGCTTCAATACCGACTGCACGCCGAACGGCGGTGCGCAAGCGACGGATATTCGCGGTGCGATCGGTAGCCGCCTCCTGTGTGCCTTCCACCAGTGCCATGGCCACGCGCAGCAGCTTCATGTCGCTGCCGGCGCGACCGATGATATCTGAGCTGTGTGAGCTGTGTGAGCTGTGTGAGCTGTGTGAGCTGTGTGAGCTGTGTGAGCTGGGCGATCCGGGCGAACTACCGGAACTGGTGGAGTGGGTGGCACCGTTTACCGAATGGGCTAAATCAGCCGGTTTGGCAGGTCTGAGCGACTCGGCCCTCGGAGCCTGCGGTGGTACCGATCGCCGGGCCGAGGCAGGGCCGTACTCGGGCACATCCTCGGCGACCTGCCAGTCGCGACACGGCTCAGTGCCAGTGCCAGTGCCAGTGCCAGTGCCAGTGCCAGTGCCAGTATCAGTGTCATCACCCACACAGTCACTCGTGCGGAAGTACGTACTGCCAACTGATCCACCGGTATCTTGCCAGCTATCCATGCCATTCGTTCCCCGCTACTGTACATACCCACAAGTTACAGGATGTGTGAACATTACACCGCGACGGGCATCGTGAATGTATATATATTTACAGCTCGATTGCTGGAGATGATCATTGCGGTTTGAACGGTGGGAATCCGAAATACGCCAACGATAATTCCTGCCGTAGGTAAATGAAAGGGCGAAGCCGCCAGGTGACATACCAACCGTATCGCGGCTGCGTTAAACTTCCCCGCGCTCCGGCCGCGATTCTCGCCCGGGTACGTGCCTGCCACTCTCAAGCCGAAGTCGATTACCCCATGCCGTCACCGCTACCGTTTCTCCGTACGGCCGAACAGCGCCGTCTCGATGCAACCTGGCAGGGGCGGCGCAGCTGGCTGCAATGGGGCCCTTACCTCGCCGAGCGCGCCTGGGCTACAGTACGCGAGGACTATGGCCCCGCAGGTGCACTGTGGGATCACTTCTCGCACGATCAGTCTCGCAGCCGAGCCTATCGATGGAACGAGGACGGGCTGGCGGGCTTCTGCGACGATCAGCAGCACATGTGCTTCGCTCTCGGGCTCTGGAATGGCCAGGACGATCGTCTGAAAGAGCGCCTGTTCGGTGCAACTGGCCCGCAGGGAAACCACGGAGAAGACGTCAAGGAGCTGTACTGGTACCAGGACAGCACACCCACGCACAGCCTGTGCAAGATGCGCTATCGCTACCCGCAGCGAGCTTATCCGTACAACGACCTGTTGACGACGAATGCGCAGCGCGGCTATGAGGAGCGCGAATACGAACTCGCCGATACCGGCATATTCGCCGACGATGCCTGGTTCGACGTGACCGTCACTTATGCCAAGGCGGGTGAAGACGATCTGCTGATCCGTATCGACGTACACAACGCGGCAGTAACTGATGCAAGCTTGTCATTGGTGCCACAGTTGTGGTTTCGTAATACCTGGTCGTGGGGCGATGGGAACGATACAGGCACCCTGCCCTTGATTCATCGGGGTGACGGGCGGTCGATTGTCGCCGAGCACCCGGCCCTGGGTCGCTACCATCTGTACTGGCAGCAGTCCCCCGAGGTGATGTTCACGAACAATGAGACGAACCACGAGCTGCTGTTCGATTCCACCAACCGAACACCGTGGGTCAAGGATGCCTTTCACCGCGCCATCGTGCAGGGCGAGGCGAGTGCGATCAACCCGGACAACAGAGGTACCAAGGCAGGCCTTCACTTTCGGCTGTCGGTACCCGCCGGTGGCACGGTGAGCACACAACTGCGGCTCTCCGCCCGGCAACGCAAGCGACCGTTCAACGGTTTCGCCACCGTGTTCGAACGCCGGGAACACGAGGCCGACGAATTCTTCGTCGAGGTGCACGGCAGTGAGCTGAACGAGCAGGACCGCGAACTGCAACGTCAGGCACTGGCCGGCATGCTCTGGTCGAAACAGTTCTTCCACTACGAGGTCGCATGCTGGTATCGCGGTGACGACGAAAGACCGGTGCCGCGCCTGGTGAAACGCAACCGCGACTGGCAGCACATGCGGGCGGCCGACATACTCTCCATGCCCGACAAATGGGAATACCCCTGGTTCGCCGTCTGGGATACCGCCTTCCACTGCCTGCCGCTGGCCATGACCGACACCCACTTCGCCAAGCAGCAATTGCTGTTAATGGTCACTGAGCGCTACCAGCACCCCAACGGTCAGCTACCGGCTTACGAGAACGCACTAGACGACGTCAACCCTCCGGTGCATGCCTGGGCGGCGTTGGAAATTCATCGCTGGCAGCAACACCGCGGAGGCCGTGGTGATCGCGACTTCCTGGAGCGGATCTTCCACAAGCTGACGATCAACTTCACCTGGTGGATCAATCGCTGCGGGCACGACGGCAGCCGCCTGTTCGACGGCGGATTTCTCGGCATGGACAACGTCAGCCTGTTCGATCGCTCGGCGGAAATTCCGATGGGCGGAGAGCTGGACCAAGCGGATGCCACCGCCTGGATGGCCCTGTTCGCAGGTGTGATGGCAGAGATCGCCGTCGAGCTCGCGCAGGACAATGCCGACTACGAATCGATGGCCGTGCTGTACATCGACCACTTTCTGCACATTTCCGCGGCCATCAACGGACTTGGCCTTTCAGGGACAGGCTTGTGGAACGAAGAGATCGGCTTCTACCACGATCGCCTGCGCCTGCCCGATGGGCGTGCCACCGAACTGCCGGTGCGCTCCTACGTCGGCCTGATGCCGTTGGCAGCCACTACACGCCTCGATGGCAGCCTGATGGCCAACCTACCCGAGGTTCAGCAGTACATCGAAAAGGTACGCACGGAACAGCCGAAGCTGGCAATGGCACTGACGCGTTCGGCCGATCCGAGCGACCAGGCCACCGTACATCTCTCGACGGTGCCTGAAACCCGCCTGCGCCGCCTGCTGGAGCGGTTGTTCGACGAAGCGGAGTTCCTGTCGGCAGGAGGCATCCGCTCTTTGTCGGCCGCCCATGCCGCCGATCCGGTAACACTGACCGCCGACGACGGCGAGATCTTCAGTGTCGGCTACGAACCGGCCGAAGGCGAGACTGATCTGTTCGGCGGCAACTCGAACTGGCGCGGCCCGATCTGGTTCCCGATCAACTACCTGCTGGTGAGCGCGCTACGCAAGTTGAATGACCTGCATGGCGCCGAATTCACTTTGGAGTTCCCGCGCGAATCCGGGCATGAGCTGACGCTCGACACCATGGCCGACGAACTTTCGCAGCGGTTGCTCAGCCTGTTCCGGCCCGGTGACGATGGCCATGTGCCCTGGACGGGCGACGACCCCATGTTGGCGGCGACCCGCGAGCAAGGCCTGCATCAGTTCTACGAGTACTTCGATGGCGACACCGGTCGTGGGCTCGGGGCGGCTCATCAGACTGGCTGGACGGGGCTGATCGCGTGCCTGTTGCAGCAACAGGCAGGTAGACGACAGGATTGATCCCGCCAGGGCCTGTTGTCCAATTGTCGATAGCCGCCATTGGCCAATGGATGACAGCACCCGGACGATCCAAACCCCCTCTGACTTCAGGTGCACACAGGCATGACGATCGAATTCGAAAGAAAGTACCGCAAGGCGACCCTGGAACTTGCAGAAGTGTTCAGTTGGAAGGGCAAGCACATCCCGGCACGTCAGCGACTGGCAAGGAAGATGGGTCTTGAGTTGAGACCATCGCACTACAACTCGTTCCTGCGCAATACCATTCAGCATGGTATCTACTTCAGTGTTGTCATGAGCCTGTTCATGTCGTACATCTACCGCGACGATGCTGACATGACAGGCCAGGAATTGTTGGGGTGGTCGCTGATGTCAGGGGCTTTTTTCGGCCTGTGCGTAGCGATCAACTACAGGCTTTCATTCGAACGGCACAAGCTGACTGCCTGGGAAGAATTGTGAATCGACTGTGCGGATAGCTTATTTCTCCATTGGCGGTGTCGGCAGTATCATCAGCTCGTGCACTTCCACACCAGCCGGTTGCGATAGGGTATACATGATCGAGCGGGCAATGTCATCCGGGCGCAGGGCGTCGGGCTGCTCATCATCGAAGAATGGCGTATCCACCATACCGGGCTCGATCAGCGTGACCCGAACACCGGTACCGCGAAGTTCCTCGCGCACGCCATAGCCCATGGCAGACACCGCCCATTTCGTTGCGCTGTACATCGAGCCTGCCAGCGTGCGCCGGCCGGCGACCGAACCTGTCAGCAACAGGTGCCCGTTTGACCCCTTCAAGGCCGCCAGTGAAGCGCGCATCGTGTAGGCGACGCCCAGAATGTTCACGTCGACCATGCGTTGCCAGGACTCGACGGGCGCACCTGAGAACCCGCCTGGCTCACCACCGGAGCCTGCATTCGCGAGCACCGCATCGATCTTGCCAAACGTACGCAGTGCCAACGCAACCATTGCCTCCTGAGATTTGAAATCGGTAACATCGGTGGTCACCGCCAGCGCACGGTCCTCACCCAGTTCGTCGACCAGAACCTTCAGCCGGTCACCCGAGCGAGCCGCCAGTACAAGGCGCCACCCTTCGGCGACGGCGAGACGAGCGGTGGCGGCACCGATGCCACTGGAAGCGCCGGTGATCAGCAGAACCTTATCGTGGGGCATGGGATCGTGGGGCATGGGAAAGTCTCTCCTGTCGTTGAAGTTTCAGGCACCGTACCCGGCGGAGCCGATGCAGTCACTATTGCAACGTCAATGAGGTAGATTCTCGTCAATGTTAGGCTGTGCGCTCATTTTCAACGGGAGTAACGCATGGACTTGATGACACTGGGAAAAACCCTGCTCGGCGACAAGCTCGGTAGTAACGGTGGCGGCCTGATGAGTGCCTTGTCCAGTCTGTCTGGAAGCCATGGTAGCGGTGGCAGCAATTCGCTCGACCTTGCCGGTCTGGCGAGTCGCCTGCAATCCGGCGGCCTCGGTGCTCAGGTGCAATCGTGGCTCGGTGATGGTGAGAACCAGGCGGTGTCGAACGACCAACTCAAGGGCGCGCTGGGCCAACAGAAGGTGTCGGAAGCGGCAGCGAACATGGGCACCGATGAGAAGTCTGCGCTCGATCAGCTCCGGGATGTCCTGCCGAGCCTGCTCGACAACGCCAGTTCCGGCGGATCGTTGAACGGTCAGACCGGTGGCGCGGGCGGCGCGGCGGATATCGCCAAGGGCCTGTTCAAGTAGCTGGAACCGGTCATTCGTGGGTTGCTGGATCGAACATGCCCCGAACCCGCCTTGGTGCCTGCGCGCTCTGCGGTCGGCACACCACGTTGACCTTCCATCATCTGATTCCGAAGAAGATGCACAGGCGTGCCCGGTTTCGCAAGCATTACACGCGTGAGCAGCTCAATGCAGGCATCGACATCTGCATGCGCTGCCACCGCGGTGTGCATCGCCTGTACGACGAGATGACGCTTGCCACCAGACTCAATTCATTGGAAAGCCTGCGCGAAGACGAGGCCGTGCAGCGGCACGCGGGCTGGGTGCGGCGTCAGAAGAGTTAGCGTGCATGAGTTCACCTGAGACATCTCCAGCAAACCCGTCAGGCGCAATTCATGTGGCAGTGGCCCACATCGACGCATTCCTCACCCGGATCGGACAGGCAGCTTGACCGTTCTTCCGATCATGGACGTGATCGAGTCACGCATCGTCTGGAAACCGGCTTTTCGCACGCCACGCAAAAGAATCAACGCTCGATCCTGAACTCGCCCGGCTTGCCGGCCGAAGACGCCGTCAGTTCCTCGGTACCGCCCGCATCGGGCTCCGTGTTCAATTCCCTGCGTTCGAGACGGTCGACCCGTGCAGGCGGTGGCCCTTGTCGCAGCCAACTCTCGAACTTGTCGAGCGTGGCAGGCGTGCCTGCTGACGTGATCTCGACCGCACCATCGTCTCGGTTGCGCACTCGGCCGCCGATGCCCATAGATCGCGCCTGCTGCTGTGTGGCGTAGCGAAAGCCCACGCCCTGAACCTGACCGTGAACGACGTAATGGCGGATGGTTTTTGCTTCAGTCATGGCGTTCTGACCTCGAGTTCGACCCACCACCCGGTGGCAATGAGTGCATTTTTCAAAGAGCGATCCAGATACTCGCGGCGAGACTAAGACTACGGCCCCGAGACTGGCTATTTGGAGAAAGTCTGATGCACCATCAGCACCCTGTACAGGGAAACGAAGATTCCGGCAGTGACGACACTGAGGGTTCCAAGACTTCGGACGAGGACAGGCACTTCGTCGAGGATGATCCGTTGTTCGATGATGTCGAAGGGGTCGCGGAGTCGCTGCGAAAGGAGAAGGCGAACCGGCAAACGAGTACACCTGCAAAGGACGCCGATCCGCATGCTTGAAAGCGAAGTGCCGCGTCACTCCGGAAGCGCGGATCGCAGGGTGATCACGCTACCGGCTCTTCCAGATCCGGCTGCTGGGGAGTATGCCTCAAATGGGTGATCACTCGCTGGACTTCCGCGCTCTTGACCGGCTTGGTCAGCCAGTGGTCGAACGGATCGTCCTCGCCGTTGGCCAGTAATTCCTGCCGCTGATGCCCGGAAAATGCGACGATTTTAAGTGCTTCATTGTCGCCTCCGGCACGCAGCATCCTGGCTAATTCGCGCCCGTCCATATCCGGCAGACCGATGTCGATCATCGCGATATCGAAGCTGGCCTGGCTTGCTTGTTCCAGTGCATCGTGTGCGGTGCTGGCAACCGTCACGTCGTGACCACGCATGCGAAGCAGACGCGCCATCACGTGCAGCGAGTCCGTACTGTCGTCCACCATCAGGAGTCGCGACGCAGCAACGTCCACCACGGCTTCGGTAGCACCGGGCGTCGAGTGGAGTGCCGATCCACCGACCGGTAGCGGGTTGATACGGCTGGTATCGGCAACCACCCCCTTCAAGATCCGGGCAAGCGCACTGACGAGTGTGTCCGAATTCACTGGCTTGCATAGATAGTCATCGCAGCCCGCTTCGAGGCACTGCTCGCGCTCGCCCGACAACGCTGCGGCCGTCAAGGCCAGAATCGGCAACCGGCATCCTCGCTCACGCAATTGCCTGACGGTCTTGTAGCCGTCCAGATCGGGCATTTGCATGTCGATGATCACGGCATCGAAGTCGTGCACGGTACCGAACGGTTGCCGGTCAGCACCAACCAGCAGATTCAATGCACTACGCCCACTGGGCACCGGCACTGCTTCGACTCCCGCTTGCCACAGGAAACGGACCAGCATGTCGCGTATGTCGCGCATGTCATCGACGACCACCACTCTGGCGTCGAACTTGTCACGCGTCTTCCCGGTTCGTGCCGCGGCATCCTCGGACATCGGTACATCCCTGTCGGCAGGCCTTACCAGAGACGATGCATTTTCGGTCCTGGCGCGAAGGGTCAGCGTGAAAGTGCTGCCAGCCCCCAGGGCACTGTCGATACGGATATCACCGTCGAGCCTGCGTGCCAGCCGACGGCTAATGGTAAGCCCGAGCCCGCTTCCCTGATAGCTCCTTGATACCGATGTGTCGGCTTGGACGAACGGTTCGAACAATCGGCTATGCAATTCAGCGGGAATGCCCATGCCTGTGTCGGAGATGGCGAAGCTGACGTCGTACAGGCACTCGGAGGCATCCACCGGTTCTGCGTCGATCGCAAGTCGCACATGGCCCTTATCGGTGAACTTGATGGCATTCGACAGCAGGTTGATGAGTATCTGGCCGCAAGCGCACCGCATCGGTGACGATGGTTTCGGGCAGCAGCGTCAGGTAGCGAATCTCGAACCCGAGTTGCTTCTCCCGAGCCCCGCCCCGCCAGCAACGAGAAGACGGCATTGACCAGTGATTCGAGCGACACCGCCTGGTTTTGCACGTCGATGACGCCGGATTCGATCTTGGCCAGATCGAGAAAATCATTGAGCAACGACAACAGATGCTGACCGTTCGCGCCGATGGTCGTCAGGTCCCTCCGGTCGGCATCGTCGTCAAGGCGATCGTTCAGAATCTCTACATGGCCGAGAATGGCAGTCAGCGGCGAGCGAATTTCATGGCTCATGTTCGCCAGGAACTCACTCTTGGAACGGTTGGCGGCGTCTGCCTTTTGCAAAGCCAGCTGGAGCGCCTGTTCGGAACGCTTCTGCTGGGTCACGTCGACCACTGTACAACTGACGGTGACAGGCTTGCCATCTTGCCAACCCAGCGGGATGTAGCTCGCCCGCCAGTGCATCAGCTCCGGTGAGCTTTCACCTTCCACGGCGACTCCCAGACTGATTTCCTGATCCAGCATGGCCTGGCCGGTCGCGAACACCTGCTTGATCAAGGGATCGAGCTGCTCGGCAACCTGCCGGTTGACCTCTGGCCCCCGCTGACCGGTCAACTGCGCGGGTGTCTTGCCATGTACCCTGGCCAGGGTTTCGTTGATCTTGAGTATTCGCATGTCATTGTCGAGCACGCACAAGCCGACCGGCGCGGTGGCATACAGGCTGTCCAGCTCATGCAGTGCGCTCTTCAGGGTAGCTTCGCGCTCTGCCAGCGAACTCTGGATTTTCCGATGTTCGGTGATGTCGGTGGTCACGCCCAGAACACTCGACGTCGACGCATCATCGCGATGTTCGGGTATCAGCCGGACACGAAACGAACGCGTACCGTCAGGTGTCAGGAAATCGAACTCGTCGTGAACTTCCGCATCCGTCAGGAACACGCGCTCCACCAGAGAGTTCCAGTGATCGCAGAAAGCTTCGGGCATGCCGAGCTCACGGTTGCTGCGGCCGATGACTTCATCAGGTGCATGTCCGGTCAAATGACTGATCGCAGGGTTCACGTACAGATACCGGTATCGTCGGTCGAATCGCGCGACGATATCGGGAATGTTATCGGTCAGAAGCTTGTATTCGACCTGAGCTCGCCGAGCTGCCCGTTCGGCAAACAGCCGGCGACGATATTCGCCCAGATCGAGCCCCACGGTCTCGAGCATTTGCGCGTGCACCTCGGTACGCGGCAGGCATTCGTCGAGAAACAGGCAGATCACGCCGTTCACCTGACCGGTACCGGTGTTGACGATCGGGAAGGCCATGCCGGAGAGCAAGCCGAGCCTGCGTGCTTCATCCGCCCTCGAAAAATGGGAGGCGGTGCTGACGTCGGTAATCCAGGACACGGTGTTGCGCGACCAGGCAGGGCCGATCAAGCCGTCGTGAGCGTGCTGTACAGAACTACCGAAGGCGTTCCCGCGGTGACTCGGGCGGGCATTGCTTTCCGGGGCAAGCTCACCGGCATCGAGTACAGCGCCAGGCGCGACTGTGGAAACCACCTCGCTGACCCGGCGCAGCCGGCCCCGCTGACCACCGTGTAGACCACCCTCTTCGACCACCTCTTCCCAGTACTCGGCTCGACTCACACCCAGATGCTCGATGAATCGGTGCAGCACTGCGACCACGGTGTCTTGAAAATCCATGTCACCGACCAACAGTCTGGCAATGGCCCCGGCCGTGTCGTGCCGTCTCTCGGTGAGCTTCAGTGCGGTGATGTCCTGGACGGCGGTGGACACGCCGAACATTTCGCCATTGTCGCGCTTCACCGGATGGTAGCTGACCAGCCAGTCTCGCTTGATGGCAGGATTCGATGGTGATACGGCGCGTAATTCCAAGTTGCTGACCTGCTCACCGCTCTGCAGTACCTGCCGTAGCTGCGCCTCGACCGCTGCACCGAGCTCTGCCGGCAGTACCTCGGCTGGCGTCTTGCCGATGTGCTCCTCGACGGGCAGATCATTGATGAGCGCCAGTTGGGTGTTGACCTGCGCATAACGCATCTCGCAGTCGTTGAAGCACAACCCGATCGGCGTCTCGCTATAAATCGTCTGCAGGTGGGCCAGACTTGTCGACTGCGACTCTTCGTTCACAGACGTCGCACCTTCGTTCACGGCGTTCGGCTCCTCGTTGGGAAGTTTCCATTTCTCCGCCACGGTAAACAACATGATGTTACCAGAGTAAGCTGTACGTCGAAACAGGCGCCTGGTTCAAATGGTGGCCGCGATCAAGCGGTGGCCGCGATGATGATTGGGAGGCTGCAAGACGTTGGGGACGTCGACGTCTTCATCGTATCGCCCACTGATCGACCGGCCAGGCACAGTGAAGGCTTCGATACCTCGTACACCAGATCGGCATCCGCTCAGCCAAGCAGGCAGGCAGGCAGGCAGGCAGGCAGGCAGGTAGGCAGGCAGGCAGGCAGGCAGGCAGGCAGGTAGGTAGGTAGGCAGGCAGGCAGGCAGGCAGACAGGTAGGTAGGTAGAACATGCAAATTCCCGAGCTGGACGCCCGTCCCCTGTTCGACGCGGCCCATGCCGATCACGCCGCAAGCCTGGCGAAAACCCGTCAGGCCGCCATGCAGACAGGTTTCATGGTAGTGAGCCACATCGGTATCACGGCGCCCGAGGTGGAGCGGCTGCTGCATACCTACCAACGCTTCTTCGGCCTGCCGGCTGAAATGAAAGCCAAGGTTGACATGGCGAGCACGGGGTCGAATCGCGGCTGGGGTGCCCCGGGCGCCGAACAGGTAGACCCGGCATCCAATCCAGACTTCAAGGAAGTGTTCGACTGTGGGCCGGAACTGGCCTGGGACGATCCACTGACCAGCCAGACCTACTACGCTGCCAACCGATGGCCGACCGAACCCGCCGACTTCAGGGCCATCGTGTCGGGTTACTACCGGCAGGCCACGCGCTCGTCGCTGGCGTTGCTGTCAGCGGTTGCCAGCGCCATCGGCGAACCGGCGGACTATTTCGACGACAAGTTCGACAAGCCGATGGCATTGCTGCGCGGCAATTACTATCCACCACGTGCCGTGACGGCAGGTCGTCTGGACTTCGGCATCGCGCCGCACACGGACTACGGTTGCCTGACGCTGCTCGCCACCGATGGCTCGCCCGGGCTGGAGGTTCAGACGCGGCAGAACGAGTGGTTGCCGGTCACTGCCCCGCCCGGCACCTTCATTGTCAATTTCGGCGAAATGCTTCAGTCATGGACTGGCGGGCGGGTGGTGGCAACACCCCATCGCGTGATCGGTGGTGCGCAGGAACGCCTCTCGGTACCGTTCTTCTTCAACCCACGTTTCGATGTGAACGTGGCTCCCGTGAACGGCACCGAGACTCTACTGGCGGGCGAGCATCTTGCCAGGCGCTATGATGACACCTACATACATCGGCAGGTTGAGCAGTGAGCGCGTACCGGTTCCTGCGTACAGCAGCCGGAACATCGGCGGTACGAAGCCGAACGAGACGATCATCGACAACAGAACTCCACCGGCGATCGCCATGGCGAACGGTGGCCAGAACGCGCCACCTCCCAGGATCAATGGGCAGAAAACCACCGAAGGTCGTCAGGGTGGTCGAGACGATGTGGCGGCCGGAACCGGTGACGACCCGGACCATCGCCTCGACATCGCCGGCTGCGGCGCGCGCATCCTGTTTCAACGCCGTCAAGATGATCAACGCTGCATTGATCGATACGCCGATCGAGCCGATGATGCCGATCAGTGCGTTGATGCCGAACGGATAGCGAAACACCGCCAGTGCCAGAAAACTCAGACCCGCCGAGAGCCCTGCCACCAGGATCGTCACCAGGCTCAGCCGGAACGAGCCGAGACTGCAAACCACACTGGCTATCGACAGCGTGACGATGATGCCGAGCGACGCCAGCAGATCGTTGACGGTGTCGTTCCGGTCACCGGCGTCGCCGCCGAATTCCAGCCGGTACGATGGCGGCAGTTCGATGTCCGCCTCGTTCAATGCGGCCTGGACTTCAATCAATGCCTCGGCGGGTAGCAAACCGTAGCTGATGAAGCCCTGAATCGTGTTGACACGTTCGGTGTCCCGTCGAGCGATCGCCGTCGTCGAGGCGGCAAGCCTCGCCGTGGCGATCGCCGACAGTGGTATCGCATCGAACGCGGGTGAATTCGCTTCACCCTCCACAACCTCACCGGTCCGGGCTGGCAGCACGATCGGCAGGTCGACGATATCAGCCAGGTTCGCTCGGCTCGATACACCGGCACGCACCCGCACCGGTAGCTCTTCGGTGGCATCGATGATCGACCCGCCGGTCTCGCCCTCCAAGGTGCTGTCGATCAGGGCTGCCACGTCGGTCAGCCCGAAACCCGCTATGCGTGCGGCCGTCTCGTCGATATCGAACACGAGTTTCGGCGCACCCCCTTCGAGAGTCGCGCGGGTCACGACGATCGAGTCGGTGGCCGAGAGTACGGCACGGTAACGTTCGCCAAGTGCTGTCAGTACCTCGAGGTCGGGACCGACCAGGCGTAGTTCGACCGGTGCCGTGACGGGCGGGCCCTGCACGAGATCGCGCACGATGACGCGCGCCTCCGGTACCTCGTCGCCCAGCGTTCGTTGCAACTCGGGAACCAGCGAGGCAGTTGCCTCCGGGGATGCCGAGCGCACCAGTGCCTGCGCATAGTGAGAGGCGCGGTCGCGGTCACCGACCATGTTGTAGTAGAACGGCGGTGCACTCTTCCCCAGCACCCAGGATACCTGCTCGACACCCTGGGCGGCCCGGAGCTTCCGATCGAGGGCGAGTACGGTTTCGCGCGTGCGGGTGATCGGTGTGCCTTCGGCAAGCTCCACCTCGAGGTGGAACTGATCGCGTTCGACGCCGGGGAAGAACTGTTGGACCAGGGTACCCATGCTTGCAAAACCGATCAGAGGCAATACGAGCGAGAACATGATCGCGGCAATCGGGTAGCGCAGGGCCAGGCCGATCGTGCGTTCGAACAGGTCGGCCACGCGGACGAAGGAGGCATGAGTGCGTTGACCACTGCTCCCCATCGGCAGCATCCAACCTGCCAGGGCCGCGGTTACGGTCATCGCGATGAAGAATGACCATAGCAGCATGATGATCACGGCGATCGCGATCGAGCCGACGAAATCGCCCGCCGCACCGGGCAACAATGCCAGCGGCAGGAACGACAGGGCAGTCGTCACTGTCGAGGCCAGCAACGGTGCTGTCAGACGGTGCACCGACTCGCCGACCGCATCGCTTCGCGACAGGCCGGCACGCAGACGCTTGCCGATCTCATCGGTCATGACGATCGCAGCGTCGACCAGCAGACCGAGTGCGACGATCAGACCGGTCAACGACATCTGCTGGATCGGCAGGCCGATCAGATTCATGGTCGCGACCGCTGCCAGGCTCACCAGTGGCAGTACCAGGGCGACGATAAGCGCAGCGCGCAGCCCGAGTGTGATCAACAGCACGAGCACGACCAGTGCCACACCGATCGCCATATTGATGCCGACATCGCTCAAGCGCTCGGCGGTATACGCGCTCTGGTCGAACACGATGTGGTGCGACAGACCATCCGGAAGCTTGTCGTCGAATCGGGCGACGGCGGCACGCGCATCGTTCATCCAGACATCGATCTGCCTGTCGTCCTCGATGCGAGCGGCGATCAGTACCGCAGCCGCACCATCGGCGAAGGCGAGTTCGGTGGCCGGCATACGCACCGCCTTCCTCACGTTTGCCACGTCTCCGACACGCACGATGCGAGCGTCGTCGCCCTGCAGCGGTACCCGCTCGACGCGTTCGACGCTATCGAGTTCGCCGTCCAGCTCGATCGCCAGATTCTGCCGGGCACCGCGCAGCTGACCGGCACTGACCTTGGCGTCGGCGGTACGCAGAGCCCCGGCGACGTCTGCAGCGGTCAATGACATCGATGCCAGGCCCCGCGGCTCGATCTCGACCAGAATCTCCTCGTCCGGCACACCGAACAGTTCGACCGCATCGGTGCCGGCGATGCGCCGCAGGTCCGTGGCAAGCACATCCGCATAGCGACGCACCGTTGCCAGAAGCGGCACGTTTTCCTTGTCTCGGGTGATCGTCAGTGCGCCGATCATGCTCCACGCGCCAGCGGCGCTCCTGTCGAAATCGGGCGTGCCCGTACCTGCGGGCAGCTCACCGTCCAGGCCATCGAGAGCGGCGCGTACGTCAGCCCAGGCCGCGTCGATCGCCGCGTCATCGAGCGTGTCGATCAACTCGAGTTGCACGATCGACACGCCGGGTGCGGAACTGGACTCGATCAGGTCGACGTCGGCGATGTCCTGCAGCGCCGTTTCGATCGGTTCGGTCACCAGCGCCTCCACGCGTGCCGGTTCGGCACCCGGATACAACGTGGTGACCGTTGCGAACAGGTTGGTGATCGTCGGATCTTCCTGGCGCCCGATGGCGAGCAGTGCGGAAGCACCGGCTGCGATGAGCGTGAGTGCCAGGAGCGCGACGAATCTGGGTTCACGAAAGAACAGCGTACTCACGATCCGGCGCTCTTCGGGGTGAACGAGGTGCGCAGAACCACGCGTACCCGTTCTCCCGGCACCACACGGTGGCGGCCATCGGCCACCAGCCATGCCCGCTCGCCGAGCTCGGCCTCGACGTAGGCGTGGTCGTCGGCAAGACGCACAATGCGGACGGGAATCCGGCGCGGCCTGGCATGACTGAGAGCCTCGGGCCTTTCGACAGCCAGCGCCAACACGCTCCACAGACCCCGCTCGGCCTCGACCAGCGCCGCCATCGGCACCTCGTACACCGGCCGCTCGACGAAGGCTTCCAGGCGTAGCTCCAGCAGCTCACCGAGCAAGGTCGGGGGGCGTGATCGCTTGTCGTTGGTCGCCACGCCCAGTGGTTCGAAGCGTGCCGAGACGGTACGCGTGCGAATGTCGATATCATCGCGCACCGATAGCAGACGTGCCGGTATCGCACCCATCGACGCCGAGTGACCTGCGACGGGAAAGAATCGATAGGTTGCCTGGCGGTCCAGCCGTGCTGCCCGGGCAGGCGGCAGGCCGACGCGAAAATGTGGCGGTGCATCCTCGAGTAGCTCGAGCACGGTGGTGCTTGCCGACACGGCCGTACCCTCGTCGAGAGCGCGGTGGCTGACGACTGCATCGAACGGTGCCCGTAGTACAGCCAGATCGAGCTCGGCCTCCGCGAGTGCCAGAGCTGCATCTGCCTCGGCGATGCCGGCTCGAATGCGTACCACCGACAGCCGCGCCTCATCAAGCGCCTCACCGACACCGAAGCCACGCTGGTCGAGTGACTGCTGCCGACTCAGCGTGAGGCGCGCTAGATCGGCGTCGGCATCGAGCCCCGTACGCGCCGCTGCGAGTTGATCACGGTGGGCTTCGAGCAACTGCGTATCGAGTCGCGCCAGCACATCGCCAGCCACGACGCGCTCGCCCTCATCCACCCTGACCTCGATGACGGTGCCACCGGTCTCGAAGGCCAGTTCGCTACGACGCGCCGGCTCGACTCGTGCTGCGTAGGCGTGCTCCAGTGGGTAGCCGGGCTGCTGCCGTACCTCGACAGCGTGAACCGGAAGAGGCTTCGCCGGTTCCGGCCGGTCGCGACCCTCGGCCCGTGCGCTGATTGCCGTGATGCCGGCAAGCGCGAGGGTACCGGCGATGGCGAGACACGCGACCCCCAAAGCCAACCGCCTCGGCCACGGGGCCACAGGTCGGTTCGCCTGAATTCGGGTCGCCACCAGGTCGTCTTTCGAATGCTGATTCGTTTCGCTCACACCAGTTTCTCCTTGTACATGTCGGCATGTCTCGGCTACATGTGAGAGGCACTAACTTATATAAGTGGCTCTCACATGTCAATCGAAGGGAATTGAACCCACCCCGAATCTTGCGGCTGGCGGCCCGCAGCCGGGCCCGCAGCCCGCAGCCCGCAGCCCGCAGCCCGCGGCTCGCAGCCCGCGGCTCGCGCCTCGCGCCTCGCGGCCCGCGGCGACCTCCGAACGATTCCATGAAAGCGCCACCGGCCTGCACGGAGGTCTGCCCAGAACGAGTGATGCTTGATTACCGCAGGCTGCAGACGCACCATCACGGTTCGATCAGACAGGCAAGCAGCCGGATGGCCCACAAGGCGCCTCGCGTCACCGCGAAGAAGACTTATCATCATGGCGATCTGCGTCGGCAACTGGTGCGTGCCGCACAGCGTCTGGTCGCCCGCCACGGAGCGGCGAACTTCAAGGTGGGTGAGGCATGCAAGCTGGCAGGGGTCAGCACGGCCGCGCCGTACAATCATTTCGCCGATCGCGACGACATACTCGCGGCAGTCGCCCAGGATGGGTTCCGGCGAATGCGCCAGAGCATGCTCGACGACATGGCAACCCACCCGCCGGGGTCACGCGAAGCCATCTGTGCGATCGGTCATAGCTACGTCGGTTTCGCGATTGCCGAACCGCATGTGTTCCGGCTCATGTTCGGCGGGGACGTGGCCGGCAGCCCTAGTGACACGGTTGCGGAACCCGGTCACTCGCCATTCGATGTACTGACCTCACAGGTCGGTGCATTCCTGTCCCTTACCTCTTCAGACCCCCTCGTGCAGCGTAACGCTTTGGCGTTATGGACCTTCGTGCATGGCCTGGCTGCCCTGCAGATCGAGCGCAAACTCGGCATCACCAGCGTTACGGTCGATGGCTTGATCGAGATGGCAGCGCTGCGGATGTTGCCGGCGTTCGAATCGCCTTCCGGCAAGAGCTGTTCTTGAGGATGGTTGGACGGATAGACGGATAGACGGATAGACGGATGGACGGATGGATGAGTGGATGAGTGGATGAGTGGATGAGTGGACGGATAGACGGTACCGGCATTGATACAGCTGGAAGCGCTACAAGTGCTGCACGAGTATTGCCGGCACCACCGGCACCCGCGGGTTTTCCAGCTGCCTGACCACCTCGAGCGTACGGGTCTCGCTCGGCAGCAGTGTAAAGCCATTGTCGGAGAATACACGCGCACCGCCCAGGTCCACGCTGACGAAGAAAGCCGGGATGTCGGTGGAAAGCTGGTAGAACTCCTCCCCGTCGACGATCTCGTGCGACACTGAAATCGTCGGCTTGTCGATAGCGTAGTGCCTGTAGGGCCGGGGCCAGTATTCGTGGGTGCCAAGCCGCACGCCGTCTTCGTCGAACCAATGCCAGTAGCAGAAGCAACCTTCCGGCACGTCGCTCGCGTCCAGCTCCATCAACACAGTCGAACGATCGTGGGGAACACTCCATTCGCCGTCTTGCCTGGTATGGATGCGGCCGGCCATGTCGATGGTGCGCAAGCTTACGTAGATGCGCAGGTCGCCGTGTGTGTCGTTGATGGCGGCGAGCTGCAGACGAGCCACGTCGGCAGGATCATCCTGTGCGTTCTCCTTCAACGGCACCATCACCACACTCACCGGTGCGAAGAATCGCTGAGCCGCGTAGTGCAACAGCTTCCAGCCGCCACCGTATTCCAGTGACGACCAGGAGGCCACGGGCCAGGTGTCGTTCAGTTGCCAGTACAAGGTACCCATGCAACGGGGTTTCAATGAGCGCCAGTAATCCACGGCCGTGCTGATGGCCATGGCCTGCTGGCATTGCGACAGGAAGAGCATGTCGTCGAACGATTCGGGAAACCGGAAATGACGTTCCAGTGTTTCCTCGATGCGTGCATTGCCACCTACGTTGCGTTGATGCACGGCCATCACGTTCGAGGAGATCTCGCGATCAGTCGGTTCGGTGAAGGTATCGAGCAGGGCACGCGAGGGAAACGACTGGAAGCCGAACTCGGAACAGAACCGTGGTCGCACATCGCGGTAGGCTGAGAAGGGCTGCGCTTCGTGCCATACGTCCCAGAAATGCATGTCGCCCGACCCATCGTTTTTCCACGCATTGCCGAAGTCCAGACGCCCGGGTGCCGGCGAGCTTGGCCAGAATGGCAGGCCTGGCACCTCTGTGGCAACGGCCTCCTCGAGCACCAGAGTCAGGCGAGCGTAGTTCGCGACGTAGCGATCGCGATTGGCGCGGGTCTCCTCCCACCAATCGAGTGCGCCGATCAGTTCGTTGTCGCCGCACCACAGCGACACACAGCTGAACGCAGACAGGCGCCTGACCTGCTGCCGAGCCTCGATCCGCACCGAAGCCAGCCAGACCGGGTCGGCTGCCGGGTAGTGGTGGCAGGAAAACATGAAATCGTGCCACACGACGATCCCGAGCTCATCGCACAGCGCGTAGAACCCGTCGGACTCGTACTGCCCGCCGCCCCAGACACGCAGCATGTTCATGTTCACATCCACCGCGGATTGTAGCAACTCGCGAGTCGCTTCCAGCGTGATGCGTTGTGGCAGGGCATCAGCCGGAATCCAGTTGGCACCGCGCATGAACATCGGCCGGTCATTGATGGCGATCGCGAACCCGCGACCGTCTTCATCAGGCACTTGCAACAGTTCGGAACTGCGCAGGCCGATCGCACGGTGCCATACCTGGTCACCCACCGTCACCACCAGCAGATGCCGCTTCTGAGCACCCTCACCGGCCGGCCACCAGCGAATCGGATTCTCGATGCGCAAGGCCAGCTGCACCTCGCCATCACCCGGGTAGAGCATCACCGTCAGCGATCCGAGCTCTCCGCACAGTTCGATCATCGCGTCGATGGAACAGGCGTCGAACACCTGCACCGCAATGTTGGCGTGCACGGTGACCGCGTCGCCATCCCACTCCTGGACCACCCCGACATCCTCGATACGGACCGGCAGGCTGTGATCGAGCACGATGTCACCGTACACGCCCAGGGGCATCAGGCACAGGTTCCAGTCCCACCCCGCATGGCAGGCGCTCTTCCTGAGAAAGTGCACATTCTCTACCGGCAGGTTGTCGCTCAGGGTGGGAAGTGCGAACGGAAAGGCCGCAGCGCGCTGCGACGCCTCCACCAGAGCTTCGTGGAAGTAGACCCGCAATTGATTGTCACCGACCTGCAGCACGGCACCGACATCGATTCGGTGACGTTTGAACTGGCTGTCGGTGTGCCCGACAACATGGCCGTTGATCTCGAGGGTGCACAGGCAATCGAGCCCGTCGATGATCAACATGGCCGGTGTCCATTCACCGCATACATGCACCGTGAGGTTGCGCTCGATCACCCAGGCCTGCCGGCTGACCCACTGCACAGCATGCTCATTGTCGCGGTAGTAAGGGTCTTCGAGCAGCCCTGCCGTCTGCAGTGCGGAGTGCACATCGCCGGGAACGGTGAATGGCACGCAGATGTCGCCATCGACCTGACGTAGCGTCCAGCCGAAGGTCAATGAACGTTTCAATCTCTTGCTCCTACTCGTGGTGACCTTTCAGTATCATGCCCCGGAGTCAGAAGTCTCGCCCTGGGCAGACCAGGCGCACGCCTGCAGTATCATCAAACGGCGTCCTGCAACGGTTCGTCTTCACCGCTGAGGAAACCACCGGACTGCCGGTTCCAGAACTGCGAGTAAAGCCCGGTGCCGCCACTCAGTTCGGCATGGGTGCCCTGCTCAACGATGCGCCCTTCGTCCATCACGATCAACCGGTCCATCGCCGCGATGGTGGAGAGGCGGTGTGCAATGGCGATGACGGTCTTACCGTGCATCAGTGCGGCCAGGTTTTCCTGAATGGCGGCCTCCACTTCGCTGTCGAGCGCCGAGGTGGCCTCGTCGAGCACGAGAATGGGGGCATCTTTCAGGAACATTCGTGCGATCGAGATGCGTTGCCGCTGCCCTCCCGAGAGCTTCACACCTCGCTCGCCCACATGCGCCTCGTAACCACGCCGCCCGAGCGTATCTTCCAGGCCTTCGATGAACTCATGTGCGTTGGCACGCCGCGCGGCATCCACCACATCCTCAAGGGTGGCCCCGCGCCGCCCGTAGGCGATGTTATCGAAGATCGAACGATGCAGCAGCGAGCTGTCCTGGGTGACCACGCCGACCATGCGCCGCAGCGTTTCCTGCTGTACCCCACGGATGTCGGTTCCATCGATCAGCACCTGCCCGGCCTCGACATCGTAGAGGCGCAGCAGCAGGTTGGTGAGCGTGGTCTTGCCCGCGCCGGAACGCCCGACCAGGCCGATCTTCTCGCCACCGGCGATGATCAGCGACAGATCTTCCATCACTCCGGCATCCTTGCCGTAATGGAAACGGACGTTGCGGAATTCTATCTTGCCGACGGGCACCGCCAGCGGAACCGCCTGCGCACCGTCGCGCACCCCGCGCTCCTTCGACAACATCGACATGCCGTCGTAGACGATACCGATACTCTCGAACAGATCCGACAGCTCCCACATGATCCAGTTGGACATGCCCTGCAGGCGCAATACAAGCCCTACACCCACGGCCAGTGCCCCGACGCTGGCCAACTCGTTGAGCCACAGGGCCAGGCCTATGCCTGCCACACTGAACAGCAGCAGGCCGTTCAGCAGATCGAGCAGACCGTTGAGCATCGACACGAGGCGCATCTGCGGGTGCACCGTATCGAGGAACAGACCCATGCTGTCACGGGCGTAACGGGCTTCGCGCCCGGCGTGGGCAAACAGCTTCACCGTCATGATGTTGGTGTAACTGTCGACCACCCGGCCGGTCATCTCCGAGCGCGCATCGGCCTGGCGCCGGGAAATTGCCTTCAGGCGCGGCAGGAAGTATCGCAGCAGCAGGCCGTAGAGCACGAGCCAGGCGATGAACGGCACGGCAAGCCACAGGTTGAACGAGAACATGAGCACCATGGCACCCAGGAAATACACGCCCACGTACACCATCACGTCCAGCACCTTGACGACGGTGTTGCGAACGGCGAGTGACGTCTGCATGACCCGCGTGGCAATGCGGCCGGCGAACTCGTCCTGATAGAACGCGTAGCTTTGTCCGAGCATGAAACGGTGTGCCTTCCAGCGCACCCGCATCGGAAAGTTGCCGACGACCGTCTGATGCTGGATAACCGATTGCGCGAACCCGATCAGTGGCAGCAGCACCAGAATCACTCCGCCCATCAGGGCAAGCTTCAGGCCTTCGTCAGCCAGGAAAGTGTCGCGATCACGTGTGCCGAGCCAGTCGACGATGTTGCCCAGAAAGCCGAACAGGCTGACCTCGAGTACCGAGATCACTGCCGTCAGTAAAGACATCAGCAACAACCAGGGCCACAGCTCGCGAGAGTAATGCCACAGGAACGGCCACAGTCGTGCAGGCGGCGGCGCCGGAGATTCGGTCGGAAACGGCTCGACCAGGCTTTCGAAATAACGGAAGAAACGCATGGTTCCAGGTGTCAGGCCATCGGCCAGATAAGCGGTGCCGCCGCACTCAGCAGGGCTTTGATGTGATTTATCCTGCCGGTCACGTACCACAGCGCCGCCAGCGTGGCGGCGGCCAGCAGCATACTCATGATACCGGTGCCCGTGGTGGCAAGCCAGCCGAGCAAGCCGATCGACCAGACGAACAGTACCAATGCGATGGTGGCACTCGCGGTACCCATACCTCTGATCTGCATCAGCTGTTCGGCCACCACCGGCGTCACCGATGTGCGCCCCGCCATCTCGATAGCCAGGCGTACATCGACGTAAAGCGCGATCAGGAACAGCAAGGAGGCACTGAGGAGCCCGACGAAGGCAAGCTGGGCGGCCAGGCTGCGTAAGCCGTAGCGCAGCACATGTGCCGCCACCGACAGGGCGAAGCCGGACATCAGTCCGCTGATGAAGGCAACCTGCCCGCTTTGCAGTTCGATCAGATCACGCATGCCCTCTCCTTCAGTGCCCTGGAACACGCGATGTTTCGCCGGTCGGATGACCTGAGTGTCACAAGGCATCATATTCTCGATGTACCCTGTGGCCATGATGGCAGAGTTGAGAGTACTACCTGTGAACGCCCGGTCATGAAGCTGCCGCTGAGCCTGCGCAGCTTTCGCGAGGCGATCATGAACCCGTCGGCCGACCCGGCGGTGGCCGAGTTGCTCGCCGCCCGGCGCCTGGCGGTGCCGGTCGTGTGGTTGCTGGGCAAGACGGGGGCCGGCAAGTCGTCGATCGTGCAACGGCTCACCGGCGATGACAGTGCCGAGATCGGCAACGGTTTCGCGCCGTGCACACGGCATTCCCGGGTCTACGACCACCCGGGGCAGGCACCGGTGATGCGTTTCATCGATACCCGTGGTCTCGGCGAACCGGACTACGACCCGCGCGAGGAGCTTGCCGCCTGCCGCTCGACCAGCCACGCCTTGCTGCTGGTGGTGCGGCTCGACGACCCAGACCAGTCAGCCGTGCTCGACGCCTTGCGACTCATCGGCAAGGAGCTGTCCGAGGTGCCACTGCTGCTGGTGCACACGGCAAGCCATGCCGTACCGGACGCCGACGAGCGCCGGCGCGCCATGCAGCACGTACAGCTACAGATCGATGCGGTCTGCGGCAAGGACGTACCGTCCGTATCGATCGATTTCACCGACGAGGAAGACGGCTTCGACGATCCGGACATGGGGCTGCCCGACCTGCGCGAGGCGATCATCGGGCTGGTACCGGAACTGCACGATGTGCTGCTGGAGCAAGCCACGAGCGGCAGCGAACTGGCACTGTTCCAGCAACGCCGCAACGAGATTCTCGGCTACGCATCGGCTGCGGCCGCCATCGATCTGGTGCCGGCCGTGGGGCTGGTGGCGGTGCCGAGCCTGCAGGGCAAGTTGCTGCATAGCCTTGCCCAGCGCTACGACCTGGCATGGACCCGGCAGCACAGTCGGGAATTCCTGACCGCGCTGGGCTCGACGTTCCTCTATCGCTATGCCTTGTCGATGATGGCCCGGCAACTGGGCAAGCTGATTCCGGTGTATGGCCAGAGCGTCGGCGCGGCAGCGGCCTCCAGCATCAGCTTCGCCAGCACCTATGCCATCGGCCGTGTGGCCTGTCTCTACCTGCATCATCGGGTGCAGCACATCGATATCGACCGGGCAGCTCTGCAGGCCGCGTTTCGAGAGGCGTTCGATGAGAAGAAGCATGCGCCGGAGAGCGTCGCCGAGCCGGATACGATGACGACGAACGATCAAGCACGCGGAAAGGCACCGGACCCGACGACGACGTACGATCGAGCACGTCGAGCGCCGCGCGACGACGATGCGCCCGACTCGCCGTCGTGAAGCGCTGGCTCTCCTGGCTCGACGCCACCCGTGGCGCTTTGTGGTACGTCACGCTCGTCGTCATCGTGCCGATGCTCGCGTTGTTGGTGGCCGGGCTGATCTTCCTGTGGCAGAACGACTACCTGCTGGTATCGATGGCACTGTGGCTCGCGGTCACGCTGGTGGCCTACCTGGGGCTGGTGAACTGGCCGCGCCGTCAGATGCACGCCGCCGCTGCCCGCCACGGTACGTCGAACGCCCGGAAAGGGCGATCCGCTGACGATGGCGGAGCCGAACCGGCCGAGGGTAGCGCTGCGGCGGCCGACGGTTTCGAACAACTGCCCGATCAGCTGGCTGCCCGCGGCGACTGGTCTGCCCACGACAGAGAGGTCTGGCAATCCAGTTGCCGAGCCATCGAAGAGGCGCTGGAGGCCGAGCCCACCTGGAATGAGCTGACCGCCATCGCCCTGCACAATCTGTCGCTGATCGCCGCGGCCTATCATGGCAAGAAGTCCAACGCGACCTACCGGTTCACGCTGCCCGAGGCCTTGCTCGTGGTGTCGGTCGCCAGCGCGCGCTACCGTCGCCTGATCCAGAACAACGTGCCCTACGCTGATCGCGTAAAGATCGGCACGGTGGTCTCGCTGGTACGCCGACAAGACTCGATCAAGACCGGTTTCACCTGGTACAACAGAATTCGGCGCACGGTAAGGCTGGTCAATCCGGTGGGCGCGGTGATCGGCGAGATCCGCGATCACATCACCGATCGCGTGCTCAACCAGGTGGGCGGCGCCGTGCAGACAACGCTCAAGCGCCTGCTGCTGCAGGAGATAAGTCAGGTCGGCATCGATCTGTACAGCGGCAGGCTCAGGGTGTCGGACGAAGAGCTGCACGACTACCGCAGCGAAGCGGCACGCGCCGATGAAGAACGACGCCCGGAATCCCCGGAACCGCTGCGGGTGCTGGTGCTCGGCCAGACCAGTGCGGGCAAGTCTTCCCTGGTGAATGCTCTGGTCGACTCCCTGGCGGCGGAAACCGGCCGGTTGCCGACCACGGATCGCACCAGCGTGCACACGCTCAAGGTCGAAGACGGCAGCGAACTGCATCTGATCGACACTCCCGGTGTGGAGATGGACGACGACAAGCTTGCCATGCTCGCCGAGGTTGCCCTGGATGCCGATCTCATCCTGGTTCTGGCACGTGCCACACAGCCGGCCAGAGCCGCCGATGTGGCGCTGCTCGCGGCGATCGATGCACGCTTCGAAGCCTTGCCGGCACGACGCCGACCACCGATCATGCTGGTGCTGACGCATGCCGATACCCTGCCGCCGCGCAACGAATGGTCGCCACCTTACGATCTCGACACCGGCTTGGCCGGAACGGGTGCGGATGCAGACGTCCAGACCGGTGCCGCCAACGCGACCGACACAGACGGCACGACAGGTGCGGGCATCTCCGGCAACAGCGGGGCTCGCAACCGCCGGCACCGCAAGGCGGCGACGATCCGTGAAGCGCTCATCAGCGTGCGCGGGCAGCTGAAGCTGCCCGATGACACGCTCGCCATCCCGGTGTGCCTGCTACCCAGCCGCGGGCTTTACAACATCGACCTGTTGGGAGCGCAGCTGATGGCCTTGAACGATGCCGCCACCCAGACGCAGTTCAATCGCCGCCGGCTGGAGCGCGGTGCAAGATCCGTAGATTGGTCAGCCCGCCTTCGACAGGCCGGCAACCTGGGCCGGGTACTGGGCAGGGCGGTAATTCGACGCGGCAAGTGAGCGGGTGCCCCGACGTATCATGCGGCGGGCTGACACGGAAAAACTGAAGAGGTGCCCATCAGTCGTTCATGGCGTGACCGGCGACGACGACACGTCTTTTGCAGACGTGTTCGGCAGATATGTTTCCGTCCCCCCGCCCACTGGCCGGCAGATTGCATGAATCCCCGCCTGAGCCTCTTCCGGCGTCACCATCCACAAGAGCAGAGCCAGATCAGCATGTCGATTGCGACTCAGGGAAAGAATCATATCGATCGAAGTGACCTCGTCATCCTGTGCCTTTTCACGTTTATCTCGGCTGTGGTGGCGGTCAACCACGAGCTCGGGCACGACGAAGTACAGGCCTGGAACATCGCCAGGGCCGCCGACTTGCCCTGGGGCGTGATCGCCAACGGCTGGTACGAAGGCCATACCCCCTTCTGGCATTTCCTGCTGTGGCCCTTGACCCGATTCGGCATACCCGAGCTGATGCAGGCGCTGAGTGTGATCTTCGCCGTCATCCTGGCCTTCCTGCTGCTGCGTGATCGGCCGTTTCCACGCTGGGTATGCGCACTGGTCATCTTCGGCTACTTCCCGTTCTACGAGTACAGCCTCATTCCGCGTCCATACGGCGTGGCCCTCCTGCTGTGCGGCCTGCTCGCGACCCGCCTCCATCGTGGCGGCTCATCGCTACTGACCCTGAGCCTGCTGTGCGCTCTCATCGGCTTCACCAGTGCTTTCGGTGTGGTGCTCTCCGTGTCATTCATGCTGCTCATAGTGTTGGAGGCGACTCAGGAACACACACGTATCCGCTCGATCAACAAGGCCACACTCCTGACTTCGCTGAGCGTATACACGGCCTTCGTCCTGGTCGCCGCCTGGCTCATCGTGTTCCCCACAGGCTCGACCAGCTTCGAAAGCGATGTCATCACCGGCGAAGCGCTGCAAACGAGTTGGATACCCGAGCCGATCATCACCGCCAGCTTCCCGCACCTGGATCGCCTGCCGCTGGGCGTGGGCAGCTTGGCCGAATCCGGCGTCGGTTGGTGGGTCACGCTGTTCCTAGCGGTGGCCGTCGTGGTCGGCATTCTCGTCAGGTTGTTGCGCAGCCCGGCAGCGCTCGTGCCCTGGCTGCTGGCGGTCGTGTCGATCAGCGCCGCCGCTGCGACCATCTCGTCGTTGTCTGACCGGCATGTAGGGCATCTGTTCATGGCAGCACTCGTCTTCTGCTGGGCGAGTGCCGGGCTGGTTCAGTCACCTGACTGGCACTCACCGTTGCGTCGTTGGCGTGAGTATCCGGCAGGTGCGTCATCCTGGTCACCACCACAGCTGGCGGCATTGCGCCCGCTCGCAGGTGTCGGGCTGGTACTGGTGTTGGCTTATCATGTCGTCGTGGCGGCCGGCGCCGCCGGGCTCGACGTGCTGCGCGAGCAGTCTCCCTGGCGTAGCGTCGCGCACGACATCCGCGACAAGGTCACCCCGCCCTATACGCTCGCGCTCGACTCGGGCTACCTGGGCGGAGGCGTCACCGCCTATCTCGATACCGACATCTACGACATGGTGTGCGACTGCGAGGTTCCGTACACGCAGTGGAACCTCATGCAGGCGCTGCCGACGGCCGAAGAAGTCGAAGGGCACATCTGCGATCTTGTCAGTACCCGCCAGGACTTGCTGATCGTGTTGACCTACGCGGACTGGAAGCCCGATGAGCAGTTCGAGTTGCTGGCAACCTACGAGCCCGGGTACCGTGATGCCCAGAGGCCCGACGTCCGCCTGTATCGCCTGCCGGCGGCGGCGGCCGAGAGCCTGAACTGCCCGGCTTGAGGTCTGTCGATCGTCGGCGCTCCGACAGGGACACTCTTGCCGTGATGCCGAACCTGACGAAGGATGAGACGGGGTAGCAGCTACCTCGCATCAACTCAGGTCGGCCGCACTGGCGGTCAGCTTTTCCAGCGGTATGATATCCAGCGCACGCTCATGCGTGCTGCGGGTGTAGACACGGGGAGCCAGCCCTGCATCGTGCGCCTCGAGCCAGCGCGTCGCGCACAGGCACCAGCGGTCGCCGGCTTCGAGGCCTGGAAAACCGTAGGCGGGCATCGGCGTGGCCAGGTCGTTGCCGCGCGAGGCCGTGTAGCTCAGAAATTCGTCGGTGACCGCGACGCACACGGTGTGCGACCCTCTGTCGGCAGGACCGGTATTGCAGCAACCGTCACGGTAGAAACCGGTCATCGGGTCTGTGCTGCACGGCTCGAGCGGTGCACCGAGAATGTTCAGGGCGGTGACTTCTTCACTCATGGTCGTGGTTCTCCTGATGGTTGATGGTCGATGCCCGTCTGCATGCATCCACCTCGTGACTTGTACGTGCGCGCCGCGCCGCGCCGGAACGCATCGTCGGACGGCCACCTCCGACGGATCGGTTCGCCGACGAGCAATTTGATACTCTCCACGTCCCGTCCGCCCAGGCAAGTGATCATCGCATGGCACCGTCGTTCAGACGCTGGTTCACCCGTTGCCTCTCGCTCTGGGTGCGTCCTGATGTGCTCCCCACCCGGCCGGGTGACCTGCTCGACCCCGACCTGCCCGTACTCTACATGCTCGAGTTCGGTGGTCTGGCCGATCGTGCGGCCCTGGCCATCGCCACCGAACACCATGCACTCACGGCGCCGTCGGCCAACCTGCACTACGGTGCACTGAGCGAGAGCTCGTCCATCGACGTGCTAAAGATCCGCTCACGACGCTGGCTGTCGCGCCACCCATCCGAAGGCTCGCCACGCCTGCACAGGATTCTCGCAGCGGCAGCCGACGAAGGCGCCGGCGAGCTGCAGATCGTGCCGGTAGCGGTCTACTGGGGTCGGGCGCCGAGTCGCGATGCCTCCGGGCTGCAGCTGCTGTTCAGCGAGAACTGGCGGTTGTCCGGACGGCTGCGCAAGTTCATCACCACACTGGTGCATGGGCGCAATACGCTCATCCAGTTCAGCCAGCCGTTGTCGCTGCGAACGCTTGTCAGCAGCACTGACGAACCGGCGCTGCTGAGCCGCAAGCTCCTGCGCATACTCCGGGTTCACTTCCGACAGCGTCGTATTGCAAGCCTGGGGCCCGATCTTTCACACCGGCGAACGCTGATCGGCCAGGTGGTCGCGGATGCCGGCGTGCGCCGTGCCATCGTATCCGAGGCGGGCAACGAGGTCAGGCAGCACCGCAAGCTGCAGCGGCGGGCCGAGGCCTACGCGACCGAAATCGCCGCCGACATGTCGTACACCATCGCCAGGCTCTTTCAGCGCCCACTCACACGGCTGTGGACCGGGCTGTACGACGGCGTGGACATCGAAGGCGTGGAGCGGCTACGCCGTGTTGCCGACGGGCACGAGGTTGTCTATGTGCCCTGCCATCGCAGCCATATCGACTACCTGCTGCTTTCCTACATCCTGTATCAGCACGGTTTTTCACTGCCGCACGTGGCCGCCGGCATCAACCTCAACCTGCCGGTGGTCGGTGGGCTGCTCAGAAGCGGCGGGGCCTTCTTCCTGCGGCGCAGCTTCTCGGGCAATGCCCTGTACGCGGCCGTATTCAGCGCGTACCTCAAGGAAATACAACAACGCGGCCACTCCATCGAGTATTTCATCGAAGGCGGCCGCAGCCGAACCGGGCGGCTACTGCCACCGAAAGGTGGCATGTTGTCCATGACAGCGCACGCGTACCTGCGCAATCCACGGGTGCCCGTCATCTTCGTACCGGTGTATTTCGGCTACGAACGGCTGATAGAGGGGCGCTCCTTCACCAGCGAGCTGGCCGGTGGGAGCAAGCACAAGGAAACCGTGTTCGCGCTGATCAAGTCATTGCGCCGGCTGCGCGAGGAATACGGCCGGGTGCGCGTCAACTTCGGTGAGCCGATCGACCTGAATGCGCTGCTCGACCAGCACCGACAAGACTGGCGTGAGGCCGAAATCGGTATCCGCAAACCCGACTGGCTGCGCCCGGTGGTCAGCGAACTGGGCTGCCTGATCATGCAACGCATCAACCAGGCCGCCAGCATCACACCCGTGAGCCTGCTGGCAGCAGTGTTGCTCGCCAGCGCACGAGGGGCATTGAGCGTGAAAGAAGTGGAAAGCCGGCTACAGCTCTATCGCTACCTGATCGAAGCCACCCACGCCGGCAGCCTGGTGAACATCCCGGAGGTGGCCGACGGCGAGGCCATTGCCCAGGCCGTGCGCCTGGGTTTCGTCGAAGTCGTCGACGACCCGTTGGGCAAGGTGGTACGGATTCTTCCCGGCCAGGCCGCTCCGATCACCTACTTCCGCAACAATATCCTGCACCTGCTGGTGCTGCCGGCGTTGGTGGCCGGCACTTTCCTGAACCGGCCCAGGCAGAATCTCGCCGGCATCGAGCATCTGGTGGCACTCAGCTACCCCTTTCTGCAGGCGGAGTTCTTTCTCGAGGCGACCCTGACGACCGAGCGGCTGACCCGATCCGTCCGGGCATTGAGCGACCGCGGGCTGATTCAAGCGGACGGCGAGATGAAGAACGTAAACGGGTCAGGCGGAGACCGGGCCGACGGTAACGGGACTGACGCTGACAAGTTCGATGACGGTGGGGCGCAAGACCGTGGGGTCAGCGATGACGCCTGGCAGCGCGCCCGCACGGGCAGCGAAGAGAGTGTGTCACTGTTGCAGCTGGCACAGCTCATCGGGCCGGTACTGGAACGCTACTACCTGACCGCGGTGCTGTTGTACCGCGCCTCGGCAGACGGTGTCGAGCGGCAGGCATTGGCCGCCCGATGCGACGCCTGCGCGCAGCGACTGGCACTGACGCACGGCCGTCAGGCCACCGATCTGTACGATCGCCACCTGTTCGGCACCTTCATCGACACGCTGATCGATCGGCAATTGCTCGACGTCAGGGACGGCAGGCTGCACATCACGGAAGGCTTGCAGGCGATGGAGGCAGAGGCCGACGTGCTCGTCGGCGAGGTGGAAAGGCAGGCCATCGTGCATGCCTCCCAGGCGGTTTCAACGGCGGCGGTCGACTGAAGCGGTTGTCGGGTACGGTAAGTGCATCGACCACGACCTCCTGCTTCATTCGTCCTGTTGCCGAGAGGATCCTGCCATGCGCTACCGTGCGCACGTAGTGCCTGCCTGTCATCGCCCCGTGCGGTACGGCGCGATCGCCGCCGCCTTGTTCATGGTCGCCAACGTGCCCACCGCCGCCAACGCGCTCGACGCCCGTGCGCTCGGGCTCGGTGGTTCGGCCATCGCCAAGGGTGAAGGTGTGTACGGTGTGCTCGACAACCCTGCCACCCTGATGCGACAGCAGCGCGGTGGCCAGGGCAGTCACGTGCAACTGGGCATCGGCATCGAGGTGCGGGATCACGGGCGCGTCATCGACACACTGAGCGACGAAGACAACGAAGACCTCGCCGACGACATCGGCGACGAGGTCGACAGGATCGATGGTGCCGCGGTGCAATGCGCACCCGATGTCGACACCGACGATACCGTGTGTATCGAGGGCACCGCTGACCTGGGCAGCCAGTCAGGCCGAATCCTGGACATCCTCGAAGATGTCGACGGCGAGCGAGTCGAGGCCCGAATCACGAGCGATTTCGGTGTGGGCATCACCTCCACACCGACGCCGTTCGCCGTGCACCTGCACCTGGCGGCCACCGGCGCCGGGCGGACCACCGTGGCAGCGGGTGATCTCGACTATGTGGGCAGCTTCGAATCCTTGCTGTCGGACAACGACGTGACGGTCGGCGATATCGACGACAGCCCCTACCTGGACGTGGCTCCGGTCGATGAGACTGATCCGGTACCGCCAACCCTGAGTGTCGTCCGGCCAGAGGAGACGCTGGCAAGCGAAGTGCGCGGCAGCGTCCTGGCCCGCATGCAACTCGGCTTGAGCCTGGCACGCAGCCTCACGATAGGCAGGCAAGCGGTGGATATCGGCGTCACACCGAAGCTATCCGTGCTGCGCGCCTCGAGCATCGATACCTCGATCGCTGACCAGTTCGACGATGCCAGCGATTCATTCGCCGACCAGTTCGAAGACAGTGAGGCCAGTGAAACGTCGCTGACGGTGGATGTGGGCGCGTCCACGGACATCGAGGGCACCGGCTTGCGAGTGGCAGGTGTGATGAGGAACCTGATTCCCGAATCGATCGAAACCGATGCCGGCTTCGAGTTCGAGACCACGCCGCAACTGATTCTCGGCGGTGCCTACAGCCTCGGCCGATACAGCTTCAACGCCGACTTGGCAGTGAACTCCGCCAAGGTGGACAACCTCGAAACGCAAGCCCTGGCCGTGGGGGTGGAATACGCGACACCGCTGTTCCAGCTACGGGGCGGCATCGCCCATGACGCCGGCCGTGACGAGGATGCCACGGCCTTGAGCCTCGGCTTCGGCTTCGGCCCGCTGCAGCTCGGTGCCCGCGTGGCGGGCCAGGATGCCGCGCAGGCGGGCATGCAGCTGGCTTTTCAATTCTGAAGGCCAGCGCGGGCTCCGGTTCATGCAGCCCGCATCGAAGGGCGGACTCGGCGGGTACGGCCGTGTGCGCCGTTCAGCGCAGCGCCCGACGCTCCGGCCGCTTCGCCGAACGAGCGACAGGAGCCGGGAGCTGACAGGCTGCCAGCTGCGTCAGCCACACTGCCGGCAATAGCGGCTGCCGCGACAGGGCACCGATGGCATTGGCGTACGTGGGCTGTGTCCATCGTTGACCGAACTGCAAACCCGCCGCACGCAACACTGGCACCGCACGCTTCAGCTGGCGGCTGCTGACCGCATTGACGATCAACACACCCTCCGGGGCCAGCGCCTTCGTCAGTTCCGCCACCCAGGCATCGTCCAATCCGATCGCCCTGATCGGCTCACCCTCGACATGGGTGAAGACGTCATCGATCACCAGGTCAAACGGTTCACCGCCGTAAGCGCCCAACCACGCGGCGGCTTCGGATTCGATCAGTTCGACCCGCGCATCATTCACCCCGAACCAGTCACGGGCGATGTTCAGGTGTACACCATCGAGATCCACACCCGTCAGGGAGCCGAACGGCAGCAATCGCTCCAGTTGACGAACGACCGCACCACCGCCCACACCCAACAGCAGGATGCGCCGCATTTCAACGCGCGGGCGGTACAGCGCCGGCAGGCTCAGGCAATCCCAGATGCCACCGGCGAACGGTCGCTCGGGGTTCCACTGGCTGTGGAACACGCCATTGCTGTAAAGGCGCAGGCTGGCACCGGCCTGGCGTACGCTGTACCGCGTGCCACCGGCCTCGGTCTCGAACAAGGTCGTCAATAGAGCAGGTACATGGTGCCGAGGCTGACGACCAGGAACAGCACGGTCATGCCGCCGCCGGCACGCATGAAATCGGCCACCGTGTAGTCGCCCGGACCCATGATCAGCGCGTTCACCTGATTGGTGGGAATCAGGAAGGCGTTGCCGACGGAAATGGCGACGGTCAGCGCGAACAGGGCCGGATCGGCACCGGTAGCCTGTGCCAGGTTCACCGCCAGGGGCACCAGCAGCACCGTCGCTCCGATGTTCGACATCACCAGCGTGAAGAACGTGGACAACACGGCAACCACCGCCTGCATGACCCAATGCGGTACGTCACCGATCAGCAGCACCAGATTCTGTGCGATCCAGGTGGCGGCACCGGAATGGTCGACGGCGATGCCCAGCGGTATCAGGCAGGCCAGCAGGAACACGGTGGAAAGCTTGACCGAGTTGTAGGCTTCATCGATCGTGATGACGCCCCACAGGATCATGCCCAGAGCACCTGCCATCAGAGAGATCGACAACACATCCGTGACGAAGAACAGCACCAGCGACATCACGAAGAAGAACAGCGCCGGCCTGATCTTGTCTTCCCTGACATCCTCGTACTTCACATCGGTAGCCACCACCACCTCACGGTTACGTGTGAGCTTGTGCAGATCCTTCCAGCTCGAATGCACCACCAGCGTATCCCCGGCGTGCAGGTCGATGTCGCGAAAGCTATGCCGAATCACCTGCTCGTTGCGGTAGATCTGCATGATGTTGGTGCCGAAGTTCCGCCGGGGCTTGATGTCGCCGATCTTCTGGCCGATCAGGCTGGAACCCGGCGGAATGACGACCTCGCCGATACCACTGTGCTGCGAATTCAGCACTTCGGCGAACCGCTCCGGGCTGCCCAGGATATTCCAGTGGTGCTTTTCGCAGAAGGCACGCACTCCCTCGTCCTCGCCCATCAGGCCGAGCCGGGTATCCACCCAGATCAGCTCTTCCCGGTCCGGCGGGATTTTCACCACATCTCCGCTGTAAAGCGCCAGGATGAACGGCGTGCCGTCGTAGTTCTCTTCGGTCTGATGGATCGACTTGCCCACCATCGGGCTGTCTTCGGTGACCTGCACCTCGATGAGCTGGCCACTGATGCCATACACGTTCTTGAAGTAATCCGCGGCGCGCGATGTCCGGCTGGCATCGACGTTACGCGACGGCAACAGGTAGCGCCCGGCCAGCATGAAATACAGCACACCGGTAACACTGAGCGCCAGGCCGATCGGCAGCACCGAGAACAGGCCGAATTCATCCATCTGCTGATCTTCGGGCAAGGTGCGGTTCGACGACAGGATCAGATCGTTGAGCAGTATCAGCGGGCTCGATCCGATCATCGTGGCAGTGCCTCCCAGAATGGTGCAGAACGCCATCGGCATCAGCAGGCGCGAGATCGGGATGTTGGTACGAGCGGAGATACGCGCGCACACCGGCAGGAACAGCGCGGCCACACCGATGTTCTGCATGAAGGATGAGATCAATGCGGCACTGCTCGCGATCAGTGGCGTCACACGCTTCTCGCTCTTGCCGCCGCGCTTGAGGATCAGTGCGGCCATCTTGTCCATGATGCCGGTGCGATCGAGACCGCCGCCGATGATCATGACCCCGATGATCGATATGACCGCGTTGCTCGAGAAACCCGAGAACAGTTCTTCGATCGAGATCAGTGGTTCGATGTACGGCACCATCGTGGTCAGGCCGAGCACCACCATGATGGTCATCGCCGCCACATCCACCCGCACCACGGCGAAGGCGAAAAGCCACACCGTGACCACGAGCAACACCATCACCAGGATCATTTCCAGGTTGAGAGATACCGGGTCGATCACGGTCGCCTCGATGGAAAGAGCGGTGTCGGCTTCACTGTGCTGTATGCGATGAAAGGCCCGGGAACACGGCCTTCGAGTGTAGAGGCACATTCTATACCGTCCACCCCGGTGCAGCTGTCGCTCAATACCGGCCAATCGGGGGAGCCGGACACTGCAACGGCGGAGCTACCGACATTCGCCCTCTTCTCGGACGCCCGCCCTGCTTGACAACTTGATCGACGACGTGCGCCCGATGCTCGACGACCTGCTTGCAGTGCTTGACGACTTCCAGCGGCGCGTTCACAGTTGCCCGTCACGATAGTCGTTCGTCAAAGAACCTGAGCAAAAAGCTCATGGACAACCACAAGGAGATTGCATGACCACTCTCAACCGGCGACGCAAGCTGTTTCGTTCAACGCTTGCAGCGGCCAGTCTCGCAAGCGCTGCATTCGCAATGCCTGTCGCCCATTCGGCGGAGTTCATCAACATTCTCACCGGCGGTACATCCGGGGTCTACTACCCCCTGGGCGTGGGCCTGTCGAAGATCTACGCCGACAAGATTCCCGATGTACGCACCCAGGTACAGTCGACGAAGGCTTCGGTGGAGAACCTGAACCTGTTGCAGAAAGGCCGTGGTGAAATCGCGCTGGCCCTGGGTGATTCGGTGCAGCTTGCCTGGGAGGGTGACGCCGAAGCCGGCTTTCCGCAGAAGCTCGACAAGCTGCGTGGCATCGCCGGGGTCTATCCGAACTTCGTGCAGGTGGTTGCATCGACCGATAGCGGCATCGAGACCTTCGATCAGCTGAAGGGCAAGAGCCTGTCGGTCGGGGCGGCCAAGTCGGGCACCGAGCTGAACGCTCGCACGATCATGGCAGCCGAAGGCATGAGCTACGATGACCTGGGCAAGACCGAATACCTGCCCTTTGCCGAGTCGGTGGAACTGATCAAGAACCGCCAGCTCGATGCCACGCTGCAGTCCGCCGGCCTCGGCGTCGCGTCGATCAAGGACCTGGCCACCTCGGTGGACATCAACGTGGTCTCCATCTCGCCGGAGGTTGCCGACAAGCTGGAAGCACCGTACATGGCGGCCACCATTCCGGCCGGTACCTACGAAGGCCAGGACGAAGACGTGAGCACCGTGGCCGTGCCGAACTTTCTCGTCACTCACAGTGAGGTTTCCGACGAACTGGCCTACCAGATGACGAAGCAGCTGTTCGAGAACCTGAAGTCGCTCGAATCCGCCCATCAGGCGGCCAAGGAGATAGTCCTGGAGAACGCCCTCGAAGGCATGCCGGTACCACTGCATCCGGGGGCCGAGAAGTTCTACAAGGAAGCGGGGCTGATGTAACCCGTTCCGCGGATGAACCACGGTGAGCGTATCCGGTAACGATCGGCCATCCGACGGCACGGCGGCCGCCGAACCCGACGACGGAGCCCCGGCCCGAGTCGGTCAGGCTGCCAGGACGGGTTCCGGGACGGTAGCCGGTGGTGCTGCCGACACACCGGCGGGCATGGATAACGGCGCCGGTGAACCGCTCGTCGTGGTTCACGACCCGTTATCGAACAGCTTCCCGGAAAGCTTCTCGGGGAAGCTGTTGTTCTGGGTGGCCGTGGCCTTTTCCGCCTTCCAGATCGCCACCGCCGCGCACGTCATCGATCTGCCCAGCCAGGTGGTGCGTGCACTGCACGTCGGTTTCCTTCTGTTGCTCGGTTGCCCGCTGATCGCCCTGCTGCGTGAATGGGGTGCGGTACGCCGCTCACTGGCCTGGGCGTTCGCGGCGCTGGGTGTCATGGTTGCATTTTATCAATGGGTGGAGTATCAGGATCTGCTGCTGCGTGCCGGCGATCCGCTGATGCGGGATCTCGTCGTCGGCAGCATTGCCCTGCTCACCGTCTTCATCGCCACCTGGATACTGATGGGGCCAGCCTTGCCGATCATCGCCGGGCTGTTCCTGGCCTACTGCCTGTTCGGCCAGCTGCTGCCCGCACCGTTCGACCACCGCGGCTACGATGTCGAACAGGTCATCGACCACATGGCGTATGGCACCGAGGGTATCTACGGCATACCGATCTACGTGTCGTCCACTTACATCTTCCTGTTCATCCTGTTCGGCTCGTTCCTGGAGCGCGCCGGCATGATCAAGCTGTTCACGGACGTATCGCTGGGCCTGGTAGGTCATCGGCTCGGTGGTGCCGCGAAGGTGGCCGTGATCTCGTCTGGCCTGATGGGCACCATTTCCGGTTCCGGCGTGGCCAACGTGGTCACCACCGGGCAATTCACGATTCCGCTCATGAAGCGCTTCGGCTATCGGGCCGCGTTCGCAGGCGGTGTCGAATCCACCGCGTCGATGGGCGGGCAGCTGATGCCGCCGGTAATGGGTGCCGTGGCCTTCATCATGGCCGAGACCCTCGGCGTGGAATACAGCGAGGTGGTGCTCGCGGCACTCATTCCCGCCGTGCTGTATTTCGCATCCGCCCTGTGGATGGTGCATCTGGAGGCCGGCAAGCGCGGCCTGGTAGGGTTACCGAAGGCAGATCTGCCCTCCCCCGTCGCCGCCCTGCGCACCAACTGGTACCTGCTGCTGCCACTCGGCGTACTCGTCTACCTGCTGTTTTCGGGCTACACACCACTGTTCGCCGGCACCATCGGCCTTGCACTCACCGCCTTGCTGGTGCTCGGCGGGTCGATCGCACTAGGCTTGCCCGCCGGTGTGCTGCGCGTGATGTTCTGGGTCGCGCTGGGGCTGGTCGGGGCCGCTTTCTTCGAATACGGCATCTGGCCGGTGGTGAGCGGCATCGTCGTACTGGTGGCCATCAACGCGTTCACGCACGGAGGTCGCGAAACGCTGCAGATCTGTCGGGATGCACTGGCGGAAGGGGCGAAGACTGCCTTGCCCGTCGGCATGGCCTGCGCGATCGTCGGCATCATCATCGGTACCATGACGCTCACCGGCGCGGCCAACACCTTCGGCCAGTATATCGTGGCGATCGGCGAACAGAGCCTGTTCCTCTCGCTGCTGCTCACCATGGTCACCTGCATCATCCTCGGCATGGGCATCCCGACCATTCCGAACTACATCATCACCTCGTCCATCGCAGGCCCTGCCCTGCTCGAATTGGGCGTACCGTTGATCGTGAGCCACATGTTCGTCTTCTACTTCGGCATCCTGGCCGACCTCACACCGCCGGTGGCACTCGCCTGCTTCGCCGCGGCACCGATCGCGAAGGAGAACGGCCTGCGTATCTCGATGGAAGCGATCAAGGTGGCAGCCGCAGGCTTCGTCATTCCGTTCATGGCCGTGTACACCCCTGCGCTGATGCTGCAGCCCGGCGGCTCTCTGGCCGACGCCATCGGCTTTCCGCTGGCCGTGCTGTACATCGTCATGAAAGTCGTTCTCGCCATCGGGCTATGGGGCGTCGCGGTGATCGGCTACGCCGGCATGCCGCTGAACTGGCTGGAGCGCGGGCTGGGCATGGTGGCCGCCGCCACGCTGATCGCCGCCAGCCCGGTCAGCGATCCGGTGGGTTTGGCGTTGGTCGCCGTGTTCGGTTTCCTGGTATGGAGGAAACGTGGATCAGCTTCTGCGACTCCCTCGTCGACGAACTCCACTGGGCAACGATCAACCGGCAAGTTCAGCTCATCGTAGAAGCGCAGCGCCGGCATAGGGCCATTCCCCACCGAGCGACAACGAAAGTTCGCGAGCCGTGTCGACGACTACGAGGTGCATGCGTTCGAGCGCCTTGTCATCGATTCGGAAAGTCGGCCCTGTCACGCTGAGCGCCGCGACAATGCAACCGTCGGCCCCGTGCACCGGGGCCGCCGCGGCACTGACGTCCGCAGTCTGGGTATGTCGCGTCACGTACCCGCCCGTTCGGTCGACGCGGCCGGTCAGCGCCCTGCCGACGGCCGTGCCCTCGAGCGCGAACGGGCGACCGATCCAGTTTTCGTGCCTGATCGCCTGATCGCTGACTCGCTGACGTATGTAGAACGCGCTCTCGGGGGTGTCGAGCAGGGCGAGGTTCGCCGTCTCCCCCGTGCCTTCAGAAAGCGTGGCGAGCCGGGAACCGGCCTGCTCGTACAGCGAGGTCGCACGCATGGCGGTGGCCCCGAGCCGCAAGAGCGCTGCGCCCAGCGCGTAGCGACCGTCGGGTTCACGCACGAGGAAGGACTCACGCTCGAGCGTTTGCAGGAGCCGTTGAGCCGTACTCGTCGCCAGTGCGCTTTCGCGGGCAAGTTCGCTGAGTGAGGCACGCGGTCGAGCAGCGTCGAAGAGGGTCAGAAGTTGTAGCGCACGCCGTACGGAGCGCACATCCCCCGAACCTGCGTCGTTCCCGGTGAACGCTCTGCCGCCGCCCTTCTCGGATGTCGGTTTGGTAGTCATCCGATCTTCTCAAGACTGTTGACGAATTATCATTCTACGGGAATAATGATCGCCAGTCGGGAAAGCGATCATGTCCGATCGCCGATGCTTCCGGAGCTCTCCGGACGAGGGTCGTCTGCCTTGGGAACCTTGTGGGACACGTTTGCGTTCATGGCCGGCAACCTCGGCTTCATCGGCGCTGCCACACTTGAGCACATCGCTCTCGTTACCGTTGCGGTCGGGCTTGCAATAATCACCGGCGTACCCATCGGCATTGCCATCACGCAAAGCCGTGTGGTCGCAGATGTCGTGCTCTATGTCGCTGCGATCATCATCACGATTCCCTCGATCGCCCTGTTCGGCCTGATGATCCCGCTGCTGTCGAAGATCGGCCAGGGTATCGGCTATTTCCCGGCGGTCATCGCCGTACTGCTCTACTCCCAGCTACCGATCATTCGGAATACCTACACGGCCATCAACAACGTCGACCCGGCACTACGCGAGGCCGCACGCGGCATGGGCATGAAGCCGGTGCAACGGCTGGCCCGCGTCGAGATTCCTCTGGCGGTGCCCGTCATCATGGCGGGAGTGCGCACCGCCGTGGTCATGAACATCGGTGTCATGGCGATCGCTGCCTATATCGGCGCAGGTGGGCTCGGCACGCTGATCAGCCGCGGCATTGCCCAGACCGATCCACGTCAGCTCATCGCCGGCGCCCTGGCCGTGAGTCTGCTCGCGATCGTCGCCGACTACTCGCTCCAATGGCTACAGCGGCGCCTGACACCCGCCGGGCTAAGAACGTGAACGGAGCCAACGTCCGCACCAGCGAGGAAAGCGTGTGATCAGACTGGAGAACCTGTCCAAGACCTTCGAGACCGCCGACGGCAGCACCGTCGCAGCCGACGACATCAGCATGGAGGTTCCCGAAGGTGAGATCTGCATCCTTCTGGGGCCGTCCGGGTGCGGCAAGACGACGACGCTGAAGATGCTCAACCGCATCATCCCGCCGACCTCGGGCAAGGTCTTCATCGATGGCAAGGACACGACCTCGGTCGACACGATCGCGCTGCGGCGCAACGTCGGCTACGTCATCCAGCAGATCGGGCTGTTTCCGAACATGACGGTCGAGGAGAACATCACCGTCGTACCGAAGCTGCTGGGCTGGGACGCCGCGAAGTCGAAATCGCGCGCCGCCGAGCTGGTCGAGATGATGGCGCTGGACCCGGCCGTGTTTCTCAAGCGCTATCCGCGCGAGCTCTCCGGCGGACAGGCTCAGCGTATCGGCGTGGCCCGTGCGCTTGCCGCCGACCCGCCGGTCATGCTGATGGACGAGCCGTTCGGTGCGATCGATCCGATCAATCGCGAGATCATCCAGGACGAATTCCTGAAGATGCAGAAGAAGCTCAGGAAAACGATCATGTTCGTCAGTCACGATATCGACGAGGCTGTCAAGATGGGGGACCGCATCGCGATTTTCCGCGCCGGAAAACTCGAGCAGTACGACGCCCCGGATGATCTCCTCGCGCACCCCAACAGCGATTTCATCGCTGACTTCGTCGGCGCGGATCGGACGCTGAAGCGCCTGCGGCTCGTGCGTGTGCACGAAGCGATGAATGAAGAGGCACCGAAGGTGGTCGCCGAAGACACGCTCGAACGGGCGGCGAACCTGATGCGTGAGCACGAGCATCAGCACATCGTCATGGTCGGACCGCGTGGCCGCCCGCGCGGCAGGCTTTCGCTGGCGGAAGCGGAAGGCAAGCGTGGCACCGTCGGCGAACACCGTAGCGGCATCGAGGCGAGCGTCGGCATCGACGACGAGATTCGCACCGCGGTGTCGCTCATGTTCACCCACGACCTGAGCTGGCTGCCCTGTACCGACGCCGAGGGGATCTACCGTGGGCAGATCACCCAGCGGGGCATCACGCACCTGCTGGGCGAGACCTACCGCCGGAGGGGCTGAGCGCATGGCCGCCAGTACGATTGCCAGAGGGTCGGCCGAGGGCCCCGAACGCCTGCGCCGTACACTGCTGCTGGCCACGGTGTTCGCGTTCGGCATCTGGGCCGGATCGGCAGGCATTGTCGATGTGGCTTACGACTACTGGGAAGATATCGCCTACCTGACTCCGCAGCACATCATGCTGACGCTGATCTCGGGCGGGCTTGCGATAGTGCTCGGCGTGCCACTCGGGATCTGGCTGAGCCGACCGCACATGCGCCGCTTTGCCGAGAGCCTGATGCAGGTGCTCAACATCGGTACCACGATCCCGACCCTCGCCGTACTCGCCCTGAGCATGGCCTTTCTCGGCATAGGCACGGTACCGGCGGTATTCGGGCTCTGGGTTGCCTCCTTGCTGCCGATCGTCAGAAACACCTACGCCGGTCTGCTCGAAGTGCCGGGCCATCTCAGGGAGGCGGCGAGCGGCATGGGCATGCGCCCGCTTCAACAGCTCTTTCGCATCGAATTGCCCAACGCGCTGTTCGTCATCTTCGCCGGTATACGCACGGCCCTCGCGATCAACGTCGGTACCGTCCCGCTCGCCTTCCTGATCGGCGGTGGCGGCCTTGGCGAGCTGATCTTCACCGGTATCGATCTGAACGAGCCGGGGATGATGCTCGCCGGGGCGGTGACGACCGCGCTGCTCGCCGTGATCGTTGATTTCATACTCGCCCAGTGCGCCTACTGGCTCATTCCGCGTGGTGTGAATCCGCTGAGATAAGACCCGACAATCATACCGTTCCGCTTGGCGCCATGAACACCCCACGGCGCCGGCCTTACCCAGGAGTTTGACCCGATGAACCATGCACCTAACCGAACCCGATCCATCGCGACCCTCGTCGCCGGAGCCGTGTTGGCACTTACCGGCGCGTATGCCCAGGCGGCCAGTACCATCGTCGTCGGTGGCAAGAATTTCACCGAGCAGCAGATCATGGCTGCGATGACAACCGAGCTGCTCGAGACCAACGGCTTCGACGTGGATACCCGTGCCGGCATGGGTAGCGCAGTCCTGCGCGAGGCGCAGGAGAATGGTCAGATCGATCTCTACTGGGAGTACACCGGCACTTCACTGATCACCTACAACAAGGTCGAGGAGTCGATGAGCCCGGAGGACACCTATGCCAAGGTGAAGGAGCTGGATGCCGAGAAGGGGCTTGTCTGGCTCGACCCTTCCGCTGCCAACAACACCTATGCGATCGCGATGAACAAGGAGGCGGCCGCTGAGATGGGCATCGCGTCCATCAGCGATTTCGCCAAGGCGGTGAACGATGACAAGGGGCTGACCTTCGCCTCCAACGCCGAGTTCTACGCACGTGCCGACGGCTGGAAGCCGTTGCAGGAAGCGTATGAATTCGACATGGGGCGCTCGGACGTCAAGCGCATGGACTCGGGTCTGACCTACCAGGCGTTGAAGGAGAACCAGGTGGATTCGGCACTTGTCTTCGCGACCGACGGCCGCAACAAGGCCTTCGACTTCACCGTGCTCGAGGACGACAAGGGCTTCTTTCCTGCCTACGCGCTGACCCCGGTCGTGCGCGAAGACATACTCAAGGAGAACCCCAAGCTGTCGGAGCTGCTCAACGAGCTCTCGGGAAAGCTCGACGACGAGACGATGGCGACGCTAAACGCGCAGGTCGACGTCGAGAAGAAGACGATCGAAGACGTCGCATCAAGCTTTCTGAAGGAGCAGGGTCTGATCTGAGCGCGCGCGTTGCCGGTGCGACGAGTAGTGGTAGAGACGTAGCGTCGTGGCAGACACCGGGAGCCTGCGTGTCGGGGTTGCCCAGATCGACTGTGATCTGGGTGATGTCGAGGCCAACCTGCGTCGTCACGTCCGGTGCATCGGCGAGGCCGCCGAAGCCGGCGTCGAGCTTCTGCTGTTCCCCGAGCTCTCGTTGACGGGCTACCGACTCGGCGAAGGCGTCGTCGATGTGTCTCGCTCTCGCGACGACCCGGTCATCGCCGAACTCGCGGCAGTCGCCCCACAGATGACGGTCGTGTTCGGCATGGTCGAGGAGGGGCCGGCGGCCCAGCTCTACAATGCCGCGCTCGTCGTCCATGGCGGGAAGCTTGTCTTCCTGCACCGCAAGCTCAACCTGCCCACCTACGGTGATCTCGAAGAGGGCAAGCTCTTCGCGGGTGGGAACTATGTCGAAACCTTCTCCACCGACAAGCCCTGGCGCCACGGCGTTCTGATCTGCGCCGATCTGTGGAACCCTTCTCTGGTGCATCTGGCGATGCTGCACGGCGCCACCCTGCTACTCGCCCCGGTCAACTCCGCGCTCGGCGCCGTCGGTGGCGATTTCTCCAATCCCGACGGCTGGCATCTCGCCATACGCTTCTACGCGATGATGTACGGCATGCCGATCGTCATGGCCAACCGGGTGGGCAGTGAAGACGGCGCGCATTTCTGGGGCGGGTCCTGCATCGTCGATCCGTACGGGCACATTCTCGCCGAGGCGCAGGAGGATGAGGCGCTGATCGTGGCCACGCTCGATTTCGAGGCCGTGCGGCGAGCGCGCTTTCGTCTGCCGACGGTGCGCGATTCGAACATCTCACTCGTACACCGCGAGATGGGTCGATTGATCGATCATCTCGCAGTACCGACCTTTGTGCGCGACCCCTTCTTTCGCGACATACCCTGACACCAACTCGACTCTGACACTCTACCAACATGGCCGCACCCAGCAAACCCCGCCGCCGCGCGCCGCAGTGGTGAAAGCCAGCCCGTCGCCAAGTTACCTCAGCTCGCGCGCTGCCAGCTCAGGAATCGCTTCGAACCGATCGCCGCCCTCGACGAGGAGCAGCTCGAACTGGTCCACGACGCCTCACTGGACATTCTCGAGGATCTCGGTATCGAGGTGCTCGGTGACCAGGCACTGGAACTGTTCCGCAACGCCGGGGCCGAGGTCGGCACTGACGGAATCGTGCGCCTGGACCGCGCACTGGTGCTCGAGACGATCGCTCGGGCGCCGGCCGATTTCACGCTGACACCGCGAAACCCGGCCAACGCCATCGCGGCAGGCGGCAACGCGATCAACTTCGGGCTCGTCTCCGGGCCGCCGAACGTGCACGACCGGATCAACGGGCGGCGCGTCGGTAACATCGAGGACTACCGCAACATCATCCGCCTCGGGCAGTCGTTCAACGTCATCGACTTTTTCGGCAACCAGGCGATCGCGCCGACTGACCTGCCGGCGAACACCCGTCATCTCGATACCACGCTGGTCAACCTGACGCTGGCCGACAAGGTGTTCTGCGCTACCGGTATCGGAGCGGGACGTGCCCGCGACGCGGTCGAGCTGTGCGCGATCGCGCGCGGTCTTTCTCTCGAACAGATGGCGGACAGCCCGACGGTGCTGACCAACATCAACGTCAATTCGCCGAGAAAGCTCGACGACTCGATGGCCTACGGGGCAATGCAGATGGCCATGCTCGGGCAAGGTGTCGTCGTCACACCGTTCACGCTGATGGGGGCCATGACGCCCGCGACGATGGCCGGCGCTCTTGCCCAGCAGAACGCCGAAGCTTTGCTCGGGGTGGCGCTCGTGCAGCTCACGCGCCCGGGTGCCCCGACCGTCTATGGCGGGTTTACGTCGAACGTGGACATGCGCTCGGGTTCCCCCGCATTCGGTACACCGGAGAACGCGCTCGCGAACATCGCTGGCGGCCAGCTCGCCCGCAAGTATGCGCTGCCCTATCGAACCAGCGCCTGCAACGCCTCGAACGCCGTCGATGCCCAGGCGACCTGGGAGACGCAGATGGCGCTCTGGGGTGCAGTCATGGGGTATGGAAACTTCACCTACCACGCGGCCGGCTGGCTCGAGGGCGGGCTCGTCGCCTCGCTCGAGAAGATCGTCGTCGACTGCGAGATGCTTCAGCACATGCAGCGGCTGCTGACGCCGCTGACGATCTCGCGCACGGAAGTCGGTGCCGATGCGATGCAGGAGGTCGGTCCCGGTGGTCATTTCTTCGGCTGCGATCATACGATGGCACGCTTTCGAGAGGCATTCTACGAGCCCTTCCTGTCCGACTGGCAGAACCACGAGAACTGGCGCCTGGCCGGTGCAAAGGATGCAACGACGCGGGCTACCGAGGTCTGGCAACGGGTGCTCCAGGAATACGAGGCGCCGGCACTCGACCCCGGCACGACCGAGGCGCTCGAGGCGTATGTGGCGCAGCGGCGCGAAAAGCTGGGCGCTGAGGAGCCGATGCTCGAACCCGTGCCGCTATGACCGCTTTCACCACGCGAGCCGCTGCCACACCAGCCAGGAGTGCCGTGTCGGCTTGCATGCCCGGTTACGCTCTGACCGCAGATTCGATGAAGCTTGCATGCACGATTTCTTCCTGACCGACGAGGATCGCGCATTTCGTGCCGAAATCCGCGATTTTCTTGCCCGCGAGCTTGCTCCACGTGCGGCGAAGATCGAGCGTGACGAGGATTGGGAAGCGGTCAAGGAGGTCGTGCGCGCGCTCGGATCGGCCGGGTACATGAAGCTGATGTTCCGCGATCTCTACGAAGGAGGGCTCTCTGCGCCTGGCTTGGTCCACGCGACCATGCTGTCCGAAGAGGCCGCCTACCTCAACTACGCCTTCGAGACGACGATCGCCACCGCGCTCTCCTGCGCCTTTCCGCTCCACGCCCACGCGCAGCCGGCGATCCGCGAGCGCTACCTGACGCCCATACTCGAGGGCACCGCGATCGGCTCGATCTGCATGACCGAGCCGAACGTCGGCTCGGACAGCGCCGGGATGGAAACGCGCATACGCTTTGACGAGAGATCAGGGGAGTGGGTGATCGACGGCTTCAAGCGCTACATCTCCAATGCGACGAAATCCGATATCTACATCGTCTGGGGCATCACCGATCCCGACGTCGCTCCACAGAAAGGCATGACCGCGGTGGCGGTGCCGAAAGATGCAAAAGGCATTACCTTCCCACGCACCTACCACTTCATGGGACGACGCGGCTGCGTCGTCGGGGAGGTCGCTTTCGACGGCGTGCGCGTTCCGCGGGAGAACCTGCTCGGGCAGGAGAACGCGGGCTTTCGCATCATGCTCGGTGCCTTCAACTTCGAGCGCACGATCCTGGGTGGCTCGGGTCTCGGCGTTGCGCGTTCGGCCTTCGACATCGCCAGGGCACACGCGCAGAGCCGGACGTCGTTCGGCCAGAAGCTCGGCCAGAAACAGTTGATCTGGGACATGATCGCCGAAATGAGCTGGCGCATCGACGCGGCGGAGCTGCTCACCTACCGGGCTGCCCGGATGTACGACGCCGGGATCGACGGCAAGGACCTGATGCGCGAGGCGGCACAGTGCAAGCTGGTCGCGACCGAGGCGGCGGTGCATTGCGCCGACCGCACGGTGCAGATCCTGGGCGGCGACGGCGTGACCCGGGAATTCGGCCGCGCCGAGCAGATCTATCGCGATGCCCGCGCGCTACCGATCGTCGGTGGCTCCTCCGAGATGGCCAAGTACCTGATCGCGGCACGCGAGATGCCGGGCATCAAGCCCAACCTCTGACTGGATCGGACATGCAGATAGCCCGCATTCTGGAGGCGTCGGTCGAGCGTTACCCCGACCACATCGCCCTCATCTTCGAAGACAGGCGGTGGACCTACGCCGAGTGGTCCGCTCGCATCCGTCGTTTCGCACAGGCACTGTCGGATCTGGGCGTACGGCCAGGTGACCGGGTGGCCTTCTACGTCTCGACTTCGGAAAATTCGGTGACGACCTATCTCGCCTGCCAGGTCCTCGGCGCGGTCGCTGTGCCGTTGAATTTCCGGCTCAGCCCGGGTGAGGCAACCTACGTCATTCAGGACAGTGGCGCTCGGGTACTCATCTATGGCCGCCACCTGATCGACAGCGCACTGAAGATCGCAAGCGAGATTCGTTCCGTTCACGACTACATCTGCTGTGCGTACGATCCGGTCCACGTACCGGAAGGGCATCTTCACTTCGACACGCTGGCCGAAGAGACCACTGATCGTGCCGAGCCGCGACCGATCAGTGACGGTGCCGACATCTCGGCGCTGGTCTATACCTCGGGTACCACGGGTCGCGCCAAAGGCGTGATTCACACGCATGCCAACGATATCTCGATTGCCATGAACTGCGTGATGGAATACGGGCTCTCGCATCGCGACCGTGCGCTGCACATCGCACCGCTGTACCACGTCGGCGGCATGCAGGCGTTCTTCCTGCCGCATGTGATGGTCGGCGCGACGAACGTTCTGCTGGGTCGCTACGACGCCGAGAAAACGCTTGAGATCATCGGTTCGGAGAACATCACCACGCTGTTCGCGGTGCCGACGCAAATTCAGGGGATGCTGTTCCACCCCAGGTTCCGCGAGTTCGACAAGTCACGCCTGCGCCTGATCACGACCGGTGGCGCCGCGATCGCCTCGGCCACCCTGAGCCGTGTGATCGATGAGTTCTGCCCGAACATCTTCAACGGCTATGGCATGACCGAGGCATCGTTGACGCTGATCCTGCACCCGGCGGACGCGCTCCGCAAACTCGGCTCCTGCGGCAAGCCGACCCTGATCTCGGAGTGTCGGGTAATCGAGGCGGGAACCGATACGCCACCGTCGGCGACGGTAGGCGCCGGTGAGATCGGGCAGCTCATCGTGCGCGGCCCACAGGCGATGACGGGCTACTGGAACAACCCGTTCGAAACCTCGAAGAAGCTGCGCGCCGGCTGGATCTACACCGGTGACCTGTTCTCGATCGACGCAGAAGGCTTCTATACCTTCCATGGCCGTGCCGATGACATGATCATCTCGGGCGGTGAGAACATCTACCCGCGTGAGGTCGAAGAGGTTCTCTACCGCTGCCCCGGCGTTCAGGAGGCGGCCGTTCTCGGCCTGCCCGACGAGAAGTGGGGTCAGATCGTGGCTGCCTACGTCGTGGCCGACGGCCGGCAACTGAGCGCGCAGACGCTCGACGCGTACTGCAAGTCGAGTGACGCGCTGGCGCCCTACAAGCGCCCCAAGCGCTATGTGTTTCTCGACACGCTACCGACCAACCCCAGTGGCAAGGTGCTCAAGCGCGAGCTGCTGAACACAACCGACGGGAATCCGGCATGACCGATAAACTACTCTACGAGCAGGATGGGCATGTCGCCACTGTCACTTTCAACATGCCGCAGACACGCAATGCGCTGACCGACCAGGATCTGTGCGGCGCTATCGTCGAGACGATGCAGCGGATCAATGAGGACCAATCGGTACGCTGCGCCATCGTCACCGGTGCTGGCAAGGCTTTTTCCTCAGGTGGTAATCTCAAGCATATGCAGGAGAAGCGATCGATCTTCGGCGGTGATGCGCTCGATGCGAGGGACGGCTATCGCCGTGGCATCCAGCAGGTCGCCCGAGCGATGTGGGAATGTGAGGTGCCTCTGATCGCCGCCGTCAACGGTCCCGCCTACGGCGCTGGCTGCGATACGACCTGCCTGTGCGATATCCGCATCGCTTCGACAGCCGCGACCTTCGCCGAAAACTTCGTGCGCGTCGGCCTGATATCGGGCGATGGCGGCGCCTGGCTGCTGCCGCGACAGGTGGGGCTCAGTCGCGCTGCGGAGATGACCTTCACTGCCGAGCCGGTGGATGCTGCGACGGCTCTCGATTGGGGGCTGGTCTCGTCAGTCGTCGAGCCCGAGGAGCTGCTGCCCGAGGCGAAGCGGTTGGCGGCGCGCATCGTCAAGAACCCACCGCGCCAGTTGCGGCTGGCCAAGCGGCTGTTGCGCGAAGGGCTCAACACGCGCCTGGACACGATGCTCGAGTTGGCCGCGGCCTATCAGGGTGCCTGCCATCAGACGCAGGATCACAAGGAAGCGGTAGACTCGCTGCTCGACAAGCGCGATGCGGTATTCACCGGGCACTGATATGCAGCAGGTACTGATACGCGGCGGAGAGTCACCGTTGCGGCAACCAACTCGCCGGCACCGATCGCCGGCACCAAAAGGAGACAGGGCATGAGCGAGCTGGTGCTGTACGAGAACCGCGATCAGGCAGCCATACTGACGCTGAATCGGCCGAAGCAACGCAATGCCATCAATGCCGCGATGGCGGATGCCCTGCGCGATGCGCTGAACCGCTTCGAGGCGGACGAGACCGCTCGGGTCGGCATACTGGCAGGTGCCGGCGACGTGTTCTGCGCGGGAATGGATCTGAAGGCGTTCATCGACGGCGAGGGTGATGCCGTTCTGTTCGGCGAAAATCGCTTTGCAGGCTTTGTCGATGCCACGCGCACCAAGCCGATGATCGCGGCGGTCGAGGGTCCGGCACTGGCTGGCGGCTTCGAGCTGGCGCTTGCCTGCGACCTGATGGTGGCGAGTGAAAATGCACTATTCGGTTTGCCGGAGGTCGGCGTCGGTATCTTTGCCTGCGCTGGCGGCCCGTTCCGACTGGCACGCCGTATACCGCCCGCCAAGGCGATGGAGCTTGCCCTGACCGGCCACCGGCTGTCGGGGGAGGACGCTCGCGACATCGGGCTCGTGAACCGCCTCACACCGCCCGGTGGCGCACTCGATGCCGCCATCGACGTGGCGCGAGACATCGCGCGCAATGCACCGCTGGGAATTGCCGCGACACTCGCCTTGATACGTGCAGCGCTCGTCAGAGAGGAACCCGACCTGTGGGAACTGTCGGACCGTCTCTGGCAGGACGTTGCCGCTTCGGAGGATGCCACCGAGGGCCCACGCGCCTTCGCCGAGAAACGTCGACCGAACTGGCAGGGGCGGTAGCCGACCATGTGTGGATTCATCTGCCTGTGGAACGTCGGTGACGAGCAACTCGCGAAGCGGATGATCGACAAGATCGCCCACCGCGGCCCGGATGCCATGGCCGTGTGCAGTACCGAGGGTGTTCCGGCTCTGATGGCGCATTGCCGATTGTCGATCATCGGGCCGGAAGATGGCGCACAGCCGATCTACCAGGGACGGGACATCCTGGTGGCCAATGGCGAAATCTACAACCATGCCGACCTGCGCGCCATACTCGGTGAAAGCGCGTTCGAGACCGAAAGCGACAGCGAGACCATCCTGCATCTGTTCCGTTCCGGCAAGCTGCGCTGGATCAGTCGGCTCGATGGCATGTTTGCCTTCGTGCTTGCCACGCCACATCGTGTCATAGCAGCCCGCGACCCACTGGGCATCAAACCGCTGTACAAGGCTCAGATTGGTGACGGGCTTGCATTCGCGTCGGAACTCAAGGCATTCGACGGCCTGGGGCTCAGCGCCATCGAGTCCATCGCACCGGGCACGCTGTTCGACAGTGTGGACGGCTCGCGCCAGTGGTATCGCATGCCACAGGGAGCCGTTTCGGCAGACGCCACCGCAGATGTAGGGGCAACCGCTCACGAGTTGCGTCTGGTGCTGGAGGAAGCCGTCTCGAAATGGATGGTCGCCGATGTGGAAGTCGGCTCCTTCCTGTCTGGCGGCCTGGACAGTTCCATCATCGCAGCTCTTGCGTCGCAGTCCGTGACACACGGTTCGTTGAAAACCTTCGCCGTCGGAACGGCAGGCTCACCCGACCTGCTGGCCGCCAGGCAGGTGGCTGATCATATCGGCTCGGATCACCACGAGCATGCCTTCACCGCACAGGATGTGGCCGACGCCCTGCCGCATGTGATCTACCATCTGGAGAGCAGCGATGTCGATCTGGTCAGAAGCGCGATACCGACCCTGTTCGCGGCGCGTCTGGCACGACGGCACGTCAAGGCCGTACTGACCGGCGAGGGGGCAGACGAGCTGTTTGCCGGCTATGCCTATCACCAGGCCTATGTCGACGATCCGCGTGCCCTGGCCGATGAACTGACCCGCAGTCTCGGCACCATGCACAACATCAACCTGCAACGCGTCGATCGGGTGACCATGTCCGAAAGTCTGGAAGCCCGCACACCATTTCTCGATCGCGATCTGATCGACGTCGCGCAGTCGATACCGGCGGCGCTCAAGCTCTGCCGAACCACTCCGGATTCGCCGGATTCGACCGGGCCGATCACCGAGAAGTGGATCCTGCGCAAGGCCTGCAGCGATCTGCTGCCGCACTCGCTGGTGTGGCGGAAGAAGGCCCAGTTCGACGAGGGCTCGGGCACCGTGAGTGCACTGCAGGAGGCCTTGCAACTGCTGACCGGTGAGAGTGGTACGGTCGATCGGGACACCGAGGCTGCACTGTACACACGGATTCTTCGAGCGCAGTTCGAGGAGCCCGACATGATTCTGGCCAATGCCGGTTCCTGGGAGGCGGATCGCGTGACGGTGTAGGTTGGGCCGTGCCGATAGCTCGCATCGACATCTATCGCCGTTCATCACGCAAGGAGCTGCCATGAGAGCCGTGCTCTACGAATCCTTCTCCGGCAAGCCCGGTCTGGCCAACGTGCCTGACCCCTCGCCCGAGCCACACGGCGTCGTCGTACGGGTCGAGGCAACCGGCTTGTGCCGCAGCGACTGGCACGGTTGGATGGGCCACGATCCGAACATCGCGCTGCCCCATGTTCCGGGGCACGAGCTTGCAGGCGTGGTCGAGGCGGTGGGCAAGCGGGTGACCCGTTGGAAGCCCGGGCACCGTGTAACCGTGCCCTTCGTCGGAGGCTGCGGTGCGTGTACCGAGTGCCGCGCCGGGCATCAGCAGGTCTGCGACAACCAGTTTCAACCGGGTTTTACCCACTGGGGCTCGTTCGCCGAGTTCGTGTCGATACACCAGGCGGACCTGAATCTCGTCGCGTTGCCGGAAGTCATGGATTTCGCGACCGCGGCAAGCCTCGGCTGCCGATTCGCCACGTCGTTCCGCGCGATCGTGGATCAGGGAAAGACACGGCCCGGGCAATGGGTTGCCGTGCATGGGTGCGGCGGCGTGGGCCTCTCTGCCATCATGATTGCCAACGCAATCGGTGCCAACGTGGTCGCTGTCGATATCGCAGACGACAAGCTGGCGTTGGCCAGCGCTCTGGGCGCGGTCACGACGATAAACGCAAACTCGGTCGCCAATGCAGCGGAAGCCGTCATCGACGTGACGAAGGGTGGCGCGCATGTATCGCTCGACGCTCTCGGCCATCCCGTGACCTGCTTCAACTCGATCTACAACTTGCGCAAGCGCGGCACGCACGTGCAGGTCGGACTGATGCTGGGTGATCACAGCACACCGTCTGTCCCGATGCACAAGGTTATCGCCGACGAGCTTGAAATTCTGGGTAGCCACGGGATGCCGGCACACCGTTACGACACGATGCTGGCCATGGTGCTGTCCGGGAAACTGCTGCCGGAACAGTTGATCGGAGAGCGGATAACCCTTGCGGACTCGATCGACGCGCTGATGAACATGGATAAGTTCCAGGCAATCGGTGCAACGGTGATCACCGATTTCGCGTGAGGTGTGCTCCTTCCGATCGGGTCAGACAACGAAGGAACCGTGCTGTTCGTCGTCATGCCGATCAGGCTTCTGATCCGGCTCCTGCACGCGTGGCCATCGCGATCGTGATGTCTGCACTATCGACCTTGAGCCTTGTTCGCATCGCCGGCCGATATCTCGATATGGCTGCCCGCACGAGGTGAGTCTCTGCATCACTATCGGAGCGGTGGTTACCAGCCTGTCGATCAGCTCCTTCACGCTGGCTTGGACACACTCGGTGGAACAGGTGCGCTGGGAAGAGGACTGGGAGATTCGAGCAAGCTTGCTGGAGCTTGTCGAGGCACGGATAAAAGGCTCGGGTGCCGGCATGGAACCGGGGGAATCGGCGCAGCTCAGAGGTGGCTGGTGGGTATGGCAACCCGATACACCACCACTGCCTGAGCTGCACCTGGCCGCTTCGGGTGCAACCGGTGCCGGCTGGTCCTTGTGCGATGCCAGTGAGTGCAGAGCGCTGGGCGGCAACGGCGCTGACGATATCGAACTCAAAGCGTGCCGTAGTGCGCGATAGGCTCTCGGCGTTACCTTCTGGAAGCCAAGCCTGGCTCTTTCATCCCACAGGCTGCAACCGGTGCTGATAATCGCTCACCAGCAGGTGGACCGGGTCAGCGTCTTCCTCGATGTCGGAAAACCGGCCGATCGGTTCGCGAAACCAGTTGTCGTTGCGATCATCGTTGACCGTGGAGACCTCACCTATCAGCACATCTGCCCCCTCGCCCCAGAAGGCATGCCAGACGCCTGGCATCAGCGTAACGCTCTCGCCCGGCGCCAGCAGCAGCTTGCCACCCGCCGGCAGTGTGCGCAGCATGCCATCGCAGGGCACTGCGACCGTGGCGCTTTCGTCAATTTCCCCATCGGCATTTGGCGCGAACAGCTCGATGACCAGTGTGCCCCCGCCGCGGTTGATGATGTCTTCGGCCTTCTGATAGTGCCGATGCATCGGACTGAGCTGATCCTGCCTCGAGATCATGATCTTCTCGGCGTACAACATGCCCTGCCCCGCTTTCAGATCCGCCTGGCGGCCGTTACGCACCGTGAACAGGAACAGGCCCAGCTCGTCGAAGCGGTCCTGGCCGTAATCGGTGATGTCCCAGCCCAGGCCGGCATTCACGATACCGCCCACCGATTCGCCACCGTTCTGCAACTGCTCGGGCGTCAGGTACGCGAACGGCGGCAGAAAGTAACCGAACGAGCGGATGAAAGCCTCGCCCTCGAGCAGGATATCGTTGATCTGTGAACGCTTCATGGTGATTCCATGAGAAGAAGATGGCGGGAAATCGCACCGTGGAGAGGACGCCGCAGCCCCAGTGTTTCCGTCGCGAGACGCCTAGGCACACTCGGATACGCAACTCGCCAAGCGCTCCAGCGTGACCATGCCATGGTCGAGTATGAGCGTACCCGAAAACTGCCGGGCGGATTTGCCCGGATCACCCAGGTGGCTTACGCAGGCAAGCGCGCGCGAGAAGTCCTGATCGACACTGAATTCATTGGGTGTGCCCACACACGCTACCCCGGCATCATCGGCGGCACGCATACAGGTTTCGGTATCCTCGATAGCGACCGTCGCCGCCGGCTCACAGGCCATGCTGCGCAGGGCTGCCTCGTAGACCCGTGATCCCGGGGTACGACCGAACAGGCCGGTTCGATTGACCACGACGTCGAAGCGTTGCAGGGCGAACGGCGAGCCGACGGCTGCCTCCACACCCTGTAGATCGCACTGCCCGGACACACAGACAAGCCCGAGCTTCACACCCGCTGAATCAGCTTCGTCCATCAGCCGCAACACACCGGGTCTGACCTTGCTGAACCCATCTTGCACCAGTGACTCCAGGATGCGATTCTGCTGCCACCGGATGCGGTCGGCCACATCCCAGTCCAGCGTGTACCTCATGACATTCTCGGCATACCAGCAAAGACGACGCTGAGTGCCGAAGATGCGCTGCAGCCTCGCGAAGGTCTGCCGGCTCCAGAACCAATCCAGACCGGTTTCGTCGAATGCCTGATTGAAGGCCTCCAACTGCAGTTCAGACGTATCGCAGACGCTATCGATCGAACCGAATATCAGAGCTTCCACGGTGCTTGCTCCTACGCAAGAGGGCGGGTTGCCACGCCTGCAGCGCCCCGTGGGTCCGGCCATGGGTCCGGAACCTGACACGCCTGGCTATCACGCTGGTTCAGGAACGCCACGGCGTCTCAGGCCACTTGCCGACACGATTACCTCGATCACTCCAGAATCACATTTACCGGGCAGGTGGCATGGCGCACCACCCGCACAGAATTCGAACCGATCCGGAAATCCCCGATCGTGCCGATGCGTTCTGAAGGCTATTCAACCTTGTACTACCGACGGTATAACAATACTGCACCGAAGCCAACAGGTTATTGTGCGGCAAGCACTATGATGCCGGAACGACGACAGACGCTGAGGCTGCCTGACCTGCCTCGTGAAACAGCCAGTCGCGAAACGCCATCACCTTCGGCGTGGTACGGTGGCGCTCCGGGTACACAAGGTAGTAGCAGAACGCCGTTGTCTCGAACACCGCCGGCGGAAATGGACGAACCAACCTGCCCGCCTTCAGCTCACGCGCAACGAGGGCATGATCGGCCAGGGCAACACCCTGCCCGGCCAATGCCGCTTCGAGCAGCATGGCCTGATTGCTGAAGCGTGGCCCCGGCGCGGCATCCACAGCTCTGGCACCGGCGGCCCGTAACCACATTCGCCAACCTGGAGCTTCGCCCGCGGTCTCCGTCCAGCTCGAGTGCAACAAGGTGTAGTTCGCGAGGTCGTCCGGGCACGTCGGCCGCACCCTGCCGGCAAACAGGTCCGGGCTACCCACCGGAAAGACGTTCACCGTCATCAGGCACTCGGTCACCGCCGGCTGGTAGCGACCGAGGCCAAAGCGGATGGCCATGTCCACCCCGTCCGTGGTGAAGTTCGCCATCGCCTCCTTCGCGTCGATGCGTACATCGAACTCCGGATGGGCTGCACGCAGGCGCTCCAGGCGCGGCACCAGCCACAAGGCCCCGAAGGAGGGCGCGACACTGACGGTCAGAAAATCGAGCCGCGGTTGTTCCTGCATCGCCTCCAGACCGATGAGCAGTCGCTCGAAGCCTGCCGTCAGATGCGGCAGGGCAGCACTGCCCGCATCGGTCAACTCGAGCGCCCTGACCTTGCGGTGAAACAACGCGAGACCCAGCTGCCTCTCGAGACCACGCACCTGCTGGCTGACGGCGGCCGGCGTCACGTGCAGCTCTTCGGCCGCCTTGCGAAAGCTCAGGTGGCGCGCTGCAGACTCGAAGGCGCGCAAGCCGTTCAGTGCCAGCAAACGGCCACTCATGCGTCACATGCCGAAAAGGTTTTCTTTCTCATGCCTGATCGATTAGTCGTTTGTCGGGCGGTGATCGTCGCCCTAGATTACTTCTCACCGGCGCTTCTTCGAGAACGGCGGTAAAGAAATTCTACTTCATCACCGAACGTTGACGTCCACCGGGAGAATCATCATGGGTATAGGCTGGCTCTGGCATATCACTGACGCGCACCATTCGGATGCTCCCGCGGCTCAGAACACGGAGCGCGCAGCGACCGTTTCCTCACACTGGCACAGCGTCTACCGACGCTGCGCGAACCTCGCGCGGCGCCGGCGAGTCGCGTGGCTTGCCCGCAAGCGCGAACGCGCCGGGCGCAAGGAACTTGCCGAGCTGTCTGATCATCTGCTGAGCGATGTCGGCTTTCGGCGGCAGGGCGATGGGACCGTTGCCGCGCTGCCACGCGATAGTGCGCTTCAGATGGAAGGTGCGAGTGATGCGAGAGGTGTGGAAGGTGTGGAAGTGGTGCGAGTGGTGCGAGTGGTGCGAGTGGTGCGAGTGGTGCGAGTGGTGCGAGTGGTGCGAGTGGTGCGAGTGGTGCGAGTGGCAATAAGCTTGGCACTCAGAGTGCGACCGGAGAGGCGAGTACTTCTGTAAAGTGCACGTTCAACTCCAGGGAAGTGATCGATGAGCCGGTAGGTCCTGCGGAAGGGCTAGCCGCTTTTCATCGGCACCACTGCGATGATCAACGCGTTGAATGGACATGTCGATGAATCGACCGTGGAATCGCTCGAAGTGTCGATCGGGTAGAAAGACGATGCGTGTGGGGAAAACACCCATACCACGCTTGCGATGAACCGCTGCGCCGGGGAGGTGCCGGAATGGTCGGCCACCGGGCTTAACCGGGTCTGAAAGCAGTGCGGCCGTGCGATAATCCATGTTCCAAGGGCGATTGGACAGGCCGGTTGCCGGAAATGATATGAACCCAGCAGCAAGACCTCGCTACATGCTCGATGCGAACAGCTTCGACTACATTCACGACCATGGGATCGATCCACGCAAGGTCAGTCAGCTCGGCGATATCTTCATCACCAACATCCAGCACGGGGAGCTTTTGAGCATTCCCGATGCCCGGCGCCGCAAATGCCTTCTGGGCGTGCTCTCGGCGATCAATCCCACTGTCACCCCGGCATCGGTCGGGGTATGGCTGAAAACCCGTGGGCCATCTGCACCGGCTGCGTATGCCAGTGAAGCCACTGACAGTGAAGCCAGTGGCGTTGAGACGTCAGAGCTGGCAAAACGGTTCTACGGCGGATCCCGCCGAGCAGGCAATTGGAAGGATGCCGCCATCGGTGAGGCAGCGAGCCTGGAAGGGTTCATCCTGGTCACCGATGACAAGCAATTTCGACGCAACGCCATTGCCTTGGGCGTGACTACCCTGACGTGCGAGGAGGCCTTCTCGGGGCTCGACATTACCGGACATACTCCGGCTTGAACTTCATCTTCTGCTTCAGGGCCGGATCCAGGTGTGCGGTCATCCGCCCGTACAGCGCCCCCGCCACCAGGAAGATCAGCAGCGATATCACCATAAAGTACAAGCCCGCCACCCCGAAGTGCAGCAAGGCGTTGTAGTCTCGCTCGAACAGCTCACCGGCCTTGTTCATCAGGTCCTTCTGCTGGTCGATGACGGGTAACGTGAAATATACCAGTGCGGTGGCATGGAACAGGAACACCACCTCGTTCGTGTAGGCCGGCCAGGCCAGGCGCAGCATGTTCGGCCAGGTCACCGTGCGAAACACCTGCCAACGATTCATGCCGAGCGCCAGCGACGCTTCCACCTGCCCTCGCGGCACGCTTCGAATGGCGCCCGCGAAGATCTCGGCACCGTACGCACTGGTATTCAGAATCAACACGAACGGGCCGAGAAACAGCGGGTTCAACACGATATGATCGACGCCCCATGGCTTCCAATGGCTCACGTTGAACGCCAGGGCAAGCGAATAGAACATGAAGAACTGAATGAACAGTGGCGAGCCACGAAACGCGTAAACGTAAGCACGCGCCGGGAGGGACAACCAGCGTGAACGGCTGTTCTTTGCCAGAGCCAACCCCACCCCCATCGGGAAACCCAGGGGAATGGAGGCGAGCGCGAAGTAGATATTGAACAACGCCGGCTTCGACAGGATGACGATGTCGCGTAAGAACGCGTTATGCAGCAGTGCATCCATCAGCGATTGTTCAATACCATGCCACGACTGGCCCGCCTCTGCAGCCAGGCGAACAGCAGCTCGGAAAGCAGCGTGAGCACTATGTACAGGAGGAACAGAGCGAGATAGTAGCGCCAGCGCCAGTCCGGGTGCATGAAGCCTGCCCTGGCATTGTAGTTCGGTGCGCCGAGGCGGTTCGCCCACAGGACGATATCCGCAATCTGCAGAAGCGACAGCAACGAGGTTGCCTTCAGCAGCAACATCCAGACGTTCGATAACCCGGGCAACGCATAGACCCACATCTGCCGCACCTGGAATTGCCAGAAAACCTGCCCCTGGCTGAAGCCGTAGGCTCGTGCCGCTTCCAGCTGGCCGCGGGGCACCGCGTTCATGGCGCCGTTGATAACGTTCGCAGCGAACGCCCCGTACACGATGCCGAGCGAGAAGCAGGCAAGCACCAGATAGTCGGTGGTGGTGAGGAACCACTGAGCGGCACGGCACGGTGGCCAGCGCCCGTCATCAGCCAGCTCTTCCGACGAGCAGTACAGATAGGCCGAACCGAACTCCACCGCCTGTTCGAAAACCAGCGGAAAGAACAGGAAGAACAGGACATCGGGAATACCCCGCACCATGGTCACGTAACCATGCCCCGCTACGCGCACCGGCGCGTAGCGGGAGCGCAGGGCGCCTGCCCCCAACAAACCGAAGATGACCGCGAGCAGTGCCCCACAGAGCGCGGCGATCAGCGTGAAACGAAAACTGGCATACCAGGCCAGGTGCTTGCCGTTGGTGAGGTAGGCAACGGTGCCCGCCCAACTCTCTCCGCCAAGCTGGCCGGCCCAGCCGATCAATGTGTCGACCATACGGCCGAGTCTTGAAACGCGTTCGGCGTGACCCCAGGCGAGCGATTACTCGGCCGTTTCGTAGAAGGGGCCGTCCTTGAAGTATTCCTTGATAAGCGCATCGACCGTGCCGTCCTTCTTGAGTGCATCGAGGGCGGTGGCCATCGTTTCAAGCAGCTCGGTATCGTCCTTGCGCAAGCCCATGCCGACACCGCCACCCAACGGCACCTCCGGCCCGACGAATTCAATCGCACCGCTGCTGCCTTCCACGACCGGATTGAGGAAGGAACTGTCGGCGAACAGGACGTCGATATTGCCGGCAGCGAGATCGGCCACGGATTGGTCAGGGGATTCGAAGGTCAGAATGCTGTTGTCGTCGCCGTATGTTTCTTCGATGTAGGCTGCCTGGATGGTAGCGCCCTGGGCGCCGAGCTTCAGACCTTCGAGGTCGTCGAAATCATACTCGCCGCCGGCATTGGCAGCGAACCGTGACTCTTCAGGCGGGTAGTAGTGATCGCTGAAACTGATCGTTTCCTGGCGTTCATCGGTAATCGACATGCCCGCCATGATCGCGTCGTAGTTACCGGCTTGCAGGTTCGGGATGAGCGAATCCCATTCGTTCACCACCCACTCGCAACTCATGTCCGCCTGCTCACACAGGGCGTTGCCGAGATCGATCTCGAAGCCGGCCAGCTCGCCGCTATCGTCGAGATAATTCCAGGGGGCATACGCCCCCTCGCTGGCGATGCGCAGGTCGGCGGCCAATGCCTGCGAGCCGAGAAGGACTGTGCCGGCAAGACCGACGATGATGCGAGGAAGCGTGTTCATAGTTGCGACTACCCAGTATTCCATGGAGTGTTTCGTTGTTGAGCGCCCCGTCCATCGAAGCGCCTGAGGCCACCGATTGTACGGGATTAGCGCCCTCACCCCACACTGCTGAGAAATTGTCGACAGCGTTCCGAGCTCGGCTGATCGAATACCTGAGCAGGGCTGCCATCCTCCTCGATGACACCCTGATGAAGGAAGATCACGCGATCGGACACATCGCGTGCGAACCGCATCTCGTGGGTGACGACGATCATGGTTCGCCCCTCGTCGGCCAGATCACGCAGCACCCGTAGCACCTCGCCGACGAGCTCGGGGTCGAGAGCCGACGTCGGCTCATCGAACAGCAGCACCCGCGGTTGCATCGATAGCGCCCGGGCGATGGCCACACGTTGCTGCTGGCCGCCGGAGAGCTGAGCAGGATAACTCTGGTGCCTGTCCCCGAGACCGACCTTGTCGAGCAAGGCCATTGCCTCCCCCCGCACGGCCTTTCGGTCGCGGCCGAGTACGCGTACCGGGCCTGCCATCACGTTCTCCAGCACCGTCATGTGCTGCCACAGGTTGAAGCCTTGAAACACCATGCCCAGATGGCTGCGCAAGCGCTCCACGGCGTGCCTTTGTCGCCTGTCGAGCCCCTTGGCGTTCCGCTTGCCTTCCGACTTGCCGGGCATGACGTGGATGTCTTCCTCACCGAGCCGCACGCGACCCCGGTCGGGTACGTCGAGAAAGTTGATGCAGCGAAGGAAGGTGCTCTTGCCGGACCCGGAGCTGCCGATGATCGAAATCACCTCACCTTCGCGTGCGCTCAGTGACAGACCCTTCAGCACCTCCAGCTCGCCAAAGCGCTTGTAGATGTCATCGACGATCAGGACCAGCGGTTTTTCCGCAGCGGCACCGCCCCGGCTGGACGGTTCGTCAGCCATCGCCGCGCTTCCTGGGTCGGTTCTTTCCATCCGGGTGACTCCTGTACTGTCGTGTGCAAAGGTAACCCAACCGGCAACCCTTGCGGACGATCCAGTCAACTACCGGACACGAGATGGCGCTCACCACACTGGCCGAACTGATGAACACCCTGCCACAGCAGGGCACGCTGCACTGGATCGGGCTGCGCCCGGCACGGCGCGAAGCCCTGCTGACGCCACGCGACTGCATGGCATCCACGAGCGAGGGGCTGGTGGGTGATCGTTACGCGGGGCGCTCGGGGCAACGACAGGTCACGCTTCTGCAGCGCGAGCATCTCGAGGTGATCGGTTCGTTGCTCGGCGGGACCACGGTCGACCCGGCCTCGCTCCGGCGCAACCTGGTCGTCTCGGGTGTGAACTTGCTGGCCCTGAAAGGACGCACCTTCGGCATCGGTGCAGCAGTGCTGGAGCACACCGGCGCCTGTCATCCCTGTTCGTTCATGGAAGCACAGCTCGGCCCTGGTGGTTACAACGCAATTCGCGGGCATGGCGGCATCACCGCCCGAGTTATCCGGGACGGGCTCATGAAGATTGGCGACCCGGTCTTCGCATTGTCTGGCGGCTAGCCTCATTGTTCGTTCCAGACACGGGCAGACTGACAATGCCATGATGCGATCGATAGAGACTATGCTCGGCTCAGCGGCGGGTGGCCGATCGCAAATAGCGATTAGCGATTAGCGATTAGCGGATGGCGAATGGCGAATGGCGAATGGCGAATGGCGAATGGCGAATGGCGAATGGCTGTCAAGCCTGCGCTGGTACCGGTTGAGTACTATTCAACAAAAGACCAGCGAGCACCTCAGATTCTCATACGAATCGGAAAACCCGAGAAGCCCACTGGCCCACTCCCAGGGGGCACTCCGCTATCGCATGGACCATAAGCCGTCGAAACGCACTTTAGTCAACCAGGACTGTTTGAGTAGAATGAAAACTCTCCGAAAAAGTATTGATCAAATCTTCGCCTTTCTCTCCCTGAAACATGGTGAAGTGATGCCCATCAACGAAATGTCGGTTGATCTTTTCTGAAGCAAGCTTCCCCCAGCCATCATCTATCAACTCATCGGGTATTTGATAATTCAACAGTGTTGTCAATTTTCCCGGTATTTTCTCACGAGCCCAAAAGTAGTCGATAACACCGGTATACTTCGAACTCGGCTGATGTTGATGCAGTTCCTTGAAATTATCGACGGCTACTTGCAACATCTCACGGCTAATCGATCCTGGCGGTATGTCCATACCGTGCTTGTCACGGCTCACCTCGGTTAATATGGTGTCTATTCTTTGAGACCAGGGCAGCCCATCCAGCATGCCAACCCAGTCTATCTCCTTCTTGTCGAATATAATGCAATACATATGCGCGACTGCTGCCAAAATGGCATTGTCATCTGTCGTCAGATTTGCATATGAGACCGCTGGAAAACTATCCAGTAAAGCTACGAAATCGACCTTATCCCCTGAGCCGCTCAATTGTCGCGCCATCTCGAAAGCCATGTTGCCCCCATAGGAATATCCGGCAATATTATACGGACCCCGAGGTTGAACGCTTTTTACCAGGCGAATGTAGTGAGCAGCTTTTTCTTCAAAACTGGAAAAATTATGGGGTGCATACAAATTGGGATCTTCAATCCCGTAAACCGGTTGCTCGAGCCCCATTTCAGCTGCAAACCCGGTGTAGCAGAAGGTCGTTCCGCCGGCAGGATGAACGAAGAACAATGGCGTTCTATCTCCTGAAGGCTGCAGTTTGATCATGCACCGTGTGTCGAGACTTTGCATCTCAGATAATTCGTCCGCAAGCTTCCCCTCACCTGCAAGCGACTGCCCCTTAGGGGTTGGATCTGCTTGACTGGATTCAATAAAAATAGCCAGTGAAGCCACAGTGGGTACGGCCAACAATTGATTATGACTCAGCGATACGTCATATAGTTGATTTACTCGATTGATAAAATGCAGAGCCATTATCGAGTCGCAACCTTGCATAAACAAATTACTATCGGAGTCAATCGCGTCAAGGCCAAGTTGTGTGCTGAGCAAGCCCAGAAGCTGCTGTTCAATTTCACCCGTGCCAGCAAACTCCTTCTGAAACGAAATTCGATCATTCACTTCACCATTTGTATCACTATCAACTTTCGCTGAGTTACCGAGAATGCTGTACCTTTTGTATTGGAAGGGGTGTGGAGGCATATCAATCAATATTTGCCTTCTGCCCTTGTAAAAGCAAGCCCAGTCTATTTCTACACCACCTTCCCAGAGCCTGGCCAAGGCACTGAGAACGGCAGCATAACTTATCCGACTACAGCCATGATCAGATGAACCAACTTGCTCCACCGCATAGCGATTAGCTTGCGTCGGTACAGCAAACGCGCATTCTTGTCGTTGCGCACGACACATCTGAGTTAAAATATCACTCGGACCGATCTCCAGAAAAACCGTATTGACCGATCTTTCAAGTATGGTTCTAACCCCATCCGAGAATCGAACTGTTTTCCGAATGTGATCACCCCAGTAGCTGGAATTCCGAACATCATCTGCGGTGATCCAGCCCCCACTTATGTTCGATACATACGCGATAGTGGGCTCTTTCAAATCCACACCGGACATGTACTGATCGAACTCTTCAGTTACCGGATCCATCAGAGAGGAATGAAAGGCTCTTTCTGTGGGCAGCCAGCGAAACTGACTACCCTCAGGCAGATAGCTCTCCGACCATTGGCTGATAGCCTGCTTCCTTCCCGAAACAACACATTGCTCCGGACTGTTGAGGGCAGCTAAAGACAAACTCTCGTAAGTGTTCGTGGATACGCCCGTTCTCGCAGACTGACACTTCAGGTTCCACCTTTCCAATGACGGCAAGAGATCCTCTTCTTTCATGCGCACTGCCATCATCGCGCCCTGCTCCGTACTTTCCATGAGCACTTGTCGTTTCATCATTACTTCGAGTGCATCCGATAGACTCAATACACCGGAAATGCAGGCCGCAACATACTCGCCAAGGCTGTGCCCAATCATGGCATCTATCTTTACTCCCCAACTGATATACAACTTAGACAATGCGTATTCGAAAACAAACAGTTGCAACTGATCGAGCTTCTCCGTTTTCAACTCTTCATTTTCATTCAGAGCACTAGTGACATACCTTGACGAACCATTCTCGGATTCGTGATTGACAGTTAATTGAGGCGGCTGCATGAAACACTGAAGAATACCGTGCAGTGCAGGATCGATACCTGTAATGAGATCAGAACACCGGTTTACTTGTTCCCTATAGTACTCTTCATGTCGATATAAAACGTAAGCCAGGTTGTAATGGTCCCCACCCTGACCTGAAAACATGAATACAGTTTGCGTGAACTTTTCCGATTGGACTTTCTCGCCATTCTTACTTGAAATAGCGCCATGCGCGGAAACGAGCTTCGTATGTAAATCCTGGCTTGTTTCAGCAACAACAGCTACCCGATGTTGGTAGTGCGCCCTTCCTAGTGCATAGGTGTGGCATATCCGTTCTACATCCACATCTGGTTTAGCTTCAATATACTCCATTACCCTGCTGATGAGCGTTAGCAATGCCTTATACGATTTTGCACTTAGCATCAACATACTCATAGGACGAGGCCGCTCTACCAGTGAACTGGCAATATTCTTCGATAGTGAATGGGAGCCTGAAGTTGAATGATCCATTTCATTTCGATTGAAGCCAGGCTGCATCGAATTCTTGGTTGAATGAGCCGCCTCACCCAGTACGATGTGTGCATTTGTTCCACTCATGCCAAATGAACTGACACCTGCCAATCGCTGTAGTTGGTCTGGCCGTCGTTTCCAAGCTTGCGCATTCCTCGATATGCTCAATACAGAGTCCTCCCATGGAATATGAGGATTGGGAGAATCAAAAGCGACCTGTGGAGCAATTTGTTGATGCTTTAGCGACAGAACCGCTTTCAGCAGACCAGCCACACCCGCAGCACCTTCCAAATGACCGATATTGGCTTTCACCGAGCCAATATTCAGAGGGTGGATTCGGTCTACGTCATTTCCGAATACATTCATCAAAGCGATAGCTTCAATCGGATCCCCCAACAGAGTGCCCGTACCATGAGTTTCAATGAAGTCAATCTGCGAAGGCGACACATTCGCACTATCCATTGCTTGACGTATGACTGATTCTTGAGCCAGCCCATTGGGTGCAGTCAACCCGTTACTTCTTCCATCATGATTGACTGCAGACCCCTTGATTACTGCCAATATATTATCGTGGTTTTTTTCAGCATCTGACAAGCGCTTTAACACCACCATGGCGCAGCCCTCCCCCCTGACATAGCCATCGGCGCGCTCGTCAAACGCTCGGCATTGCCCACTCGACGACAACGCGTTCAACTGACAAAAGCCGATACTCGTTTCTGGCGATAGCATGGCGTTCACACCGCCCGCTATCGCCATGGAACTTTCACCATTTCGTAAACTTTGGCATGCTAGATGAACGGCGAATAACGATGAGGAACACGAGGTATCGAGCGACAAACTGGGACCTTGAAAACCGAAGCTATAGGAGATTCGCCCTGCAGAAATACTTTTACTATTACCAAGAGAACCGTAGGGAGACATAGCCTCCAGTTGAAGCTGGTTGCGTAACAGATGAGCGTAATCATCAAAACAGACCCCCAGGAATACGCCTACATCCGCGCCCTTGAGCTTGCCGAAGGGTTGACCTGCACGCTCTACGGCGCTATACGAGACTTCCAAAGCCAGTCGTTGTTGCGGATCCATATTGATGGCTTCTTCGGCAGACAGGCCAAAGAAGTGTGCATCAAAGCCATACACATCATTCAAGAAGCCACCATGCTCAGTGTAGAGCCTTCCAACCTGTGCAGGCGCGTCGCTGTAATATGCCTGGTTATCCCACCGGTCGGTGGGTACTTCGTCTATTGCAACGCCACCATTCTTCAAAAACGCCCAGTACTCCTCGGGGCTATTAGCTGAACCCGGCAGGCGACAATCCATACCGATGATAGCAATGTCTTCCTGCTCAACTGAAGCACTTCTCAATTGCCGCCTGAGATCCTTGATTTCCTTTAATGCAGATATAAGGACCGCTTTTGAATCATGCGAGCTGGTAGATTTCACAGTCAAACACCTCCCGTTTCTGCTAATTCGTCCATTAGTAGTGATCGTATTTCGTCTTCAGACAAAATATCAAGCTCGGGCGTACGTGGTGGATTTGATTCAACACCTACTCTCGGCTGCAGGCGTTTTATCAAAAAATTACTTAAGGAATCAATATTGGAGTAGTTCCAAACGATGGTGGTATCAATATCCAGCTGCAGCCACTTCTCCAGGTCTTCCACCAGCTCGACAACCGAGATCGAATCCATTCCGTAATCCGAAAATGGCATTTCCGGCTGAATGAAGTCCAAGGAAATATTGCGGTTGCTACACACCCATTGTGTCAACCAGGACTGAATGCCATTGACCGAATGAGTTGCATTGACTGAATGAGTTGAGCTGCCTACATTCGATGAAGGGTCTTGCGAGCCATTGCCACTGGAAGAATCTATTCTTTTACCATCTACATTCTCTTCAGACCTTTCCGAGTCAAACGACACTGAGCCCCTGTCCTCGTCTATCTGATTATTGCCTTTCAGGTCAATGTGCAGATAGGAATCAAGGTCGTGGCTCTCTCCAGCCATTGCCTGCTGTATGTCACCGATATCATTCGTGTATTGACTGACAGAATCACTCGCAGGATAATCTTTCGAATGGCTCACGGCAACGCTATTCCAACACCTTATCTTTTCAAGTGAAGTACGATAGATTCGATCAAACTCACTGTTAACCCATTCTACGGCACTACTGTTTTCTGACTGTTTCGCAGAAAGGTTGATAAAACTGGTCACTGCTTCCAGGATCGTCAATGCCGCCAACTCCCCAATCAACACCTGCGCCCAACGCTTGGATGCCACCCTATCGATATCTGAAGACTGGTTTGCATGAGAGGTGAGTTCGATCGCAGTGAAGGCAGTATGAAAGCGATCGTAGAGGCGGGGAGACTGAAGATCGTCGGAAATCCACGATTTCAGAATCGTCTCATCATTAAGTATTTTAGAACCCAGATGCATACTCAAGGTTTCAGTGGGCCCTTCAAAAATCCTGATCAAGCGCGCATCGCGTAACAGCTGTGACGCAATATTGGTATCGATGTATCCTCTACCACCCAATGTTTGCATCAGGCCGTCACACGCCCGCCACAAAAATTCAGGGGCAGTAATTTTGCATGCAAGATATAGCTCCTCTGAAACTCTATCCCCTTGATCCAGCTTTGCGGCTATGTACTGCACGAAGTTCTCAACAAGTGTGATGCCCGATCGCATTTCAAATATACGCCATCTTGTCACCGGATTATCCAGCAACCGGCCCGTTCCGATACTACGTCGAGCCGCATAACGATGTAATAACTGAACGCAGCGCTTCATCCCACCCAGGCTGATGATACTTAGCATGAATCGACCTAACTGAAAGACGTCACGAGCGACCATCATTCCGTTACCCAGGCTACCCAACAAGCAGCTGGAACTTGCGTGGAGATTATCTATCGACACACTATTCTGAACCATTCCGCGCATTCCCATGGTCATGGCCTCGCTGGCCACAGACAACCCGGGCGTGCCTTGACGCAAGGTGAAACCTGACATTCCGATAGCGGTATCTTCCGTATCAACCGTTTTAGCAAACACGTTGATCACGCTGGACCAGGAGCCGGAACCTATCCAAGACTTTGAACCGTTGATCTTGAATTGACTGATGCCGTCATAAGCAGCCACACATTGAATGGAGTTGGGGCTCGAACCCGCACCAGGCTCTGTGATCGCAAATGCGGCCAGCTCTCTTCCTGTCGCCAGCAGAGGAAGTAGATCTTCCTTTTTCTCATCAGTAGCGTGGTGCTCGATGGGCCAAATACCCAAATAGTTATTTAAACCCACAAAAGTGGCGAGCGTTAGATCAATTGCCGCCAACTGCTGATAGACTTTTACAACATCAAGGTAGCGTAAACCCAACCCACCGTAGCGTTTTGAAACCTGCATCCCCATCAAACCCTTGTTGCCAAAATCGAGCACAATATATGGCGGGATACATCTTCGCTCGTCTATGAGATAGGAGTTGATTCGACTTCCGGCATATTCTCGCAACCACTCTACCAGCTCATCTGCACTGGCAGACTCTGAAGCAGTGTTTGCCCTGCTGCCTGAAACAGCATTCATGCTAGCGCCAAGAAGAGGATCGCCAGGTGTGCGCGCATCACCGACCACTGAAGACACCTGATCAGACGGCCCACCTGTTTCAGTGACTTGACGCCCACCTTTAGCCCGTTTAAATGAATCATTTTTGTATTTGATTCGACAAGCAGAGCGCTGAACCTTTCCACTGGATGTTTTCAATACCTCTCCGGGTTGCACCAGAACCACGTCATGAGCATTGAGTCCGTGAACGTCAAACACTGCTTTTCTTATCATGGATAGAATGCCAGCGACATCAATCTTGTTTCTCTGTGTTCGTTCAACCTCCTGAACGATGACTAGTTTGTTTGCACGCTCATCACCGTTCTGAACCGTAAACGCAGAAACAAACCCACCTCTTCTTAACGCAGGGTGCAGGTTTTCGACAGTATGCTCAATGTCCTGCGGATAGTGATTCTCCCCCCTGATGATAATAAGATCGTCAATCCGCCCGGTGACGAAAAGTTGACCTTCATGAATGAATCCAAGATCGCCGGTTTTCAGGAACCTCTGATCGGGGTGTTCTTCGAGTAGACCATGAAACCTTGCCTTCGTCGTTTCTGCTTTGCCCCAATAGCCAGAGCATATAGAAGGCCCGGCAGCCCATATCTCACCGATAACACAGTTGCCAACTGGCTTGTTCGAATCAGGGTTCACGATCTCCACTATAGGGCTACTTGCGATCAGGCCACTAGACACCACAGCTTTACTACCTGGATCTTTTTCCTGGCACACTTTCACACTGTTGTTTTTGAATACCTGCTCATCAACATAGATGCATTTGGGTTCATTTGCCCCGGGGTCCCCGGTAGTAATGACCAAGGTCGCTTCCGCCAGACCGTATGCAGGAAAATGGGCACTTTCACAGAAGCCATGCTCCTCAAACAAGCGGCTAAATTTGTCCAAGGTAGATTTGACGACAGGTTCGGCTCCGTTCAGTGCAACCTTTAGTGCACTGAGATCCAACCCTGCACGTTGTTCGGCACTAGTTCGCTGCACACATAGATCGTAGGCGAAATTGGGCCCTCCCGTCATCACGGCCTTGTAGTCCGATAACGCTCGAAGCCATCGAATCGGCTGCTGGACAAATCGCTCTGGCGCCATGAAGACCGCAGTGGCACCCAATGAAAGCGGCAAAAGAATCCCCTCCACCAACCCCATATCATGGAAAAGTGGTAGCCAGGAAACGTGGCATCCACCCTTTGGGGTTTGCACACCTTTTGCGAATATTTCACAGTTTACCAACATGTTTCTCTGTGAAACCATTACACCCTTGGGCGAACTGGTAGAGCCACTGGTATATTGAAGATAAGCCACTTCGTGCTCACTACCATCTTTGGATTTGACCAGATTGTCCGTATCGATAACCGTATGATCTGGCTCATTGGATACGTCGTTGTCAATTGATGCGTCGTTATCAATATCGCTAACGATGGTGTCCGTTGCAATATATCGATCCACCTTCACGTGCTTCTTAATCGATTCCATCGACTGCTCTGAGCACAAGACCGCTTCAACACTGGCATCTTCGATGATATTCTTCAGGCGCACTGCGTGATGGTTGTTTTTTGGTGGGTAAGCCGGTACCGATACTACACCGGCATAGAGGCAACCGAAGAATGCCACCACGTAGTCAATAGACGACGGATAAAGTAGCAATACTGACTTTCCGACTAAATGCTGTTTACGTAAGTAGCTGGCCAGCCTGAAAGACTGTTGGTGAAGCTCTTGATAACTTAATGAAGTTTCATCATCGGTGTTCTTATCCAGATAAATTAGCGCTTTCCGGTTGGAATTCGTGTTTTTCAGACCAGAAAAGTGTTCAACAAATACTGCATTTCCGTATCGCATTTTACACGCACCTATTTTATGACAAGATATATCAAGATCAAACATTCTATAAATTACGTACCACGAGCAGACGATCGGTAATTTTTTGAAGTTCGTTGATCAACCATTCTTTAACGGATGGTTTCTGATTTATTTTGAGGTTCGGGTATTCAGGCGAATCATCGTTGATAGAGTCATAACGTCTCAGCCTCAAGGGCTAATGAAAACTTCTAGCGATCTGAGATCCGGTGAATACGGCCCGAGGATTCTTGATTTTTGGATAGGTGACGAGTTTGTCATCGAACCGATCGCGTATTTCGCCGGTCAAGCATGTACCGGATGACTCGGCGGAATGCCTGGAGCCGTGACCAAATGCCGAATGGCTATGATCACGCTCTGTATTCATGTGGCCTGCCCTTGCAGGAATGCCAACCGCTTCAGGGCATAGGTCAGGTTCATCATCCTCACCTTGACCTGCCCTGGGCCAAGCCGATGGTACGTGCGAGCATGCTACCCATCGCTTCCTGAGTTGCGGCTTCATGCTCTATGCGGTGGCGCACCTTGGAGCGGCTCGCGTTCGACCTTTGGCCCCGCTTCGCCAAGAACTTGTCGCGAGCGCACTGGAAATGGATTAGAATTCGGTAGCCACGGCTCTCCAGCGACTCTTCCTGCCGTATCGATCGGTACGTTACATTCGCCCGCATATCGACGGTCGAGTTCTCAGGCTCAAGCAGTTCATCGAAGACCTGACTGTCGTGTAACGAGGCGGTAGTGACGTCATGGCAACGTATCAACGCGTGCTGACCATCACCGTCGACGTGGCTCACGTACCCGAAGTCATTCTCGGCATTCTTCTTCGTCCACCGACCATTTACATCCTTTTGTCGACACATAGTGCCGAGCTCGCGCTGTCGGGTCTCAGGCGTCTCGCTCTGCTTGATCGTTTCGTTCTCACCGAGACTGTTGCGCTGTAGAGGCGCACTGATGGGGCTGGTATCCATGATCTGTCGATCGTGGGCGATGTGAGCTGCCAATCTGGCTTTCTCGATCAGCAAGTCGAGCAGGGGCTTGACGCGCTCATGCTCCCTCAGCGGCTTGCGGAGCAGCCATACCGTTCGGGCATCCGGAACACGCCCTTCTGGCGGCAAACCCGGGAAGCGGCACAAAGAGAAGAGACCCCGAACCTGGCACTCGATCTGCTCATCGGACAAGTTGTACAGGTGCTGCAGAACCAGTACCTTGAACATCGAAACGACATCGTAGGGTTTGCGTACGGCGCAGCTCTTGCGCTTCTTCTCACCCGCGTGGTTTCGCAGCGGCCCGAACGGCTTCCAGCCGACGCTGCGCTGGAGCTTGAGCAACGGGTCGCCAAACTTTTCGAACAGCCCCAGGCGCTCATCGATGTCGAAGAAGCCGGTTTGCATGGTCAGATCAGCTCGTTTTCGGTGGCAGTTATTTGACTGCTCTCGAAAACTTTATCTAATAGATAAGGATCATTGATGGTACGTGCGCTTAAATGATATTTAAATGTTTATATTTGCAGCAAATAATTTCACTTTTGCACATGGAGCGGTGGCGTGAAGGATAATTGGGATGACTATAGAATATTCATAGCATTGGCTGAGCAAGGCTCTCTGGCGAAAACGGGAAAGAGCTTGAACATTCAGCATACAACTGTACTACGGCGAATAAATGCTCTCGAGCAACGATTGTCGGTGAGGCTGTTCGAACGATTACGAACAGGTTATACCCTTACCGAACCGGGCGAAAAAATGGTAAGCACCATCGCCCATCTGAAAAATGAGATCCTTAACGCCGAGAGAGGAATTTTGGGGGAAGATGTAAAGCTTTCCGGCACCATAAGGATATCTACAACTGATACGATAGGTTATTTCTGGCTCCCAAAGTTTGTTGCCAAATTTAAACTAAAATACCCCGAAATCGAGCTTGACATCGACATCACTACAAGGCACCGCGATTTGACTGCGAGAGAAGCCGACGTTGTCTTGCCTGCAGTCAATGTTCAGCCCGACTACATGATAGGAAGAGCCATCAGGCCCATTCATTTTCGTCTATATGCGCACAAGGAACTTAACATAAGCCCGCTGACTCAATACACATATAACGACCATGACTTTCTTCTACCAAATGAAGTACTCCGTGATCTACCAGCAAGTCGTTACATAAAGCAGTTTTACACGCGCGCTGCGGCAGTGACTTCAGATAAGATAACGGGCCTGTATTTCCTGTGTAAACAGCGCATGGGAATCACACTGTTGCCTGATTACATAGGCGACCATGATGCGGATCTCGAATGCGTTGGGCAGCTGCCTATGGAAGTACAAAAGAACTCGATCTGGATATTGAATCACCCCGGTTTGAGAAACAACGCGCGCATAAAGGCATTCACCACATTTTTGAGGATGGAGGCTGACAAGGAGGTTGCATGCCTGAAAATGAATAACGATTTTCGCAATGGTAATAGACATGCCGATGGTCATCGTCAAATAGGGTGAACTCAACCGGACAACCCGATATTTCCATATATTCAAGTATTGCCGCGCCATCTCGTCGGCAGGTTGCAAATCGTTGTCGTAAAACCCGCTCTTTTCCAGGGTTGCGCCTCAGCCGGCAAACCTCGGATCACCGACTTGATCAGATCAGGACTGCGTGCCACCTCCGGCGTCCGGCTACTCACCATCGCGAACCAATGCGACTACCTCCGCCTTAAACTCAGGTGTGAACGTATGTCGCGTTGTTCGTGAGGTCTTTCGTTTTGCCGCTGGGCACCTCGCGGAGCATTACCGCTCGGTTCCTCGACTGGGTAACCGTGGTGCGCAGGCGTCGCGCCCGGCATTGGCAAGGCAACGCGCTCCGTAAGTCTTCAGAAGAGCTGCAGACGATATCGGTACCGTAATCAGGCAGTGGCAAGAAGCGTCAAGCGTCGCGTGTGGCCCGCGCGTGAGGAATTATCATTATGACCATGGGAGGTCAGCGTCGTCATCATGCACACCCGGGTGGGCTCTCGGCGTGAAACTCGCAGCGCCACTCCACGGTGCCCACACCGATCATCCTCGCCAGCCGCGCAAGCTCTGCAGCCAACCGCTCGAGCCGCGATGGTGGCCATCGAACCGAAGTTTCGCGCCATAAGCGGCACACTTCCAGAACCCCCGTCCGGCGGTTCGCCCGCGCTTCAAGCCGACCCACGAACCGATCGCCCTCCAGAAGCGGGTACACATAGTAGCCATAGCGTCGCTTTGCCGCCGGCACGAAGATCTCGTTGGTGTAGTCGAAGCCGAACAGCCAGCGCAGCCGTCTGCGGTCACGCACGGCCGGGTCGAACGGGTTGATGATGCGCAACCGGGGACGTGGGTGGGTTCAGCGCTGCCAGCCTGGCCTGCAAGTCCGGCACCGCCCGCAGGCATCGCTGCTCACCCTGCGCCGTGCCGACCATCACATCGCTTCCTCGATCAACGCCCGGGCCAGGCGCATCGGTAGTGCGTGCGAGCCAGTCACGCGCCTCTTGCAGATCGACGGCATCCCAAAAGCGTTGCAGGTCCCCTGCCGATGCGAACACGAGGCGCTCCAGGGCCGAACGGCACAGCCAGTCGACCTGTTCCTGATCCGTCGGCGACTCGTTACGCACGGCCTGCGGAATCACCCGTTCGGCCAGATCATAGAACTTGATGAAGTGCTTTCGGTAGGCGGTAGCGAGCACACCGGCATGCCACAGGTAGTCCAGACCTCGCTTGTGCAACGGTCTCGACCACATCGCCTTTCCATTGCCGGCCGACTCGAAGGCACTGGTCGACAAGGGGCCTTCGGCGGCCACCCGTTGCCGGATCACCGCCAGCTCCGTTGGCGTCGGTAAGCCGTGGCAGCCGGTGGACCGCTTGACCTGCGCTTCCTTGCGAGCGAACTGTCGTTGCCACCAGGGGTAACTGCTCATCGGCAGTACACAGGCATCGTGAGAGAAGTGCTCGAACACACCACGCCGCACGCCCAGGAGATCATCCAGCATGGGTTCGCGGTAGTTCTGGTTACGGGCTCCACAGGATGTGGTGGTGGGCGCGAGTGATGTTCTGGATCGAATCGATCTGCACGAAACCCAGTTGTGCGACGAGGGCTTGCAGATTCAGCGGCCCCACCGGTGAATCTGCAAGCCCGACACTCGACAACCAGAGCCAGCGGGCCTCGCGATTGGATAGTGCATGCAACAATACGTCATCATCCTCAGCCGAACAACACGGGAACTCCAGGATCATGGCCATCGTAGCAGGCGCTGACTTCGGCACACAGAGCGTTCGTGTCACCCTCATGGACACCACACAGCGTCTACCGCTGGGTACGGCGTCGAAACCACTCTCCGTGATGCGCTCGGCGGACGAGCCGTTGATGGCCATGCAGTCGCACGACGAGCACATGCGTGCACTGGCCGGCGCGGTGCGGGCAGCCATTGCCGATGCCGGTATCGCAGGTGAGGACATCGAGGCCCTGGCTTGCGATACCACCGGCTCCACGGTGTTGTTCGTCGACGAGCGGTTGAAGCCAATTTACGACTACTACCTGTGGTGCGATCATCGTGCGCATCGCGAAGCGCTCGAGATCACCAGCGCCGCCCGCGAGCAGGGGCTGGAAGCCTTGAACTGGTGCGGTGGCAGCTACTCGCAGGAATGGGGCTACGCCAAGCTGCTGCATTTCCTGCGGCACAACCCCGACCGGCGCGATCGTTTCGGCACGGCCATCGAACACTGCGACATGGTCGCTGCCACCTTGTGCGGCATCACACGCGTTGCCGAGCTGCCTCGCAGCGCCTGCGCCATGGGCCACAAGTGGATGTGGGGCGAAGCCTGGGGAGGGCTGCCGTCGCAGGCCTTCCTCACCTCGGTGGACCCGTTGCTCGAAGGCGTGAACGAGCGGCTGGGCGGGCGCTACTCGACATCTGCCGAGGTTGCCGGTCATCTCAGCGAACACTGGGCAAGTCAACTCGGGTTACGTGCGGGCATCGTGGTCCCGGTCGGTGCGTTGGATGCGCACTGGGATGCGATCGGAAGCGGCTGCCAGCGCGGGGATATCGTGAATGTCGTCGGCACATCGACCTGCTTCATCGCACTGGCCGACGCGGGCTGCGAGCCGATCGAGGGCGTTTCCGGTCTGGCCCGCGGCAGTGTCCATCCCGCGCTGACCGGTATCGAGGCCGGGCAGGCGGCCACCGGCGACCTGTTCGATGCGATCGCCCGACGCGCCGGCACCACGCTGGCCGAGCTCAGCGACGGTTTCGAACACCGCCAGCCTGCCGGTACGGGGTTGTTGCGGGTTCCCTGGGATGCCGGCGATCGCACCGTGCTGGGCCGCTCGGACCTCGGCGGCATCACGCTGGGCTGGCATCTGGATCACGATGCGGCCGACGAATTGCACGCCGCCATCGAGGGCATGGCCCTGCACGCACGAATCATCATCGAACGCATGCGCAGTGGTGGTGTGGCCTGCACCCGGGTAATCAATGCCGGCGGCATCCCGCAACGCAGCCAGGCGCTGAACCAGATCTATGCCGACGTGCTGGGTTGCGATGTACTGGTTCCGCGCACCTCACCGGTAGGCGTCGGTGCCTGCATCATGGCAGGGGCGGCACTGGGTGCGTTCGAGTCCGTCGAAGCCGGCCAGGCGCTCATATGCCCCGAGTTCCAGGCGGTGAATCCGCGACCCGCGGCGGTGGAGCGCTACGCTGACCTGTTCGACCTGTTCGAGGAGATCTACTTCGGCTTCGGCAACGGGCAAGCTCTCAACGCGGCCAGGGTATTGCCGGCACTACACGCTCTGCGGCATTGACGGAAACGGTTACTGCACCCGCGTCAGCAACTGACCCACCCCTTCGATGGATGCCAGCAGTTCGTCGGCGCGCTGCACCGGCCCGACCCCCGAAGGCGTGCCGGTCAGGATCACGTCGCCCGCGGCCAGCTCGAACAGGCCGGACAGATAGGCGATGATCTCCGGCGCCTTCCAGATCATCTGGTCCAGATTGCCAGACTGGCGCAACTCGCCATTCACCAACAGCTCGATCTTGCCCTTCGCGGGGTGACCGATGGCATCCACGGGTTGCAGTTCGCCACACGGAGCTGAATGCTCGAACGCCTTGCCGATCTCCCATGGGCGCCCCGCCTTCTTGCACTCACCTTGCAGATCACGGCGCGTCATGTCGAGCGAAACCGCGTAGCCGTAAATCTTTCCAGGCGCGTCCTCGAGTGCGATATCACTACCACCGCTCGCCAGTGCCACGAGCAGTTCGACCTCATGGTGAACGTCACGGGAGCGGGACGGGTACGGAAACGGCGCACCATGCGTGAGCAGATTGTCGGGGTTCTTCTGGAAGAAGAAAGGCTCTTCCCGGTCGGGGTTGCCGCCCATCTCGATCGTATGGGCCGCGTAATTGCGACCCACGCAATAGACACGACGAACGGGGAACAGGGCTTCGGTGCCGTGTACCGGCAACGTGGCTTGCGACGCGGGTTCGATGACGAAGTTCATGTCTCTGTGCTTGCTTCCATGGGCTTGTCGGAAAAAGGCCGAACGGCGTGGTACAGGCAGGCCGGGAGGGCTTGCCGGGAAGATGTCGATGCTGCCAAGCATAGCGCTTCGAGGACGACGTCGCGAGAAGGAGGCGACACCGTCGTGCGAGCGACGAGCCTGCCACCTTAGCCTTCGGCGCACGAGCAGCCACTCGGACTGGGCCGTCGTCCCGCACGCTCGCAGTCAGACCGTTTGGTACAGTAATCGGAACCCTGTCACGGTTTGAGTCAGGCAAGACTACGCTAACCGGCCCCCTGGTACCTTTGGCCCACAGGAATCAACCCGAGCAAGCCGTACACTTCTCGGCTACACAAGATCAGGCCCTGTTCCATACTTTCCAAAAAGGAGTTATTCGATTGAGCAACACCCCTGCACAGGATTACTGGGCAGCCAACAAGCGACTGCTGGCTGGCTGCCTCATCGTCTGGGCACTCGTGTCCTTTGGCTTCGGCATCATATTACGGCCCCTGCTGGCCGGCATCACGATCGGTGGAACTGACCTGGGCTTCTGGTTCGCTCAGCAAGGGTCGATCCTCGTCTTCATTCTCATCATCTTCTTCTACGCGTTCCGCATGAACTCGCTGGACAAGAAATTCAACTTCGACGAGGAATAGAGCTACCAATGGATCAGTACACACTCAATCTGTTGTTCGTCGGCGGATCATTCGCCATCTACATGGGCATCGCCCTGTGGGCACGGGCCGCCAGCACATCTGACTTCTACGCCGCCGGGCGCGGCATACACCCCGTTACCAACGGCATGGCAACCGCGGCCGACTGGATGTCAGCCGCCTCGTTCATCTCCATGGCGGGCCTGATCGCCTTCACCGGTTACGACAACTCCAGCTTCCTGATGGGTTGGACCGGCGGCTACGTGCTGCTGGCTCTGTTGCTGGCACCGTACCTGCGCAAGTTCGGCAAGTTCACCGTGCCGGAGTTCATCGGTGATCGCTTCTACAGCAAGACCGCCCGCATGGTCGGAGTGCTTTGCCTGATCGTCGCCTCGATAACGTACGTCATCGGGCAGATGACAGGTGTCGGCATCGCCTTCAGCCGCTTCCTGGAAGTGCAGAACGACACCGGGCTGTACATCGGAGCAGCCGTGGTGTTCTTCTACGCGGTGCTCGGTGGCATGAAGGGCGTAACCTATACCCAGGTTGCCCAGTACTGTGTGCTGATCCTCGCCTACACGGTGCCAGCCATCTTCATTTCCCTGCAACTTACCGGCGTCGCCCTGCCACCGCTGGGCCTGTTCTCGGAGCACACCAGTTCAGGAATGCCACTGCTGACCAAGCTGGACCAGATCGTCACCGATCTCGGTTTTGCCTCCTACACGGCTCACCATCAGAGCACGCTGAACATGGTGCTGTTCACCCTGGCGCTTATGATCGGTACTGCCGGCCTGCCGCACGTGATCATTCGCTTCTTCACCGTACCGAAGGTCGCCGACGCCCGCTGGTCGGCCGGCTGGGCACTGATCTTCATCGCACTGCTCTATCTCACCGCTCCGGCAGTGGGTGCGATGGCACGGCTCAACCTGATGACCACCATCTACCCCGACGGCATGCAAGGCGAGGCGATGCAGTACGAGCAACGGCCGGACTGGATGAAGAACTGGGAAGTGACCGGTCTGTTGGCATTCGAAGACAAGAACGGCGATGGCAGGATGCAGTTCTACAACGACGAGAACACCGACTTCGCCGCCACCGCGGAGGCCGCCGGCTGGCAAGGGTTCCGAGCTCACGGTCAACCAGGACATCATCGTGCTGGCCAATCCGGAAATCGCTGCTCTGCCGGGTTGGGTCATCGCACCTCGTGGCTGCCGGTCGGTCTGGCGGCTGCCCTGTCCACCGCTGCCGGGTTGCTGCTGGCCATCTCCGGATCGGTCAGTCACGATCTGGTCAAGGGGTGCCATCAAGCCGAACATATCGGAAAAGGGGGGAACTGCTCGCGGCGCGTATCGCGATGGCCGTGACCATCGGGGTGGCCACCTGGCTAGGGTTGAATCCACCCGGTTTCGCCGCGCAAACCGTGGCGCTCGCGTTCGGTCTGGCAGCCGCCTCGATATTCCCGGTGCTGATGATGGGTATCTTCTCGACACGTGTGAACAATCACGGCGCCGTGGCGGGTATGCTCGCGGGCTTGCTGTTAACGCTGTTCTACATCTTCATCTACAAGGGCTGGTTCTTCATTCCGGGCACGAACTGGTTCCCGGACGATGCCGACAATTGGGTCTTCGGGGTGTCTCCGCTGTCGGTCGGGTCCATAGGTGCACTGTTGAACTTCGGCGTGGCCTACGCCGTGTCGTACGCCACCAAGGCGCCGCCACAGGAAATTCAGGAGCTGGTGGAGAGCATTCGCGTACCACGCGGAGCTTCAGGCGCTTCAGCAGCTCACTAAGCATCTGACAGGAACTTCCTGCAGTATCAACACGGTTCCGTCCGGCATCGATCGCCGGTCGGAACCTTGCTCGCCAACTCCCAACCGCTCATGCTGGTTCATCTGATCACGTCACTTGTAGTTACCGCCATCGTCTTGCTGATGGTGTGGGCAATCTACAAGACCCGCTCGAAACGCATGCCCGGTGGCATGTACCCTCTGGTTGCGGCGATCAGCATCATCGCCTACGGTATCTACACCGAATACAGCTGGGAGTCGCGCACGCTCTCGCAGATGCCGGAAAGCATCCGCGTCGTGCACGAGATCAGTCGCCCATCCGTGTTCTCGCCCTGGGCCTATCTGATACCCCGCACCTCTCAACTCTCCCTGATCGACAGTGCGGCCCTGCGCACCAACGAGAAACAACCCGGCCTGATCATGACGGACCTGCTGATCATGCAGCGGCTGTACCCGACCGTGCGCCTACCCATGATGATCGACTGTCAGAAGAACGCTCGTGCGGACCTGCAAGCCGATCAGCGCTTCACCGAAGGTGGGCTACCCGAAGGCGTGGAATGGGTGTCTTTGAAACCGGACCACGTGTTGCTGAAGGCTGCGTGCGAGCCGGATACCGATCCGCCTCTCGACGTGACACAGCTCACGGTCTCGGGAGCGTAAACGACCTCGATGCACTTCACGGTCTTCGCTGTAGGCAGGACCTGAACACAGCTCGCACTCTTCTTCGCGCAAACGACTTTGAGCGCAGCTCAGCTCTCTCCGGCAAGCCTCGAGCGCGCTTCTACAGCGCGGGCTAGCAACAGCAAACACATCAGAACAAGCATGGCACCGGCGAACAGATAGGCTCCAATGCCGCTCCAAGCCACGGAGGAAAGCAACAAGGCGAGTATCGGTGGCCCCACGAAGTTTCCCAGGTTACCGAACTGCACCAGAGCGCCGTTCACCAGTGTGATGTCCGGGTCGCCACTACCGAAGATATCCGGTAGCGAGCCGATGATGCCGGCAGGCAATAGACCCAGCATCAGAAAGACCATGAGGCTCAGGGGGATCGCTGCCGCGCCGTGGGCAGGCAGAAGGCCGAGACTGGCTCCCAGCACGAGCAGCACGATCGCGGCAGCACGCACCATGCGCCACGGCCGTATCTGCCGTTTCAACAGCCACAAGGCGCCCAGGGTTCCCAGCAGCGAACAACCTGGCAACATGAATCCGAGCAGGAACACATGCCCGGGCGTGTCGCTGAGCATGTTCGGTAGAACGCTCACCAGTGCCACGAACAGCAATGTGTAGCCCGAAAAGGTGAGCGGGACGATCAACAGGCGCGGAGTCGACAGCAGACGCCATTGCGCAGCTGCTACCCGATGCCAGCTCATCGAGCCCGGCGCGCGCCCACTCGCCTCCCTGCCCGACTTGGTGTCTGTCTTGTCAGGCTGCGCATCGACGCGTGCAATGGAAGCTTGCGAGTGGCCGGCCAATGGAGCACCGGCTGGCTGCACGGCCTGCGGCCTGACGGGAAACCGTCTGGATGCGAATAATACGCCCGACAACAGCAGTGCATGCAGGATGGCGAAGCCACGCCACCCGGCCAGTGCGAGCATCGCCGGGGCAGTCAGTGCCACGATGATGAAGGTCAGCGTGAAGTAGCAGCTCCAGAGCGTCATGACGCGGGAGCGATCCTGGCTGGCCGCCAGGCTGAGCATCAGCGTGGGCACAGCAACCACGATCGCCATGTGACCGACGCTCTCGATCAGGCGGGCGACCAGTAACGCCGTATAGCCACTGCCGAGCAACGGTAACAGCGCCCCCACGATAGACAGCATAAGCCCTGCATGCAGCGTGCGCACCAGGCCGGTGCGTTGGCAGAGGGCACCGGCGAAGGTGCCTCCCACAGCACCAAGGGCACCCACGACCGACAACAGCAGAGCCTGTTGCAGGGCGCTCATGGAGGTGATTTCCGAGAGCCCTGGCAGCATCCACGGAATCTTCGCGTACTGGCAGGCCGCCAGTGTACCGGCCAGGAACAGCAGCGCGATCAGCCGCCAGGGGGTCCGTTCGGGTATCGACACTACAAGACCGGCTCACACAGAATCTCGGTCTTCACCGAATTGGCGATGAAGCAGGCTTCGTGAGCTGCGTGATGCAGACTTTCAAGCTCTGCAGCCGCGGCTTGCCGCGTTGCACCGAAGACCACCGCCGGATGTAGCGTGACCCGGGTGATGGCCCATTGCCCATCGGCGTTCTTCGCCATCACCCCGACCGCCTCGTCGGTATAGCGCAGCACCTCGAACCCTCGATCACGCGCCTTGTGCAAAAACCACAGCATGTGGCAGCTCGACAAGGAAGCGACGAACGCCTCCTCCGGATCAACCGCCGCGGCATCCGACCAGGGTTCGGGTACCACAGCGGGCGATGACGAACCGGCCAGTTCCACGCCGCCGTCGAACCGCAACACATGACGCCGACTGTAGCGGTTGTTGCCGAAATCGCCATCGTCGAGCGACCAGAGGAGTTCGATGATGTGTGTGGACATGCGCTCAGACCGAAAGATAGGCGTCTCTGATCTCGGGCTGTGCCTCGAGATCGGCCATGGTGCCGTCGAAGCGGTGCGTGCCGCCCTCGATGATCACCGCCCGATCGGCCACGATACGCGCGAAGTGCAGGTTCTGCTCGGACAGAATCACCGGCAGCCCTTCGGACTTCAACCTCAGAATCGTTCTGGCCAGTTGCTCGACGATGACCGGCGCGATGCCTTCCGACGGCTCGTCAAGCAGCAACAACCGCGGATTGCCCATCAGGGTACGGGCAATACTCAGCATCTGCTGTTCACCGCCCGACAAGGCCTTGCCCCGGTTGTGCCGCCGCTCGGCCAGGTTGGGGAACAGGTCGAACAGCAGCTCCTCGGTCCACTCGGGTACACCCTCGCGCGCCGGCTGCCGCCCCACTTCCAGGTTCTCCAGGATCGTCAGGTCCGTGAAGATGCGCCGCTCCTCCGGCACGTAACCGACACCGAGCCGAGCGACACGGTGCGGTGCCAGACGCGTCAGCTCACGACCTTCGAAGGTGATCCTGCCGGATTGCGGGCGCACCAGCTGCATGATCGACTTGAGCGTGGTGGTCTTGCCGGCACCGTTACGCCCCAGCAGAGAGACGACTTCCCCGGCAGATATCGACAGTGACAGGTCGTTGAGGATATGCGCCTTGCCGTAGAAACTGTTGATCGCCTCCACGCTCAGTACGGCAGCCTCTGCAGCTTCTGTGGCTTCTGTGGCTTCTGTGGCTTCTGTGGCTTCCACAGCTTCTGGCCCGAGAGTATCGTGCGGCCGAGGCATCAGTGGTCCTTCGCCGGAGTGATGGATTCGGCGCGTGTTGCTGCAGCCTCCGACGCGAACAGGGTGCCACCACCGAGATAGACCTCCTGCACCTGAGCATCATTGCGTATATCGCTGACCGAACCATTCGCGATCAGCCTGCCTCGGTTGAGCACCATCACCCGATGGGCGTGCGCGAACACCACATCCATGTCGTGCTCGGTGAAAAGCACGCTGAGCTTGCGCTCGGCGACGATGCCGGCCGTGAGCCGCATCAGCGAGATACGTTCGGCAGGTGCCATGCCTGCAGTAGGTTCGTCCATCAGCAGCAGCACCGGATCATGGCTCAGTGCGATCGCGAGTTCCAGCCGTTTCAGATCCCCGTAGGCCAGGATGGCGCAGGCTCGGGTGGCCTGCTCCGCCATGCCGACAAGCGCCAGCAGGTCCATCGCCTGGTCCCGATACAGGCGCGTGGCATAGGGCACCACGGTGAACAGGCGGCGATGATGCGACAACAACGCCATCTGGACATTTTCGATCACCGTCATCGACGGGTAGGTCGCCGTGATCTGAAACGTGCGCCCCACTCCCTTGCGCCAGATGACTCTCGGTGCCAGCCGCGTAATGCGCTCTCCGTTCAGGTGAACCTCACCGCGGCTCGGCCGCAGCTGCCCCATGAGCATGTTGAAACAGGTAGTCTTGCCGGCGCCGTTCGGGCCGATCATGGCCAAGAGCTCACCGGCTGCCACCTCGAAGCTGACGTCGGCCACCGCCTCGATGCCACCGAAAGACTTCGACAGGCCAGACACGCCGAGAACGGCATTCATGCGAACGCCAGCCGCTTGCGCAGTGTGCCGACGATACCGTTCGGCGCCAGGATCACCACCGTGATGATCAGCACCCCCAAGGCCAGGCGCCAGTATTCGAAACGGGTGAGGTAATCCTTGGCAAGCTCCAGCGACGTGGCACCGACCACGCCACCGGCAAGCGTCTTCACGCCGCCGAGAAACACCATGATCAGCGCATCGAAGGAACGGGCGATCTCCAACTCGGTAGGGAACACACTGCCCTTGGAAAACACGAACAATGACCCCGCCAGGCCCGCCATCGTGCCGGCGAAGGCGAAGGCGAACCACTGGATGCGCAAGGTATCGATGCCGGTGGCTTCAGCCTGGCGCTTCGAATCGCGTGCGGCGCGCAAGGCATAGCCGAACGGTGAATGCGCGACATGCCTGAGCGCGATGATGCCACCGACGCCGAAAAGCAGTGTGAAGTAATAGTACGCCGTGCTTTCCGATAGCCAGGCCGCGGGCCAGATACTGATCAGGCCATCATCACCGCCGGTGAATTCATCCCACTGGAAGACCAGGGACCACAGCAGTTGCGCCAGTGCCAGCGTGAGCATCGCGAAATACACGCCGGTCAGGCGCAGGCATAACCAGCCGACGATGAGGGCGATGGCACCGGCACCGAAGGGCGCGAGCAGAAACGCGATCTCCATGGGCGCCTCGGCATGGCGTACCAGCAACGCTGCCACATAGGCCCCTCCCCCGAAATAAGCCGCGTGCCCGAAAGACACCAGCCCCCCCAGGCCGAGTATGAACTGCAGGCTGGCCGCGAACAGGCAGGCGATGATGATGTCGGTGAACAACACCACCAGGAACGGTGCATCGAAAAGCGGCAGGCATGCCAGTGCCACGAGCAATATAACGACGAGCATACGCCCGCGAAGGCCATAGGGCTTGATCGGCTGTTCGGGCTCGCCCGCCTGACCGTGCTCACCCGCCACCTCCTCGCGCCCCAGCAGGCCGTAGGGACGCACCGTCAGCACCACGGCCATGACCACGAACATCAACACCAGCGTGCTTTGCGGCAGATACGTCACACCGAACACGTTGAGCACCGAGATCAGTACCGCGGCAATGTAGGCACCGGGCAACGACCCCATGCCGCCGATGACCACCACCACGAAGATCGACGCGATGATATTGAAATCCATCAGCAGGTCCGCACCTCCCTTCGGCAACTGGATCGCTCCACCGAGCCCTGCCAGGGCCGCGCCGAGAAAGAACACACCGGTGAACAACCACGACTGGTTGACCCCGAGTGCACCGACCATCTCGCGATCCTGCGTGGCGGCTCGCACGAGAATGCCCACGCGGGTGCGGGTGATCAGATACCACAGCCCGAACAGCACGAACGGTGTCAGGGCGATCAGTGCCAGGTCGTATTTCGGGACCGGCTCGCCGAGAATGCGCACGACACCGGTGAGCCCGGGTGCGCGAGGCCCGAGCACATCGGTAGGCCCCCAGATCATCAAGGTCAGGTCCTGTATGACCAGTATGACCCCGAAGGTGGCCACCAGCTGAAAGAGCTCCGGGGCACGGTACACCGGGCGCAGCACCACCACTTCGATGATCACGCCGATCAGCCCCACGATCACACCCGCCAGCAACACGGAGCCCCAGAAACCGATGGCTCCCGGCAGCACCTGCATCAACGAATAGCCGACGAAGGCACCGAGCATGTACAGCGAACCGTGCGCGAAGTTGACGATCCGGGTGACGCCGAAGATCAGGGACAGGCCGGACGCCACCAGAAACAGCGTGGCCGCATTGGCCAGGCCGGTGAGCAACTGCGCAAGTATCAGACCCATGACGCTGCAAATGATCCGCCTCAGTTCGACGGGCGCATGGCGTTGACCTCATCATCGCCGGGCAGGTAGTCCGCGCCATCCTTGTAGACCCAGTCGACCATCACGCCACCGCCGTCGCGCAGCGCGGTGGTACCGACGAAGGCACCCATCGTGGACTGATGATCGATCTCACGGTAGGTGATCGTGCCGACCGGCGTTTCCACTTCGAGCCCCTTGAATGCGTCACGGATGGCATCCGTCTCGGTGCTGCCCGCCTGCTCGATTGCCGTGGCGATGGACTGCGCGGTCATGTAGCCGACCAGTGAGCCAAGGCCGGGATTGGTATCGTGCTCGGCGCTGTAGGCATCGACGAAATCCTTGTTGGCGCCTTCCTCGAAGGCATACCAGGGGTAGCCGGTGACTACCCAGCCCTCGGGGGCTTCATCCTTCAGCGGTTCGAGATATTCCGGTTCCCCGGAGAGCAGGCTGAACACCTCACGCTCGTCGAACAGGCCGCGTGTGGTGCCTTCGCGCACGAACCTGGCCAGATCCCCGCTGAAGGTGACGTTGAAGATGGCATCGGGCTTGGCCCGCTCGATCGCCTGCACCTCTGCGCCGGCGTCTATCTTGAACAGTGCCGGCCACTGCTGGGTGACGAATTCCACCTCGGGTTTCAACGCCTTGAGCGCCTTCTTGAACGCCGACACGGCATCCTTCCCATAGGCATAGTTCGGCGCGATGGTGGCGTACCTGACGGCATCCGACTTGGCCGCTTCCTCCGCCAGCATGGACGCCTGCATGTGGGTAGAGGCACGTAGCCGGAACGTGTAGTCATTGCCGTTCTCCCAGACCAGCGCGTCGGCCAGCGGCTCGGCGGCCAGGTACACATGCTTCTTGGCCTGCGCGAAGGATGACAATGCCAGGCCGATGTTGCTCAGGAAGCTGCCCGTGAGCATGACCGCCCCTTCACGCGTCATGAGTTCGCCGGCGATTCGCACCGCCTCGCCGGGCTCTGCCTGGTCATCCCGGAACACGAACTCCAACGGCCGGTCGAGCACACCACCGGCCGCGTTGATCTCGGACAACGCAAGCTCGATACCCTTCCGGTAGGGACCGGTGAAAGCGGCCATCCGCTTGTAGTGATTGATCTCGCCGATCTTGATCGGATCTGCGGAGCTGGCCAGGGTGGGTGCGAATGCCAGCATCACGGTGATGGACATCATCACACTGGCTCCCAGAGCTTTACGAATCATTCTCACAGGCATTTCCCGAGGTGGGGGCGAAAGGGGGCAGCGCAGGCTACCGAACTCCACTGACACAAAGCAAGACATCCCTGTGGACGCCATTCCATTAGCACCCGGTTGAATAATGACTTATGAAGGTGTAGAAACAAAACTACATACTGCGCAATGAGTGGTAAGCAGGTTATGGAACAGGTCTCAGCGGCGATCAGCGGCATCGATATCGGTGTGATCATCTTGTACTTCCTGGTCACCATCGCGATCGGTATCTGGGTTGCCCGAACCACCGATACCGGTGATGACCTCTTCCTCGCCGGCCGTTCGCTGACCTGGGGCGTGATCGGTTTCTCCCTGTTCGCCTCGAACATCTCCAGCACCACACTGATCGGGCTTTCCGGCGCGGCTTATACCAACGGAATCGCCGTATCGACCTACGAATGGATGTCAGGCGTACCGCTGATCATTCTCGCCTTCGTCTTCATCCCGCTGTATCTGCGCTCACGTATCACCACGATCCCCGAGTTCCTCGAGCTGCGCTTCGACCGGCGCAGCCGCGTGTACTTCTCGATCGTGACGATCGCCCTGAGCATCATCGTCGATACCGCCGGGGGCCTGTACGCCGGTGCCGTCGTGCTCCGAACGTTCTTCCCGGATCTCGTCATCTGGCAGGTGTGCCTCGGCCTGGGATTGTTCGCCGGCATCTATACCGCTGCCGGCGGCCTGAAAGCGGTGGTGTACACCGATGTGCTGCAGGCCCTGGTGCTGATATTCGGTACCACCCTGCTGACCTACATACTGTTCGCCGATCTGGATTTCTCGTGGCAGAAGGTCGTCGATGCGGTGCCGAACGAAGAGCACCTCTCGCTGGTGCGACCTATCGGCGATGAAATGTTGCCCTGGCCCGGTATCATTCTCGGCGTATCGATGCTCGGCTTCTGGTACTGGGTGACCAATCAATACATCGTGCAGCGCGTGCTGGGTGCCAAGAACCTCGCACACGCTCAATGGGGTGCAATCCTGGGTGGCTTCCTGAAGATCATCCCGTTGTTCACGATGGTGCTGCCCGGCGCGATGGCGATCATCCTGCTTCCCGATCTGCCGAACGGCGACATGGTCTTCCCGACGCTGGTGACCACGGTGCTGCCGGTCGGCATTACAGGGTTGGTACTCGCAGGCCTGGTCGCGGCGATCATGTCGAGCGTCGATTCCACGTTGAATTCGGCATCGACCCTGGTGGTGCACGACTTCGTACTGGCACGCAAGCCGAATCTCGACCCGAAGACCATCGGTCGCTATGGCCAGATCACCACCTTGATCTTGATGGCCTTCGCCATCCTCTGGGCGCCGCAGATCGGCAATTTCGGCGGCTTGTGGGCGTACATCCAGCAGGCTTATTCGATTCTCGTACCTCCCATCGCGGCGATTTTCCTGATCGGTGCGTTCTGGCGCCGAGGCAATGGTCAGGGGGCGTTCATGGCGCTGGCGATCGGCCATACGATCGGCCTGGTGGTCTTCATACTGGCGCAGATGGGCTACTGGCCGATCCACTTCACCATCAATGTCGGCTTGATGACGGCGGTCAGCTCGGCATTGTTCGTCTACTTCAGCCTCAAAAGCCCACCGCCGGACCCCGAGGTCGTGGCCAAGGCCGTATGGACGCCGGATATCGCAATCGCGAAGGAAGTTGCCGACGCACCCTGGTTCGCCAACATCAAACTGCTGAGCGGCCTGTTGATCCTGGCGATGTTGGCGGTACTGATCGGTTTTTGGTAAAGGGCATAGGGTGCCTGTCAGCTTCCGCCGATTATTCAAGCGAAGGTACTCGATAAAGGCTTGCGATAAACTCTGCCATCTTCGGTAGTCGGCCCGTGAGCACTTGCATGGAAATCGTCAAGCTGAGCCGCGAGCGGCTCGTGGAAATGGAGCAGGTGTTCTGCGAGGCAATCGGTGACCCACCCAAGGGTGTGGATGATGACAACCTCTGGGCCTATTTCGACGTCGACCGTTCCTGGCTCGCGATCGACGGCGACGATCGCGTGGCAGGGCTAGCCACGGGGTTCGAAACACGGCTCGTGCTGCCCGGCCGGGCTGTCGTCGCCGGCGGCGGCGTGCCCTGGTTCGGAGTCCGGGTGGATCTTCACCGCACGGGCGTGGGCCGGGCGATGATGGAGCACCAGGTGGCCGACGCCGCGAAACGCGGAGATGCGTTTCTTACCCTCAACAGTACCCAATACCCGATCTACGGCCGATACGGTTTCGGCCCTACCGGCCGCTGGTGGGCTGTCAAGATCGATCCGCGCCGCGTTCGCTGGCGTAGCGGCGCACCGACCCCCGGACGCGTGACGGTCGGGGACGCGCCCGACGTTCACGAGCAACTCGTCGAGTGCTACCAGCGTTGCTTCGGAGCCTGGCCGGGAGAAGTCGCCCGCCACGCGGGCCACTGGATGCGGCGGCTTGCGCCCCGCAAGGGCGACAAGGGCCGACGCCTGTGGGCGCTTCTGCACGATGATGAAGGCACCGTCGTGGCAGCTGCGTGCCACAGTATCGAGCAGAACTTCAGCGACACCGGCTTTGCGAACCGATTGCAGATCGAGGACATGTTCGGCGTGGATGAAGAGTCGCAGGTGGCCCTCTGGCGCTGGTTCATGAGCCGGCACCTCGTCGGCGAAGTATCGTGCTGGCGCATGGACCCGGGCTCGGCACTACCGGATTCAATCGAGGACCCTCGCCTGCTGGTCACCACCGAACTCAATGACACGACCTGGCTACGGATCCTCGACGTCACACGAGTTCTCGGCAGTCGCTCGACCGTCGCCACGGGTACGGTCGTCATTCGCATCCGCGACTCGCTGGTGGCGGCCGTCGATGGCGTGTGGCGACTCACCGGGGACGGTGAACAACTGACGGTTGCGCGCACCGACGATGAACCCGGCGTCACCCTGGACGTGAATCTACTGGCAAGCCTGGTCTTCGCACATGGCAGGGCAAGCCGGCTCGCTGCCGCCGGTAGCCTCGACGGCTCGCCGGCAGCGCTGGCTGTACTCGACAGGCTGCTGGCATGGCCGCGCCCGGCCTGGTCATCGCACATGTTTTGAGTAGACGCAGATAGGGCTTTCCGTCGCTTACCGGCCGGCTACCTGATCGCTTGCCTGTCAGGCAAGGCAGTCAATTCCGTCCGCGCTCGTCAGCAAGCAGACGAGCAAGTTCCGGCAGACTTTCACACGCATGGTCCCAATCGGATTCCGGACCGAGATCACTGGTTTGAGATGGGCCATGCTCGGTCGGGCGATTCACGTAGGCCGTGCGAAAGCCAAGATCGCGGGCGGCGTGCAGATCTGAATTGTGTGCTGCGACCATCAGGCATGCCTCGGGTGCGCAGCCGAGTGCAGCGGCGGTTCCCAGATAGGCGCGAGGATCCGGCTTGTAGGCTCGCGCGAACTCCGCACCGAGAATCGCATCCCACGGCAGCGAGCCATGGCGCGCAAGATCGACCATGAGCGAGACGTTGCCGTTCGACAGCGTAGCCACCGTGTAGTGCTTCCGCAGAGCGTAAAGCCCCTCGACGCTGTCGGGCCAGGGGTCCAGCCTGTGCCACGCATTGTTGAGGCGATCCACCTCGTTCGGCGACAACCCATCGATGGCGTAGCGATCGAGAACCTGTTCCAGATTCTCCCGATGCAGTACATCGAGAATGACGAACGGCCGGCGGCCGGTGCGAATCTCCTCCATCGCCGGCTGGTACCGATCGCGCCAGTCGGTGGCGAACCGATACCAGTCGCGCTGAACGTCGCGCGGCCCGAAGAACCGTTCGAGTTCCACCGCGATCGAGGAGCGCCAGTCGACAACGGTGCCGAACACGTCGAAGGTGAGTGCACGTATGCGATTGTTTGTCATTGACACCCCCAGTCAGGACGCTGGTCCCCACACCCTGCCATAAGTTACTGCCCGCAAGAGAAGCTCGAGCGGCCCCTGGCGCATGAAGCGCGACCAGATGACGCATGCCAGAACCACCACGATGTAGATGAGAACTGCGATAACCAGACACGCAAGATCACCGGTCTGCCCGTACAGACCGAGACCATAGCCATTAAATATAAACCCCGCCATCACACCTGCCGCAACATAGGCACTCAGCGACATCCGACCAGCGATCGCGAGCCACTGCAGCTTGTTGCTGTGCCTGACGATTTCGACAATGGCTATCAGGTAGATGCTTGCCAGGCAGGGTGTGCCGAGCGCCAATGCGCAAAATGCAAGCAGTGCAGGCAGGCCATAGCCAAGCATACCGACCATGGCCAGAGCGTAGGCACCATTGAGCAACCCACCGGCTATCAATAACCAGGGCCAACGGGCTCTCAGCGCCTGGTAGATCGTCGATCCCGGAGCAAGGAAATCAAGCTTCGCCGCCGCCAGCCCGGCACAGAATGCAGCGAACGCGAGTGGGCCATTGAAAGCCAGGACGAAGCCGAAATCCTCCGGCCATGCGACCAGGCGTTGCCGAGCGACATCGACGAAACTGCCAAGGTAGCGAACGCCAACTGAATCTGCAAGCTTACCCGTCAAGACCGATGCCCCGGAGGTATCCACCTCGCTCAGCAGCAGACCGAGTCCGGCAAGAACCCCTGACGCGAGGCACGTAAACGCCATGGCGATAGCCAGCAAGAGACCTGGCCGAGTGTCGCGCAGCAACCACAATGGCACGCCGAGCAGCGCATACAGCACGAGAATATCGCCGGTGAAGACCAGCAGCGCGTGCGCCACACCGATCGACAACAGACCGGCCAACCGTCGGCCGTAGACTGGCCCGAAGCGCCGTCCAGTGCATCGAGCCGACCGCCGCTGAATGGCGAAGCCCCAGCCGAAGAGAAACGAGAACAGCACGAAGAACTTGCCCTGGAACAACAGGGCGACCAGCCCCGCTACGAAACGATCCGTAACGATCAAGGGTGGCGTCAGAAGATCGATGCCGGCGATGATAGGGACATTGACGACGCTCAGACCGAGCAGTGCAGCGCCTCGCAATACATCGACCTCACGACTTCGCATTGAGATAGAATCGCCGTTGTTGAACGTCTGCTCTATAGTAAACCTATATTTGAGCAAGTGCTCAATAAAATACGAACGACAAGGAGTGGTGATGCCCCGTACGCGCAAGACCTCGTCGGATCGCCGGGTCGAGTTGATATCGGCGACTGCTGAGATCATGCTCAGGCGCGGCTTCAGCGCTGCGACCACCCGTGACGTGACCGGTCAGGTAGGCGTGGGCAGTGGCCTGCTGAACCACTACTTTTCGTGGGAAGAACTTCGGCGGCTCGGGTTCGAAGCCGTGGCGCAGTACGGTACTGACGCGACATTTCCGCATCCGCGCAAGGACGATCCGTTACGCACGCTGCGTCGGCTGATCCGAGAGGCATTCTCACGCCATGCAGACCCTTACTGGCGAGTCTGGGTCGAGGCGATCGATGAAGCGGCCACCGATAGGAAACTTGCGGCAGTTGTCGGCCACTGCGCGGAGCAGTTTCGCCAGCGGCTCGAGGCACTGTTGAGAGAGGGCGTCGATTCAGGTGCCTGGTCTTGTGCCGACCCTCCAGGCGCTGCCTGGCGAATCCTGGCCATGCATGACGGGCTGGTCGGCTTCCTGTTCGGCGGCGCGCCACCGCTTTCACGCCGAGCAGCTACGCAGCACTTCCGCATCGCCGTTGCGCATGAGCTTGAAGGCCCGGCAAAGCTCTGATACTCGCAGGGCAGACAAGTCGGGGTCAGACGCCGTCATAGCCGAGAGCGATCGCGACCGATCCGGGGTCAGCCCTGCCACGGATGTGCAGGACGTACTTACCCATAACTTCGGCCGAGGCACACATGGCCAGCGCATCCGGCAGATGAGTGCGCCGGAAACCGGCAACGTAGCGTACGAAACCGATCTCCAGACGCTCTTCGCAACCTTCGGCCAGATCTGCTGTCCGGCGAGCGCCGAAGCGCCGGCGTACGATACGCCACAGGCACACCAACGTCGGCGGATCGAGTAACACGATGGCATCGGCGCGCTTGATTCGTTCAGCAAAGGTGCGACGGTAGTTGCCATCGAGAATCCAGGCGTCCGGTGCCATCAACCTCTGCAACGTTTCGTCCCATTCGCTGCGAGGTGTCTGCTCCCAACCCGGCTTCCAATAGAGGCTATCCAGATGGATGACCGGCAGCGAGGTGTATCTGCCGAGTGCAGCGGCCAGCGTGCTCTTTCCGGCTCCACCATTGCCGATGACGAGAATGCGTTTGGCGGGTCGTGATGCAACCGGGCGTTCCGCCTCTATTTCGGCACCGCACTTCATGGCTCGTGCCTCTCGATCACGTGCTGCAGACTGGCAAGAGCCTGTGCAAGGCGTGGCCAAGGCAGCGCAACGGACCGACGATCACACCCATCGAGCGCCACGGTACGCGAACCGGCCCTCGACCATCGTCGCGGCTATTGCAGGCTCACCCCTCTCCGGCCAGTCGACCAGCGTCAGGTCGGCCCGGTATCCAGTCTCGATCACGCCGCGGCCGCTCATCCCCATCAACCGCGCTGGCCCACTCGCCACGAGTGACCACAAGGCAGGCAGCGACGCACGCTTCTCGCTATGCAAGCGTGACACCGCGGTGAGCATCGCCGGGTAGTGATAGTCCGAGGCGAGCGCGTCGCACAGCCCCGCCTCGACCATGTCCGCTGCCGACGGCGAGCCGCCGAGGTGGCTGCCGCCGCGTGCCGCGTTCGGTGCACCGAACACGATGCCGTCACCCTCTGCGCGTGCATGGCGTGCCACCGCCTCCTGCATCGGGAATTCGGCAATGCACACGCCACGAGTGCGATACCAGTCGCGTGTCGCGGTGCGGGTATCGTCGTGAGAAAGCATCGGTACTTCGTGCGTGCTCGCAAGATCGGCCAGGCGAGAGATGTTGGCGGGCACGTCGGGTCGACGCCGCCAGACTCGTGCCTGGAGCTCGACATACTCGGCAAGTGACAGGCCCGAACGCGTAGCCGGTGCGGTAAGACGTTCGAGAAAGACCGGATCATCGGTGTCGGCCTGCCCGAAGTTCGGATCATGTTCGAAGCTGCGCGATTGCACCGGCATGCCGATGGGCCGCATCTTCATCGACGTATGATCGTTGAAGGCCAACGACGGGGTGGGTGATGTGGCCAGTACACGCTCCACTAGCTCCAGCGCCTCGTCGGCGAACGTTTCCCAGCGCAACTGCACGCGGTGCTCGATGCCGAAGCGCGCTCGCAGTGCCTCGAGTGCATCGATGACCGAAGCGCCGCGCTCCGCCGAACGCAGGCCCGGCTCCCAGCTCAGGGTGAGCGCATGGTAAGCGCAACCGATGCCGTTACCCGCCAGCTGACGGTCGGTTTCGAGCAGTGCCGTCTCGATGGGAAAATACACATCAGGGCGCGGCATGAGCTGACGCTCGAACGCATCGCCATGCACATCGATCATGGCCGGCGCGAGTAACAGACCGCGGGCCTCCATCTCGACGTCGCCGCGAGAGGTGCCGCCGATCTCCACGATGGTGTCGCCGTCGATCAGCACGCTCGTCTCGACAACGTCGTCGGCGAGAAGGCATCGCGCTCCGGTGATGCGAACGTTCATCGCCAGGTCTCCTTCGATGGTTTGTGGGAAGCCGGCAACTCCACGGCTTTCGTATTTCCTTTGCCCTGGGCCATGCCCACAGCCGATCTCCCGCTCTGGTTTCGATGCCCTGGATCGGCACCGTTGTTCAACGGAAATTCGAAAATCTCGTTCCTTCCCAAATGAGCGGCATCAATCAATGGAGTATCGCCATTGTCGTTCGGAATGTTCACATCGGCCCCTCGCCCGACGAGATAGCGATACTGCTGATCGTCGACATCATGACGAATGATCATGGCGGTCTCGGCTACTCTTCGGTACCCAGCACAGTCACTTTCTGAAATGCTCTTCATGTTGCTCGACGTTACCCGGAATTACCGACCACTGACGCGCCGATCGAACGAATACATGGCGGCGGGCCAGGTGAACGAGCGCGGGCCAGTTCTGATCATCAAGCGACCCTGCGGAAATCGACTGAATGGAAGGCACGGCTTCCAGAGTAAGCCCGATACCGGAGCCACAGGCATTGCAGAAGTGCTGGTCCAGCCACCGACCTGACTCATCCGATCGGTGCCGGTAGACAGACAGGGAATCAGAGTGAAACTGAACCTGGTTCTTCTCGAAGACCAGCTCGACACCGAACGCAGAGCCCGTTCTTCGCTGGCACCAGGTACAGTGGCAGATGGTCGCCCGCAGCGGCGTACCGCTGATGCTGTAGCGAACCTTCCCGCATACACAACCCCCGCCCTGCAGCTCTGGAATGTCCACTTCAAGAATTTCCTGATACGCCGATGAGCATGGCAACGCTTTCGATCACAGATCGTAGCCGGCCGCCACTATAGCTGACGATGCCGCCGGGCGTCAGAGAGCAAACGACCATGACCACCTACACCGCCCGTGACCTGCTGGATCTCGGTTGCCCGCAAGGCCCGGAGATTCCCCGTGTGCTTGCCATCGTCAACGCTACCCCGCATACGCAAGCTCAGGTACAAGCGGTAGTGGCCGAGCAAAAGCCCGCGCCGACGCTACCTCTGCACGACGAACCCGCACCGTGCCAATGGAACATCACGGCGTCGAACGAGGCCGAAGAGGCCAACGTGGCCGCCGTGCGCGCCACGATGAATCGGGTGCTCCGGACGCCCTGCGTGATCGAAGGTGCGGTGATGCCGGACGCATGCCCGGCCGGGCCACTCGGCACGATCCCGGTGGGCGGCGTGATCGCCACGCGCGACGCGATCTGCCCGGGCATGCACTCGGCGGATATCTGCTGCTCGCTCATGGCAAGCGTCATCGTCGGGGCAACCCCTGCCGAGGTTCTCGAGGCGGCGAATGCCGTCACGCACTTCGGCCCGGGCGGGCGCGTGAAAGGTAAGCAGTTACCGCCCGGAGACCTTGCGCTCTTCGACCAGATCGACGCCCTTCAGCACCAGGGCGTCACGGCGCTTGCGCGCACACACCTCGGCACCCAGGGTGACGGTAACCATTTCCTCTACGTCGGGCGCCTCGAATCGACGGGCCAAACCGTCATGGTCACGCACCATGGCTCACGAGGTCCCGGAGCACGCCTCTACCGCTCTGGCATGGCGACCGCCGAGAGGTATCGGAAGAAGCTCTCGCCGGCGACCGCAAAGCAAAATGCCTGGATTCCGTACGACAGCGATGAAGGGCGTGCCTACTGGTTGGCGCTACAGACGATTCGAGCGTGGACCCGGGCGAATCATGAGGTGATTCACGAGCATGCCATCGAGAAGGCCAACGGCCAAGTCGCGGATCGATTGTGGAACGAGCACAATTTCGTCTTTCGGGAGGAAGATGGTGCCGGCTCGATCTTCTGGCATGCGAAAGGCGCCACACCGATCCACAACGCATTCCTGCCCGATACCGACGGGCGGCAGATCGTACCGTTGAACATGGCCGAGCCGATCCTTTTCGTGAAGGGCGAACGCAACGCACGCAATCGCGGCTTCGCCCCGCACGGCGCCGGAAGGAACATGAGCAGAACACGGCACAAGGCGGCATTGGCCGGTCGAACCGATGCCGAGGTGTTCGCCGAGGAAACGGCCGGGCTCGACGTGCGGTTCTGGATGGGCCAGACAGATATCTCGGAACTACCATCCGCGTACAAGAACGCGGCCAGCGTTCTTGCAGACATGCGTGCGTTCGATCTGGCCGATGTCGTCGATCGCGTGCTCCCGTACGGTTCGATCATGGCAGGAGACTGGGAACGGGATGCACCGTGGAAGAAGGCGCGAGCGGCGAAGCGGGCTGCCAGGCAAAAGCGGTAGGTAAGGGCCATGCAGATCGAGCTGACGCTCACCGCGAGCGACCACGGCAACTGCGTCGCTGACGAGCCGCCGCTCCAGAAGGGCGTCGTCGAGCGTGCGTCTGAATTCCACGAACTGCACCTCGATGCGGCCGCCACGACACTCACAGAGCGCGGCGCGAAACACGGGCTCGATCTTGGCTACTGCGGAGGCTGGCCGCTCGTGCGGCTGCTGAAGGACAGCTCCGTCAAGAGCATTCACGGTGGCAATCCATCCGTGCAGGTGCTTCGGCGCACCCGAGAGCGTCTGCACCTCGACAAGGCGGGAGATACGCGTCACGAGCGGCTCTTGCTCTTGCTCTTGCTCGGAAGCCTCAACTACGGGAGCGACGCTCCTTCGCAGATGGTGCTCTTCTCGCGCAAGGAGGCTGCATGAAACTCGCAATTCCCGACTTCGCACTCGTGTGCCTGATCGGACCTTCAGGCGCAGGCAAATCGACCTTCGCCGCACGTCACTTCCTGCCCACCGAAGTCGTGTCGTCCGACGATTGTCGGGCGATGGTCAGCGACGATAAGCTGACGCTTGACGCAGATGAGGAAACCTTCGAGCTTCTCGGGCACATCATAGACCTCAGGCTCAAGCGGCGCCTGCTCACGGTCGTCGATGCGACCTCGGTGCAGCCGGCAGATCGGGCAGCACTCGTGCAGCATGCTCGCCGTTGGCACGCGCCACCGGTGGCCATCATTCTCGATCTCGATCTCGATCCGAAGCTGTGCGAGGTGCGCAATGCGAATGATTCTGCACGTGCCAGAAGTGCGCAAATAACCACGCGTGAGTCCAGAGCGCTGAGAACGCATATCGGCAAGCTTCAGCGCGAAGGCTTCCGCGAGGTGCACGTGCTACGTGACGCACCGCAGATCGAGGCGGCAGAGATCGTCCGCGAACCGCTCTGTACAGACCGGCGCGAAATGCAAGGGCCGTTTGATATAGTCGGAGACGTGCACGGTTGCTTCGACGAACTGACGGCACTGCTCGAAAAGCTGGGCTACGTGATCGACCCGTTCGAACCTGGCGGCGAGGCACTGATCGAAGCTCGGCACCCGAAGGGGCGGCAGGTACTGTTCGTCGGTGACCTGACGGACCGAGGCCCGCGCAATGTCGATTGCCTGCGGCTGATTCAGGGCATGTGCAAGGTTGGCACCGCGCAGGCAGTCATGGGCAACCACGACAACAAGCTCAGCCGCTGGCTGCTCGGCCACAAGGTCACCATCGCGCACGGGCTCGAGCAGACGGTCGCCGAGCTCGCACGCAAAAGCGACGACTTCCGAAGAAATGCACAGGTATTTCTCCATGGGCTTCGCTCTCACCTGTGGCTGGATGGTGGCCGACTGGTGGTCGCGCACGCGGGGCTGAAAGCCTTGATGCACGGGCGAGGTTCGGCAGCGGTGCGCTCGTTCGCGATATACGGTGCGAGGAACGGCGAAGTCGACAAGTTCGGCCTGCCCGTACGGCTCAACTGGGCGCGCGACTACCACGGCAAGGCAGCCGTCGTGTTCGGGCACACACCGGTGCTGGCCGCCGAATGGCTCAACGGTACGCTCTGCATCGATACCGGGTGCGTGTTCGGCGGCAAACTGACCGCACTGCGCTGGCCGGAACGGGAGATCGTGTGCGTACCCGCACGCAAGCAGTACGCCGTGCCGGTCAGGCCGATCGAGTCGGTACATGGCCCAAGCGCACAGCAGGATCACGACGCGCTGCTCTGATACATGGGCGGCTGCTGCTGGCCGGTTACCGGTATCGAGAACTGCCGCCTCGCCCCGCTTCATCCGCTGGCGATGGAGGGTACGGTCTTCGCCGATCGCCCGCACACGTGGCATATGCAGCAGCTCGATCAGCGATCATCGAGATCATGGGCGGAGTCACCCAGCAGATAGCGTGGGCCATCGCCTAGCGATGCAGCGAGATCGTCCGGGTTGTAGAGCTTGCAGTGCGTCAGCGACAGACAGCCGCAGCCGATGCACTGGGTCAGTTGGTCGCGCATCTGCTGCAGTCCCGCGATGCGTTCGTCGATATCAATGGCGAACCGCTTCGACAACCGTTCCCAGTCCTTCGCGTTCGGTGTGCGCTTGTCGGGTAGCTCGTCGAGATGCGCCCGAATGTCGGCGAGCGAGAAACCGAGCCCCTGCGCAATGCGCACGAACGATAGCCGTCGTATCGATGCACGATCAAAGCGACGCTGACCTCCGACGTTCCTTGTCGAGATGATAAGACCCTTCTCTTCATAGAAGCGGATGGCAGATACAGCAAGACCGGTACGCTCTGCCAGGTACCCGATGGAAAGTGCGTCGGTGCGCTTCGGTCGGTGATCGCTCATATCGAGACCCTGTCAAAAAAAGCAGAAGAAAGTGCTTGATCTCAAGTTAGGTTGAGGTTTTACACTCTTTGCACTTCCGGGACAACACCCGGGCAAACAAAGAGGATGAGACGATGCCGGCATCACGACTAGAACACATCAACCTGACTGTGGCTGATCCATTGGTCACCGCACGGATGCTTGAGCAGCTGTTCGATTGGCATGTTCGATGGCACGGCAAATCGATACACGGTGGATTCTCCGTGCATGTGGGCAGCGATGATTCATATGTGGCTCTCTACACGCTTGAAACGCCGGTACGGGATGAACTACGTACCTATGATCGCCTACTGGGCCTGAACCATCTCGGCATCGTCGTGGACGATCTTGATGGCATCGAAGAACGAGTTCTGGAAGCAGGCTTTCAGCCGCGCTCCCATGCGAACTACGATCCTGGTCGACGCTTCTACTTCGATGACCTCGACGGTCTCGAGATCGAGGTCGTGAGCTATGACGACAAAGCCGAGCTTTCCGTTTCATGAACCGGATTACCGTCGTCTATTTTTCGGCAACCCTGACCACCCACAATCTCGCTGCAGCCGTGATGAGTGAGTGTACCTCTGTTGCGGGCATGGAGGTTTCACACCACAGGATCATGGGAGGCAGCATTGTCAACGGCCGCTTCCGTGAGAGTGACTGTCTAGAACTGATCGACGAGTCGGATGGAGTAATCTTCGGCAGCCCGACCTACATGGGTGGGCCGGCTGCACAGTTCAAGGCTTTCGCCGACGCAACAAGCGAACGTTGGTGTACTCAACGGTGGGCCGGCAAGGTAGCGGCAGGGTTTACCGTCGGTGCCAGCGTGAATGGAGAACAACTCGCTACCTTGCAATATTTCAGCATACTGGCTGCCCAGCACGGTATGGTTTGGGTCGGCCTGGATATTTCAGGTGGGTTTGATGAGAAGGGTAGGAATGCTCTCGGCTGTCAGCTCGGCCTGGCATGTTGTTGTGGCGGGCCAGAGCCCAGCGTCTCCGATATCGATACGGCGGAATATCTTGGCGCTCGCGTTGCGCAAACGGCTTGGAGGATGAGCGATTGAGTGCTGGAGTCATGATATTCCGGCTCATCGAGTACTACATGTTGCGTACCCGCAGACGATTCCGCCAATCAAGGAACAAGACACGTAAGGGGCATAGCGGAGCCATCGTTGACGCAGTTTCGATCCGCGAACGTAGAGCCGGCATCGAAGAGCGTGCCGTATAAGGTCACTGGGAAGGCGACCTGATCCAGAGGTCTGATCACATCGTGGTCGCTAATCACGCATCGGCCAGATCTCGTAGTGCGGGCTTGAATTCCGACTCCGGCGTTGCGATTAGGTCTGATGTCTTTCTACTCATCAGTTCGCAGGCACGTCCAACCATGTGATAACCAAGAGTATATCCGACCCACCTCGGAAGATTACCGCTCCCGAAAAACCACTTCTGATGATTGTACTTCTCGCTGTCGGCGTATATCACTGCTTCACGTGCAAAGAACTTCACATCCGTTACTTCTATTCCTCGTTCCCAAATTTCCGGCTCATTCCCGTAGAGTTCTTGTGCAAACCGACCGCATAAACCTTCACTTGCTAAAGCCCCAAGCAGAGTGGTTCCATATCCAACGGTATCCCAGCGCAATGCATGATGCAGCTCGTGTGCGATCATTCGCTCAAGTGGTTCACCCATATTCTTCTTGAGATGCTCGTTCGTAGGATCGAACATCAGGCGCATCAGACCGGGACGAGGAACGTATCCGGAATGTCCCGTTTCTGGTATGCCGCCGTACTGTGCCGCTTCAATTTCTATGTCAAGAGCTATTTCGGGAACGATTTCGTTTGAACGTCGAGCCACTTCGACGATTGCTTCCGCAATTCGATCCGTGTAGGGGGATAGCCTTCCGCGCGCGTTCATGAAATGAACATCCCAGGTCCCGATCTTCATACGTTTTCTCCAGAATTGTGCGTAGCCAGTCGTGACAACCAAGGTAGATCACTTTTCGTCTACCGCGCGAGGACATTCCGAACAAACCCAGGTGAGTCAGCCGGTGGAATCTCACCCCCAACTGCTCGCAGGTAGGGTCGAAGACTGGCGCGTTACCCGAAAGCCACGTCTCCAGCCCCCGCCACGTCCAACGCAGCATGCGGTTTTCCCGCACTACGCTGTCCTGGTGGCTTCGTGCCAAACCCTATGTGACTCATCGGATTGAACCGCCCCGGGAATTCCGGAGACTCATTGGTTTGAGTCAAGCAGCCATTGCTGACTCTTCGATTTGACGATAGTACGCTTCTTCCTTTTCCGCTGGTGGGACATAGCCGATCGGTTGCAGAAGCCGCCGCTGATTGAACCAGTCGACCCATCGACGCCATCAACAGAACGCCAGGGGCCTTGCCGATGGATGACCTCAGCCTTGTACAGCCCGATGATCGATTCTGCCATGGCATTGTCGTAGGAGTCACCGACACTGCCAACTGAAGATTTGATGCCCGCATCGACCATGCGTTCGGTATAGCGAATTGCCAGGTACTGCGACCCTCGATCGCTGTGATGTATCAGGCCTCCACTGACCTGCCGCTGCCACAATGCCTGCTCGAGCGCGTCGAGCACCCGTTCGGTTTGCATGGATCTCGATACGCGCCAACCCACGATGCGCCTGGCAAAGACATCGATCACGAATGCCACGTACACAAACCCGGACCAGGTGGCAACATCGGTGAAATCCGCGATCCAAAGCTGATTCGGTCGCTCTGCACTGAACACCCGGTTGACTCGATCGAGCGGACAGGGCGCGCCAGGCGAGGCGGTGGTGGTGCGACAGCGAACGCCTCGCACCACGGCCGTGAAGACCAAGCTGACGCATCAGCCGCTCCACCGTACAGCGGGCCACCGTCATGCCTTCTCGGCGCATCTGGTGCCACACCTTACGCGCACCGTAAACACCCAGGTTGTCTTCATGAATGCGCTGGATCGCGGCGCTGTGTTGCCGGTCCGACTGCACCCTGGTCGGCTCTCGCGATCCGTCGCGCGCTCGGGCCTTGTACTCGTAGTCAGTCGACGGGGCGATCGGCAATTGTTGGCAGATCGACTCGACCCCGAAGCTAGAGCGATGCGAATCGATGAACTCGATCATTGTCTCTACCGGCGGTCGAGCTCCGCCTGGGCGAAAAAAGCGGACGCCTTGCGTCGGATGTCATTGGCGCGCTTGAGCTCACGGTTCTCCCGCTCCAGAGCCTTCAACCGCTCACGATCATCTCGGCCCAACCTGTCGCCAGCGCCCTTGTCTCGCTCGGCCTCGCGTACCCACTTCCTCAACGTTTCAGCCGTGCAACCCATCTTGCCCGCTATCGACTGCAACGCTGCCCACTGTGAGCCGTACTCGCTCTGGTGTTCAAATACCAGCCTGACAGCGCGCTCTCGGACCTCTGGTGAATACTTATTCGATGTGCTCATACTCCGATTCTCTCAAGAAAAGGAGTCTCCGGGAAACCCGGGGCGGTTCATGATGACCAAGGCGCACTCTTCGAGCATCAGAAACT
>CBDCAW010000028.1:0-26642 GCA_965214025.1 Granulosicoccaceae bacterium
TGTGGAATCGGGCCAGCGGCATCGCACTCCTGCCGCGCAGTCAGGTGCCCGCCGATCTACAGAACAATCACATCCGATTCGCGGCAGGGCCCGGCTGTGCCTCCTGGGTGGGGCGCCAGGGTGGTGAGCAACCGCTGTGGGTCGGCCCGACCTGTTCGACGGGCAGCATCATCCACGAGATCGGTCATGCGCTGGGCCTGGAGCACGAGCACACGCGTGCTGATCGGGATGAGCACATCGTCATCCACCGCGCCCGGATCGACCCGACCAAATTGCACAATTTCGAGATCACGGACTTTCGCTCGCGGCAGCTGGGTGCTTACGACTATGCGTCGATCATGCACTACGGGCCGGATTTCTTCTCCATCGACGGCTCGCCGACGATGGAGCCGCTGGTGCCCACGACGATCACCATCGGCCAGCGCGTCGCACCGAGCCGGGGCGACGTCCGCGCCATCGCCGACCTGTACGGCACCGACCTGTCGCTGGTCGCCGACACGAAGGCACTCAGCCGCGACCAGGACGCCGTCGGTGCCGACATCGACGTGACGCTGTACGTGACCAACGAAAGCGATCAGGGGGCCAACGGTTTGACGATCGCGCTGCAGACGCAAGGCCTGGAGGTGGTCGGCAAGAACGGTGACGCCTGGCGCTGCGCACGTTCGGCGACGCATGTCAGCTGCCGCTTTCCGCGCCTGATCGGCAATGCCCAAACCCGGTTCAACCTGAAGTTGCGTGGGCAACCCGACGATGATGGTCTGCGCCTGTCACTGGCATCGGTGACACCGGATGACGATACCGCGAACAACATCGCCACCGTCATGGCCAGTGATGAAGGAGCGGGCACCGATTCCCGCCCGCCTGCCGATCAGGATGACGGAGCGGCCAGTGAGTCGGCCGGTGAGTCGGCCGGTGAGTCGATCAGTGCCGCGGCCGGTGCTGCGGACAGTGACGTCGGTGAGCCGACGTCCGTGCCGGCGATGGGCAGCGCCACGCCCACCTCGTTCGAGGCGGCACCCGCGAAGCAGGAAATGCCCATTGCAGACAGGAGTTCCACCGAGTCCGCGGTGGGCGCCTTTACGCTCTGGCTGCCGCTCCTCGGCAGCTTGCTGGCTCGTCTCTACATCAGGACTCGTCGGCATCGCTGAACGTCAGGACCCGTCAGCATCGCTGAGCCTGCTCATGCGACGCATCAGGCTGGAGGTATCCCAACGGCCCCCGCCCATCTTCTGAACGTCGCCGTAGAACTGATCGACCAACGCTGTGACCGGCAGCGACACCCCGACCTCGTCGGCAGTGGCCAGCGCGATGCCCAGATCCTTGCGCATCCAGTCCACCGCGAAACCCGAAGTCGTAGTCGTCGTCGACCATCGTGTCGGCACGGTTGCTCAACTGCCATGACCCGCCAGCACCCTGAGCCACCAGCGAAGCCACCTTCTTGGCATCCAGCCCGGCGGCGGCGGCGAAGTTGAGTGCTTCCGATGCGCCCTGCAACAGCCCGGCAATGCAGATCTGGTTGGCCATCTTGGTGAGCTGACCGGCGCCGACCTCGCCGAAATGCACGGTAGCCTTGGCATAGACGTCGAATACCGGCCGTGCCTTCTCGTAGTCGGCCTGTTCACCGCCACACATGATGGCCAGCTGGCCGTTCTCGGCACCGGCCTGCCCGCCTGAGACCGGTGCGTCGACGAAGCCGAGGTTCAGCGGCTTGCCCGCCTGTGCCAGCTCGCGTGCCACCAGCGCGGAGGCGGTGGTGTGATCGACCAGGATGCTGCCCTCGTGCATGCCGGCGAACGCGCCGTCGTCGCCCAGTACCACCGAGCGCAGGTCGTCATCATTTCCCACACATGCCAGTACGAACTCTGCGCCGACGGCGGCCTCGCGTGGCGTCTTGCCCAGGGCACCGCCTCCATCCCCGCGGGCGCCGTGTTCCTCGACCCAGCGTTCGGCCTTCGCCGTCGTGCGGTTGTACACCGTCACCCGATGCCCTGCGCCCTGCAGATGTCCTGCCATGGGGTAGCCCATGACGCCAAGCCCCAGGAATGCCACGTTAGCCAAGATAGTCACCTTCGTCGGTTATTGATCAATGAATTCCCACGTTCGCTCGATGGGCTTGAACTGCGCCCGCCGCCCGATGAGCAGGATGGTCGGCCGTTCGGCGAGCGGGCATCACTCGGCCAGCATGAAACGCTCGACCGCCGCCACCTGATCCTCGTTGATCAGCGTGGGCGCGTGGCCGACGCCTGCGAACGCTTCGACCGAGGCTTTCGGGCCACGCTTCTCCATCTGACGGGCGACCTCCGGTGTCAGCAGGTCAGACTCGGCACCGCGCAGCAGCCCCACCGGGCACTTGATCGCCTCGTAGATGGGCCAGATGAGCCGGTCGTGCCCGTCATGGGTTTCACGCAGCACCTTGGCGATCGCCGGGTCGTAGTGTGGCCCCCAGGCGTCACCCTTGCGCACCAGATAGTGCGCCGAGAGCTGGCGAAACTGCTCGTCGGTGTGTGGGCCGAACGAGACCATCAATTCACGCAGTGCCTTCTCGCCCGCCTCGAAGCTTTCGTAGCGCGGGTCCTTGCCGACATAGTTGCGAATGCGGGTGAGGCCTGCACCGCTGAGCACCGGACCCACATCGACCAACATCAGGCGCTCGATCGGATTGCCGGGCAGGCACGCCAGGCCCATCCCGACCAGACCACCCATCGAGGTGCCCAGCCAGTGCAGCTTCGGCGTGTTCAGACGTGCGATCAGCGTGACGCAATCAGCGACGTACTGGGTGGCATCGTAGAGCCTGGCATCGATCATCCAGTCGGAGCGCCCGCGCCCGATGATGTCCGGGCAGACCACTCTGAAGCCGTGGCCGACGAGGCGCCGTGCCAACGTATCGTAGTCGCGCCCGTTGCGCGTCAGCCCGTGCACGCAGATAATCACCGGTGCCGCCTCGCACGCCGGCGCAGGCAACCACTCCCAGTAGGCCATGCGATGCAGACCACCGGGGTGTGTACAAGTCACGTGATGCAGCTCGGGGCGCTGCCCTTCGGGTTGATTCATCGTTCGATGCTCTTCAACAGCGTGCTCGGGAACGTGATCGGGCTGTACCATCGTCAGATTCACCCCATGATCACTATCGTAACCGGAACCGACGAATGAACAACAGACGCGCTTTGATAACTGGCTCCACCAGTGGCATCGGCCTGGGTATCGCCCGCTGCCTGGCCGCCGAAGGCTGCGACATCGTGCTCAACGGATTCGGCGAGGCCGATGCGATCGAGAAGATCCGCGCTTCGTTGGAATCGGAGCATGGCATCAAGGCACTCTACGAAGGTGCGGACCTGTCGAAGCCTGCCGAGATCGAGGCCATGTTCGAGCACCTCGATGGCGGTGTCGACATCCTGGTCAACAATGCGGGTATCCAGCACACTGCGCCGGTGGAGGAGTTCCCGGTCGATCGCTGGGATGCGATCACCGCGATCAACCTGTCCGCGGTGTTCCACACCATGCGGCTCGCGGTACCTGCCATGCGTGCGAGGAACTGGGGCCGCATCATCAACGTGGCATCGGCGCACGGCCTGGTCGGCTCACCGCAGAAAGTCGCCTACGTGGCCGCCAAGCACGCGGTGGTCGGCATGACCAAGGTGGTGGCTCTGGAAACGGCCGCTACCGGCATTACCTGCAACGCGATCTGCCCGGGCTGGGTGCTGACGCCGCTGGTGCAGCAGCAGATCGAGAAGCGTGCAGTCGACAACGGTAGCAGCGTGGAGCAGGAGAGCCGGGCGCTGCTGGCGGAGAAGCAGCCGTCGGGTGAGTTCGTCACGCCCGAGCAGCTCGGTGGCCTGGCGGTGTTCCTGTGCTCGTCGGCGGCCGACCAGATGCGCGGCACCGCCCTGCTGATGGATGGTGGGTGGACGGCCCAGTAGATGGAGAGAAATTACACGGCGCGCTGGCATTCGCCGAATTGCTGCCCGATTGCCATCAGACTGTATGCATCTCCCGTAAACGATCGTTTCTCATGCGCGATATCTCCCTCGATGTCAACGGGCATCTGCACACGCTCTCCGTAGACGAACGCAGCAGCCTGCTCGATGTGCTGCGCCACCAGCTCGCACTCACCGGCTCCAAGAAAGGCTGCGATCATGGTCAGTGCGGGGCCTGCACCATCTTGCTGAACGGTGAGCGCATCAACAGCTGTCTGACGCTTGCCGTTATGCACGAGGGCGATGCGATCACCACGATCGAGGGGCTGGGGACGGCGGATGGGCTCTCGGCCATGCAGCAGGCATTCGTCGCACACGACGGCTATCAATGCGGCTACTGTACGCCGGGCCAGATCTGTTCGGCGGTCGCCATGCTCGACGAGGCGCGGCGTGGCTGGCCGAGTGCGGTGTCCGATCGGCTCGACAACGGTCGCGACGATGGGCGCGCAACACTGTCACGCGAGGAAATCGCCGAGCGCATGAGTGGCAACCTGTGCCGCTGTGCCGCCTATCCCAATATCGTCGATGCGATTACCGAGGTCAGTGCAACGGGTGCGCCCGATCTTTCCCGTGGAGGGCAGAACCCCCGCGAGGAGATGCAGGTGTCCGGGACGTCAGGAGCCCGCTCGTGAAGGCGTTCGAGTACGTCCGCGCCGATAGTGCAAGGGCGGCAACCATTGCCGGTGCCGGCGAGGCCAGCAGCTTCATCGCGGGCGGTACGAATCTGCTTGATCTGATGAAGCTGGAGGTGAGTACACCGGATCGTCTCGTCGATGTCACCCGCCTCGGTCTGGACCAGATCGAAAGGGAAGAGGAGGGCGGGCTGCGTATCGGTGCGTTGGTGACCAACTCGGCGCTGGCCGCGAACGCGGAAGTGCGACGCGACTACGCGGTGTTGTCACGCGCGCTTCTGGCGGGTGCCAGCGGGCAGTTGCGCAACAAGGCCACCACCGGTGGCAACCTGCTGCAACGTACGCGCTGTTATTACTTCTACGATGGTGAGGCGCGTTGCAACAAGCGCAAGCCTGGCTCCGGCTGCGATGCGCTGCACGGACACAATCGCCTGCACGCGATCGTCGGTGGTAATGAGCAGTGCATTGCCACGCACCCGAGTGACATGGCGGTGGCCATGCGTGCGCTGGATGCGACGATCATCACTGAAAGGGCGGACGGCTCGACCCGCGAGCTGGCCATGGACGATCTGTATCGTCTGCCGGGCACGCAGCCTCAGCACGACACGGTACTGGAGCCTGGCGAGCTGATCACAGCCGTGCGATTGCCGCCAGCCGTCGGTGGCAGCCATCATGCCTATCGCAAGGTGCGTGATCGATCGTCCTATGCGTTTGCGCTGGTATCGGTGGCGGCTGTGGTCAGCGTGCACGATGGCCGCTTCGAGCGGGTGCAGCTGGCGTTCGGTGGCATCGCCCCGCGCCCCTGGCGCAACCCGGGCGTGGAAGACCTGTTGCAGGGTGAGACGCCATCGCCTGAACTGTTCGATCGCGCCGCGGATGCGCTGCTCGCCGAGGCGCGGGGCCACGGCCACAACGACTTCAAGATTCCGCTGCTGCGTCGCACGCTCAAGGCCGTGCTGCGTTCCGCCATCGACACCGGAGAGAGCGCATGAGTGCACATCTCGTGATGGACACGGCCGCCGCCGGGCGGCGCCTCGATCACACCGCGCAGGGTGTGATCGGTAAACCGGTGGATCGACCCGATGGTCCGTTGAAGGTGACCGGTACCGCGACCTACGCCAACGAATGGTCAACGCCCGGCAAGGTACACGGCGTGCTGGTCGGGGCATCGATCGCCAGTGGCAAGGTAACGCGCATCGACAAGGGCGCGGTGGAAATGATGCCCGGTGTGCTCGGCGTGTTCGCCGATGAGCAATTTCTCAGAAACCCCGCTCAAGGCACTGCCAACGAGGCCCCGGAGCAGGGCATCACCGATATCGTCTACGTCGGTCAGCCTGTGGCACTGGTGGTAGCCAGTACCTTCGAACAGGCTCGCCACGGCGCACAGTCCCTGGTCATCGACTACGAGATATTCGATTCGTCAGTCGCGGGCCCCGAGGTCGAGGGCGTCGATCCGGAAACACCCGAGGGTAAGCAGTCGGATCAGGGTGATCTGGATGCCGAGATGCAATCTGCGGCGTTCACCGTCGACGAGATCTATCGAACGGCAGGGCATAACAGCGCAGCCATGGAACCACATTGTGCGATCGCCAGTTGGGATGGTGATTCCCTGCTGTTGCGCGGCAGCCTGCAGATGCTCAAGTACAACCGCAATGAACTGGCCGATTCTCTCGGCATCGACCCTGCGAACGTGCACATACAGGCACCTTACGTGGGCGGGGGCTTCGGTTCCAAGCTTGGCATATCGCCTGAGGCGGTCGCGGCTGCGATCGCTGCGCGTGAATTGCAATTGCCGGTCAGCGTGGCGATGACACGGCCGCAAGTGTTCGAAGCGGTGGTGCGCCGTTCGGAAACCCGTCAGCGATTGCGCCTGGCCGCCGACCGCGAGGGGCGGCTCACGGGTATCGGGCACGAGAGCCTGGTCTCCAATCTCACCGGTGAATCCTTCGCGGAACCGGTCGCACAGGCTACGCCGTTTCTCTACCGCGGCGAGCATCGGCGCACCGGCATTCAGGTAGCGCGTGTGAATCGTTCGTTGGCAGGCTCGGTACGGGCTCCGGGCGAGGCGGTCGGTCTGCCGGTGCTGGAGAACGCCATGGATGAACTGGCCGATACCATGGGGCTGGACCCGGTGGAGCTGCGCAAGCGCAACATTCCCGATGTCCATCCGGTGTCCGGCAAACCGTATGGTTCGCACAAGCTGGCCGAAGCCCTGGACGAAGGTGCCAGGCGTTTCGGCTGGAGCGAGCGCAGCCCGAAGCCCGGCATGCGCCGAGAAGGCGAATGGTTCATCGGCCTGGGCATGGCCTCGGCCACCCGCGTCAATTTGCTGATGGAGTCGAAGGCGCGGGTGGTGCTGAATGCCGATACCTCGATTGTCGTCGAGACCGACATGACCGATATCGGTACTGGCAGCTACGCGATCCTGACCCAGCTCGCCGCCGAGATGCTGGGTGTGCCGATGGCCTCCGTGACGACCTGCCTGGGCGATACCGATTATCCGCAGGCGTCGGGTTCCGGCGGCTCCTGGGGTGCGGCGTCCAGTGGCTCTTCGGTGTTTCTCGCCTGCGAGGACATTCGCGAGCAGCTATGCGAGCGGATCGGCTGCGAGGCCGACGATCTGATGATCAAGGACGGGTCGGTGTACGTGCACAACAAGCGTACCGAGCTTGCCGATGTGCTAGGGGGTGAAAGCTTGAGCGCCATCGGGCATATCGAACCTGGCAAGACCCTGGAGGATGTGCAGCAGGCGACCTACGGGGCGCATTTCGCGGAAGTGGCCGTCAATGCCGTGACCGGGGAGACCAGAGTGCGGCGCATGCTGGGCGTGTTCGCAGCCGGGCGGATTCTCAACCCGAAAACCGCGACCTCGCAATGCTACGGCGGCATGACCTTCGGCATCGGCATGGCGCTGACCGAGGAGTTGATGCACGATACCCGCGACGGGCATATCGTGAACGCAAACCTTGCCGAATACCATCTGCCGGTGAACCTCGACGTACCCGCGCTGGAGGTGGTCTTGCTCGAGGAACGCGACGACATGGCAAGCCCGATTCAGGTCAAGGGCATCGGCGAACTGGGAATCTGCGGTGCGGCGGGTGCGATCACCAATGCGATCTACAACGCCACCGGTGTGCGGGTGCGCGAATACCCCGCCACGCTCGACAAGATCATGCCCTACCTTCCCGACTGAGCCTGTTCCGGTCGATCTACCCGATCGATCGGCCTGCCTGCGCTGCCTGGTAGAGCCGCCCGACCTCGGGATCAGGCGGCGACCTCACTTGTCTTCGGATGTATCTTCCCGCTGACCCAGCAGCCCGGTCAGGGCGGCAAACGGGTTGTAGGTAGCTGCCGGGCCGGCACCGTCGCGGCCGGTGGTCGTCTGCTCGACGAGCCGCTGATGTTCGTTGTCGTGGCAGAACACGCACAGCAACTCCCAGTTGCTGCCATCCGCAGGGTTGTTGTCATGGTCGTGGTCGCGGTGGTGCACCGTCAGCTCGTTCACGTTGTGGCGCTCGAACTCTCGCATGCAGCGGCCGCATACCCAGGGGTACAGTTTCAGGGCCCGTTGCCGGTAGCCCTTCTCGCGTGAATCGTAGGAGGCGCGGGCATCGGCCACCAGCTTGTCCAGGCGATCGTTGTCAGGTGTTTTCATGGGATGCATGCTACCGGATGGTGGCCAGTGCTGGCGACCCCGTCACTGAGCCGGCCAGTCGAAAGCGAAGGTGGACCCCTTGCCGGGGGTCGAGTCCAGCGTTATCGTACCGCCCATCAGTGCCACCGTCTTCTTCACGATGGAAAGACCGACGCCGGTACTCTCGATCGTGTCGCGTGATTGCAGCGTGCTGAACAGGTCGAATATCTTCTCGTGATGCCGCGCTTCGATACCCGGGCCATCGTCCTGCACCTCGAATCGGTAACGGTCTTGCTCCTCGGGCGTGACCCTGACGATCACCTGCGCGTCGTCCGGATCGTGATGGTACTTGAACGCGTTTCCGATCAGGTTCGCCAGCACCTGGTCGAGCCGTGTTCTGCACGTGGTCAGTACCGGCAAGTCACCCTGAATGACCAGGCGCTGATCGTTCACCCCCAAGCCGTCGGCGATCTGCATGATCAGCTCCCGGGTGTTCACCGATTCCACTTCGAGCCCCTTGCTGCCGAGGCGTGAGTAGGCAAGTATGCCGCCGATCAGGGCACCGGCCCGGTCGGTCTGCCGGTGAATGCGCGCGAAGTTGCGTGCCACATCGGGGTTCGCATCATCGCTCGTGATGTAGGTCTCCAGGTCCTCTTCCAGAAAGCTCACCAGATCGCTGATGCCGCGCAGTGGAGCCTTCAGGTCGTGCGAGACGACATAGGCGAACGATTCCAGCTGTCGGTTGGTTTCCTCCAGAGCTTCACTCTTGACCCGCAGGCGGCCGGCCGTGCGGTCGGCGAACGACAGGGCGTCGCGTCGCGCCCGGGTCATCATGACGAACAGTGATAGCAGCAACGCATCGATGAAAAGGCCACCGGTCAGTATCAGTCCGGGTTCCAGGCTACCGGTATCGCGGCTGAAGGCGTCGGTGGTCTCGATGTCGAAGCGCCACCGGCGACCGAACACAGGCACCTTGATCGAACGGGTGAGCAAGGGCAGCTTACTCGCGCCATCGTTCGTATTCGCAGAGCTTTCACCGGGTACGTCGTCATGTTCATCGTACAGTACGCTCCGTTCGTCGGAAATCCGCACCTGCACGAGCATGTCGTCGCGATCGCGCAAGCCGCCCGTGACGTTTTCCGGCACTACCGCCGCTACGACGACACCCGACATGCCGCCCGGGCCAGTCAGCATCCTCTCCTCGGCGTCGGCTCGATGAAAGGGTACGTACATCAGAAAGCCGGTACTTTCGATAGCGGTCAGGTTGACCGGCGAGCTGATGCTTGCCTTGCCTGTTGTCATTGCCCGTTCGATCGCTTCGCGACGGGCCGGGTCACGCGCACTGTCCACCCCCAGCGCAAGCGCTTCGAACCCTAACGGAGCGACGTGTACCAGCGGCATGTAGAAGGGCTGATCGTGCGGCGGAAAGATCTTGTACTCGGGCCGGGTTTCGCGCTGGAAGGCGAGAAAATCTGCCAGCTGAGTCTCACGCACATGATAGACGATGCCGAAACCGTCCAGCGCCGGATACAGTGTGGGCAGATCGAGGCTCTGTGTGTAGCGGCGCCATTCTCTCGTACTGATGATGCCATCGCGTGCGGTCATGAAGCCTGCGGTGGCCTGCAGTACATCGGCATGACGCTGAAGCTGTTCGGTGAACAGGTTGACTATGCGTACCGATTCGCTATCGAATCGCGATGCCACACGTTCGTCGAGTGCCGTATTCGACAGGTGCCAGGCGAACAGGGTGATCAGCAGCGAACCTGCCACTACCGCCCAGTGAGCCCCGTGAAGCCGACCGGATCGTTCGAGCCTCGCCTGTTCGCCGGCCAGCTTGTCCTCTTCGGTCAGCATCCGCATCGGCAATGGCGTCGGCATTTGCATGTAGGTTTCCGAAATAGTCCTGGCCTGTGAGGTCGTGCGAAAGAATGAACGCGAGAACCCACAGGGGCCTTGGCGGAAACAGGGTGGTTTCAGTGGGGTAGCGGTGAGTCGACGCACATCCTTGAGCCGGGAGCGCGGCTTGGGTCACAAGAACTGCGGGAGTAGGTAAACCAGGCCGCTACGGTGCGGCAGTTGAACAGGCCCCGGGCGCGGAGCCGTCGTCAACGTCATCAGATGATGACCGGCGTGCCATCTGACGTGGCAGATTCCGCTGAACGATATCGGATTGCCCGATAGCACGGATGTCGTCAGGCCGACGCCTTGCGCGCCGGCGTATTCAGAGCATGGGAGTTCACCGTTCCTTGCCGGCAAATAGCTGCCGCACGACACGCCAGACTACGAATAGCGCCAGGCCACCGACGATCAGCGTAACGGTAACGATGTAGCTGCTCTTTACCTGGAAACCGGCCATCTGAAGCAATGGAAACGCAACCACGGCCCCGATGGCCAGCAGGATGGGCGTCTTGATGGTCATGCGCTGTTCGTGCGAATTCTACCGCGTGGTCTCATTCATCAGCTTTCGTCCTTGAGGTCCTGGTATCCGGCCAGGGCCCGGCCGCCGTAGACCACAGCCGGGCCGCCGCCCATCTCGATGGCCACACCCAGTGCTTCGGCAACCTCCTTCTCCGAAGCTCCCTGCCGGATCGCACCGCGCATATGGTAGGCGATACAACCTTCACAGCGAATGACCACACCGATGGCCATGGCCATGAGCTCACGCGTCTTCGATGACAGCTCACCGGATTTGCCAGCGGCCTCTGCCAACTGGCCGTAAGGGCGCATGACCTCCGGGGCCGACTTGAGCAGGGCACCGACGTCCTTGTCGACGTTCTTTGCCAACTGCTTGTAATCTTCACTCATGTTCTCGTTTCTCTGTTGTTTGACTGGTTCGATGGCTTCCGAGCCGGTCGGCCGCGGTACCGGTTTACGGCCTCGCTACCTCAGCTAGTGAGGTGGCTTTGCTGCTCAGCCGCGTGAACGGCAGATTGGAGTTCATCGGTGCACTGGCTCATGCGCGAACGCAATGCCTTTACGGCGTCGTCTGCCAGTTAGTTCGCGAAACGGTCTGCCATGAGATGTTCTCCTGTTCTCTCGTGCCGTTCCAAGCCTGGAGCCATCGTTTGCCTATTTCATTAACTTCCACTGCCAAACAGCGAGCTTTTGTAAATCATGTAACGCCCGACTGTCGGTACCCACACGATCGGCAATACCGGATCGCCTCGTCGGTGGAACACAGGTCCGCGTACTTCGCACTCATGTCGTACAGGTTCGCCTCGTGCGGTGCCCGCGCGCGATCGCCTACCGCGTCTTCCACGACCACCGTGACGAAGCCGTGCGAGATGCTGTCGATGCAGGTCGCCCGCACGCAACCGGAGGTGGTCACACCGCTGAGCAGCAGCGTGTCCACCTTCAACCACCGCAACGTGGCCGCCAGCGACGTGCCGAAGAACGCACTCGGGTATTGCTTGCTGATCAGCAGATCGGAAGCATCCATCGCCAGGCCGTCGGCAAGGCGCTGGGTATCGCGTCCGGCGTCGAAACATGCCAGGGCTGGCACCTTCGCATAGAACGCGCCACCATCGCCGCCGCCGGGCTGATAGATCACCTCCGTGAAGATCACCGGCAAACCGGCATGACGGGCGACAGGCAGCAGGCGTGCGGCGTTGTCGAGGGCGGCCTGGCAGCCTTCACCGCCGAACAGCGGTGAGGATTCGTCGAAGTAGGCGCGGGCGAAGTCGATCAGTAACAGAGCCGGTTTCCTGCCCGGATCCTGGGTGGCATGGAAACCGCCGCGCGCGTAGTTCTCGTCGAGTTGTTCCGGCCGCTGATCGTTCATGCGCGGCCAGGCTGCCGGGCGTCCACTGCCGGGCCACGCCGGTGAAAGACCGGTGTGGCAGGCGGCTCGAAGCCGGTCTCGTCATGGCATCGTGCTTTCAGGTCCTCGATCGAGGTGAAGCCGCGATCGAACAATCCCGCTTCGGTATCACGCTGCCCGGCAAGCTGCTCACGAAGCGTGGTCGTGGCGTCTGCATCGATCCGCCCCTCGCTGATGATCACGCCGTAGCGCCGTGCACCCTCGATGGATACCAGCGCGCGCTGTACGTCGGCGAGTACCAGCGCCGGATCACGTTCGAGCGGATCACCCCAGCCACCGCCGCCCCAGGTATCGAAGTACAAGATGTCGCCGTCGGCCACGACCACCTGGTCACACTTGGACGGCAGGTTCTCTTCGCTGCCATCGCAACGCTTCAGGGTCTTGCGCGAACGCATGCCCGGTTGCCCACCGTTCACCCCCCAGGGGTAGGTCAGCCAGCGATCGTCGTGAATCGACACCTCGCCGGGTTCCAGCATTTCGTAGGCGATGCGGATGCCATTGCCGCCGCGATGCCGACCGGCGCCACCGGAATCGACAAGGGTGGAGTACTCGCGGATTCGCAACGGAAAGTAGGCTTCCAGGAATTCATTGGGGACGTTGGTGAAGGCCGGCCAGAGGGAGTGCCCGTCCGGACCATCGCCGGCGGGGCGGCCGGGAATGCCACCGAAGCCGATCTGGAAGAGCTGGAACCATTCGCCGCGCCGATCGTAACCCGAGTACATGAAATGCGGGCTGTCGGAGAAGCCGGCCGCATTCAGCGCATCCGGTGCACCCTGACCGAGCAGCCCTCCCATCAGGTCGAAGATGCGTCCGAGCAGGTGCGTACGACAGCTCAGCGCGGCAGGTTTCACAGGCTTGAGGATGCAGCCTTCGGGAATATGGACGTCGACCAGCTCGTAGAAACCGTCGTTGAACAGGATCTGCGGATCGAACAGGTTGATCGTGAAGGCGCCGAAGAACATCTTGAACATCTCTTCGTTCAGCAGGAAATTGATCGATGAGGAAGACTGCGGGTCGCAGCCGGTGAAGTCGAAATGGGCAACGTCGCCTTCGCGCCACAGGGTGCAGGCGATCCGATAGGGGCCGTTGCCCAGCCCGTCGTCGTCGATCCAGTCCTCGAAGAAGGCCCTTTCCTCGGGAATGATCATCCGGATGATCGCCGCCATCGCGTGCTTGTTCCGGGTAAGCATGTCTTGCATGGCCGAGAGGTAGGTATCGGTACCGAAGCGGGTGATGTTCTCTCGCACCCGGCGCTCGGCCAGCCGAAGCGCTGCGATGATGGCAAAGAAATCCGACTTGTTCCATTCGGGCATGCGGCAGTTGTGCAACAGCAGCTCGAGCAGTTCCCCGTTGAGCTCGCTGCACCGTTTGCCGGCTCCACCCCCACCTTCGCCGCCGACCTCCGAATCGCTCAGGGCACGACCCCGGTAGATCTTGCACGGTGGGATGATGATGCCTTCCTCGTGGATCATCTTCGCATCGGTGGGCAGCGAGCCCGGCACCTTGCCGCCGACATCGGTCATGTGGCCGAACATCGCGGCCCAGCTCACCAGCCTGCCTTCGTGGTAGATCGGCATCATCAGCAGCCAGTCGTTCAGGTGGCTGACCGCACCGTTGCACGAGTAGGGGTCGTTCGTGAGGAAGATGTCGCCTTCCTCGATGGTGCCGTCGTAGCCTTGCATGAAGCCGTGCAGGAAGGAGCCGAACTGGCCGACCACCATCTTGCCTTCCTGGTTGGCGATCAGCGGAAAGGCATCGTGTTGCTCGCGAATGCCCGGCGACATGGCGGTGCGGAACAGCACGGCATCCATCTCGTTTCGCGCATTGCGCAGCGCGTTCTCGACGATGTCCAATGTGATCGGATCCACGTCGACCGGCGTGAACGCGGCAGGGTGTGTCTCGACGAGAGTGGCAGGCATGGTATTACGCTCCTTCAGGGTCGGATCGCGAGGGTCGGATCACCAGGTTGCCGATGGCATCCACGTACGCGGTATGCGCCGGCAGGATCAACGTGGTGCTGTCCATTTCCGTGACGATGGCAGGCCCCGGTAGTTCGTTCCCGAAACGCAATCCGGCGCGGTCGTAGATGGTGGCCTCTTGCCAGGCATCATCGACGAACAGACGCGTTGCACCCACCCGTGCAGCCGTTGCAGTCTCGGCCGTCTCATCCGGGTGCTCTGTGTGCCCTGCGTGGAGGAAGCGCCGTTCGGCACCTTGAACCACCGCCCTGAGTCCGACCAGCTCATGTTCCGCGTCGAGCGCGAACGTGAACAGCTGTTCGTGCCGCTGATCGAATCGGCCGGTGATGCCCGCGAGCCCGTCGCGACGCAACTGCTCGGGTTCCGCCCCGATGGTCAGCTTCATGCCCTGACCGACGTAGCGAATGTCGATCTCGTAGGCGACCTGCTGCTGTTCGCGTGTCACCCCCTCGCTCGACAGGGCCTCTGCCGCCTGTTCGGCCAGTGCATCCAGGCGTTTCAGGATGTCGTCGTCGTCGGTTTGCGCCAGTCGGGTCACGTACGTCTGGCTGGCCTCGTTGCGCAGCCGTGTGGTCACATCCCCATAGGCACACAGCACACCCGGCCCCGGCGGTATGATCACCGGCCAGGCGTTGATCAGCCGCGCGATGGCATTGGCATGCAGCGGCCCGGCACCACCGAAACCGATCAGCGCGAACTCGCGCGGGTCGTAGCCCTGTTCCACGGAGACGAGCCGTAGCGCACCGCACATGTTTTCGTTGACGATGCGGATGATGCCCTCGGCGGCTTTCTCCAGCGGTACGTCCAGCGCATCCGCGACTGTCTGTACCGCCGTTCTCGCCAGGTCTTCACGCAGGGTCATCGCACCGCCCAGGCGGGCATCGGCCGGCAGGTAGCCGAGCACCACGTTCGCATCGGTGACCGTCGGGCTGGCACCGCCCTTGTCGTAGGCGGCCGGACCCGGCACGGCACCGGCGGACTGTGGGCCTACGCGCAGTGCCTTCGTCAGCTCCGGCACGTAGGCGATCGAACCGCCGCCGGCGCCCACGGTACGCACATCGATCGACGGGGCGCGCACGGTCACCTCACCCACACGAGTCTCCCGTCGGGTACGGGCCGCACCGTCCTGGATCAGCGCCACATCCGTGGACGTGCCACCCATGTCGAAGGTAAGCAGGTTGTCGTGACCGGCCTCGCGAGCGACCCGGGATGCACCCGCGACCCCACCGGCAGGCCCCGACATCAGCAGGTTCACCGGTTCGTCCATGGCCGCCTGCGACGCCGCCAGACCACCGTCCGAACGCAGGATCTGCAAGCTCAGGTTCGAATCCATGCGTGCATGCAGTTCACGCTGCAAGTTCTCGATGTAGCGTGATACCACCGGGCGGACGTAGGAATTCACCACCGTGGTCTCGGTGCGTTCGTATTCGTACATTTCCGGCATGATCGAGGCCGAGGTCGACACCGGGATGTCCGGCGCCAGTTCGCGGGCGATCGCGGCGACACGCTGTTCGTGCACGTCGTTCACGTAGCTGTTGAACAGAGCGATGGTCAAGGCTTCGATACCCCGTGCGAACAGCGACTGCAGTTCCTCGCGCAAGGCCGCCTCATCCAGTTCGATCAACACCTCGCCCGTCGCGCCGAGCCGCTCCCTGGCTTCGATCGTGTCGTCGAGAGCGGCGATCGGCAGCGGCTTGTTGTAGGTAACCCAGCCACCCAGGCCACCGGGCACGAACGAGCGTGCGATCTGCAGGGTGTCCCGATAGCCGTGTGTGGTCACCAGGCCCACCCGGGCGCCGGTGCGTGTGAGTACCGTGTTGGTCGCCACCGTCGTGCCGTGCATGATCTCGCCGATGGCGATCGGATCGATGCCCGCCTGTTCGCAAAGGAGGCTGATACCGTCGAGCACGCCGCGCGAACTGTCATCCGGTGTGGAGGGCACCTTGGCGCTCCAGGTTCGCCCGTGTGCCTCGTCGAGCAGCAGCAGGTCGGTGAACGTGCCGCCGACATCCACCCCCAGCCGAAGCCCGCGGTCGGCGGCACCCGAAGGTACTTCCCGCTCACCGTTCGTGTTCATGAACATCAGATGATCCCACGCTTGCGGTAATCGGCCAATGTATCCGCGTCGAGCTTGAGTCGCTGAGCGAATACGGCCTCGTTGTGTTCACCCAGGTCTGGCCCGGCGTGCCGTACCGAACCCGGCGTTTCGGAAAGCTTCGGCGCCACGTTCTGCATGCGCAGCGTGCCGAACTCCGGATGCTCGACCGACACGATGGCCTCGCGCGCCTTGAAATGCTCATCCTCGAGCATGTCCTGAGCCTTGTAGATGAGGCCGCAGGGCACGCCCGCTTCACCGAGCAACGCTTCCAGTTCCTTCTGCGGCCGAGTACGCGTCCAGTCGTTGATCAATGCATCGAGCTGGCCCTGGTTCTCACCGCGGGCGGCATGGGTGGCGTAGCGTGCGTCCTCGGCCCATTCCGCGTGCCCCATCGCCTCGGCGAGTCGTTTGAAGACGCTGTCCTGGTTGGCCGCGATCAGCAGGAATTGATCGTCGGCGGTTTCATAGACGTTCGACGGTGCGATCTTCGGCAGGATCGCCCCGGTACGCTCACGCACGAAGCCTGCGACGTCGTACTCGGTGATCAGACTCTCCATCATGTTCAGTACCGACTCGTAGATCGCGCTGTCGACCACTTGGCCGTGACCGGTCCGATGACGTGCGTGCAATGCCATCAAGGCGCCCATGCACGCATGCATGGCAGCCAGCTCATCGCCGATGGAGATACCCATGCGGCTCGGCGGCGAAGCCGGGTCGCCGACCACGTAGCGCAGGCCGCCCATCGCCTCACCGATGGCACCGTAGCCGGCACGCGGTGCATACGGCCCCGTCTGCCCGTACCCGGTGACCCGCACCATGATCAGGCGCGGGTTGATGGCCGACAGCTCCGCGTAGCCCAGGCCCCAGCGCTCCATGGTGCCGGGCCTGAAGTTCTCGATGAGGATGTCAGTGTCGCGGACCAGTTCGCGCACCATCGCCTGGCCTTCCGGCGTGCGCAGGTTCAGCGTGACGGACTGCTTGTTCCTGCCGACCACCGGCCACCACAGCGACTTGCCGTGGCCCTTCTCGCTACCCCACTGGCGCATCGGGTCGCCACTGCCCGGGGGTTCGCACTTGATGACCTCGGCGCCGAAATCGGCCAGCAGTTGTCCGCAGAACGGACCGGCCAGCAACTGACCCATTTCCAGTACACGGATGTCCGTCAACGGGCCGGTGTTGGGGCGTTGCGGCGCGCCGGCGTCGGTCTCGTTCATCGTTCGGTGGCCCTCGGGTCAATCTGGCTACAGGCCGCTTGATCATATAGAATTTTGCTCGCGAACAGAAACTTCGACCCACGAACGAAAGAACTCCGAACGGGGTGTGAGCTACAGGCTCGCAGCTCTCGACGGTGGAGCAGGTGATGATGGTGCGGCAGGTCGAGATCGTCGAAGTGTCCCCGCGCGACGGTATCCAGAACGAGCCGACGCTGCTGTCGCTCGGGCAGAAGCTCGAGCTGATACAGCGCGCAGTAAATGCGGGCATCCGCCGCCTGGAGGTCACGAGCTTCGTGAACCCGAAGCGGGTACCGCAGATGGCCGATGCGGATGCACTGGCCGCGGCACTGCCGCGTGTGGCGGGGGTGCGCTATATCGGGCTTGCATTGAATCGCCGCGGTTTCGAACGTGCGCTGGCAGCCGGGCTGCACGAGGTGAACTTCGCAGTGGTGGCAACCGATACCTTCAGCCGGCGCAATCAGGGCGTGAGTCTGAAGCAGGGCATCGCTGAATTTCATGATGTCGCAGCGGCGGCCGACGGCCAGGTAGCACTCGGTGTGGTGATAGCGGCAGCATTCGGTTGTCCGTTCGAAGGCGAGGTCTCCCTGTCCCGGTTGTTGGGCACGGTAGAGCAGTGCATGCGCAGCCGGCCCCTGGAGATCGGCCTGGCCGACACCATCGGCGTTGCCACGCCGACCGACATTGCCGAGCGTGTCGGTGCCGTGCGTCATGCCTTTCCCGACATGCCGATACGCTTGCACCTGCACGATACCCGGAATACCGGTATCGCTAACGCCTGGGCCGGTATTCAGGCAGGTATTGCAACCCTGGATGCAAGCTTCGGTGGTGTCGGCGGTTGCCCGTTCGCACCGAAAGCCACCGGCAACATCGCCACCGAGGATCTTCTCTACCTGCTGGAACGCTCGGGTGTGCGAACCGGTGTCGATCTGGCAGGCGCGATCGATACCGCGCGGTGGCTGGAGGAGCAGCTGGGGCGCCCCTCTCCCGGGCAGGTCATGAAGGCCGGCGGTTTTCCGATGGTATCTCCGCCGGCAGAAGCCGGAATCTGAAGGGACCGGTCTGATCGATCACCGCGTCGCTCGATGTCCAATCGTCGTTGGTCACCTTTCACGTCGCGGTATCGCCGGCCGCCACACGCTTGTCCGGCCACTGGCACAGATCGCGCACCGGGCAGGTCGGGCACTTCGGAGCGCGAGAGCGGCACACGGCCTTGCCGAACTGCAACAACCAGAAGTGACCGTCGTGCATTGCCCAGGCCGGGGTGCGCGCCTCCAGCGACTTCGCCGTCTGCTCGTTGGTCTTGCCAGCGGCCAGTCCGGTGCGATTGCACACGCGGTGCACATGCGTATCCACCGCGATCACATCGACGCCGAAGGTGAAACTGAGCACGATGTCGGCACACTTGCGGCCGATGCCGGGCAGCTTCAGCAGGTTCTCGCGATCGTCCGGCACCACACCATCGAAATCATCGAGCAGTGCCGTGCAGAACTTGCGGATGTTGCGAGTCTTCATGTTGTACAGACCGGCGGGCCGGATCGCCTCGGTAATCATCTCGTCGTCGAGCTTCAGCATCGTGCGCGGCGTGCGAGCCAGGGCGAAGAGCTGTTTGGCCGCCCTTGCAGTATTCGCATCCCGGCTCTGCGCCGAGAGCATGCAGGAGATGCAGGAACGGAACGCACCGGGCTGCCCCTTGGGGCCCTTGGCGGAACGGGTGCGCCCCGGCATTTCCTCGGCCAGGCGACGGTAGAGTGTGTCGATGGCTTCTACGTCGAGTGGTGAGGAGCTCATGGTTTTTTCTGGTGAAGTAGCAGGATGATGTGCGCTCTTACGAGTCGATTGGGCAAAAGTGAAATTACAGTCTTCAAGCCTCTCTGCCGGCTGCATGACCCGGCAGGATCAATCGGCCGGCCGTTGATGTATCGTTCAGACTACAGACCAGACATCTCGAGGAGGACTGATCATGTACGTGTCCTACAAGGATATGCGTGGCTTCGGCATCACCGGTGCGCACGACAGGCTCGGCAGCTTGAGCGATCTCTACGTCGACTCGCAACGCTGGCAAACCCGGTATCTGGTATTGGAAGCCGGCAGCCTGCTCGCATCGAACAAGCTGCTGTTGAGCAGTGACCAGGTGTCCGGTGCCGATGTCGAGAAGCGAGCCCTGCAGACCAGCCTGGGCCGCGCCGACCTGGAGTCGGCACCGTCGGCAGGTTCGGTACAGACCGTGGACGACCTGAATCAGCCGGCCTGGAGTATTGCATACGGTCACAGCCTCATGCAGGTCGACCTGTCAGGGTCGGTCCTGCCTTATTCGATGATCGAGCCGATGGCGCTCGAAGGGGCGGCGGACGATACGAACGCCACGGGCCGACGACATCTGCGCAGTGCCAATGAGCTGCGCGGCTACGAGCTTCAGGGGGCAGACGATCGGATCGGTATCGTCACCGACCTGATACTGAATCCGGCCGGCTGGTCGGTGGCCTGGCTGGCGGTGGATACCGGCAACTGGCTACCCGGTCGGCTGGTGGTGGTATCGCCGAACTGGGTCAGGGCGGTTTCATGGGAAGAGCGCAGCTTGTCGGTGGAGCTCACCACCCGACAGATCGAAGGCAGCCCGCCGCTTGCCAACCTGGAAGGGCTGGAACTCAGCGCGGAGGAAGCCCTGCACGCCTACTACGCGTTGCCGATGATCTGACCCGAGTGGTACTTCCACGGGGTGGGGACGCTGAACCCGTCATTCCCGTGTGGGATGACCCCGGGTGTTCATGGCATCATGGTGCCCAATTGAATCACTCGTTCCTCGATCATCCAGACAGGGCTGAACCATACCGATATGGCAACTATGAAAACCGAAGCGATCAGCGGCCAGCGCCCGGGCACCTCGGGTCTGCGTGCGCAAACCAGCACGTTCATGGCGCCACACTATCTGGAGAACTTCATCCAGTCCACGTTCAATGCCATCGACGGCCTGCAGGGCAAGACGCTCGTCGTCGGCGGTGACGGCCGCTACTTCAACAAGCGCGCGATCCAGACGATCATCAAGATGGCCGCTGCCAACGGCGCGGCGCGCCTGGTGATCGGCCGGGAGGGCATCCTTTCCACACCGGCAGCTTCGGCGGTGATTCGTCGGCGCGAGGCGAACGGCGGCATCATCCTGTCGGCCAGCCATAATCCGGGTGGCGAGAATGGCGATTTCGGCGTGAAGTACAACATCGCCTCGGGCGGGCCGGCCCCGGAATCGATCACACAGGCGATCTACGAGCACAGCGAAAAGATCACGGAGTACCACATCGAGGAGGCCGACGATGTCGACCTGTCGAGCCTGGGTGACCAGTCGCTGGGGAATATGCGCGTCGAGATCATCGATCCGGTGGAAATCTACGCCGCCCTGATGCGCGAACTGTTCGACTTCGACGCCATCGCAGCATTGTTTCAATCCGGCTTTCGCATGCGATTCGACGCGATGCACGCAGTTACCGGCCCCTACGCCACGGCGATCCTCGAGCAGGCACTGGGCGCACCCGAGGGCACGGTGATCAATGCGGTACCGAAACCGGATTTCGGCGGTGGCCATCCGGATCCGAACCCGATCCATGCCGCGGCACTGATGAAGGAGATGATGTCCGGTGACGACGCGCCGAATTTCGGTGCGGCCTCCGACGGCGATGGCGATCGCAACATGATCGTCGGCCGTGGCTGTTACGTGACGCCGTCCGACAGCCTGGCCGTGCTTGCCGACAATGCACGGCTGGCCCCGGGCTATGCGGATGGTCTGGCCGGTATCGCCCGCTCCATGCCCACGAGCCGCGCAGCGGATCGCGTGGCCCAGGCGCTGGGTATCGACGCGTTCGAGACACCCACGGGCTGGAAATTCTTCGGCAACCTGCTCGATGCCGGCAAGGCGACCCTGTGCGGCGAGGAAAGTGCAGGCACCGGCTCGAATCACGTGCGTGAGAAAGATGGTCTGTGGGCGGTGCTGTTGTGGCTGAACATCCTGGCGCAGAGGAAGGCATCCGTCGCCGATATCCTGTCGGCCCACTGGGCCAGCCACGGTCGCGACTATTATTCACGCCACGATTACGAAAGCGTCGACAAGGCCGCCGCCGAAGACCTGATGAATGCGCTGCGTGCCAGGCTCGACGAATTGCCCGGTACCGCGATCAACGGCATGACGGTCACCGAGGCGGATGACTTCGCCTACACCGACCCGGTGGACGGTTCCCGCAGCGAGAAACAGGGCATCCGTATCATCTTCGGTGACCTGGCACGTGTCGTGTTCCGGCTTTCCGGTACGGGTACGGTGGGTGCCACTCTGCGGGTGTACGTGGAGCGCTTCGAAGCGGATACGTCCAGGCAACACCAGGAGACCCAGTCAGCATTGGCCGACGTGATCGAGGCTGCCGGCCAGCTTGCCGGGATCAGCGAGCGTCTCTCGCGTACGGAGCCTGATGTGATGACCTGATCGAGGCGGGCCGATGGGCCGCGTGCGGCACCTGATGTGCTTCGGGTGAAATCGGGTCTCTGCTACGGGTCACGCGGCGAGCCGGGAGGGCGTCGCTCCTGCACTGCCTTCTCGCGCAATCCGCTGCTCGGCTCGCAGCGGTAGTCGGGATTCGCCTCGATGACCGTGTCAGCCCACAGCGGGGTGCCGGTGCGATAGGCGGCACGACCGATGAGGTGGCCTGCGACAGGGGCGGTCAGCAGCAGGAACCCGATGATCAGCACCGCGCGAGCCGAGTCGTAGCCGGAACCGAGATGAATGGCGATGGCGAGTACGATGAGCCCGACCCCCAGGGTGCCGGCCTTGGTCGAAGCATGCATCCGTAGCAACACATCGCGAAAGCGCAGCAGGCCGATGCCGGCGATCGCCGCGAAGAAGCCGCCGACCACGAGCAGTACCGAAACGATGATATCCATCATGAGTCGACAGCTCCGGGTTGGTCGGCGGGTTCGGGTTGCGACGCACCGGTGGTCAAGGTTCCGATGCCGGGAACCCGCTCGGGAATGGATGCCGCCAGGTGCCCGGGCAGGCCCTTGCCTTCTTCCAGTTCTTCGAGTTCCACCGGTCGCCGTTCGACGTAGCGGGCAAACGCGACGGTGGCGAGAAAACCGACCAGCGCGAGTGCGATGCACACATCGAGGTAAGTCGACTCACCCGTTGTCAGTGCAAGCAGGGCCGCGATCGCGACCAGCTGCACGGTGATCAGATCGAGTGCCACGATACGATCCGCCGAGCTGGGCCCGAGAACCAGCCTGATGCTGGCCGCGATCAAACCGATCATGACCAACACCAGTGCGATACGCGCGAACAGTTCGATATCGACGTTCATCGCGTCGCCTCCAGCACGCGTTTTTCCATGCCGCGCTTGATCTCCGCCCTCAATGAATCGGCATCGTCGACGTACATCGCATGCACCAGCATCGTCTTGCAATCGTCGCTGACATCCAGCGTGAGCGTGCCCGGCGTGAGGGTGACCAGGTTGCCCAGCAACGTGATTTCGGTATCGGTGCGAGCATCGATCGGCACGGCGATCACTCCCGGGGTGCTCAGATGACGGGGGGTGATGACATCCCAGGCGACCTTGATGCTGGAGATCAGCAGTTCCCAATGGAAATACAGGATCAGAACCACGATCTCGAACAGGCGACTGCAGTAGCGATCGTGCCCGAATATCGGTTGCATCAGCCAGATGACGCAGTAGGCGACGACGAATCCTACCGTGAGGGTGACGATGCCGAAATCGCCGAACAGCGCGGCCCAGACCAGCGCCAGCATCATGTTGATCGCAAAGGGTGTCATTCGCTCACCTCATCATCGTTGTCCGCATCGGCGCTGCCGTCAAGGCTGCGTTCACCATCTTGCGCCTCGGATGGCGGAGCATCGGCAGAGTCGGCAGCATCGGGATCCATGCCCAGGCTACCGCCGCCGCCATCGCCCAGCACCGCCTCGATGTAGCTTGACGGCTCCGTCAGGGTCTCGGCCGCACGGTCGGCCGCGCCGATCAGTGTGGACGGAGCGAGGCCGATGGCCAGGGTCACCAGCGTCAGGAACACCATGGGCACCATCAGTACGCCGAGCGGATCGGCGAACGAGACATCCGTGCCGATACGCTCGTTCTCGTCGGCGTTCTCGCGGATCGAATCAGAAGCGGTGAAATGGGTCTTGTCGACGTTCGCATCCACTCCCGACCCAGCCCCGGATACAGCCGGTGCACGCGAGTTCTCCGGCCGCTTCTGCCAGAACGCACCCGCCCAGATTCTCATCAGCGGAATGAACGTCATGAGGCTCGTCAGCAACACCACGAACAACACGAACGGAGCCCCGGCGTCCAGGCCTGCCTCGATGATCATCACCTTGGCCCAGAAGCCCGACAGCGGTGGAAAGCCGATCAGCGAGAAGGCGGCGAGCAGGAACCCGACCGCAAACAGGGGGCGCTCACGATACAGGCCACCGAGCTCGGTGAGGCTGAAGCTGCCACCGAGCCGTCCGACGATACCTGCGACCATGAACAGGGTCGCCTTGACCAGCATGCCGTGAACGATGTAGAAGATCGATGCCGCCAGCGCCGCTGGCGTGCCCAGGCCGAGCCCGAACAGCATGAAGCCGATCGAGGCGATGATGTGAAAGGCGAGAATGCGGCGGATGTCGTCATAGGCCATCGCGCCGAGCACACCGCTGATCATGGTGGCGAGCGCGACGACCAGTATTATCTCTTCGATGATCATCGACTCGTCGGTGAACAACATCGTGAAGGTGCGAATCAACGCGTACACCCCGACCTTGGTCATCAGTGCGGCGAACAGGGCGACCACCGACATCGGCGGCGTGTGATAGGACGCCGGCAACCAGAAGAACAGCGGGAATACCGCCGCCTTTATCCCGAAGGCGATGAGAAAAAGGGTTCCCACCACGCTGGCCAGTTCCTGGGCCTCGATCTGCGCCAGCCGCCCGTTGAGATCGGCCAAGTTCAGTGAGCCCGTGAGCCCGTAGGTCAGGCCGATGGCCGTCAGCAGCAGTACCGTCGATACCAGGTTGATCGACACGTACTTGACTGCCCCATCGAGCTGTATACGATCGCCGGCCAGCGTCATCAGGGCAAACGAGGCGATCAGCAGGACTTCGAACCACACGTAGAGATTAAAAAGATCTCCGGTGAGAAAGGCCCCGATCACCCCCGTCATCAGCACGTGCGTGAAACCGTTGAAGCCACCCGCCAGGCGTTCGCCGTCGATATCCGCGATGGCATAGAGACACACTGCCAGCGAGATCACGCTCGATACCAGGACCATGATCGCACTGAAGGTATCGGCCACGAGTGTGATACCGAACGGGGCTGGCCAGTCGCCCATCTGAGCTGCCACCACACCGTTCGACCAGACCGAGCTCATCAGCAGGGCCGACAGCACCACCAGCAGCGTGGCACCGATGACGCTGATCGTGCACTGCATGCCGCGATACGATGGCAGCATGAAGCACAGCACGGCCGTGACAAGCGGCGTGAGCAGGCAGCTGACAAGCAACCAGCTCATCGATTGGGCTCCGCCGACCCATCGTCGTCGATACGATCATCCCCGCCTACATCCATGCCTTCATCGCCCGGTGTATCTCTGTCTACCCCCTTCTTGTTTGACCGGTCCGCGACCTTGCCTGCGGCTTCCTCGTCAGAACGATCCACACGGGTCTCGACGTCCGGGTCTATGTTCGACAAGGGTGGATGTTCGTCGGCGGGCCCTCGTTCTACCGTCTGCCGCTGTTCTGCCAGGCACATGTCATCGACGTGGACAGTACCGATCTCGCGATAGGCGCGCATCGCGAGCACCAGCGTGAACGAGGTCAACCCGAAGCCGATGACGATGGCCGTCAGGATAAGGGCTTGCGGCAGCGGATTGGCATAGCCTTCGGCCGCAGCGTGATCACCGATGAAAGGCGGCACCCCATAGGTAAGCCCACCGGTGGTGAAGATCACCAGATTGGCGACGTTACTGATCAGCACGAGGCCAAACAGAAATTTCACAAGGTTTCGACTGAGCATCAGCCACACGCTGGCACTCATCAGTACACCGGCGAGCAACGAAAAGACGATCTCCATCAGTACGACATCCCGGATTGGACAAGGGGTAGGACAAACGCCTTCGGGGGCGGTGCAAACGCTTCGGGGGGCAATGCGAGCGGCTCGGAGAGCCGGGCAGGTCTGATGGTCCTCACAATGGCTCCTCCAACGCGATGACCATGGCGGTGACCCCGCCGACTACTGCAAGATAGACCCCGACATCGAACAGCAGCGGCGTGCCGAGCTTGAGCCCTTGCTCGCCACCGATCGTCAGCCACAGGCCCGTAAGGAACGGAGAGTCGGCAAATGCGGCGAGCAGGCCGGCAAGTATCGCGACACCCAGCCCTGCAGCGGCGATCTTTTGCGGGTCCACCCTCAGCATCTGCCGGGCTGCCTGTGGACCTTCACCGAGCAGGTACACGATCAGCCCGGCCGAGGCGACGAGGCCCCCGATGAACCCACCGCCGGGTTCGTTGTGGCCACGCCACAGCAGGAACAGTGAGAACAGCAGCATCAGCCCGACGAGCAGTCGACTGACCGTTGTGTAGATGATCGAATTCATGAGCAGACAGCTGAGCGTATCGATTCACGTGTGGATACGTGCGAAGGCCGAATGACCATCAGGTTCGCGCCTTCGATAACGGCGACTTCGGACGGACTTTCAGCAACGCGACGACCGCGAGTGCAGCGGTCACGACGACGGCGACTTCGCCCAGCGTGTCCAGCGCTCGGAAGTCGACGAGAATCACGTTGACGATGTTCTTGCCGTACGCGATCTCATAGCTGTTCGTCGCGAAGAAGCGTGACAGTTCCAGATCGATCGGTGCGGTGGAAACTCCCAGCGTCATCAGCATGACCACGATACCCGAACCGATGGCAAGCACACCGTCTCGCCAGCGACCACCGAGACCGGGGTGATCGTCGCCGGAAAATGCCGGCAGCCTGATGATCACCAGCGTGATCAGCACCACGAACAGCGTTTCGACCATCAGCTGCGTGATGGCCACATCGATCGCACTGAACATCATGAACAATACCGCAAGCCCTGAACCGACGACGCCCAATGCACAGATAGACAGCAACCGCGACACGCTCATCGCCACGACCACGGCTGCGATTGCCATGATCAGCGAGACCAGGGCTGCCAGCACGTGTACCGGTGTGGTCTGCGCGAGACTCAGCGGTAGGCCGGAGGCGAGCATCGTGGCAAGCATGGCGA
>CBDCAW010000029.1:0-3525 GCA_965214025.1 Granulosicoccaceae bacterium
CGTGGCCCGGTCATCGCGAGCAGGTCCAGTTCACCGGTGTCGAGCAAGTCCACGCCGTCGTCGTCATCTTCGAGCATGCGCAACTCTATCTCGACGTCATGGCGCTCGAAATAGCCGCGCTCACGAGCGATGATCAGTGGCAACTGCGAAACGCGCAGCTCCAACCCGACGCGCAATGCCTCCTGAGCGTGGACCGGCCAGGCCGACAAGGTGAGAAACAAGACCGCGAACGGGGCCATGAATGAGCGGGCGGAAACTGTGAGGCGCCGGGAAGCGAGTGTTCCACGGTAACGGGGTGTGGCAGGCCCGGCGCGCCGACGGCGAGTATGTACGTCATGATCAGGCAGCAAGAGTCTGAATTATCCTGGCAGTTGTTACTGCCTAACTCTACGCCAATGACGGCGAGCCGGGTCAGACTCGACCTCGGTAGTGCCGCGCAGCGATTGGTCAGGGTAGCTCTGCGGGGTCATCGAGGAACGCCAGCATGCCGTGACTCAGTGCAGGACGGATGTGCGACGTTTTGTCTTTGAGACGGTGGAGCGTCGGGCCGGCCCGTTTTCGTCGACTGGGACATCCAGGTCGCCGGCTTGCGCGGGCGGCTGTGCCGCGGCCAACGAGGTGCTCAGGCTGTCGGCCAGGGTGATCAGTTCGTCCTGCAGGCTGTTCAGCGAACCGAATGCGAATTCAGAGGCCACTTGCAAGCGTTCGGCTGAGGGCATGCCTCGCACGCGCTCCTCGTAGGCGTCAAGCACGGCGGCCATGTGTTCACGTTGCAGATTGCTGCCCTTTGCCAGCTCCGCCTGTAGCAAACGCCTGCGCCGCCGTTCGAATTCTTCGGGGTCCTGCCGTGCCAGATCTGACCACTCGTCGAAATCGAAATCGGCAAGATCGGCACTGCCGTTGTCATCATGAGCCTTGTTCATCGAGGTTATTCATCCCATTCCGTCGAGTAAGGCAGTACCTTGCCGCATTCCACCTGCGTTTCGCCATCAACTGGCCCACAGTTTCGTGGCACATGCATTGGATCCGGCTCGAAAATCCGACAGGGGCGACGAATAACCTCCCGGATTCCGACAGGCATGAAGTTTGCGGTACCGTCAGGCGGTAGTGCGCGATTCGCGTGGCCTGATGGCGGCCACGATCGTGCGGTAGCCTGACGGGTGTCAGATGGAGAGTGCATTGAGCCGTAGTCTGGATTCACTGATCAAGCGCCGGTTCGGCCATGTTCAGTCCAAGCATCTGCTGGCTGGCTCCTTCGGCGTGATATTGCTCGCCACCACGCTCAACACGGCGTTGTGGGTGTCGCGCTCTGGCGACCGACTCGTCAGTGACGTGATGGCGCAGCTCGCCGCCAGTACGCAGCAGCAGTTGCAGCAGGAGTTCGACACCTACATCGGAATGCCGGACAAGATCAACCAGCAGACCGCTGACGCGATCACGGCCGGGCGCATAGATCCGACCAGCCCCACGGATCTGGCACGCTTCGTTTACGACTCACCCTGGCGTCTCGAGGGCGGAGCCGTATCCGGCATCTTCTTCGGCAACCCCGATGGCGAGTTCACGGGGATGAGCGTTGAACCTGCAGGCAGCGACAACTGGGTGTTTGCCAGAGCATCGCAGGCGCAGACCGATGGGCGCTTGCACCCGATCCCGGCCACCCCCGATGGTTCGCCGGGAGTCGGAGAGAGCGCGGGCGTCCTGTTCGACCCGCGTGAGCGCCCCTGGTACGAGTTGGCGGTAGCCGCCGGTGGCAATTCGGTCTGGACCGACGTGTATGCCAACGCCTACGATGGCAAGCCGGCCCTCACCCGCTCGCGAGCGCTCTACAACAGGAGCGGCCAGTTGCTCGGTGTTTCCGGAGTCGATCTGTTTGTCGCCAGCATGCAGAAGTTTCTCGAAGCGCAAACGATCGGAGAGAACGGTGAGGTGTTCGTCTACAACGGCTCAGCGGTGCTGCTGGCCGCTCATGCCGCGGCCGACGAAGCGCAGCCTTTCGTAGCGTTCAAGCCGCTGGTCGAGGGCCAGTTGCCGTTCGCCCGTGCCGCCTCTGATCACGTACGCGAACACGTCGGCGGCTTCACGCAACTGCAGGAGACGGTGTACGAACAGATAACGCTTGCCGGTGAAGAGGGGTACCTGTATATCGGCCCGCTGGTTCGCGAGCAGGGCCTCGACTGGTCGCTCGGTATATTCCTGCCCCGTTCGGATTACCACACCCCTTCGCTGTTGCGGCTGTTACCGCTACTGCTGCTGCTGACCGCGGTCATCTGGCTGTCGATGACCGTGTTCATCTACCTGATAGTCAAGCCGTTGCTGCAGCTGCGTGAATCGGCCCACCGCATCGCCTCCGGCGATTTCGAGGCCCGGATCGACGTGAGCTGCACCAATGAGATCGGGCAGCTCGCGCGGGCCGTGAACACGATGCGGTTGAGTCTCAAGTCGTCGTTCGCGGACCTGTTACGCCAGAAGCGGCGTGCGGAGTCTACCCTGCACGCCATCGCTGACGGCGTGATCACGGTCGATGGGCATGGCAAGTTGCTCTACCTGAATGCAGCGGCGGCCAGGCTGACCGGCGTGGCCTTCGAGGAAGCCATGGGGCGGCCGTTGGAGCGCGTCTTCCAGGCCATCGGGGCTCCGGGCAGGTTGCCGATGTCCACCCAGGCCTTGCTCGATCTGCGTCATCAACATCGGAGAAGCGCCCGCGAGCTCACGCTTCTCGGTCTCGACGATGCGCGGATGCCCGTGCATTGTCGGGTTTCGATGATCGAGCATTCCGTACCCGAGCATGCCCGCATCGTCATCGTGTTCCGCGATCTATCGGAAGAGCGGCGGCTGGAAAGCGAGCTGTTGCGTCACGCTACCCATGACGGGCTTACGGGGCTTTTCAACCGAGAGGAATTCCGGCGCCGCCTGGGAGTGGCCATCGAGTCGGCCCGTCGTCGTGATCTTTCGCACGTGGTCTGCCATATCGATCTGGATCGTTTGAAGGTGGTCAACGATACCTGCGGGCACGCTGCCGGCGACGAGCTGCTGAAGCAGATTGCAGGTCTTTTCAAAGAGACGTTGCGTAGCGACGATACGATCGCTCGGCTCGGCAGTGACGAGTTCGGTGTGTTGCTGGAGAACTGCGAGATGGAGCAGGCGACTCAGGTGATGCGCAAGCTGCATGATCGCATGGCGGGCTATCGTTTCTACTGGCAGGACCACGGTTTCAGCATCGGCATCAGCAGTGGGCTGGCGCTCGTCGATCATGGTGCGGGCACCGCGGGCGAGGTTCTGCGGGATGCCGACAGCGCGTGCTATTGCGCCAAGGAGAATGGCTGCAACCAGCTTCACGTCTATGAGGAAAATGATGCGAAGCTCAGCGAGCGTCGCGGGGAGCTGCAATGGCTGGAAGTGCTCGAACGCGCCCTGGATACCGACGGTTTCCTGCTCTACGCGCAGCGCATCAGTCGCTGCGACCTGACAGGTCCCGCGGCGAGCCGTTCGGCGAGCCATTCGGCAAGCCATTCGGCAAGCCATTCG
>CBDCAW010000030.1:0-52280 GCA_965214025.1 Granulosicoccaceae bacterium
TTGCCCGATACCCTGTGTGTCGAAATGGAGGGGGCGGCAGTCGCGCAGGTATGTGCCGAGCATCAGATTCCGTTTTCGATCGTTCGCACGATCTCCGATTCGGCCGACGAGGCGGCAGCCATCGATTTCCCGAAGTTCATCGAGTCGGTGGCACAGCTCTATTCACTGGCTATCGTTGAGAGCCTGCTAGCTTCCTAGGGCTCGTGAAATAGTAAAATATCGCTTCCAGCCGTTCCTGCGCTCGTCCAGCAAGGCGAGAGGAGAGCGAATAGCTGGCTATTCAACTGACGAACAACGCAGCGGGGCGAGATGCAGGGGCGGTTGAAAGTGATAGGTTATTGTTTCACGAGCCCTTAGGGGCTGTCCTACGATCTCACGCTACCGGCATCAAAAAGCGAGAGGACCAGGAATTTCGCGCAACCTCCCTGCCGAGCACACGATTGATCTTCCCGGCAGGCCTCGAGGCGGGTTCTGGAAAGGTGCCCACCTGTCACTCGCGGTATCATGGTCGATTCATCGCCACGAACCGGAGCAAGCGCCGTGACTGTCATCGATCACGACGACCCGACTCGAGAGGTAGTCGATGTCGCCGCCCGCCTTGCCCGCCTGCGCAGGCTCAGCGGGCTGATGGACAATGCCATACGCTTGCCAGGTGGTTTCCGAGTCGGTTGGGACGGCCTCATCGGTCTGGTACCGGGCATCGGCGATCTGACCACCGCGGGCATCTCCGGCTATATCGTCTGGCAGGGTGTCAAGCTTGGCTTGCCACGTTCTGTCGTGTTGCGGATGATCGGCAACATAGTGATCGATACGGCCATCGGCAGCATACCCCTGGTCGGGGACGCCTTCGACGTCGCGTTCAAGGCCAACATCCGCAACGTCACGTTGATGGAAGAGTATCTGTTGAAAGAGAAACGTCGATAACCCTGGCCAGCCTACGCCAGGAGGTCAGCTACCCTGTGCGTCGTACGCCGTCATCCGGGGCTTGATCCGCAATGGTCTGCCCCGCTTTCGTCGCGTCTCGGTACGACGGTGAACCTCCTGCGTCGGCACCACTTGACTTGCCTGCTCTGCACCCCGACCCTCTCACCATGGCTACTACATCTTTTCCGCTTCCAGCTCCGCCGTTCGACAACAGCTACGCCCGGCTACCCGAGCGATTCTATGCGCGCACCGCGCCCACCCCGGTAGCCTCTCCGGAGCTGATCAGAGTCAACGAGCCGTTGGCCCGGCAGCTGCGGCTCGACCCAGACGCCCTGGTCACGCCGGCCGGCGTGGCCATGCTCGTCGGCAACTCGATACCCGATGGTGCTGATCCGTTGGCCATGGCCTACGCCGGGCATCAGTTCGGCAATTGGGTACCTCAACTCGGCGATGGCAGGGCCTTGTTGCTCGGTGAGGTGATCGATGAGACCGGGGTCCGGCAGGATATCCAGCTCAAGGGTGCCGGGCGCACGCCTTGGTCACGCGGCGGAGATGGGCGTGCCTGGTTGGGCCCGGTGTTGCGGGAATACGTGCTCAGCGAGGCGATGCATGCTTTGGGCATTCCGACGACCCGTGCCTTGGCTGCGGTGACCACCGGCGAACCGGTCATTCGCGAAGCCGCTCTGCCAGGTGCCGTGCTCACACGCGTGGCCCGCAGTCATGTGCGGGTCGGTACCTTCCAGTACTTTGCCGCCCGTGAAGACCATGAAGCCCTGCAGGCTCTGGTCGATCACGTCATCGAACGTCAGTATCCCGAGCTGACCGACGCACCGGTGAAGGCAACTGCCCTGCTCGATGCGGTGCTCACGCGCCAGGCCTCGCTGATCGCGCGTTGGCAGTCGGTAGGTTTCATTCACGGTGTGATGAACACGGACAACTCGTCGGTTACCGGAGATACCATCGATTATGGTCCCTGCGCGTTTCTCGACACCTACGACCCGCAGAAGGTCTTCAGCTCCATCGATCAGATGCGCCGCTATTCGTACGAAAACCAGCCCGGAATTGCCCAGTGGAACGTGGCCAACCTCGCCCAGTGTCTGTTACCGCTGATGGATCCGGATCAGGACACTGCACTGGGAATCGCGCAAGAGCTGGTGAATGCGTTTCCCGAGCGCTACCAGGACGAGTGGCTCGGCTGCCTGCGAGCAAAGCTCGGGCTGCACACACGACGCGCTGACGACCAGTCGCTGGCCACCGATCTGCTGACGCTGATGGCCGAGGGCCAGGCAGATTTCACCTTGAGCTTTCGTGCCCTGAGCCATCGGGTACCGGGCGTCGAACCGCAGGTTGCAGGCAAAGCGTCTACCGGGACCGCGACCGGAACACGAGCCGACGGCGACTCGAGGACGACCGGCGATTCCGACGCACCGCTGACGGATCTGTTCGATGCCGTTGAACCCATCACGCAGTGGCTGGCGAGGTGGCGGCAAAGGCTTGACATGGAACCGGGCAGTGCGAGCAGCATCGCCGAGTTACTGCTCAGCGTGAATCCGGCGGTCATACCACGCAACCATCAGGTGGAGGCGATGATCGTCGCGGCGGCCGAACATGGCGACTACGCACCCTTCAACGCGATGGTGGATGCGCTGGCCAGACCCTTCGAGGAAACCCCGGAGAACGAATTTCTGCGGCAGGCACCACGCCCGGAGGAGGAGGTGCAGCACACGTTTTGCGGAACCTGAGCAGGAAGCTCCAGTCTCGTTTGAACGGCACCCGACGGGCAGGTGGTGGCTGGGCCGCGTCGCCTAGTGCAAGGTGCCGCTCGGCACGCTGCCGCGACGAAAGGTTTCCATCAGCTCGACGTATTCGGCACGGCTGAATTCATAGGGCCCGATATCGCGCAGCCAGAACACATCCTGACCCACCAGTTCGGGCAGATCTTCCTCGGGAGTGTCGTCGATACCCAGCCTGCGCCACTCCACCACATCTCCGTTCACACGTACCTCAGCCACGATGGTGGTGCAAAACAGGTTGCGATGCTCCGGGCACATCAGCACCGGTGAGCGTTGCCGGGTGATGCCCTTGGGCAGAAACCGCTGCCAGCACAGCGCCTGCTGTGCATTGTCCTCGATCCAGGGCAACAACACCGGCACCAGGCCCTCGAGCTCGTCTTCGGGGCTCGCCTGGGCCAGTATTTCATCCAATCGCTCACCATCGATATGGATCATCAGGCACTCTTCGTCATCGAACCCGAGCCTGACGAGTGACGCTTCAATACGATTCATGGTGGGGTAGTTCAACACGGCAGGAAACAACGGGCGGCAGAGTACGGCGGTACACGGTCGAATAGCCGACGCAGGGTAACAGTTTCACTCTACGTCGTGTGGGCAGCTACGAGCGCCGCCTGTGCGCGTCCGCCATTGCCAGCAGAGCTTCCGCCTGCGCCAGATCAGACGGCCGCGTGATTTTCGGATTGGGATGACGCGACTCCACCAGCAACGGGTGCCTGTCGAGCCGTTCGAATGCCGAGGCTTCATCGGTGATCCTGACCTCACTGTCAGCAACCATGGCCACCAGGCCCTCGGCCAGCGCTTCGCCCAGCTCTCCCGATCGGAACAGCTGCGGAGTCTGAGCCTGCCAGAGATTCTCGCGGCTCACCGTGCGCTCGCTGATTACCTTCGGAGGCTTGTGCAAGCCGCTTCGGCGACCACTTCCCGTACTACCGAAGGCATGGCCGAGCTTCAATGTGTCCTGAACCGGCGTTGCGAGCAACCCGCCGAACGAATCCGCAGCGATGACGCTGTCGATCAGGCGATGAATGTCCTCCAGTGCCACCAGGGGTCGTGCAGCGTCATGGATCAGTACCCAGGCATCGTCGCCGGCGTGCTTACGAACCGCCTGTACCGCGGCAGCCACCGACCCCACGCGCTGGGCGGCCCCGGCCACGCGATGCACGCGTGGGTCTGTGCTGGCGTCGAGCTGCTTGAAATTCTCGCTGTCCGCAGCTTGCATCGCCACATACACGCCTTGGATTCCGCTTACCGCCAGCAGGGTTTCGATGGAACGCTGCAGAATCGGTTTGCCGGCCAATGGAAGGTACTGCTTGGGAGTTGCACTGCGCATGCGCTGACCTGCACCCGCTGCCGGAATGACGCCCCAGACTGTAGTGCGGTGGCTCATGCTTCGCTCGCTCCTGCACCCGCTGCCGACCCGCCCCCCCAGACACTGGAAGCCTGGCTCATGCCCTGTGCCGAATGAGGTACGGAATGCCGATCGGCGAACTGCCTGCTCGCGCAAGAGCCGGCAGGGCACAGATCACACGGGCTGCGGCCTCTGCACTTCGGTACGATGTCACGATCGGAGTGTCGTGGTCACCGCTGCGATCACCGCTCGGGCACTCTGCATGCCGACCTCCACCGCCTGGCGAATGGCCGGCATCTCGATCGGGCCGTCGGCCTTGCCGGCTGCCGGATTCACCACCACGGCGCAGCAGGCGTAGGCGATACCGAGCTCACGGGCCAGCGCCGCTTCCGGCATGCCCGTCATGCCGACGATGGTGCAGCCATCGCGCTCGAGCCTTCGCACTTCCGCGGCGGTCTCCAGCCGAGGGCCCTGGGTGACCCCATAAGTACCACTGCCTACGCAGGCCTCCCCGGTAGCCTTCGCGGCCGTGACCAGGGCTTCGCGCAAGCCCTGATCATAGGGGTGCGTGAAATCGATATGCCGCACCTCGTCCGGCGGACCGTCGTGGAAGGTCGCCGTGCGCCCATGGGTGTAGTCGATTATCTGATCGGGCACCACCAGGGTGCCGGTGCTGCATTCTTCCGCGATACCGCCGACCGCACCGACCGCGATGATCTGCTCGATGCCGACCGACTGCAATGCCCACAGGTTCGCACTGTAGTTGATCTGGTGCGGCGGGATCGCATGGGTATTGCCGTGGCGAGCCAGGAACGCGACCGGCCTGCCCTGCAGCTCTCCGATGATCAGCGGGCAGGAAGGCGCGCCGTAAGGCGTCTTGACCATCTCGCGCCGAATGACCTTAAGGCCTTCCATGCCGGCCAGGCCGGTTCCACCGATGATTGCCAAAGTCGTCATGAGATAGTATGAAAACGGTTGAATGTCATGAAATACGTCTGCCGGCTGGGTTCGCGGCACACTGACCCAGGCCAGGCTTCGAGACAGATTTCGAGGCAGGCAGCGAAACAGGCTTCCAGTCGAGCGGCATCAAGGCTCGGATACCATCACGCACGCCATCGCGGCCACGCCCTCACCTCGCCCGCAGAAACCGAGCCATTCCGACGTGGTCGCCTTGACGTTGACGCGATCAGCAGGAATGGCCAAGTCTTCGGCAATGCAGGCCACCATGGCCGGAACGAACGGCGCCAACTTCGGCGCCTGTGCGATCACGGTAGCGTCGATATTGGTGCAGTGCAGGCCTCGTTGTTCCAGCAGGCTCACCACTCGGCGCAGCAGCGTACGGCTGTCGGCACCTTTGAAGGCGGGGTCGGTATCGGGAAAATGCCGCCCGATGTCGCCGAGCCCTGCCGCACCGAGCAAGGCATCGCATATCGCATGCAACAACACATCGCCGTCGGAGTGCGCCTCGAACGCTTTGTCGAAAGGTACCGCCACACCACCGAGCATCAGTGACTCACCGTCGGTGAAGGCATGCACGTCGAAACCCTGACCTACCCGCATGGTGGCGAGAACCTGTGTAGCCTGCCCATGCTCAAGGGGTGTCGGGCGAGGTGGAAGGGGCACGTTCCGTGAGACCGGCGGCGCCTTCGCCATCCATGTCGCCGGTGTCGCCCGTACCGCGTACAGGTTCACCGGCACGGTCGCGTACGAACTGGTAGAACGTTTCGTCTTCGTCGATCATGCCAAGTCTGGCACGAGCTCTCTCCTCGATCGCGTCCAGGCCGCTCTTCAGGTCAGAGACCTCGGCCTCCAGCGCCTGATTGCGCGTGATCAGCTCCTGCATGTCGCTGCGCTGCTCGGTCAGCTGGCTGTGCAGACGCCATACATCCCGGATGCTGCCCTCGCCGAACCAGAGTCGATACTGCAAGACGAGCAGCAGCACGATCAGGCAACCCATGGCTACCTTCACGGTGTGCCGAATTCCATGCAATCGTGTCGCGCCCCGGAATCGGGGTCACCTACCCGTTGAACATTCGACATGGCGATCAAATCAGCGGGCTAAAGCGACTGATTGAACGCACTGGCCCCGGCATACACCGCCCGGCTGCCCAGGGCCTCTTCGATGCGTAGCAGCTGGTTGTACTTCGCGACGCGATCCGAGCGCGACAGGGAACCGGTCTTGATCTGCTTCGCGCCGGTGGCCACGGCCAGGTCTGCGATGGTCGTGTCTTCGGTTTCACCCGAACGGTGTGAGGTTACCGTGGTGTAGTTGGCGGCATGTGCCATGCGAATGGTTTCGAGGGTCTCGGTCAGGGTACCGATCTGATTGACCTTCACCAGAACCGAATTGGCAATGCCTTCGTCGATTCCGCGTTGCAGGATCTTCGGGTTCGTCACGAACAGGTCGTCACCGACCAGCTGAATGGAGTCGTTCAGGCGATCAGAGAGGATCTTCCAGCCCCCCCAGTCACTTTCATCAAGACCGTCCTCGATCGAGAGGATCGGGTACTGATCAACCCAGTTGGCGAGATAGTCGACGAAGCCGGACGCATCGAATTGCCGTTCCTCGGACGTTAGATCGTAGACCCCTTTCTTGTAGAACTCCGAGGCGGCCACGTCGAGCGCCAGGTACACATCCTTGCCCGCCTCGTAGCCCGCTTTCTCGATTGCCAGCAGGATGGTCTCGATGGCCTCCTGGTTCGATGACAGATTCGGTGCGAAACCACCCTCATCACCGACGTTGGTGTTCATGCCCTTGTCCTTGAGCACGCCGCGCAGGCTATGAAAGATCTCGGCACCGCAGCGCAGCGCTTCACGAAACGAAGTCGCCCCCACCGGCATCACCATGAACTCCTGCAAATCGACGCTGTTGTCGGCATGCGAGCCCCCGTTGATGATGTTCATCATCGGCACTGGCAGGTGCACCGCCTCATCACCACCGAGATAGGCGTAGAGCATCTTGCCCTGTGAGTTCGCCGCGGCATGCGCATTGGCCAACGATACCGCGAGCAGCGCGTTGGCACCCAGCTTGTCCTTGTTCTCCGAACCATCGAGATCGAGCATGAGCTTGTCGAGCCCCGCCTGGTCTTCGGCATCACTACCGATCAGGGCATCACGGATCGCTCCGTTGACGTGCTCTACCGCCTTCAGCACACCTTTGCCGCCGTAACGCGACTTGTCGCCGTCGCGCATCTCCAAGGCCTCTCGGCTACCCGTCGAGGCACCGGAGGGCACCGCTGCGCGTCCGGTCACACCCGAGGCGAGCACGACGTCGGCCTCGACGGTGGGATTGCCGCGCGAATCCATGATCTCGCGCGCCTTGATGTCGACTATCTTCTCGCTCATGTGTGCAGCGTTCTCCGGCCAGCGTCACTGGCTCTTAGGGTTTGACGGCCAGCCTCGCTGGCGTGTGTGATCATTCCAGATAAGGACGTTTCCGCGAAAGGCCCGGCCTTTCACGCAGTCGGTCAAGCTCTTTCAGTGTCGCCAGCAGCGGTTCCAGCTCGCCCAGCGGCCACGCATTCGGCCCATCGCTCAACGCATTGGCAGGGTCCGGGTGCGTTTCCATGAACACCCCAGCGACGCCTGCGGCCACCGCGGCCCGCGCCAGCACGGGCACGAACTCGCGCTGGCCGCCGGACGAGGCACCCTGCCCGCCCGGCAACTGCACCGAATGGGTGGCATCGAACACCACCGGACAGCTGGTGGCGCGCATGATGGCCAGGCCACGCATATCCGACACCAGGTTGTTATAGCCGAAAGAGGCACCGCGTTCACAGACGAGAACATGGCGGTTTCCCACGTCGAAGGCCTTGGCAACCACATGCTGCATATCGCCCGGTGCCAGGAACTGCCCCTTCTTGATGTTCACCGGTTTGCCGGCTCGCGCCACCCGCTGGATGAAGTTGGTCTGGCGGCACAGGAAAGCAGGTGTCTGCAGCACATCGACTACCTCGGCCACCTCGTCCATCGGGGTATCCTCGTGCACGTCGGTGAGCACCGGTACGCCGACCTCGCTGCGCACCTTGGCCAGAATACACAGGCCCTCGGCGATGCCGGGGCCGCGAAAGCTGCCCGCCGACGAACGGTTTGCCTTGTCGAACGATGACTTGTAGATGAACGGCAGCCCGAGCCGTTCGGCCATGACCTTCAGCGCCGTGGCCGTATCCATCGCCAACGCTTCCGACTCGATGGCGCAAGGGCCTGCGATCAGGAACATCGGGTGTTCGATACCGGCTTCGAATCCGCACAATCGCATGAGTGTCAGCCTTGTATTTTTGAAGTGACAGCTGGCCGATGGTGCGAGTGCGCCAGGGCAGCGGCGATGAAGCTGGTGAACAACGGATGCCCGTCGCGCGGATTGGATGTGTACTCGGGGTGAAACTGGCAGCCGATGAACCAGGGATGTTCGGGCAGTTCGATCATTTCCACCAGACCCATCCCATCCGGTTCGCTGGAGCGTGCCGAGATCACCAGGCCGGCTTCGCACAGCCGGTTGGCGTAGTTGTCGTTGAACTCGAAACGGTGCCGATGACGCTCCACCACCTGTTCGGTGCCGTACACCCGGGCCGCCAGGGATTCCGGCTGCAACGCACACAGTTGCCCGCCGAGGCGCATCGTACCGCCCAGGTCCGAGTCGTCGTTGCGGATGATGGTCTCGCCGGTGCCGGTCTGCCACTCGGTGATCAGGGCGATGACCGGATCTGGTGTTTCACGATCGAATTCGCTGCTGTTCGCGTGGGCGATGCCTGCCACGTGCCGGGCAAAGTCGATGACCGCCACCTGCAGGCCGAGGCAGATGCCGAGATAGGGAATGTGGTTCTCGCGCGCATACTTCGCAGCCGTGATCTTGCCTTCCACCCCGCGGCTGCCGAAGCCGCCGGGTACCAGGATCGCGTCGATCTCGCCCAGTGCCGACAGATCGCCACGCTCCAGCTTCTCCGCATCGAGATAGCGTATGCGCACGCGGCTGTCGTTCTTGATGCCGGCATGCGTCAGCGCTTCGTTCAGCGACTTGTAGGACTCGGTGAGCTCAGTGTACTTGCCCACCATGCCGATCGTGACCGCATCGGTGGGGTTTCTTATGCCTTCGACCACTGCCGTCCATTCGTGCAGATCGGCCCGTGGCAATTCGAGGCCGAAATGCTCGACCACGAGATCATCGAGATGCTGTACATGCAACATGCGCGGGATGTCGTAGATGCAGTCGACATCGGTGGCGGCGATGACGGCCGCCTCCTGCACATTGGTGAACAGGGCGATCTTGCGACGCTCGCTGTCGGGCAAGGGACGATCGGCGCGGCACAGCAGTATGTCGGGCTGGATGCCGATGGAGCGCAGCTCCTTGACCGAGTGTTGCGTGGGCTTGGTCTTGATCTCGCCGGCGCTGGCGATGTAGGGCACCAGCGTGAGGTGCATGAACAGTGTGCGCCTGCGCCCCAGTTCCACACCCATCTGCCGGATCGCCTCGAGGAATGGCAGAGATTCGATATCGCCCACGGTACCGCCGATTTCGACCATGGCGACATCGGCATCGCCGGCCCCTTCCATGACGCGACGGCGGATCTCGTCGGTGATATGCGGAATGACCTGTACGGTGGCACCGAGGTAGTCGCCACGCCGCTCGTTGGCGATCACCGTCTCGTACACCCGGCCGGTGGTGAAGTTATTACGCTGGCTGGTCTTGATGCGTACGAACCGCTCGTAGTGCCCGAGATCGAGATCGGTTTCGGCACCATCATCGGTGACGAACACCTCGCCGTGCTGGTACGGGCTCATGGTGCCCGGATCGACGTTGATGTACGGGTCGAGCTTGAGCATGGTCACGCCCAGGCCACGTGCCTCCAGCAGAGCCGCCAGGGACGCCGCGGAAATACCCTTGCCCAGCGAGGAGACGACACCACCGGTGACGAAGATGAAACGGGTCATTGCTGGCTGATCGTCTGCGAAGGAACGGAACCGGGAACCTGGAACGAACGGCTCGCGGCGGCCACCGCCGCGAGCGAGGGGGTCTTGGTGAGCGACCCCGGATGGGCCATGAGATTAACAGAACGCACCGGGGCGGACAATCACACCCAAGCTCAGACGCGCCAGTTCACCGCCGTCACCAACCCCCAGATCGCCACCAGCTCGTCACCGCAAAACAGCAGCGGCACCGCATCGCGCTGCCAGGGCGGAACGCCGGCTTCCTGCCACACGTTCTTCAGGCTGCGGTGCCGCGGCGGATCGCCCAGCAACACTGACTCACTGCCCACACGCCCGCGTACGGTGAGAATCCCGTCCGCCGGCAGCTGGAGGCTTTGCGCCCGGGCCGCCTCACACGTCAGCTCGATGCCTGCTTCCGGTACCATCATCGGCTGGAACGGCGCATGCCATTGATGCGCGTAACGCGATACGGGCACCACCGGTTCGAGCAGGTGCAGGTGCCCGGCATGGCGACGAAATTCGTACACCCGCAGATTGACAATACCCCCCGTGTCCTTGCCGGCGTGCACCAGGCTACCCATCACCTCGACCAGATCCTGTAGCCGTGGCATCGGCATGCCGTGCTGTCGCACCCACAGGCGCAGCGCGTTGAAAGCGCGTTCGCGAGGTAGCTTGCGCAACGCGGCGATCAGCAACAGGCGCCTGCCGGTCAGCCGGTCCGGAGCGGGTGCCCGTGCCTTGTCCAGATCATCGCGGGCCAGTGTCAGCAGCGTATGGCTGGCGCCTCCGCTGCGCTGGGCGGCGCGCCCGAGTGTCTGCGCCGCGGCTGGCCAACGGGCTCGCAACGCGGGCATGACGACCTGACGCAGGTAGTTGCGATCGAACCGCGTGTCTTGATTGGACGGATCCTCCACCCACTTCAGGCGGTGTTCGACGGCATAGCGCTGTAGGGAGGCCTGTGTGCAATCGAGCAGCGGTCGACACAACAGACCGCTGCCGAGCACGCGCTGTACCGGCATGCCGGCGAGGCCATCAGGGCCACTGCCGCGCAGGGCCTGCAGCAGGAAGGTTTCGGCCTGATCGTCGGCATGCTGGGCCAGCAGCAGATGCTCGCCCGGCTGGACGATGCTCCGGAATACGGCATAGCGTGCGCGTCGGGCATCACCTTCCGGCCCCTCCCCACCTTCCACCACACGTACCGACCTGACCAGGAGCGCCACGTTCAGAGACGCACAGACACTCTCGCAATGCGCCGCCCAACCGACACTCGCTGCCTGCAGACCATGATCGACGTGTACCGCGCGCAGCTTGAGCTGCGGATCAGCGCGGCGTAGGCAGGCCAGCGCATGCAGCAACACATGCGAATCGACCCCCCCACTGTAAGCGATGCAGAAGCCGCGATCGGCGGGCCGTGACGTGATGAACCAGGCAAGCGCTTCCAGCGGCGTGGCACTGCGCTTGGCCGATGGCACCCAGGGATTCTTCGACGTCATGACACAGGGGCGCTTCGTCACGACAGCGCCCGCGTCGGAACATCAAGGGACCATGAATACGTACGCGATCGATACCAGGGGGACTTGTGCAATCAGGTTTCCTTGAAACTGCCGTAGGCGCGCCATTTTTCGGCGCGGCGTGCCACCAGCTCCGTCGAACTCAGGCCCGACAAGCCCTCCAGCTCTTCGGCCAGGGCTGTTCGCAGGGAAATGGCCATGGCCTCGGCATCGCGATGCGCACCGCCCAGAGGCTCTTCGATCACACGATCCACCAGGCCCAGTTCGTGCAGCCGGGTGGACGTGATGCCCATGGCCTCGGCCGCATCGGCCGCCTTGTCGACGCTCTTGTAGAGAATGGAGGCACAACCTTCCGGGCTGATCACGGAGTACACGCTGTATTCCAGCATCATCACCTGATCGCCGACGCCGATGGCCAACGCACCGCCCGATCCGCCCTCACCGGTCACGGTGCAGATGATGGGTGTGGTCAACCCCGCCATGACGAACAGGTTGCGGGCGATCGCCTCGCTCTGGCCCCGCTCCTCGGCACCGATACCGGGATACGCCCCCGGCGTGTCGATGAAGGTGATCACCGGCAGCTTGAAGCGCTCGGCAAGCTCCATCATGCGCTTGGCCTTGCGGTAGCCTTCCGGCCGCGGCATGCCGAAGTTGCGCTTGATCTTCTCTTTGGTATCGCGGCCCTTCTCGTGACCCATCACCATCACGGGCTTGCCGTTCAGGCGCGCCATGCCGCCGATGATGGCATGATCATCGCCATACAGCCGATCACCGTGCAGCTCATCGAAATCGGTGAACACCTGATCGATGTAGAAGCGCGTGTACGGTCGCTGCGGATGACGGGCCAGGCTCGCCACCTGCCAGGAACTGAGCTTGCCGAAGATGCTCTGGGTGAGCGAATCGCACTTGCTCTTCAGCGTGTCGATTTCCTCGCTGATGTTGATGTCAGTATCAGCCATCGCGTACTGCAGCTCGCGAATCTTCGCCTCGAGCTCGGCGATCGGCTGTTCGAAATCGAGAAAGTTCGGGTTCATCTGGGGCCCTGGGGGCGGTGTGGAGACCGGAGCCGCATTCTACCGTGTTGGGGCGGTTGGCATCATACCGGCCATCGCCCCGGGCCTGCCAGGGGCCTGCCTAGAGCCCGTCTGACTCCCGCTCGAGGCCGGCCCGGAGTCTGCCCAGGTCCTTACCGGCGGCCTGACGGGGTCATCGGGTGTTGCTGACGTAATCGGGTAAATTCGAGGCCGCGAACCCTAGCCATCACGCCTTCGCCAGAAACTTCAGCGCCACACCGTTGTTGCACCATCGCTCACCTGTCGGGTCAGGCCCGTCGCTGAAGCGATGCCCCTGGTGCCCGCCACAACGTACGCAATGGTATTCGGTGCGTGGCAGCACCAGCTTGTAATCGGTCGAGGTGGCGAGATGCTCGGGAATGGCGGTGAAGAAACTCGGCCAGCCGGTGCCGCTGTCGTATTTCATGGCAGAGGTGAACAGTGGCAGGTCGCAGGCGGCACAGGTGAAAACACCTTCGCGCTTTTCGTCATCCAGCGGGCTCGATCCCGGCCGCTCGGTGTCTTCGCGAAACAGGACGTCGAAGGCATCCTGGTCCAGCCGTTGCCGCCATTCCTCCTCAGTGACGTTCAGCGCCGTGGATGGATCCGGCAATTCGGCGTCGGCCGGCAGCCATCGCTGCCAGTCATCTTGCAAGACCTTGAGATCTGTTCCAGCAGCCATCGCCTCACCCCCTTGTTGCCGCAGCCACAGCGGTGCGCTAACCGCCAGTGCGGCGGCGGAATACAGAAAATAGCGTCGAGTGCTCATCGTTCGGCTCCTGCCAGGTTTGCTTGTCTGCAACGTAGGACCGCAAGTGTCTCGAAAAAATCCTTCGGGCCGTCCCTACCCATCAAGCACCATTCGCTTACACCGTTGAGCGCACGGAGCCGGTCGTGTTCTTACCGTCGGCCGTGGTCGGCTGAAGTACCCAGTCGGCGATCAGTGGCCAGACATCCTGAGCCGCACTGCGCGAACTGACCAGGCGTGCGTGACTGTAGTTCTCGATGAAACCCGTCTCCACGCCGCAGACCTCGAATCGCTTGTCGGCCGCGCCGTAATGCTGATACAGCCGCAGGCAGCCGGAGACGGGTGCGATGAAGCGGTCGGCGCTGGCAGCAAGCATCAGGCAGGGCATCGGCAGCTCGCCCAAGGCATGCTCGTAGTCGAATCCGTCCATACCGTTCCAGCGTCCCGACAGGCTCCAGCCATACCACTGGTGCATGACCGCGCCGAACTCGTTCTCCGGCCCGAGCCTGAACAGCTTGCCGGGGGCGAAACCCAGCGCCCGGGTGGCTACGGATGCCGCCCGGATGGCCAGGCGGTTGTTGCCCGCGATCGCGGCATCGGTGGCCTGGCTGGCAAGGGTGACCACCTTCGACACCTGACGACGGTACTCCGGAAAGCGCGCCAGCAACATCAATATTGCAAGACCGCCACCGCTGTGCCCGATCCAGGTGACCGGAGTGTCCTGATGGATCTGTTGCACGAAGTCAAGCGCGGCACGGGCGTCGAGCAGACACATGGTTTCGAAGTCCGGTTCGCGTACCGGCTGATCGCTGGCGCCGTGACCCTGGAACTCCAGTATCCAGCACTCGACACCCCGATTCGCCAGATGCCGGGCCAGCCCCCGGCAGACGCGGTGGTTGGAGAAGGTGCCGTGAGCCAGCACGGCGACACCGGTGAGCGGCGCGAACGCCGGGTGGCACTGCAAACCGATGCGGGTGCCCTGCCGGTTGCGGGTGAACTCCTGGCGACAGGCCTCAATGCCCATTCACGTTGGTCTGCCGGCCGGCTCTGCCAACTCGCCCTGCTCCACAACGACGGCATAATCGTCGATGGACCGTTTGCGCTCCGATCGTATGGCTTCCAGCCGTTTGCTGGCGATCAGCGATTGCAGCATGGGAATGTAGTACTGGCCCTTGCCCTTGAATTGCAGTTCGGTGTGGGTCGTGGTCAACCAGCCGCGTTCGTCGAGTTCCGTCCACATCGCCGAATATCGATCCAGCAGGCTCTCCTTGAAGATCTCCATGTACTGCACGTAGTCGATCTTCATCGTCTGCATCGACTGAAACAGCCACGCGAGCTTCACGTCCTGGAAGTTGTACATGAAACCCCGTCCGACGGGGAATCTTCCGGCGTCGAGATCCGCGCAATACTCCTTCAGTGAAGTCTGGTTCATGTAGATCCAGCTGCGATCATCCGCCGTCAGGCCGTTCGGGTGAAAGTTCACTGCCGCGAAACCCAGCCCGCACACCTGGCGCGTGGTCTGGATGTCGCCCTGCTGCTGATCCACGAAATGGTGCATGCTGTGCTCGTACTCGTAGGCGCTCAGGCGCTCGGTGCGGCTGTCGACCGGCTTGCGGCGCCAGTCATACACGGTGACCTGCTCGAAACCCACCGAGCGCAGGTATTCACGCGATGCGAGATACATGTCGATGTTGGTCTCGATCGATGGCAGCAGTGCACGCTTCTTCGGCGACGCAAAGTCACTGCGGCCCGCCACGTTGAGCTCATAGTGGGTAAGGTGGTGCACACCGGCTTCCACCACCGCCTCGAGGTCACCGAGCATGTCGTCGATGGTCTGTTCCGGCCAGCCGTAGATCAGATCCATGCTGTTGGCCATGTTGTACTTGTGGCAATACTCGAGACTCTGGAACACCTGCGAGCGGGTCTGCCGGCGGCCGCTGTACTTGATCAGCCTGTCGTTGATCTGCTGAACCCCCATGCTGATACGGTTGATCCCCGCCTGACTCATGGCCTTGATTTTTTCCTCGTTGAACAGCTGCGGAATGCCCTCGAGAGTGATCTCGATGCCTTGTGGAACACCGTCATACAGGCGATCCACCTGCTCCATGAGCAGGCCGTAGTGTTCCGGCCGATACAGGTTCGGCGTGCCGCCGCCGAAGTAGATGCTCGACACGGTATCGTTGCCATAGAATGGTTTGTACAGGGCGAACTCACGTTCCAGGTAGCCGAGATAGGCTTCAACACCCTTGTTCCCTTCGTAGTCCTCACTGGGAAACAGGCAGAATCCGCAACGCGCCGGCTTGGTCTTGATGCAGAACGGTGTGCCCACATACAGGTTCACCTCGACGTTGCCATCGTGCATCTGATCCGCGCGGTCCTCGAGCAATGCAGTCGTCGATTGTGCCAGCGGCTTCCAGTGCCCAGGTGATGGATGACCGTGCAGCACCTTGTTCGACTGACGTCTGGATGACTCATGGTCGATGAAGGTGCGGACGTAGTCTTTGCTGAACTCGGTGATCGGCGTTTGCATGGCGTGGTTGTAAGTACCTTTCGCTGTTTGAAGGCGATCGATCAGATCACACCCATGTCGACGATTGAAAACGTTATACCGTTACGTTGCTTGCCTCGCGAAGTCGAGACACCGCGTTAGCTGCATCTCATGCCGCGAACCGACGATGGTCGCCCGCATCGATCAATCCGGGAATCAATTCGGGCTTGACCGGGCGGCTGAACAGATACCCTTGCGCATGCGAGCATTTCAGTGTCCTGAGATAGTCGAGCTGCTCCCTGGTCTCGACCCCTTCTGCCACCAGGTCGTATCCCAGGCCGACGGAAATCTCGACCATCGCGTTCACCAGCAGTCTCGCCGACTTCTCCTGCGGTAACCCGTTGATGAACGAGCGGTCGATCTTGAGGGTATCGATCTCGAGTTTCTGCAGTACCGACAGCGACGAGTAACCGGTACCGAAGTCATCGATCGCCACGCGAATACCCATCAGGCTGAGTTCCCGGCAGATCCGATAGTGCTCCTCCGGATCCCGGCTCAGGCTTTCGGTGATCTCGATCTCCAGCTCACCGTCTTCCACGCCGGCGTCGCGAGCGATCTCGCCGACCAGATCGCAGAAGCCATCACTGGTGAAATGCATGCCGGAGATGTTGACGGCCATCTGCAGCCGGTAGCCCTGAACCTTCCAGTGAGCCAACTGCTCGCAGGCGGTCCGCACCACCCATGCACCGATGTCGTTGATCATGCCGACCCGTTCGGCGACGCCGATGAACACATCGGGTGCGACGATACCGAGCTGCGGATGCCTCCAACGGATCAGCGCCTCGACACCCGAAATCCGGTCCTCTGTCAGATCGATCTGCGGTTGATACCAGAGTTCGAACTCGCCATTGACCAGGGCGGTGCGAAAATCCGATTCCAGCCGCGCGGTCTCGAGCGAATCCTGACTCATCTTCGGGTCATAGAAGGCGACATGGTGCTTGCCATTACGTTTCACGTTGTACATGGCGAGATCGGCATTCTTGACGATTTGATCCGGCAGACGGCCGTCCCTGGGAAACCTCGCGATGCCGATGCTTAGCTTGGGGTAGATTCGATGATTGCCGATCTGCACGGGCGTTCGCGAGAACTCCAGGATGCACTCGGCCGTGTCGCCCGCTTCTTCGTCGGATCGCGTGTCCGGCAACAGGACACAGAACTCGTCACCACCGAGTCGCGCCGTCACGCCCGCTCGCCGCACACGACCGGCCAGGTGGTCGGCGAACGCTTTCAGGTAGTGGTCCCCGCATTCGTGACCGTAGGAATCATTGACGCCCTTGAAATCATCGAGATCGATATAGATGACGCAGAACTCCTGGTCACGACGCGTGGCCTCATCGATCGTCGCCTGCAGCCGTTCGTGGAAGTTGGCGCGGTTGGCGAGCCCGGTCAGCTCGTCGTAGTAGGCCATCTTGTAGATGGTCTCCTCGGCCGTTCTGATGTCCGAGATGTCCTGCACCGTGCCAAGCCAGCTGACATGGTCCTGGGAGTCGAGCAGTGGCTTCACGACCTGACGCATGTCGCTGATCTGCCCGCCGCCACGCTTGACGATCCGGTGTTCGACAGCCGTTTCCTCCGCGCGCTCCAGCACCGATGCCAGGGTGCGTCGCACCCGCCGGCGATCATCTCGGTGCAGCATTCGGAAACAGTCGCGGATTGGCACGCGGCGCCGTCGGAAGCCCCACATCAGCGCCAGATTCTCCGACAACTCGACGGTTCGCGATGATCCGTCCCACTGCCAGTAGCCGGTCCGCGCCATCCGTTCCGTGGTGCGGATCAGCGTGAGATTGCTTTCCTGGGCGTCTTGCTTCAGGCGCAGCAGTTCGATGTAGTTGCGACCGACCTTCTCGCCGCAGCTCAACAGGAAACAGAACACGAACAGGCTGAACAGGGCAAGTTCCAGCGAGAACGCACTACCGTCGAGCAGCAGCCGCACCTCCACCAGAATCACGATGACGGACTGAAAGACCAGGTTCAGACGTCGATCGTAGGGCAGCGAGGCGAGGGCTCCGCCGGCGACACCGCCGAGCATCAGGATCAGCAACACCTGGTGTGGCAGGTCGTCTGCGGGAAAGACCAGCCATAGCGAGGATGACCAGGCTAGCGACGCCAGCAGGGCGCCGACGTTGAAGCGTATAGCCCACAGGCGACTATTGGAATCGCGCGTGGCGGATCGCCGGTACAGTCGATAATCGACGTAGCGCGCGAGATACACACTGGTGATGATCGCCTGCCATGTGCCCAGCCACAACATGTGCGAATAAGGACTGAACGTGGCGACTACCACGAACGCTGCAGCGATACTGCCGACCGCCGAGAACACGACACTCTCGTAGAGGAGTCGATTCTGGACAGGCCGGATGGCATCCTTTCGGTAGGTGGTAGAGCTGGTCATCGAGACGATATCCCAGAAGCGTGCGAAACCTGACCCCAGGAGCCACTTGCCTGAACGATCCGTGAGTCGACTGGTCAAGGACTCAGGCAGGGTTCATCCGACCGTGCCGTGGCGCTGGGTCACAATCCCACCAAGGTGCTTGTTCTATCGGCAGGCGGGGCAGAAGATTTAGCCTACCGGGTGACGATGGCGTTTAAGTAGTTCACGGTGTGGGGCTCAATCAGTGCGGAAGAGGCGCCAGCGCGTCATGGAATCGTTGTGTGCGGCGGCCAACGGCTGCTAGTACATCAACTCCACATTCTCCCGCCCCGTCAGCTCCGCGAGCAGGTCGATCAGCTCGTGCTCCGGATTGATGCGAAACTGCGGCCCCGACTGGATACTCGCCTTTGCCTGGCCGTTGGTGTAGTTGAACACCACCGGCGTGGAGCCGCTCTTGTAGTTCGCCAGGGTGCTGACCAGGCTCTGGATGCTGGTTTCACACAAGGTACCGGCTTGCAGGTTGATGACCAGTCGTCGCGCGAAACGGCTGCGCGCCAGCGCCAGTGTGTAGACCTCTCGCGCACGAATCTTGTAGCCACCGTTGAAATCATCGGGGCTGACATCGCCGTCGACGATCAGCACCTCATCCTTCACCAGCAGGTGGCCGTGCGTCTGCAGCAGCTCGCCGCTGAGGTTCACCTCTAGGCGTGCGCTCTTGTCGTCGAGCGTGATGAAGGCCATCTTGCCGCGCTGCATGTCGCGGAAACGCACCGCCATGATCAGCCCGGCAGCCACCACCGGCACACCCTTCTGACGAAAGCCCGGCAGGCCATTGCCTGAACCACCGCCACCATGGCCGGCCTTCGCACAGATCGCCCGTAGCTGGCCGTGGGTGAAATGGCTGAGCTCGGCGAGATGCGCGTTGATCGGATGACCGCTGAGGTACAGGCCCAATGTGTCCTTCTCGTGCTGCAGACGCTCCTTCTCGCTCCAGTCGGCCATCATCGCGGGGGCCTGATCCGTCAGACTTTCTAACGCCTCCAGACCGAACAGGTCGGTCATGCCGGCAGACGCATTGCGGCGTAGCTGATCGGCACCCTTCAGCGCATCGCCGAGATGGGCCCAGAGGCTAGCGCGATTCGCGCCGAGTGAATCCGCCGCACCGGCCCGAATCAACGCCTCGAGTACACGCTTGCCGACCGTACCGGCATCACTGCGGCGGCACAGGTCGTCGAGGCTGGCGAAAGGGCCGTGACGATCGCGTTCGGCCAGCACGCTGGCCAGCACCGATTCACCGACCCCCTTGATGGCACCCAGACCGTACAGCACCGTCTTCTCATCGATCACCGAAAAACGCACCGCCGAGCGGTTGATGTCCGGCGGCTCCACGCTCAGGCCGATCGACTCGCATTCGTCGATCAGGATCACGACCTTGTCGGTGTTGTCCATGTCGGCCGACAGTACCGCCGACATGAAGGCGGCCGGGTGGTGCGCCTTGAGCCAGGCCGTCTGGTAGGAAAGCAATGCATAGGCAGCCGAATGCGACTTGTTGAAGCCGTAACCTGCGAACTTCTCCACCAGGTCGAAGATGTTGCCGGCCAGGTTCGCGTCGATGCCGTGCTCGGTGCAACCGGCCAGAAAGCCTGCGCGCTGCTTCGCCATTTCCTCCGGCTTCTTCTTGCCCATCGCACGGCGCAGGATATCGGCGGTGCCGAGCGAGAAGCCTGCCATCACCTGCGCTATCTGCATGACCTGCTCCTGATACAGGATCACGCCGTAGGTAGGCTCCAGGATCGGTCTCAGGATCTCGAGCTGATAGTCCTCGTGTGGCCAGGCCATCTGCTTGCGGCCATGCTTGCGGTCGATGAAGTCGTCCACCATGCCCGACTGCAGGGGGCCAGGCCTGTAGAGAGCGACCAGTGCGATGATATCTTCGAAATGGTTGGGCTGAAGCCGCTCGATCAGCCTCTTCATGCCGGCGGACTCGAGCTGAAACACCGCCGTGGTGCAGGCGTTCTGCATCAGCTTGTAGGTAGCGGCATCGTCCAGCGGGAGCTGCAGCAAGTCGAGCTTGCCGTCGGCCTCGATGTTGCGCAGCTTGTCGATCTCGCGCACCGCGTTGTCGATGATCGTCAGCGTACGCAGGCCGAGGAAGTCGAACTTCACCAGGCCCACATCTTCCGCATCATCCTTGTCGAACTGGGTGACCAGGCTCGAACCGTCTGCCTCGCAATACAAGGGTGCGAAGTCCGTCAGCGCCGTCGGCGCGATCACCACGCCCCCGGCATGCTTGCCACAGTTACGGGCCAGCCCTTCGAGCGACAAGGCCATGTCGACCAGCGCGGTGACCTCTTCGTCGTTGCGGTAAGCGTTGGCCAGATCTTCGGAATCGGCCATGGCCTTGGTCAGCGTCATGCCCACCTCGAACGGCACCATCTTGGCAATCCGGTCGACGAAGCCGTACGGGTGGCCGAGCACCCGGCCCACATCGCGCACCACGGCCTTGGCCGCCATGGTGCCGTAGGTGATGATCTGCGACACCCGGTGATGACCGAACTTCTGCGCCACGTACTGGATGACGCGGTCGCGCCCGTCCATGCAGAAGTCGATGTCGAAGTCCGGCATCGATACCCGCTCCACGTTCAGGAAGCGCTCGAACAGCAGGTCGTAGGCCAGTGGATCGATGTCGGTGATCAGTAGCGAATAGGCCACCAGGGAGCCGGCGCCCGAGCCGCGCCCGGGGCCCACCGGCACACCGTTGTTGCGGGCCCACAGGATGAAGTCGGACACGATCAGGAAGTAACCGGCAAAGCCCATGGTGGCGATCACGTCGAGTTCGACCTGCAGGCGCTCATCGTAGGGCTTGCGGGTTTCGGCAAAATCCGTAGCCTCGCGATCGTAGAGCTGATCGAGCCTGAACTCCAGACCGTTGCGCGCCTGCTCGACGAAGAAGTCGGTTTCGGTGTAACCATCCGGAATCGGAAAGTCCGGTAGCACCGGTGTGCCCAGGGTCAGGGTGACGTTGCAGCGACGCGCTATCTCGACGCTGTTCGCCAGTGCCGAAGGGATATCGGCGAACAGTGCACTCATCTCGCCGGCAGGCTTCAGGTATTGCTGATCGGTGACGCTCTGCGGGCGCTTCGGGTCGGCCAGCACGTAACCACCCTGAATGCAAAGACGCGTCTCGTGGGCGCTGAAGTCATCCTTGTCGAGGAACCGCACATCGTTGGTGGCCACCACCGGTATCGCCAGGGCCGTCGCGATGGTGCAGGCCTCGCGGATGAACTCCTCCTCGAACGGCTTGCCCGTGCGCATCAGCTCCAGGTAGTAGCGATCACCGAACACCGCCTGCCAGCGCGCCGCCAGTGCCTTCGCCTCGTCTCGATGGCCACGTGACAAGGCCTGGCCCACATCGCCCTCGACTCCGCCCGAGAGCATGATCAGCCCCTCGTGCGCCGCTTCGACCCAGGCCCGCTCGAGCAGCGGCGTGCCACCCTGCTGGCCCTCCTGATAGCCCTGGGAGACCAGCCTCGTGAGGTTCTGATAACCGTGATCACTCTGCACCAGCAGCAGCGCCCGATAGGGCTCGGCCTGGCCCGCCTCAGCCCTGATCCGAACGTCCACGCCTGCGATCGGTTTGATGCCATTGGCCAGGGCCGCCCGGTAGAACTTCACCAGCGCAAACAGGTTGCTCCGGTCGGTGACCGCGACCGCCGGCATGCTCTCGGCCACCCGCTTCGCCAGCGGTTTGATACGCAGCGTGCTGTCGATCAGCGAGAATTCGGTATGGACGCTGAGGTGGACGAACATGTTCAGGCAATTACGTGAGCGGTGGAAGCAAGCCGTCAATGGTGACCCGAAAACCCCCGTCCGGCAACCGCCTTCGATACCCGGTTCAAGGCCTCCGGCCGATGTTCAGCTCGGCTTGCCCGCTGATCCGTCGGGCGACGATGCCTGCAGGACAGCCCGCACCGGTGCGAACGAGCGCCGATGGCAGATACAGGCACCATGACGCAGCAATGCCGCACGATGCTGCGCGGTCGGATAACCCTTGTGACGATCGAAACCATAGTCGGGATGCTCCGCGTGCAGCGCCACCATCTGCCGATCGCGAGCCACCTTCGCAATGATCGAGGCGGCACTGATCGACTGGATGCGCTGATCACCCTTGACGATGGCGATCGACACCACATCGAGTACCGGGCAGCGGTTGCCGTCCACCAACACCAGGTGCGGTGTCAGCGATAGCCCGGCAACGGCGCGCTGCATGGCCAGCAGACTCGCCTGCAAGATGTTCAGCCGGTCGATCTCCTCCACCGAACTCTCGGCGATACAGAAGGCCAGGGCCCGGCGGCGGATCTGCTCGTCCAGTCGCTCACGAGTGGTCTCATCGAGCAGCTTGGAGTCGAGCAGCCCCGCCACCGGACGGGCCGGGTCGAGAATGACCGCCGCCGCGACGACCGTGCCGGCCAGCGGGCCGCGGCCCACCTCGTCGACCCCGGCGATCCGAAAACCCGTGACCAGTGACTCGCCATTCCCCTCTTCTGACGTCCTGCTCGACGTGGTGCCTGACACGGTGACCGGTGTATCGCCTGGCGTGTGATCCACCTTGGCGAACCGTGATCCTTTGATACCGCCTTCAGCCATGACGCGTCAGCAGCCTGTCGAGCTGGTTGGCGAAGGCCTGCCGATCGGCCTTGTTCATCGGCGGCGGGCCACCTGTGTGGATGCCACTGCCACGCAGGGTGTCCATGAAATCCCGCAGGTTGAGACGTTCGCCGATGGTATCAGACGTGAAGTGTTCGCCGCGCGGGCTCAAGGCATGCGCCCCCTTGGCCACGACCTCGGCCGCCAACGGGATGTCGCTGGTGATCACCAGGTCGTTCGCCTCGCAGCGGCTGACGATCTCGTTGTCGGCCACGTCGAAACCCGGTGCCACGCGAAGGCTGTGCAGGTAAGGCGAACGCGGAGTCTGCATGGTCTGATTCGCCACCAGTGTCAAATGCATCTGCCGACGCATTGCCGCCTTGAAAAGAACCTCCCGGATCATCACCGGGCACGCGTCGGCGTCTATCCACAGATGCATACAGGCAGACTTGGTTTCGAAGTACTGGAAGAAATGGCAACGTACCGGGTTCGATGACGAAGAACGAGATTCACGAAAACGGGCAGCCGTTCGAACGCGGTTCAGTTCGACCGCATCGGATCCTACCACCGAGTTCCTTGACGCAACCATTGCGGCCCGGCCAAAGTAAGAACACGAACAACCACGATAGCATCAAGGAATCGTCTCCATGGCACCCCGGCACATCACACTGAACGACGGCACCCGCATCCCACAGCTCGGATTGGGCGTCTTCAAGGCGCGGGACGGCGAGGAGACCACTGCCGTGAAGCACGCACTGGGGTGCGGCTATCGTCATATAGACACCGCTGCCGCTTATCGTAACGAGGAAGGGGTTGGCCGCGGCATGCGCGACAGCGGTGTGGCACGTGACGAAATCTACCTCACCAGCAAGATCTGGAACGAAGATATCCGTACCGGCCGTACCACCGATGCGCTCGAGCAAAGCCTGATGCGTCTCGGCACCGACCATCTGAACCTGATTCTGCTGCACTGGCCTACCGAAGGCCGCGTGGCCGCCTTCAAGGCACTGCTGGAGGCGAAAAAGGCGGGTAAGGTATTGTCGGTCGGTGTATCGAACTTCCTGGCACCACAGCTGGACGAACTGGTCAGTGAAGCCGGCGACCTGCCATCGCTGAACCAGATCGAATATCACCCCTACCTGCAGCAGCAGGAGATCACCGCAGCCTGCCAGCGCCATGGCGTAGCAGTGGAAGCCTGGTCGCCGTTGATGCAGGGCAGGTTCATGAACGAGCCGTTGTTCGCAAGCATCGGCGAGGCGCACGGCAAGACGCAGGCGCAGGTTCTGCTGCGTTGGAACATTCAACGCGGCATCATCGTCATTCCGAAAAGCGTGACGCCTGCGCGGATCGAGGAAAATTTCGACCTGTTCGATTTCACGCTCGATGACGAGGAGATGAAAGGCATCACGGCCCTGGAACGCGGTAAGCGCTTCGGGCCTGATCCGGCGAACTTCAACTTCTAGTCGTTCGGTTTCCCGCCGTCACGACATTGTCTTCGGCTCACGACCGGTGAACCGCGAGCGAACCCGGTCAGGTGATTCGCAGGTCGCCACGCTTGAGCGCAGAAGCGCCTCCGGGCACCCGTCAGGGCATCCGGAGGCTGATACGTCGTCAGGCCGGCTGAGGCCGGTTCTCGATCAGGTCGTCCACCACCTCGGGCTCCGCCAGGGTCGACGTGTCGCCGAGCGCGTCGACATCGTTCTCGGCGATCTTGCGCAGGATGCGCCGCATGATCTTGCCCGAGCGCGTCTTCGGCAAACCGGGCGCCCATTGAATCACATCGGGTGCGGCTACCGGGCCTATCTCCTCCCGCACCCAGGTGACCAGTTCCTTGCGCAACGCCTCCGACGGCTCTTCACCTTCCATCAACGATACGTAGGCATAGATGCCCTGCCCCTTGACGTCATGCGGATAGCCGACCACCGCGGCCTCCGACACTCTGGCATGTGCGACCAGCGCCGATTCGACCTCGGCGGTGCCCATGCGATGCCCGGATACGTTGATCACATCGTCCACACGGCCGGTGATCCAGTAGTCGCCATCGGCATCGCGCTTGCAGCCGTCGCCGGTGAAGTACCGCCCCTTGAAGGTCTCGAAATAGGTGGACACGAAACGTTCGTGGTCACCGTACACCGTGCGCATCTGCCCGGGCCAGCTATCCTTGATGCACAGCACCCCTTCCGCTTCCGTGTCGGTCTGCTCGTTGCCCTCGTTGTCGAGCACCACCGGCTGGATACCGAAAAACGGCTGCGTCGCCGAACCCGGCTTGGCTTTTCGATCGACCCCCGGTAGCGGCGTGATCAGGATGCCACCGGTTTCGGTCTGCCACCACGTATCGACGATCGGACATTTCTGCTTGCCGATCACGTCGTTGTACCAGTTCCAGGCTTCCGGGTTGATCGGTTCACCGACGGTACCCAATACCCTCAGCGACGACAGGTCAACGCCCTCCACGTGTTGCTCGCCGGCGCCCATCAGCGCCCGAATGGCGGTGGGTGCCGTGTAAAAGATGTTGACCTTGTGCTTCTCGCACACCTGCCAGAAGCGCGCCGGGCTCGGCTTGGTCGGCACGCCTTCGAACATCAGGGTGGTCGCACCGTTGGCCAGCGGCCCATAGACGATATAGCTGTGGCCGGTGACCCAGCCGACATCTGCCGTACACCAGTAAACGTCACCGTCCTGGTAATCGAACACGTACTGGTGCGTCATCGAGGCGTAGACCAGATACCCACCGGAGGTGTGCACCACCCCCTTCGGCTTGCCGGTGGATCCTGAGGTATAGAGGATGAACAATGGGTCTTCGGCATTCATCGGTGTCACTTCGCATGCCGCCGACGCATTCTCGACTTGCTCGTGATACCAGTAATCGCGGCCATCCTGCATGACCACCTCGCCACCGGTACGACGCACCACCAGCGACTTCACTTCGGAATCGATCTCGGTACTGACCTTCTTCAGCGCCTTGTCCAGGCTCGCCTTCAACGGTACCGACTTGCCACCGCGCAGACCTTCATCGGCGGTAACCACGAGCTTCGCGGTGGACCCTACGATCCGGTCAGCCAGGGCATCGGCACTGAAGCCACCGAACACGATGGAATGCACCGCGCCGATGCGGGCACAGGCTAGCATCGCATACGCCGCTTCAGGCACCATCGGCAGGTACAACACCACCCGATCGCCCTTTTCCACACCGAGTTCCTTGTAGGCATTCGCCAGACGACAGACGTGCCCATGCAACTCGCGATAGGTAATCTTCAGGTCGTCGGCCGGATCATCGCCCTCCCAGATGATGGCCACCTGATCGCCGCGCGTTTCCAGATGACGATCGACACAATTCGCGCAGACATTCATCACACCGTCTTCATACCACTTGATCGAGACGTCCGGATACTCGTAGGTGGTGTTCTTCACACGGGTGTAGGGCTCGATCCAGTCGAGCCGCTTGCCGTGCTCGCCCCAGAATGCCTCCGGGTCGTCGATCGACTGCTGATACATCTCGCGATAGCGATCTTCGTTCATCATGTGCTCCATTGCTGTCTTGCCGTCGTCGGCTCGTGGTACGCCTGCCGCGGAAAATCTGCCGCTCGCGCCGCTCAATGCGTGTGGTGCGAGGCCTGCAGCGCGTAGACGGGTGTGTCGATACCGACCTGCCGTGCCTTCAACTGCAGCGACAGGTATTGTGAATAGTGTCGGCTCTGGTGCAGGTTGCCGCCATGGAACCACAGAGACTGTTGCTGCGTCGGCTTCCACATGTTGCGTTGCTCACCCTCCCAGGGCCCCGGATCCTTGGTGGTATCGGAGCCCAGACCCCACACCTTGCCCACCTTTTCGGCCGTTTCCCGATCGATGAGGTCAGCGACCCAGCCGTTCATCGAACCGTAACCGGTCGCATACACGACCAGATCGGCATGTAGATGACGCCCGTCTGACAATACAACCCCGGTTTCGTCCAGCGCATCGATGTCTACGCCGCTGACCAGTTTGATGGTTCCGTCGATGACCATCTGGCATGCTCCCACATCGATGTAGTAACCCGAGCCGCGGCGTAGGTACTTCATGAACAGCCCCGAGTCGTCGTCACCCCAGTCGAGCATGAAGCCCGCCTTTTCCAGCTCGGCATAGAAGTCCGCGTCGCGCTCCTTCATCTGCCGGTACAGCGGAATCTGGAATTCATGCATGATCGCGTATGGCAGGGAGGCGAAGATCATGTCCGCCTTGCGCGTGGTCACACCGTTGGCCACCGCCTCTTCTGAGTACAAAGCGCCCAGCCCGATCTCCATCAGCGATTCCGAGCGCACGATGTGCGTGGATGAACGTTGCACCATAGTCACGTCCACCCCCGCTTCGGCCAGTGCGGCGCAGATGTCGTGCGACGAATTGTTGGCGCCGATCACGACGACCTTCTTGCCCACATAGGCATCCGGGCCGGGATGCTGCGACGAGTGCTGCTGTTCACCGTTGAACACATCCTGGCCGGGGAATGCCGGCAAATTCGCCTTGCCGGACATGCCGGAGGCCATGACGAGCTGCTTGGGCCGCAATGTCACCACCTCGCCGTCACGGTTCACCTCGACCACCCATTCCTGTGTCACCTCGTCGAAATGCGCGGACGTCGCTTCGCTGGAGGTCCAGTAGTTGAGCTCCATGACCTTGGTGTACATTTCCAGCCAGTCGCCGATCTTGTCCTTCGGGGCGAACACCGGCCAGGTGTCGGGAAACGGCAGGTAAGGCAGGTGGTCGTACCAGACCGGATCGTGCAGGCACAGCGACTTGTAACGATTGCGCCAGCTGTCGCCCGCCCGCGCGTTCTTCTCGATGATGATGGTCGGCACGTCCAGGTGCCGTAACCGCGCTCCGAGTGCGATGCCGCCCTGCCCGCCACCAACGATGACCACGTAGGGCTGCTCGGTGTAACCCATCGTCTCGCGTTCCTCGGCGAGTTTTTCCGTCCACGTCTTGCGTGCGGCGTCGACCCCGTGCTCCGCTCCCATGGGCCGGTTGGCACCCTTGCTCTCCTCGTGCCCCTTCAGCTCCGTCATCGTGGTCAGCAAGGTCCAGATCAGGCCATCCCTGAGGCGAACATGGCCATGGCCACGGGCTACTTCCGTCTCGAACTCGAACCAGCCCTCCGTCAGGGCTTCATCGCCGGATGCCGGTTCGTCCGGATCGGCGTGCAGGCGGCTGGGCTTCACCTGGCCGAGCTGATGTTCGAGCATGCTGCGCACCTGGTCCTTGCCTTCCATGGTGCGCAGGTTCCACGTGAAGCTCACCAGATCGCGCCAGTAGCAGTCGGCCTGAAACAGTTCCAGGGCCGCGTCGACATTGCCGGTTTCAAGGGCGTCACCGAGACGGGCGAGTACTTCGTCGAGCCTTGCCTGATTCGTCTTGTCCAGCATGTCGTTGAACCTCAGCCTCTTGCCGTTGTGCGTGTGAACCCACGTCATTGCAGCGTGGCAGTCATCACGGAACGCTCCCCGTGCACCCGGATGCCTGCGCGACGGGCAACAGTGTTGTGACGAACCATGTCTTGATGACGAGACTACACGGGTGGAGCGGTTCTGAGAAGTGGCTGCGGCGTCGGAAGCTTCATCACGCTACCATTGCACCTGTCATCGATCGATTCGTCACGGGCGATCGTTCACCCATACACCCAACAAACCGCACCGATACCCGCTCATGACCATCAAAGTCTTCGGCCACAAGTCTCCCGATACCGATGCCACCGGCTCCGCCATCATCTGGGCCTGGTTCCTGTCGGAGATTCGTGACGCACCCGCCGAGCCCTGTCTGCTCGGCGAGCCCAACACCGAGGCGGCCTTCGTGCTGCAGCGCTGGGGCTTCGACAAGCCGCCGATCATCGACGATGTGGGTGAGGACGATTCGGTCGTGATCGTCGACACGAACAATCCGGCCGAGCTGCCGGCCGGGATCAACGATGCCGACGTGCAGGAAATCATCGACCACCACCTGCTGGTCGGTGGCCTCCAGACCCGCACACCGATCGCGATCACCTTGCGCCCGCTGGCCTGCACTGCGACGATCATGCACGAACTGATGGCCGACGCGGCCGATCGCATGCCTGAAAACATCAAGGGTGCGATGCTCTCCTGCATTCTTTCCGACACGCTCGAATTCCGCTCGCCCACCACCACCGATCACGATCGGCAGCTGGCCGAGAAGCTGGCCGGTGAGCTGAAACTGTCGATCCCCGACTACGCCGCCGAGATGTTCGCGGCCAAGTCCGACGTTTCAGCCTTCTCCGACGCCGAGCTGCTGCGCATGGATTCCAAGCAGTACGACGCGGGCGGCAAGAGCTTGCGCATCTCCGTACTGGAGACGACCTCACCGGACATCGTGCTGGCTCGCAAGGAAGGCCTGGTGAAGGCCATGCCCGCCGTGGCCGAAGAGGACGGGGTGGATCAGGTACTGCTGTTCGTGATCGATATCCTGAAGGGCGAGGCCATCCTGCTGGTGCCGAACGAGCTGACCAGAACGGTGGCGGAGAAGAGTTTCGGGGTTGCGGTAACGGGCGATACCGTGCTACTGCCCGGCGTGATGAGCCGAAAGAAGCAGATCGTACCTCAGCTCAAGGTGTGAGCACTGTTCGGACATTCACGGGGTAATCGAAGCTCGCAGGTTCGCAGCGGCTTTCCGAACCGCTGACCCAGCGCTTCGATGGCCCGCTTCCGGTAAGGCCCATCGCGGTGTCGACGGTGCGGGAAATGGGGTTTTACGTGCCTGCGCGGTTCAGGTCGTGACGATGGCCTGCGAAAACTCGATGACCTCACCCGCGTCGTCCGTCCAGGTCATGACCAGGGTACCGGCGTTGTCGACTCTCAACGAGAACTCGATGTACGGATTGGCCGAGACGGCGGGTTCCAGGTCCATGGCGAATACCAGTTTCTTTTCGAACCGGGCCTCGAAACGATGGATGATGTGACGCGGAATGGGCTTGCCGTTCTCATCCCTGCGCTCACCGGACTCCATCCGGTGGCTGGCAAGCGTCTTGACGGTGATGATGTCACCGGCTACCACCCTTTCGGGAATCTTGACGCGGGGCGCTGTGACCACGGTTTCTGGTTCCTGTAAGACGTAGCTCGAGGTGAGACAGTTTAGCGGCGTTGCATCGTAGCGGTGTCGCAGCACTCATCAGCTACCACAGCCACCGATGGCCACGGTGACGTGGGTGCCGGTACGGTACAGCTTGCCTGTGCTGGTCCTCGCAACAGCGATGACCTCCTGCGTTCTCGCCAGGCGAATGCGAAGTGTGGCGGCAGCCCTTCCGCCGGCCGGCGTAAAATGAAATCGAGCCACTTTCGGGTTGGGATTGCCCGGGGCGACGATCAAGACCGATTCGACGTGATCATCGGCACTCATCGGGCTCTGCACCGCAATGGACATCGGCACGTAGAAACCGTTCTCGGCAATCTCGGGTATCTCCAGCGTCAGTGGTCCGTTCGCCGTGAACGGCTGCCCGGCGCTGAAGACGGCAATTGCCTGCTCGGCATCAGCCTGAGTACCGAATACCTGGCGGCTGCCGAGCGGGCCTGCCAGTACGATACCCGCACCGGTCTTGAGCAGACGCCTTCTAGCGCGAACCATGGACTGGTGGCAGGCAGGTGGTCAAGCTCGGCATCGCTTGGAGGTTTGTATGTCCATCATCGTCGTTTGACCCTACTGCGTTTGCGAGACAGGATCAATGGAAACTTCAAAGCCTGCCTCGTATCGGCAGGCTACCCGAGATGCTCATGCACCGACGATGGACCCACCATTCGGATGAAGAGTCTGGCCTGTCATGAAGTTGCTGTCCGAACAGGCGAAGAACAGGTAGCTCGGAGCAACTTCCCACGGTTGTCCGGCACGCTCCATCGGTGCCTGGCTGCCGAAGTCCTCGACCTTGTCGGCTGGCATGGATGCCGGAATGAATGGCGTCCAGATCGGGCCCGGGGCAACGGTGTTGACCCGGATCTTCTTCGGCAGTAGCTGCTTGGCAAGAGAGCGGGAAAAGGCAAGTGCTGCCCCCCGTGTGGTCGAATAGTCGACCAGCGTAGCGTTTCCCTTGAATGCATTGACCGAAGAGGTATTGATGATGCAACTCCCCTCGCCCAGATGATTCAGGGCGGCCTGCGTGATGAAGAAATACGCCATCACGTTGGTGCGCATCGTTTCCTGCAATTGTTCCTCTTCGATATCACGCAGGTCCTCCGCGAAGTATTGAACGGCAGCGTTGTTGATCACTATGTCGAGCCCACCGAACCGTTCGACACACTTTTCCACGACGTCACTGGCATGTGCCTTCTCACCGATATCGCCGGCGATCAGCAAGGCTTCACCACCTTCCTTCTCGACGATCGCCTTCGTCTCACGTGCATCCTCATGCTCATCGAGGTAGGCAATGGCCACGTTCGCGCCTTCTCGGGCAAACAGCGCTGCAACCGCGCGGCCTATACCGCTGTCACCACCGGTAATCAACGCGGTCTTGCTTTCAAGCTTGCCGCAACCCGGATACCGAGGTGTATAGTCCGGTTCCGGCGTCATCTCATTCTCGTTACCGGGCATGTTGTCTAGCGATTGTGCGGGAATGGTTTGCTTGTCGTTCATGTTGGTCATCTCTTTTCTTGGTTATACCTCAGGTGGTGATGCACCATGACCGGCGATATCCGGTTCGCCGGGCCACGCCGGCGCGAGTGCCAATCGAACGCCTCACATCGATTTCTGAAGCTCGATTTCCGCACAGGCAACCCGGTCGCCGGCATCGCCGGACGGCTGACTCTCGTAGTCGTCAGCACCGGAGTGAATCATCACCGCCGACCCATCGTCGTCCATCAGATAGCCTTCGTCGTCGCTGTTCAGGCTGATGCGCGGGTTGAACACTTCGGAGTCGATCCTGCCACCGGCGGGCACATGGATGTTCGGCATGTCACCTGGGTGAGGGCCGCCTTCGACCATGAAGCCATGCTTCTTGTCCAAGGCGAAATGCCCTCCCGCGCTCTTGAAGGCTGTGTCCGGGTCGCAGTTGCCGGTCTCGTGAATGTGAAACCCGTGCTCGCCATCGGAAAGACCTTCCGCCGTCAGTTCGATCAACACTCCGGCCGGCATCTGCGTCAGTTTCACCGTTCCTACCGACTTGCCGTCGGTATCGATCAGGTTGCCAGTCGCATTGTCACCCGTGGCAGCATGCGCGCCGAGGGTACCGATCATCACTGCTACTGCGGAGACCGCCAGTGCGAGTCTGAAACCTTTAACTGTTGTGTACATGCATCCTTCCCGAAAGACGAAACGATTCAGGCAGGACTGTATGAAGTTTCGGCGACGAGTCGATGACCGATGTAAAAAATAGGCGTCAGCTCAGGCCAGACTGCAGAATTTTCGATAACACATGTAGTTTTGGGAATAGTGCCCACTGATCTGAACACGACACTGATTCTGGCTTCAGTATGCAAGCGATCAGGTCAACTTCAGGAAACCGCATGGATCTCAAGATTTCAGGTAAACGTGCCTTGGTGACGGGGGCCGGTGGCGAGATCGGTCTCGAGACCGCACGGTTGCTGCACGAAGCGGGTGTTGCGTTGATTCTCTCCGATATCGACGATACCGTTCTCGGCACCGCGGCAGACAGGGTCGGTTGCGAAGTGCACACCGTCACCGCCGACCTGTCCACTCTGGCGGGGGTGGAAAGTTTCGCGGACGAGATCGATACGCACGGTGGTGTGGATATCCTGGTGCATGCAGCCGGTGTCACCGGTGCCAAGGGTGATCCACTCACCATGGAAGACGAAGCGTGGATGCATGCCTGGAATATCGATTTCATGTCTGCGGTCAGGCTGTCGCGCCGACTGGTACCGGCCATGGTCGATACCGGCTGGGGGCGCGTCGTTTTCGTCACTTCCGAGAACGCTGTTCAGCCCTATGCCGACGAAGCTGTCTACAACGCATCGAAGGCGGCGCTGCTCAACTACTGCAAATGTGTATCGATGCCCTATGCTCCCAAGGGCGTGCTGTTCAACACCGTGGCACCGGCGTTCATCGAAACCGACATGACCGATGGCATGATGAAGCAGCGGGCCGACGAGCTGGACGTCAGCTTCGATGAGGCCGTGCAGTCCTTCCTGAAGGAAGAACGGCCGTTTCTCACGGTGGGGCGTCGCGGTCAGCCCGAAGAGGTCGCATCCGTCATCGCATTCCTGTGCTCGGCGCGTGCCAGCTTCGTTACCGGGTCAGCCTATCGTGTGGACGGCGGAGCGGTCGCGGCCATGAATACCTGATCAGCCCTGTGAACGATGCTCAGATCAGAAATCGCATAAGGCGTTTTCCCGTCAGTGGTACGCCCTGCCAGATGCGTCAGAGCTTTGCGCAGTTGGCGGACTTGCCCGTCAAACAAGGCGATATGCGTTGCGTAAAGCATGAACTGCAAGGTGTTCCGCTGCTGACCATCGAACCATCCGAGCCCTGCGGTAGCGACATCGTGCATCTGCACGGTGGTGGCTTTGTCTTCGGTTCATCGGATACACATCGGCGGCTCGGACTTGAACTATGCGCCGCCACTGGGCGCGTAGTTCATCTGCCTGACTATCCTTTGGCGCCGGAATGTGCCTGGCCTTCACCCTTGGAGGCCATCGTGCGCCTTGTCGGTGCATTGTCTGCTACCGATGGTCTGGTGTTGTCAGGAGACAGTGCCGGTGGACAGTTGGCATTGCTCGCCGCTCTGCAGCAAACGGACGATAACGTTTCTGCATTGATCGTGTTCTCGCCCAATACCCTGCGCAGGCATCCGGAGTGCATCAGCCGCATCCGCAATGCCGACACGGATGCGATGAACGATCCGCAGACAGACGATCGTCTGGCCGCCTTGGTATTCGGCCAGTTATCCGCTACGGATGCGCATCAGAATCCGGCAGAGCTGGACCTCAGCTCACTGCCACCGATTTACATCGATGTGGGAGACCAGGAGGTGCTACTCGATGATAGCCTGGTGCTGGCCAGGCGTGCCGCAGAGTGTGGCGTGAAACACAAGTTGCATGTGGAGCCGGGTGCGTTTCACCTGCGCCAGCTCTTTGCACAGCATTGGTCGGCGGCTGATCGCAGCATCGCCCACGCCGCTACCTGGTTGAACGATCAGGCTACTTGAGTACTCTCGACCCTGGCGGCCCGAATGCTGAAACAATGCCTTCGCGATACGAACCGATGCTCACGTTGCTCAATGTCTTTTCTGAATCTTTGCCGAAGTGGCACTCGAAGTTCGGTCATTGTATTCGTTGATGGTCTTGAGCAACTGCCTTCGTTGACGTCTGGACGACAAGCGTACCGTGTTCCATGTCTGTGGCCGCATGAAGATATCCTCCCCGCTGCGTTCCAGGTCAAACGAACGTTCTGCGCCCACAGGCCTGTCTTCGGGGCCATAGGTGGCGATCAGCCGGATCGTCAATGTCGATTTGTCCTCGCCTTGCCCGATGGCTGGAAGAATATCGTTCATGTCCACGTAGCGCTCCAGTCGAAGCACCAGATCGCGAAAGCTACCGATGTGCAAGAATTCGCTGGATTCGAGCGGGCCCTCATGTGACGACTCGGTAAAAACGCGATTGACCGACGATGTGCTTTTCTCAGTACCTTGCTCTTCCTTGGTCGCCCTGGCATCCCTGTCCGTCATGTCCATCGTGATCGTCTGCCCGGCCGCGTGCAGCTCCACCATGATGTATTGAAGGAAAATGGCTTCCGAACTCATGTTGCTGATCAGGCACAGCGCATCGATGTTCTTGCTGCCACCTCGATTGATCATCAATGCAGGGCGTCGTTGCCTGCGAAAGCCGGAGTACACCAGCTGGGCGTACGCCAACCAGATCACCAGGGTGCCGACGCCGGTGACCAGTTCGATCAGCGTCGGATTTTCCTTGATCCAGTCCAGCATCGTCGGCTCGCTCCTGTCTTTATATGCAACGATACAACAGGGTGTACCTCTCTTTCGGCGCCGGGGCAGCATTTACCGCGTAGATCCGTTCGCGTCATGGCCGAGATTAACCTTTTCGGTGCCGCCGGACTTCGGACCATCGTCTGAAGCCGCAGGGGCATAATGCGCCCGGTAGTACCACACACGATACAAGTAGCCCAACCCCGCCAAGGATCGACGCATCTACCCGATGAAACTCACAGCGACGCTGTCCCTCACGTGCCTCTGCCTGCTCACCCTGCTTCTGTACGCCTGTCGTACAGGTGAGCCGATATTCCCCAGGGACCACGACTCGCCGGAGCTGGTGCGACAGCAGTTGCACGATCGGATGAATTCCCACAGGCGCATCCGGTACTCCGGCAACTGGGATGTGTTGGCAGCCGGCTCTCGTACCTCGGGTGAACTTATCACGCTGTTCTACTCGCGACAGGCCATCGATTCGATGCATCGGGCCAGCGGACGGGACATGGCCCGGAACGATTACTGGAACCGTGAGCATATCTGGCCCCGATCGTTCGGTTTGAAAGGTACTGTCGCGCAAGATGACTTGCACAACCTCGTTCCGGTCGATCGCACCATCAACAGTTCGCGCGGCAACAAACCCTACAGGGAATCCAGCCGTCCACATGCCGAATGCGGTGGCTGCCTGGATGATACGGATTCGTGGGAACCGCCCGACATCGTCAAGGGCGATGTGGCGCGTATCGCGTTCTACATGGCTGTGCGCTACAACGGCGAAGGCGATGAGCCTGAGCTGACACTGTCTGACAAGCCCGACGTCGCGTCCGCACGCTTCGGTCACCTGTCGACATTGATTCGCTGGCACTGCGCCGATCCCGTTTCTGACGAGGAGCGGCGAAGGCATGAGGCCATCGCAGGGGTTCAGAAGAATCGGAACGTGTTCATCGACGAGCCGGTGCTCGCGCAGGAAGCCTTCGGATTCGAATGCGAAATTTCGAGTGTTCGGCGAGGTGGGTAATACGACTACGGACTCATCCTCGGTAGTCTGCCAAGCAAACCCCGCGAACCAGAACAATATTTCGTTCGATTCAAGTTACCTTTTCGTAACGCGTAGGAATTTCCTGCGCCAGAGTGTCTTGCAGGTCGAGGGTGCTTTTCGCCCATTTCCTGAAAACGATCTACCCGGGTGCGCTAACGGCGGGTAAAACTCCAGATCGACGCAGAATTGCTCTCGTTCGATGACCGGGGCCGTCGATAGCGTTGATCGTGAAATGTTGGACAGGTCATTGGAACCTGCACGCAATCGCCTGTGTGACGAACGTGTCGTGCACCTGTTGCAGCTCTGTGGGGTATTGTCATCCGCGCTCCCCATTGAGAGGCATTATGTTACCGATCCTGCTGAGTGTCATTCTGATGGCACTGCCTACCATTACATCAGCCGTCGAAAGCCGAGTTTCGCTCGAAGACGACACGTGGCACATGTTGAGCATTCCGGGCGCGAGTGCCACGACCTTGCGTGAAGTTTTCAGTACCGCGCTCCCGGTCGATGATTACGAGACGACGTGGATGAGCTTCCGGTTCGATGACGAGAGCCAGGCATACGCAGCCGTCGGTCTCGATGAGCCGCTCGAGCCTGACACCGGCTTCTGGCTTCTCCACAGATCCGGCGAGACCGTGGAGATCCAGTTCTCCGGGAACCTGTCGACCGATGCCATCGAGAAGCCTTTGGGCGCGGTCGACGATTCACTGGATTTTCATCTGCTGGGGGTACCGACCGCCGGGCCGAGTTCAGTATCCGACATCCAGGTCTTTTCGGATGGGCCCAGCAGCGCTTGCCGAGCAGGATGCACCCTCGATACGGCAGCCGAATCAGGTTACATCCAGAGTGATCTGATTCGCTACGATTCAGACGCCGGGCGCTACGTCACCCTCGGCGCCGAAGCCAGGCTCGATGCCTGGCAGGGCTTCTGGCTGGTTGCGCTCGAGCAGCCGCAAGCCGGATCGCTGTCGGTGCTGTTCTCGCCTACCGGTGCACCGACAGGCCCGCCAGTCGACAATGGTGGCGGGGGCGGCGCTCAGGCCGGCACCTTCGCCTGCCTGGATCGACCGCAGGACCTCGTCACCGTCGACGGCGTGGTGACCGAGCGCCACCAACCAGACACAGAGGGCGGCCGGGTATTCGATGCGCGTCGCGCCCAGTTCTATACCGACAATGTGCGCTGGGGGACGATCGATCTACAGGGTGATGACTCGGAAAAGGGCATGTGCTGGGCAGGCGGAGAGGTGCATTCCACTCGTCCCTACGATGCATCATGGCTCGATCACAAGGCGGTTGCCGATCCCAACGACCCTTCGCGCAACAGTGCCGCCATCGCGAATCGAAGTGTGGATGCGAAGGTAACCGGGCTGTACGCGTTCAATGTGTCCGATGCCTTTCGCACCTCCGATGCGAAGAACTGGCGAGTGGAGCATTCCTGGGTTCAGTACGTCCGTGACGACGGTATCGAGAATGACCGCCTGCAGTCCGGTACCATCTACGACACGCTGTTCGATGGGGTCTACACGGCTTTCAGTACGCGACCGGATACGCCGGACACGGACGTGGACGGCCGTAACAGCTTGATGACGATCGACAAGGTGCTGGCGCGTCTGCAGGCACAACCTTACCCCTACAAGTGGCAGGAAGACCGGGGCGCGATCGACGTCTCCGGCGAATCCTATTCCGGCAACGGAATGCCCTACGGCCATGGTCTGTTGTTCAAGCATGAGGAGGGTAACGGACCGGGCCGCAACATCCGTTTCGCGATTCGTGACAGTGTGTTCCTTGCCGAGCACTACACGACCGACAAGGATTTCGATTTTCCGGAAGACGCACTGATCGAGGAGTGCAGTAACGTAAGTGTCATCTGGCTCGGCCCCGGTGAGTATCCCGGCAGGCTGCCCGATAGCAAGTTTCCGAACTGCGTCAAGGTTGTCACCGGCCAGGCGGGCAGGGATCTATGGAAACAGAAGGTTACTGACTGGCACGCCCGTCATCCGAATGTAGGGGTTGACCACAAGCCAGCGAACCCTGGGCAAATCGAGTTTCCGCAGGTCTTCTAGCCCGGCGTCCCCGTTGCCCGCCCGACAAGGCGCGAAAAGTTCGAGCAGCACCGCGCCATGCAACGGGCGAGCATCGTAGCGTGGCGAGTTGCATGGAAGGAGGAAACGGGTAGTCGAGTGTTGAACGGGCCATCAATACTCGTGCCGTAGGTAACGCGCTTCCAGGTGCTCGATGAGATGCTGAGCATGGGTGCCCTCACCTGTCGCCTCTTTCATCAACGCCTGGGATTCAAGCTCTGAACCACGTTGCCAGATGTGGTTCGACAGCCACTTGCGCAGGAAGGCGGTATCGCCTGCCGCGAAGCGTTCCGGCCAATCCGGGAACTGCCGGCGGACGGTGTTCATCAGCTGTGCAGCGTTCACCGAGCCCAGTGTGTACGACGGGAAGTAGCCGAACGCACCGTCGGTCCAGTGAATGTCCTGCAGGCAACCATCCTTGTAGTTTCCCGCCGTGGAGAGCCCGAGGTAGCGCTGCATGCCTGCATCCCAGGCCTCGGGCACCTGGTCGGGTTCGAGCTGGCCGTTGATCAGATCGCGCTCGATGCCATGGCGTAGCATCACATGGAGTGAATAGGTGATCTCATCGGCTTCCACCCGAATGAAGCCCGGCACCACGCGGTGCCAGGCGGCCTGCAGGCGAGCGGCGCTCAGATGAGCCGCCGCGGGCAGATGCTGCTGCACCAGGGGCATCAGGAATTCGCAGAACGGCGTGGACATCAGGATGTGCCGTTCGAACAGCACGCTCTGGCTTTCATGAATGCACATGTTGCGTGCCTGGCCAATCGGCAGGCCGGCCCATCGCACCGGCAAGCCACCTTCATAGCTGGCGTGCCCGGTTTCATGTGCGGTGGATTGCAAGGCATCGACGAACTCATCGCTGCGGTAACGCGTGGTGATCCGCAGGTCGCCTGCCATACCCGTGCTGAACGGGTGCATGCTCTCGTCGAGCCTGCCGGCCTTCAGGTCGAAACCCAGCGCCACTGCAAGCTGTTCACTGAGCTTACGCTGCGCCGGTACCGGGAACTGACCGTCCAGCGCCCCTGCCTCGAACGTGACGACCTGCCCCTGAACTTCCTGCAACAGCGGCGGCAGGCGCTCGCCCAGTGCCAGGAACACCTCATCGACCAGCGCACTGGAGTCGCCGGCGCAATGCAGGTCGAGCAGCGCATCGTAAGGGGTGGCCAAGCGTTGCGGATCGGCCTGCTGGCGGCAGTGCGCCTCCTCGCGCGACAGGCGCACCACCTCACGAAAATTCGGCAGGAAGCCGATCCAGTCGTTGGCGGCACGTTGCGTGCGCCAGGCTTGCTCGCAGGCGGCACCTGCCCGTATCTTCGCCTTCACCAGATCAGCGGGAAGGGCCACCGCCTGCTGCCAGGTGCGGCGCATCTCGCGCAGTGAAGCCATGGCATGACCAGCCTGCTCGCCTGTCGATTCCGCTTCGGCCTCGGCGAACCAGTCGGCCACCTCCGCGCTGGTCAACCCTTCGTGATGGATGCCGGCCAGCTCCGCTATCGCATCCGCTCTGCCCGCTGAGCCGTCGGGTGGCATCATCACCATCTGATCCCATGACAGGTACGTGAGCGCGTGGTCGATCTGTGCCAGCTTGCGGAAACGGGCTTCAAGCTGATCGGTTGGGCTGGGCATGTTTCCCGGGTTTCTCGCTGTGTGTGGTGAGTGACCAGGCAGCAGCTATACCTGCATACACCTGAGATGGGGTGGCAGAACCGCAAGCTCGCGCACCGCCGAATCAGCGCGGTCGACGCAGCACGCTCACTACATTGGCGATGCCCGTGAAAACGACTGCCCCTGCGAAGGACGCCACCAACGATCCGAAGAAGGGGCCGCCATCCATGATGTCGAGCAGGTCGCGTATCCACAGACCGAAGAACGCACCGGCCACACCGACGATGGCATTGAGCTTGAAGCCTGGCGTACGGCCCCGAAACACAGCTGTGAACAACGCCGCGACCAGCAGGCCGATCAGCACGAACATCAGGGGGGCAAGCAGGCGCATCGGTTGACTGTATGACCTTTTGGTGAAAACCCTACCCTGACGGAACTTGTCGTTACCTGCAAGGTTCGGATGCACCTGTGATCTCGTGATCACAAGTTCATACCGATATCACCAAACTGAAGCCATTCATCATGACAAACCCTGCACCACTACTCCCTGGCCATTCCATGCCGCAGATCACCCTCGACACGCTCGATGGCCAGAGCGCGAACCTTGGCGGCCCCGGCTGGAAATCTGTGATCGTCTATCGCGGTGCGCATTGCCCTCTGTGCAAGCAGTTCCTGAGCACATTGGAAGAGCTTCGCGCCGACTACACCGAGCTTGGCGTCGAGCTCATCGCGGTATCGGCCGACTCCGCCGAGCGGGCACAGAGCTTCATTGAAGAAAGCGGGTTCACCGCGCCGGTCGCCGTCGGCCTGACGGTGGCTCACATGCGTCAGTTGGGTGTCTACATCTCCGACCCGCGATCGCCCGAAGAAGCGCCTGCGCCGTTTGCCGAGCCGGCTCTGTTCGTGGTAAACCCCGAAGGCATCGTGCAGGTGATGGAGAAGTGCAACGCACCGTTCGTCCGGCCCGACATGAAAGGGCTGCTCGGTGGTCTCGAGTTCGTCATGAAGAACGACTACCCCATTCGCGGCACTCACTCAAGTTAACCCCCGTCAACCTGCCCCACCTGGTCGAACTGCCGATGCAACTGCGGAGCACGCCGTTGCCAGTCTCCGGCCAGGTAGCGATCGACGATGCGATCTCCATAGGTTCGATAGATCATGTGCAGTAGCTCCGGACGCCAGTCTTGCGAGGTCCACAACCGCCCGCTGCTCGTGTGAGCGTGCCTGGGCAGCGGCGTGCCTTGGGCCAGCAGTCGAATCAGTTCGGGCAGCTCGGAAGCCGTCTGCGTCACCGCCCGGCAGCTCAGATCGTGCAGGCCATCACCGGAAACCAGCGGTGCGGCGCACTGGTGGACGACGTTCCCGGCGTCGAGCTTGCGGGTGAGTTCGTGAATGGTCATGCCGGTCATCTGCGGTTCGAGCAGGTAGCTCGGCCAGAAATGCGTGATGCAACCTCGGTACCACGGCGACAGCCCGCCATGAATGTTCCAGCACTCGCCTTTCACCAGCGCGAGCGTCTCATCATCGAGCATGTGGCAGCCGTAGCTCAGCAATAGATCCGGCGTTTCACGGCGTAACAGTTCACGGGTATCAGCGCCATTGAGCCCTGCCCGCTCCACCGGTACCACCGGTACATCGGGCCAACCGGCAGCATCGAAGAATCGGGCCTCACTGGCGGCCCGGCGGTGGAAGTGCAGTGTGAACAATGCAGTCGTTTCGGCATCCAGGTTCGCAGGAGCCAGTGGTACATGCTCCTCACGCGATTCGCTGATCACGCAGGCCAGGTGGCCGGTGCTGTGGATGGATCGAGCCATGTATTGATGGCGTGGGTGCGAGCCGGTAATGAAGATGATCTTCATGACTAAGCCAAGGGTGTTCCGTCGAAATCCAACAGACCACCATTTTCAAGCGTTGCCAGCGTTTCACTCAGCGTTTGCAGATCGCAGGCACAGGCATCTGCCATGGCAAGTGTCGAAGCCTGACCGTCGGCACGGCTCAATACCTTCAGCAAACGGTTCAGCATGACCCTGCCACCGGCAGAGTCATCGCTGGACTGATCTCGCGTGGCCTGCGAGTTGAGATTCGGGTACAAACCTCGCCTGCCCAGTTGCGGCTCGCCGAAGGCTGACTGATTTACCGGGTGTCCGCACCATTCATGGCGAAGCAGTATCCGTTCGATCGTATCCACGGTTTCCACGAGCTTATCGATACCCATGAATTCGCGCGTGTCGAGCGAGGTGTGGTATTCGGGGAACTGACCGTAGGCGGTACGGGCGATCTGGCCGATCGGCAGATTGAACCCGGGGGCACAGTACTGACGCTCATCGCTCCCCCAGCACGGATTGAAATCGGCGCAGTTCAGGGGCAGGCCTGCGAGCGGTTCGCGCTGGTCGGCGAAACGCCGCATCAGCTGATCGAGCTCCGTGTTGCCGCGGCGGCTGGCCAGGTAACGCAGGCTGGTGGCCGGGCCGCCGACACATGTCAATACAAGCCCGGCTTGAAGATTCTCGCGTAACAACTTGTGATACCGACTGAGAAAGCACAGGGAACCGATCGTCTCCGGAGCCAGCGTGAAACGATAGGTAAAACGCCTGTCCGGCCATCGTTGCAGTCGCCGGTACAGTGCCAACATCACCAAAGGACCACTAAGTTCGTTGTTTGCCATCGAGGGATGGCACAGATAGCTGCTGAGCAGTATCTCGCGGGTGCTCCTGCCGGGAAGGGTACCGGTCGCGAAATCGACCGAACCATCTTCGTCGAACTTGCTCTCGATCAGTACGCGGTAGCGACCGGGCTGAAGCTTGCGACGCTCGCGATCACTCAGGCACAGGCCCCAGGTACGCTGGTAGTAGCTGGTGACATACGGAATGGCATCCGGTTGTGCCGGAATGCTGTGCAGGCGTGGCTGAAGCTCGTCCAATGAGATCTGCATGTCCACCGGTTCAGAATAGTTCAGGATGTGCAGGTTGTTGATATCGGTATCGCAGACCACAGAACCGTCGGGTGCCCACAGGCGCGCCCGCTCGAATTGCCACTCCGGCGGTGCAACCCAATCGAATACGGCAGAGCCGCTTGCCACGCTCTCGCGGTCGATGGCCATGTACCGCCTGAAGATCTCGAGCGAATCACGCAGGCCCTGGCCCGTTATGGAGCGCATGATCGGAAACAGCTCGTCGAAACAGGCGCCGAGAAACGCCACCTCGGGATCGTGATCAGCCCCCTGTGCGACATCGAGCCGTATATCGACATGAGCCCCGGCCCCCCGCGATAGCTGGCCAGCCGCGAACGTCATGGGTGTTTCATTGGCGATGACTTCCTCACGGCAGACGTCATGGGTGTTCGATTGCATGCATGATTGCTGACTACAGGCGTGGAGGTGCGGGAATCCGGCCTGATGCAGCAGGAATGATGCCCGCCGGAACTCCTGGCCAGTAACTTGCTTTTCTCGCCAGAGCGGTCCGCAACGCATTCGGAAATACCGATGGAACAGTGTACGAAAGGCCGTTTCGAGTACCGTTCCGAAGGCCCTGTGAAGCTGCCATCGACCTACCGTGCCCCAAAGACTGCCCCTCTGCACTCGAGGCCACCTCCACGCATGCCCACCGACCGCTCGCGCTACTTCGACGAACTTGCCCTTGCGGTCGACGCTTCGGAGCAACAGTCCAGCCTCTATCGGCCCACCAGCTTCTGGGCCCAGGCCACCCGCGACATCGTCAGCGAAATCCACCGGCACGGCCTCGATGGGTTTCGTCGTCGGGAATTGCTGAACTCATTTTTCGTGCCCACGTACGGCTGGCCTTCCAGTGGCATCCCGCCCTCGGTTCAGGAGGCACTGATGGCCTGCACGCAAGGCAGCCTGCGCAGCGAGCAGTCCATCGCGCAATATCTTTCCGGATATACCGCTGCCCACGCCGACTTCCGTGTGCTGATCGCAGCCGATGATCAGACCCGGCGCCCTCATCTACACGAATTCAGCGAAAGCACCGTCGGCAACCCGGTCGAGCACTTCGTGTTCGACGATCGCAGATTCAGCCGAACGTCATTGAACTACCAGCTTGGTCTTTGCCTTCTGAAGAAACACCTGGGCGACGATGTGATTCGCACCACGTTGGAGGTCGGCGGTGGCTTTGGTTCGCTAGGCGAGATCCTCATGCAAGGTAGCGCCGGTGACTCACGCTACATCGATATCGACATTCCACCGAACAGCCTGATCACGCAATTCTATCTCTCGGAAGTCTTCGGAACCGAGCGAGTGGCCACCTATGCACAGACGGCGGAGCAAGCCACCCTTGACATACCGGACCTGCCGGCGCTGAGCGCACTGTGCAACTGGCAGATCGAAGCCCTGCGCGGGGAGGTGGATCTGTTCGTCAATTTCATCTCCTTCCAGGAAATGGAACCCGATGTGGTTCAGAATTATCTCGACCATGTGGCGCGACTCGGCGCCCGCTGGATCCTGCTGCGCAACATGCGCGAAGGCAAGCAGCTGAGGTCCGCCAATTCGCCAGGGGTCACACAACCGATACGCACGCAAGACTACCTGAACATGCTGCCCGACTTCGAACTGATCGAGCGCAACGTGGTGCCTTTCGGCTTCGAAACGGTGGACCATTTTCACTCCGAGCTGCTGCTGTTGAAGCGGTGCTCATAGCAATCGAAAAACGATTCGCCGCACAGTTGGACTCACACGAATCCACGGGTACGGGAACACGAGCACCCGACATGCCCACGCTCGCAACGCTTACCCGGCACGGGTGGCGTACAATACCGGATGCCTGAACAGGCACCGGCAACATCCAGGTTTCCATGACGCGACATTCCGACGACAGCAACCTCTCCCTGTTCTGCGACTTCGAGAACATAGCCCTCGGGGTGCGGGACGCCAAGTACGCCGAATTCGACATCAACCCCATTCTCGAGCGCTTGCTGGTCAAGGGCAGCATCGTGGTGAAGAAGGCCTATTGCGACTGGGAACGCTACAAGACCTTCAAGCGCACCATGCACGAGGCGGCCTTCGAGCTGATCGACATTCCACACGTGCGCCAGTCCGGCAAGAACTCGGCCGATATCCGCATGGTCGTCGATGCACTCGATCTGTGCTACACCAAGTCGCATGTGGATACCTTCGTGATCATCAGTGGTGACTCTGACTTCTCGCCACTAGTCAGCAAGCTGCGTGAAAATGCCAAGACTGTCATCGGTGTCGGAGTCAAGAATTCGACCTCGGACTTGCTGATCAACAACTGCGACGAGTTCATCTACTACGATGATCTGGTACGCGAAAAGGCTCGCAAGAAACCCATGGCACGCAAGCGGAGCAAGAAGAAGCCCGCCAGGAACCCGGAGGCGACAAGCGTCGGGCTTGCCGATTCGGCAGAAGATGCGCACAGGCGTCCCGACGAGGGTGAAAAGAAGGAGGCAGACACGAAGCCGCATCCGGTCGACCCGTCGCAACGCGATGACGGCGGCGAGACTGGCAACGTGCGCACCTTTGACGATAAGAGCGCAACGAAAGGCAAGAGTGCCAGGAGTGGCAATCGCGGTGATGGCAGCAAGGGTACTGAACGAACGATCACCGATCTTGCCGACATTCTGGGTACCGACGATGAGACGGACATCCACGCCGTGGACTTCGACAGCGCCGCTGATGGCGACGACGACACCGACACGGAGAACGGCGACAGCGGTGCCGACGATCGAGCACAGGACGGGTTGGATATCGTTGTCGAGACCGCTTTGGCATTGACTGCGGAACGCGGCGATCACGACAAGCTATGGGGTTCGATGGTCAAGCAGACCTTGAAACGACGCAAGCCTGGTTTCAACGAGTCTTACTACGGGTTCGATTCGTTCGGCAAGATGCTCGAGGAAGCCCAGGCCCGCGGCATGCTCACACTGGAGCACGATGATCGCTCCGGCGGCTATATCATCAGCAAGATCAGCGCCTAGCGCTTCTCCGATATGACAGTGACGGGTGCGGCGTCATTTCGCAGTTCCGCTACCCGAGGTTGGAGAGTTCAGCATTGCCATCATGTGACATGGGTACCTGGCGTTGCTGCCTTTCTCGCGGCGCCGGTAATTCCCTACCAGCCGTAATCGTGCGTGAGTTCTTCATCGCGCTGGATGGTACGCAGCGTCACCACGTCGATGTCGGTGAGCATGCAGTTCGGGTGCTTGCTGTGATTGATGAAGCGGAAGTCGTTGGTCACTTCCAGGCCCAGTTCATCGGTCAACCACAGAACGTAGATACCGTCGTCGTAGGTGGGCATGCCGGCCAGACGACCCAACACCCGTTTGGCCAGCAAGCGTTTCGTGGCAAACATGCCATGGCCGTGTATGTCGCTGGTTGCCACATAGACCATGTCGGTTGCCACATCGCTGTCGCGCCTGCCATGGCGGGCGGCTACGGGCGCGGGCTTCTTGCAGGCAGAGCTTGCGGCAGGTGACATGTACGTGTCATAGAATGTTGGGGAAGTCGTTAGATATAACGCAGCCATGAACTTTGTCAATCCCCCGTTGGGCGAAAAACCCTACATCGTCTGCGTAGGCCTTTCGCCCTGAAGCGCCGCAGCAAGGTGATGTTCGATGCTGGAGCGTGCCTCATGCGTTTCGTCGCCGACGAATTGCAAGCCGACGCCCGGTGCCTTGTTGCCCTGAGCACCCGCCGGGGTGATCCAGACCACCTTGCAATTCACCGCCAGCGGCACCGACTCGTTCATCACCTTCAGCAACAGGAACACACCGTCTCCGAGCTCATAGTTGCGCGGGGTGGGTACGAACACTCCACCGCCTTCCAGGAACGACATGTACGCTGAATACAATGCGCCACGATCGGTGATCGAGAAGGCGATGATGCCCTTGCGGGTTTCTTCAGTCATTCGAACGATGCCCTTGCTCTGATTGTCGACAGGTTGAACAGCTTTTCAAGATCCGCGAGGCAATATCCGCAAGGCGAGGTCCGGGCTATTCGGCTTCGATCCGTGAAAGCATCATATCGACCGAGTACACTGAAACTGAAACCGGTTCAGGCGGGTGCCTTGGACATCGTGATCGATCGGCAAGCGAAGTCGAATTCCCGATGCGTGGGTGCAGTGCACACGCTGACCACAACCCGGCACTCTGTCGCGCCGTCCGCGTCAGCGCGCAGAATCGATATCGGCGCGAATCTGAGCCATCAAGCCTTCGAGCACGGCCTGCGCCTTGAAGCTGGTACTGTCGATGCGATACAGCCTGCCGATTCGATCATGAAGTGTGAACCAATCGTCAGTACTGAGGCAGTGTTGAACACGCGATACCAGCGACTCGTCAGCCTGGTCTGCCAGGTAAGGTGCGGGCGTCGATACCTCCGGGCGGCTCGCGGCCATACGGCCGGGCACGATCGCGCTGCCGGTTGTCTCTGATTGGCGAGGCACCCCGGCGGGGGCGGTTTCGCCCGGCATCGAACTCAGCCTCATTCTCGCGGCGGCGGCCGTCCATTGACTGAAACGACGCAGGCTGCGAGCCGATGGCAGCTTCTCCAGGCTCTTCACGATACGATCGATGCTCGCACGGTGCAGGAAGAGATCATGCCACGCCCTGCGCAACGTCGCTTCCGCGTCCTGCCAGTCCGCACTGGCCTCCTGCAGTGCCTGCAGGGGTGCACCGTTGGCTCGCGTCAGTGCCGCCGATGGGTCGGCCACCTGCCCCTCCAGCCAGGCCAGGGCAGCGGCTCTATCCTGCAAACGCAGCGTGATCAGCTGGCATCGGCTGAGCACCGTGGCCGGCAGGCGGGCAGGCTGGTCGCTGACCAGGATGATCAGCGCCGACCCGCCGGGTTCTTCCAGCGTCTTGAGCAAGCTGTTCGCAGCCGAGTGCGTCATCTGGTCGGCGCTATCGACCAGTGCCAGCTTGTAGCTGCCGCGATCGGCCGTCAACTGCAGCCAGTCGGTGAGCTCACGCACCGTATCGATCTTGATCGTCTGGCCGGCGCCCTCCGGGCCCACATACCGATAGTCCGAATGCGCACCCGCCATCAGCTGATGGCACGATCCGCAGACACCACAGGCACCTGCAGCCTCTGACGGCTGCTGGCACAACAGCGATTGAACGACGAAGCGGCCGAACCGCCGTTTGCCGATACCCGGTTTGCCGCCGATCAGAACGGCGTGTGGCATGCGGCCATCGGCATGCAGACGGTGCAGGCGCTGCCAATCGTCGAACAGCCAAGGCAGACAACTGACCAGGGAATCAGGCGAACCGTCAGCCATCGAGCGGACCCACGCCTGCATCGATACGATCTGTCAGCAACGATGCCATCGCAGCGCACAGGGCCTGCTGCACCTGCTCCAGTGGCCGGGAGGCATCGATGACGGAGATCCGCTTGGGGTCGGCCGCGGCACGTGCCAGGTAGGCCGCCCTGGCTCGCTCGAAGAACGCTGCTGCCTCGCGCTCGATGCGATCGGGCGTACCGCCGCGCTGACGCGTCCGCGCCAGACCGTCGCTCGGCGGCATGTCCAGCAGTAGTGTGAGGTCCGGCTGCAACGTCAGACCGACCAGCGCATGCAGCTCACTCACCCGCTTGCTACCCAACTCCCGACCGGCACCCTGGTAGGCATGGCTGGCATCGATGAATCGATCGCACACCACCCAATGCCCTGAAGCCAGCGCCGGTTCGATGACCTGATCAACGTGCTCCAGACGCGATGCCACCACCATCAAGAGCTCGGTCGTTGGCCGCATCACACCTTTCTCGCTGAGGATGAGCTTGCGTAAGGACTCACCGAGCTCGGTACCGCCGGGCTCACGCGATACCACCACCGGCACGCCATGCTCGCGCAGGTGCTCGAGAATGAACTCGCGGTTCGTCGTCTTGCCGACTCCCTCCAGACCTTCAAGGGAGATGAAACGGCCCCGGACAGTCTTTGACTGTACGTTCATCGGCCGCTCAACTGATATTTACGCACCGCCGCATTATGCGCCTCCAGCGTCTCGGAGAACTGATGCGTACCGTCACCACGGGCGACGAAGTACAGGCTCGTGGTGGCATCCGGATGCAGCACGGCATGCAGCGCCTCGCGTCCTACCATGGCGATGGGGGTGGGAGGCAACCCATGTCGAGTGTAGGTGTTGTAGGGCGTGTCGGTGGTGAGATCGGAGCGCCGTATATCGCCGTCGTACGCCTCACCGATGCCGTAGATCACGGTCGGGTCAGTTTGCAGCCGCATGCCGAGTTTCAGCCTTGAATGGAACACACCCGCGATCAGCGGCCGTTCGGCGACGACAGCCGTCTCTTTCTCGACGATGGAGGCCAGTATCAACGCGTCGTACGGTGTCTTTATCGGAAGATCGGGCGCACGATCGGCCCATTCCTGATCGAGAACGCGTTGCATCGTGCGATGGGCACGCTTGAGGAACGCAAGATCGGTGGTGCCGCGGGGAAAGCGATAGGTATCGGCAAAGAACCGACCTTCGGGATGCTCACCCTCGGCACCGATCTGACGCATGAGTACCTCATCGGAAAGCCCTTTCAGGGTCTGAGTCAGCTTGTCGTTCTTCTGCAGGCGTCGGCGCAGCTGACGGAAGGTCGAGCCTTCGACGATGACCTGTGAATACTGCAAGCTGCGACCCGACACCAGCGTACTGACAAGCTCAGGCACGGTGAGTGCCGCAGGCAGGCGGAATTCACCCGATTTCATCGCGGAAGCCTTGCCGCTCAGCCGCAGGTAGACGTCGAGCCAGTGCCGCTTGGCGATGATGCCGTTGGATTCCAGCTCACCTGCTATTCGCTCGGCGCTCCAGCCACGCTTCACGACAAAGGTGCGCGCCTCTTCGGGAACTGCCAGCGGCTCTTCCAGAAAGCTGCGATAGTCGGCGTAGGCAAAACCGGCAACCACTACCGCCGCCCCGATCACCAGAAGAAGAAAGCGCCACATGTCAGTACAGGAGGGTGATGGTCAGGCCGGTGATCCCTTCACTTGCAGATGCCGGACCAGCCATCGACACGGGAGAGGAGCACTAGCTGCTGAGCGCGAACACCAGCGAGCCATTTGTGCCGCCGAAACCGAACGAGTTCGACATGGCTACCTGGATATCGGCGTTGCGTGCCTGGTTCGCGACGAAATCGAGATCGCAGCCCTCGCCCGGGTGCTCCAGGTTGATGGTAGGAGGCACTACCTGATCACGCAAGGCCAGTGCGCAGAAGACGGCCTCGACACCACCGGCGGCCCCCAAAAGATGCCCGGTCATGCTCTTGGTGGAGCTGACCAGCAGTGAATCGGCATGAGTGCCGAACAAGGCACGAAGGGCCTGTGATTCAGCCTTGTCTCCGGCCGGTGTGGAAGTACCGTGCGCGTTGATGTAGTCGACGTCGGTGACCGCGAGGCCCGCGTTGCCCAGGGCGGAGACCATGCAGCGCTGAGCGCCCTCGCCGTTCTCCGCCGGCAACGTCATGTGGTAGGCATCGCCACTCATGCCGTAGCCCACCAGCTCGCAATAGATGGTCGCACCGCGCGCACGGGCGTGCTCCATCTCTTCTAGCACCATGACGCCCGCGCCATCGCCGAGCACGAAGCCATCGCGGTCTTTGTCCCACGGGCGGCTGGCGGAGACCGGATCGTCGTTGCGGGTAGACAGGGCTCTGGCGGCTCCGAACCCTGCCAGGCCGAGCGCCGAAGTAGCCATTTCGGCGCCACCCGCGATCATCACGTCGGCATCGCCGTACTCGATGATGCGTGCGGCATCACCGATGTTGTGGGTACCGCTGGTGCAGGCAGTGACCGTGCACAGGTTCGGCCCACGATAGCCGAACTTGATCGACAGGTTACCGCTGATCATGTTGATGATCGTGGAGGGTACGAAGAAGGGTGAGACCTTGCGCGGCCCGCCGTCGAGCAGCGCCTTGTGCTGGTTCTCTATGTTCGGCAAACCACCGATGCCCGAGCCGATCGAAATACCGACCCGGTTGACGTCCAGACCATCCGAGTTCTCGAGCCCTGCATCACGTATTGCCTGCATGCCGGCTGCCACGCCGAAATGTACGAAGAGATCCATCTTGCGCGCCTCCTTAGTGGAGAAGTAGGCCGCTGTATCGAAACTCCTGACCGACGCACTGAAGCGCGTGGCGAACTGCGTGACGTCGAAACTCTCGATGGGACGCACACCGGAAACACCGGCGACGATGTTCCTCCAGGAGATGTCGACATCGTTGCCGACCGGCGTGACCAGGCCGAGCCCGGTGACCGCTATGCGTCTACGTGCCACTGCTGTTCCCCGGGCTACGTTACCCGATGTGCGCGTTGACGTAGTCGACAGCTTGTTGAACGGTGGTTATCTTCTCGGCCTCTTCATCGGGAATTTCGCATTCGAATTCCTCCTCGAGCGCCATCACAAGCTCGACGGTATCGAGGGAGTCGGCGCCAAGGTCGTCAACGAACGAGGCCTGGTTGGTCACTTCCTCTTCCTTAACACCCAATTGCTCTACCACTATCTTCTTGACGCGTTCGTCGATACTGCTCATCGTGAGAAAAACCTCCGGAATGTGAACGACTGTTCTGCCGCGCGGCTATTGTAGTTAACTCGATGGCTCTGTGCCATGAATCGGCAAAGAGACTCACCCTTGAAATACCCAACTCGTTGTTTGTACTGCATATTAGTGGGTTTACCGATTTTCCTCCGCACTCGGTTCCGGCAGCCTCTGACCGTAAAGCAGGGCCAGGAGGGCCGAAACTTCATGAAAGCGGCACCCGGACCACCCCGGCGCCGGGCCGGAAGCGGTCCACGGGCAAACCCGAGAAGCCCTCACTGCATGTACATCCCCCCGTTGACGCTCAGGGTGTGGCCAGTGATGTAGGCCGCCTTGCTCGAAGCGAGGAAGGCACAGGCATCCGCTACCTCTCCGGCTCTCCCGAGCCGGCCCAGCGCGATGTCGCTCTGCAGGCGTTGACGTTGCTCTTCCGGCAGGGCATCCGTCATGTCGGATTCGATGAACCCGGGTGCCACCGCATTAACGGTGATGCCGCGAGAGCCGAGCTCGCGCGCCAGTGACTTGGTGAAACCGATAAGCCCGGCCTTGGCCGCCGCATAGTTTGCCTGCCCGGCATTACCGGTCAGACCGACCACCGAGGTGATGTTGATGATACGCCCGGAGCGCGCCTTGATCATCGGCTTCATGACCAGCTTGCTCAAACGGAACACGCTGGAAAGATTGGTCTCGATCACCGCATCCCAGTCGGCATCCTTCATGCGCATGAGCAGGTTGTCGCGCGTGATGCCGGCATTGTTCACCAGCACGGTGATGGCGCCATGCCGCTCGGCGATCGTCTTGAGCAATTGCTCGATCGCGACCGCATCGGTGACGTCCACGCATTGGCCGCTACCGCGAATGCCGGCCTCCCTGAAACGCGCGCCGATGGCTTCGGCACCCTGCTCGCTGGTGGCGGTGCCGATCACGGTGGCACCTTCGGCACCAAACGTGTCGGCAATTGCCTTGCCGATGCCACGACTGGCACCGGTGACGAGCACGATGGCATCTTTCATGAAGACACTCCTGAGATTGCCCCGGACAGGGCGGCATTCACCGCCGCCGGGCTGTCGACCACCGCGACCGGGAGCTGGCGATCGATACGTTTCACAAGCCCGGCAAGCACCTTGCCGGGGCCGCACTCGATCAGTCGCGTCACGCCATGGACATCTCGCAGCTGTTCGACGGTTCGCGTCCAGTACACCGGGCTATGAACATGGCTGCTCAAGCTTGCCAGCAGCGTATCCAGCGAATCCGGCGCCGTCGCCTGAGCGTTTTGCACGATG